>CANQIA010000001.1 GCA_947624015.1 uncultured Clostridia bacterium
CTGCAAAATCTCCACCTTTCCCTTGACAACCTGCCTTTCAAAAAAAGTGTTACCAATCATTGACACTTTAACAATATGCCAAAGAAAAAAGAACCCCGATGTATTCATCGAAGCCCTTTTTACTGCTCGAGACCGGAATCGAACCGGTACGGGATTTAACTCCCGCAGGATTTTAAGTCCTGTGCGTCTGCCAGTTCCGCCACTCGAGCATACACATAAAAAAATAATTCTATGTGCTAAAAATGGGAACAACAGGGCTCGAACCTGTGACCCTCTGCTTGTAAGGCAGATGCTCTCCCAGCTGAGCTATGCTCCCATATATGGCGACTTGGAAGGGGCTCGAACCCTCGACCTCTGGCGTGACAGGCCAGCGCTCTAACCAGCTGAGCTACCAAGCCATATATATAATATTAACTAACAACATAGACAAGTATAATGCATAACTTAAGATTTGTCAAGCTTTTTTTTGATTTTTTTATAAAAAAACAGAGTTTGACCCCTGTCACATAAGCTCATCTATTATATTGCACATGTGACAGGGAAACACCTTGTTTTTTGTAAGAATGCAGAATATTTCCCTTGCTTTTTCAATATCGTCTGTTATAGGCGGCGTTATGCAGATATCAACAATATTTTCTTTTTTATAAAGAACGGAACGAAAGCTATATGTATTTTTTTCTTTAATAAGGCTTATGCGTATTTCATAATTTTCTTCTGTTCTTTGTTTTGAATCGTTTACGTGCATGTTAATTCCCCCTTTATAAATTATAATATAAAGGGGGAAGAAAAGCATTAATATTTAAAAACGAAATTACGACAATTATTACTAAATATAGTCTTTAAAATTAAAAATCGTTCTATATATAGTTATCAACCTTAATCCCCCGACTTTTTAACCGTTTTTGAGACCACTCTCTAAGCAAGGTATAAAGCACCGAGGACATGGGTATGAATACAAGCATTCCCACTACTCCGAAAAGACTGCCTCCCAATGTTACTGCCACAAGCACCCACATTGAGGGAAGACCTACGGAATTTCCTACAACATGAGGATATATGAGATTTCCTTCCAGTTGCTGTATAATAATGAATATAACAAGGAAAATCACAGCCTTTACAGGACTTACCATAAGTATAAGAAAAGCCGATACGGCGCAGCCTATAAATGCGCCTACAAGCGGTATCAGAGCCGTAAAGCCGATCAAGACCCCTATAAGCAGCGCATAAGGCATTCTCGCAATGCTTAGCACTACAAAGAAAAGCGTTCCGAGTATTACAGCTTCCAAGCACTGTCCCGTTACAAATTTATTAAAAGTTTTATATACGAGCTCGCCTAAATAAAATATTTTTTGGCTGTTTTTCTCGGAAAAAATACTGAGTATAAGCTTTTTGCTCTGTCTGCCCAGCTTTTCTCTCTGTAAAAGTATATATACAGAAAATATAAACGCTATTACAGTATTTACCGTAGCCGAAAAGATATTTGAAACAACGCCGACAGTGGATGTTATCATATCCGAGCTGCTTTTGAAAAATGCTCCCAAATGATCTGTTACGGAATTCCAGTTGAATTCGGCAAAAATATCTTCTATTTGCGTTCTGAACCAATCGTTGTTTACAATAGCGAGTATTTTTTTCTCGGCTATGGGCAAAAATCTGTATATGGTTGTCCCAAGCTCTTTAACCGTCACTGTAAGCTGAGGTATAACAACTGTAAACACGCCTATTACAACGGCAATTATGGCTGCCAGAGCCAATACAAGGCTTAAGGGTCTTTTAATGCTCCTTACAGTCCTGTTGTTTTTAATGTACTTGTTTTCAAAAAATATCCTTTCAATAAAGCTCATAGGTATATTTACGAGAAAAGCAATAGCCCCTCCCAGTATAAAAGGAAAACCTATGCTCAATATTACGGATATATATTTGAACACCGTGTCCAGATTTTGAAAACAAGTAAATATTACCGCAGTTATAAATACCACAAAAATAATTTTTTCAATGATCCTTTTATCAGAATTCATTTATTTATCACCTATTTTCTCCGGGATCTTTACCTGATTGCCCTCTTCATCCACATAATACATATTTTCAAGATAGTTCTTTTTAAAACCCTCTCTGAAAAGGGCTAAATATTCCTTTCGAAGATCATCTCTTTCCCTAAGCTCCTCATCGGTAAGCCCTTCTCTTTTGTTTTTAGCCGCAAGCTCGTTTATTTTTTTTAAAAGTTCATCCATCCTGCTCATAGCGTCACCTTAATTTTTAGGGGTAATAACAGTCTTTCCGCCCATATATGGCTGCAAAGCCTTCGGAATATTAACGGAACCGTCCTCATTCAGATTATTTTCAAGAAAAGCGATAAGCATTCTTGGAGGCGCAACGCAGGTATTGTTAAGAGTGTGTGCAAAATATTTTCCGTTTTTACCATGTACCCTTATTTTAAGACGTCTTGCCTGAGCGTCGCCTAAATTGGAACAGCTTCCGACCTCAAAATACTTTTTCTGTCTTGGAGACCATGCCTCAACATCAACGCTCTTTACCTTAAGATCCGCAAGATCTCCCGAACAGCATTCCAATGTTCTTACAGGAATATCAAGGGTCCTGAAAAAGTCCACCGTATTTTGCCACAGCTTATCGAACCACATTTTGCTGTCCTCGGGCTGACATACTACTATCATTTCCTGCTTTTCAAACTGATGTATTCTATAAACGCCTCTTTCCTCTATTCCGTGAGCGCCCTTTTCCTTTCTGAAGCAGGGAGAAAAGCTTGTAAGAGTCTGAGGAAGATCCTCGTCCTTTAAAATAGTATCTATAAATTTACCGATCATAGAATGCTCACTTGTGCCTATAAGGAAAAGATCCTCTCCTTCTATTTTATACATCATAGAATCCATTTCCGCAAAGCTCATAACTCCCGTTACAACATTGCTTCTTATCATATAAGGGGGTATACAGTAGGTAAAGCCTCTGTCTATCATAAAATCTCTGGCATATGCCGTTACAGCCGAATGAAGCCTTGCAATATCTCCCATAAGATAGTAGAAGCCGTTTCCCGCTACCTTACCTGCTGAATCCAGATCTATACCGTCAAATCTCTTCATAATATCTGTGTGATAGGGTATCTCATAATCGGGAACGACAGGCTCGCCATATCTCCGTACCTCTACATTTTCGCTGTCGTCTTTACCTATGGGTACGCTTTCGTCTATTATATTCGGTATAGTCATCATTATTTTAAGTATGTCTGCCTGAAGCTGAGTTTCGTCATTTTCAAGCCGAGCAAGTCTTTCCGCCTGGGCATTTACCTGAGCTTTAACCTCTTCTGCCTCGTCCTTCTTGCCTTGACCCATAAGAGCGCCTATTTTCTTTGAAAGCTGTTTTCTTTCCGCTCTCAGACTGTCCGCCTCCTGCTGTGCGGCTCTTGCCTTTGCGTCAAGCTCTATTACCTGATCCACAAGAGGAAGCTTACTGTCCTGGAACTTCTTTTTAATGTTTTCCTTAACTACATCTGGATTTTCTCTTAAAAATTTAATGTCTATCATTTTATATCCTCCTTAATAAAAAAACCCAACACACCCTTGTAAAAGGTATATTGGGACGATTAGACCGCGTTGCCACCCAATTTGCAGACAAAGGTCTGCCTCTCCTGTAAGCTGTAAGGGGCTAACCCCTCGGCTCCTCGCCGAAAGCCCGATATACTCGAAAGTTGGAAGGCTGTATTCAATAGCTGCCTTTCACCCTACGGCAGCTCTCTGCATATCTACCTACAGCTTATTCTTTCTCAAAGGCTTAAATATATTATATAGTATAACACAGATCAGATATTTTGCAAGCATAAATTTCTATATTAGGATAAAGTTTACACATTGAGAAGAAATTTTTCAATGACCTCTGCCACGGCGCCTTCGTTGTTAGTCCTCTCGGTAATATAATCGGCAGCCTTCTTTATCTCGTCAGTACCGTTTTTTACAGCCACTCCAAGACCTGCTTTTTTTATCATAGACATATCGTTCATATTATCTCCGATAGCTATAATATCATTTATATCGATATTTAATATTTGTGAAAGCTCGTCAAGAGCGGTACCCTTATCTATATTCAAAGGATTGAATTCATAGAGATCATCTGCGGAAAAAAATGTTGTTATCTCCTTATCCAATCCCAATGTATATACCTCGTTTTCCACAGCCTTCAGCAGTGAATTGCTTCCTATTATAATTACCTTGGATACATTGTTTATACATATATCCTCCAGATCCTTTACATATATAGGTACCAATTTAGATCTTTTTGCATATAATTCTATTCTCTTTGAAGGTTTTTCATAATAAAGATTTTCATTATAGTAGACCATTAAGTCTACATTATATTTTCTGCAAAGCTTTACTGCCTTTACAGCCATACTGCCGCTTAGCAAATGCTCTTTCAATATTTTAAGAGTATCCGCTTCGTATATTATACCACCATTATATCCTATACAATAGCAGCCCTTTACATTCAGACCTAGCTCCCTGTTGAAGTTATTTAAACTCATATTTGATCTTCCGCTTGACAGCACAAATTTACAGCCTGAGCTTATGGCTTTATTTATAAATTCTATATTGATATGGGGTATTTTTTTATCATCGTTTAAAAGGGTTCCGTCTAAATCACATAATATAAGTTTGTACATATAAATTTAAAAGACCTGTAAATGTTTCACGTGAAACATTTACAAGTCCCCTCCTTAATTCTGCATTTTTTCCTTTATCATTCCCACAATTCTGTCAAGATCCTCAATAGAACTGTACTCTATCTCTATTTTGCCCCTGTTTTTATTATTCTTTACATTTACCTTGGTACCGAATATAGTTCTCAGTTCTTTGGCGATCCTCATACATTCTCTTGCAACCTCGGGATTTCTTATAGTCTTTTTTTCCTCAATATGGGGTTTTCCCATATTTTCAACGGTATTTTTAACAAGCTCTTCCGTTTCTCTTACGCTGAGATCCTCGTCAATTATTTTCTCGGCAAGCTCAAATTGAATATTGCCGTTGTCTATACCCAGCAACGCTCTGGCATGACCGTTAGTTATCTTATATTCCTTTACAAATACCTGCACCCTTTTATCCAAATTAGCAAGACGCATTGCATTGGCAACTGCGGAACGGCTTTTACCTACCTTTTTTGCAATTTCTTCTTGATTCATATCGAAATCATTACTGAATCGAATATATGTAAAGGCTTCCTCCATAGGATTGAGGTCTTCCCTTTGTATATTTTCAATAAGAGCGGCTTCAAGGCTTTTAAGATCGTCATATTCCTTTACAATAACAGGTACCTTCTTTAGACCCGCTATTCTTGCTGCTCTCCATCTTCTTTCTCCTGCAATAATCTCATAGTAATCATCTATTTTCTTTACAGTCAAGGGCTGTATTATGCCCATTTCCTCTATGGACATTGCCAATTCGTTTAAGGAAGTATCGTTAAATATACTTCTGGGCTGTGATCTGTTAGGTGTAATTTTGTTGATATCCACCTCAAGCACATTATTATCCTGGGGTATATCGTTGCTTGACATAAGAGCATTTAAGCCCTTTCCCAAGCCGCTTTTTTTCTGAGCTGCCATGTTGTTATCCCTCCTTTTCCAATATTCCGTCCGCCAATGCTTCATACGCCTCAGAACCCTTGCTCCTTCTGTCGTAGAGATTAATAGGCAGACCATGACTTGGGGCTTCGCTAAGTCTTACATTTCTTGGTATTATACATTTATAAAGATCCGATCCTAAATAATTTGTAACCTCCTCAACTACCTGCATGGATAAGTTTGTTCTGGCATCAAACATTGTAAATACAATACCTTCTATTTCAATATTGCTGTTCATCCTGTCCTTTACAAGCTGATATGTGTGTAAAAACTGACTTAAGCCCTCAAGAGCCAAAAACTCACATTGAAGAGGAATAAGAACGGAATTAGCCGATGTAAGAGCGTTTAATGTAAGAATATTAAGCGAGGGCGGACAATCTATCAGTATAAAGTCATAATTATCCCTTACATTATTGCCCTCAAGTATATCCTTAAGAATATATTCTCTTCTGTCAAAATTAATAAGCTCAATTTCGGCGCCGGAAAGTTGTATGTCAGTTGGCAGAATATCGAGACCAAACTCATCAAACTCAGCCCTGCAAATAGTTTCGTTAAAGTTAGCTTCCCCCATTATAAGGTCGTAAAACGTATTTTCCACATTGTTTTTATCTATCCCAAGCCCTGTTGTCGTATTGCCCTGGGGATCGGAATCTATCACAAGTACCTTTTTTCCTTTTTCAGCCAGAAAAGCAGCCAGATTAATGGCAGTCGTAGTTTTGCCGACGCCGCCTTTCTGATTGGCTATTGCTATTACCTTTCCCATTATAACATACCTCATTTAAAATTCGTTCAACTTTATCTATAAATTTATTCTACCACATATTTATATAAAAATCTACAATAAATTGAAAAACATAATAATGTTTCACGTGAAACAATTTGGTAAGTCTTTCTTTTACAATATAAAATAAGAGTTGTCTACAATAACAACTCTTATTATTATTCATAATTACATTGCCTCGGGAGCTTTAAGACCTATTATCTCCAAACCGACCTTTATATTGTCTCTTACAGCCATAACAACGGCAAGTCTTGCATTTTTTACATTTTCTTCGCTGTTCATAATACTGTTTTCATTATAGAATTTATTAAATGCTTTGCATATCTCTATAATATGTCTTGTCACTATATAGGGTTCATTTTTTTCGGCAGCTTCCTGTATTTTATACTTAAATTCATCCAGCACCTTAAATACATTTACGCTTGCCTCGTCGCATATAAGCAGAGGATCTATATTTTCAATATCCTCATATTTATTTACACCGGCTTTTCTTATTATGCTGCAGGCTCTTGCATGAGTATATTGAGCATAAGGACCTGTTTCTCCGTCAAAATTAAGCATTCGTTCCATATCGAATACAACATTTTTTATTCTGCTGTTATATAGATCGTCAAATATAATGGCTCCTATGCCCACATCCTCGGCAATTTTATCCTTGTTTTCCAAGTTAGGATTTTTGTCCTCTATAATATTCTTTGTCTTTTCAACAGACATATTAAGAATATCTTCCATAAGAACTACATGACCTTTTCTTGTGCTGAGTTTACCGTCTCCCAGACTTACAAGACCGAAAGGCACATGTATGAGCTTGTCCGCCCAATAATAACCCATAAGTTCTATTACCTTAAACCACTGGGCAAAATGAAGATTCTGGTCAAGGGCTGTAACATATATACACTTTTCAAAATCATAAGTGTTCATTCTGTATATGGCAGCGGATATATCTCTTGTAGGATACAGAGTACCTCCGTCGCTTCTCAATATAAGACAAGGAGGCATATTATATTTTTCAAGATCGACTATCTGAGCTCCTCGGCTTTCCGTCAAAAGATTTTTTTCCTTTAACTCATCTACGACTGCAGCCATTTTGTCATTGTAAAAGCTTTCTCCTGCATAGCTATCAAATTTAATTCCAAGCCTGTCATATATCCTGTTGAATTCCTTCATACTGATATCGCAGAACCATTTCCAAAGAGCAAGAGCCTCCTTATCTCCTTCCTGCATTTTGACAAGCCAGCTTCTTGCCTCGTCATTAAGAGAAGGATCCTTTTCCGCTTCCTCGTGAAATTTAACGTATATCCTGCTTAATTCCTTTATATCATCCTTTTCGACAGCTTCCTTGTTTCCCCACATTTTATAAGCCACAATAAGCTTGCCGAACTGTGTTCCCCAATCTCCCAAATGGTTTATACCCACTACATTGTAGCCCAACGTCTCATATATATTGTAAAGAGCGTTTCCTATTACCGTAGAACGAAGATGACCTACATGAAAGGGCTTTGCAATATTTGGAGAGGAATAGTCTATGACAACAGTTTTTCCTTTACCTATATCGCTTTTTATAAAGTCGTTTCCTTTATCTATAATATTCGTTATAACATTTTTTACAAAAATGCTTTTATCTATATAAAAATTAATATACGCATTTACAGTCTGTATTTTGCTTACAAAATCAGGCTTTTCAATTTTATCGGCTATTTCCTCGGCAATAAGAGAAGGGGATCTTCTCATTATTTTTGCAAACTTGAAGCAAGGAAAAGCATAATCTCCCATTTCTCCGTTGGCAGGGATCTCCAAAGTATCTTTAATTTCGTTTATATCTATTCCCGAAGCCTTGGCAATAGCCTCTGAGATACCATAATTAAAGTCCATTTTTCATTACTCCTTATTATAATATAAAACCTCCACTGACATGTCGGTAACTTATCCTCGGCGCAAATTAAGACAAGCTTTTTGCACCTTCGGGTACTCTATGTTTTTCCTAAAATGCTTCGCCTTTTACTGCTTACGCAGTACATTTTGTCGCTATGTTCCAAAACTGGAAAAACATATCGTTAACTTATCTTCGTCACAAATTAAAACAAGCTTTTTGCACCTTCGGATACTCTATGTTTTTCCTAAAATGCTTCGCCTTTTACTGCTTACGCAGTACATTTTGTCGCTATGCTCCAAAACTGGAAAAACATATCGTTAACTTATCCTCCGTACAAATTAAAACAAGCTTTTGCACCTTCGGATACTCTATGTTTTTCCTAAAATGTTTCGCCTTTTACTGCTTACGCAGTACATTTTGTCGCTATGCTCCAAAATAGGAAAAACATATCGTTAACTTATCCTCGCAGAAAAACTAAGCAAGCTTCTTTTTCTGCTTCGGATAAGTTATATTTTATCATTATAATTGTACCACCAAATATTGTAAAATACAAGCATTTTATTGCATTTATAAGGGATATATGGTAAAATAAATTATAATAATATTTATATAAGGAGGTATTTTTATGAAAAAATTTTTATCTGTTTTTTTATCATCTGTAATTATGATGTCCTTCAATATTTATGCTCAGGATTATGAAAATATCGTATCGAAGGTCAAAAATACATTGGATATTGAAGCTTATGAAAATTTCGATTGTTCTGAATATTCAAACAATAACACCAAATTTTTGAACATAAATTGGAATAATGAAGATAACAACTCTTACATAGAAGTTACCTGTGATATGGAAGGCAATATATATAACTATTTTGCATATAATAATCAGAGGGATAAGACCCATATATATGATGAAAATCAGTGTAAGAAAACGGCAGATGATTTTCTTAAAAAAATTCTTGGAGATAATTACGGCAATATAAAGTATGTTGATTACTTTTCAAGCTATGAAACATTTACCTACACTTATAATATAATTAATGGAGAAATACCTTTTTCATCAGGAAAAATAAATGTTACTGTAAATAAATATTTAAACACTGTACTGAATTCAAGCGTGCCTTATAATCTCTTTGATATAAAGACAGATAATTTTGCTTCAACCATATCAGAAGAAAGAGCAAAAGAAATATTAAAAAATAAATTTGATCTTGTTTATATCACAACATATGATTACGAAAAAGAAAAATATAATACAATTTTGGCTTATGCTCCCGAATATTATTATATGGACGCTATAACGGGAGAAAAATTTGAAAATGATTTCTTTTATTATGACTATGGCACAGCGGAAACAGCGGCGGCAGGCGATGCTAAAATGAGTGTAAAAGAAGCCGATATAAATCTTACAGAAACGGAAATAAATGAAATATCCAATTTTAAATCTGTGATAAAGCCCGAATATGCCGTAAATAAGCTTAATTCACTTTTTGGCTTAAATATAAATGTTTCCGATATTAATTACAACTATTATAAAAGAAAAATAGAAAATAAAAATTACTATTCTTTAAATATTAATTACAGCAAGGATATGGATCTGTATGCTTCTTTTGACCAGGATGGAAGACTGACAAGCTATAATAGATACATGGACTATGAAAAAAATGAAAATATAGACAAAAATATTCTTCAAGAAAAGGCAAAGTCCATTATAAAGAGCAATTATCCTCAACTTGATTTTGTTCTCAGAAATGAATATAATGAAAGACCTGTATTCAATTTTGATGTTTACAGAAACGGTATAAGATCCTTAGACGAGGGTATCAGAATAGAATTCAACGGAGATTCTCAGATAATGTATGCCGATTTTGATCTTAACAGCTATTTTAATTATCCTAAATTAAATGCCAGAATAACCAAGGACGAGGCTTTTAATAAGGGATTGAGCGAATTTCCTCTTGAAAAGTCATATTTTGCCAAATTAGATAATAGTTCAGGCATATATAATGTATACGATATATACAATATAAATGCTTCTTATGCAGTAGATGCAATAACAGGAGATATCATAAGCATAGAAAACGGCATGCCTATTTCAAAAAACAATAATAAAATAAATTCATATAAAGATATAAGCGATCAATGGTATGCTGAAATAGCCACAAAACTCCTTTATATGGACTATCGTTTTGAAGGAGATAATTTTGAAGGAGAAAAGCCTCTTACATTTGCCGATTTTGAAAAATTCTTTTCAGTCAGTAATTTAAGATATTCTATGAATAATGAAGATAAATATAAAAAATATTCAGAAGATCCACTTAAACCTCTGACACGTTACGAATTTGCAGAAATTTTTACGGACATTATGGGATATGATAAAATAACGGATCTCAATATATATATTTCTCCTTATGAAGATACTGATAAAGGAAGCGTCGCTATATTAAAGGGACTTGGATATTTGGATAATGACAATTATTTCAGAGGCGACGACATTATAACAAGAGCCGAAATGGCAAAAATTGTGTACTTATACTTAACAAATAATTGAATAAATAAGTAAAAAATACCCTTCTGTAATGTTTATTATAGAAGGGTATAATAAAATACAAAAGGAGAAAATATGAAAATAATTGACTTTCACACTCATCCCTTTATGCTTAAAAAACAGAATACTTGTTTTTACAATAATATTGTAGATACACCCGAAAATTTTAAGGACGATATAATATCTTCCGGTATCTGTCATATATGCGGTTCCGTAATAGAAAAAGTTACATCATTTGAAGATATACACAGACTCAATAAAACTGCAATAGATATTAGTGAAAAATGGAAGGGCTTTTATACTCCCGGCATACATATACATCCTGATTATGTAAAGGAATCAATAGAAGAGCTATATTTAATGAGATCTAAGGGTATAAAACTTATAGGAGAACTTGTGCCTTATTACAACGGATGGGAAAGCTATTATAACAAAAATATGCATCAGATATATGAAATAATATCACAGCTCGGTTTTGTTGTATCCATACATACTCAAAATGACGAAAGTATAATAAAGGCTCTTGAAAATTTTCCCAATATACCCTTTGTGGGAGCCCACCCAAGAGATAAAGAAGACTATTACAATCATATATACAGACTTAAAAAGTATAACAATTATTATATGGATCTGAGCGGAACAGGTTTATTCAGATACGGAATGGTAAAAAATACAGTAAGAGAATGCGGCAGCAGCAAAATATTATTCGGAACGGATTATCCCATATGCAATCCAAAAATGTATGTGGAGGCTCTTATGTTTGAAAAAATATCCTATAAGGACAAGGAAAATATTTTTTATAAAAACGCTTCTGAACTCCTGGATATAGATATTTGATTTTTTATAAAATTCATTATTTTTTTATAGATTTACTCCTTCATTTATGGTATAATATTAAAGGTTATATACTTAAAAAAACAGCGTTTTTTATTCACATTTTGTTGATAACTCTGTTGATATTGTGTGAATTATTCACAAAATGTCATTATTTTTCCATATTTTTAAAGTTATTCACAATTGTTTATAATTAAAAAATATAATTAATTAGTTATTATTTAATAATACTAAATGAAAGGAGTATATGTTATGAAAACAGCCGAGCAATACTGGCAGGAGGCTCTCGGTATAATTATGTCGGAAGTAAATGATGTTATATATCATACATTTATTAAGCCTATAATACCCTTAAGATATATAGGAAATCTTTTTATATGCACCCTTACAATGGATTACAATGCATATAAAGATATGATAAAAAAGAAATATTCAGCCAAAATAGACAATGCTCTTACACAGGTATTTGGCAGGGATATGAAATTTGTAATAGAATCCGATCTCAAAGAAAATGAAATAAACAATGAGAACAACAATACATATAAGACCTTAAGAGTAAAGGAAAACGGTCTGAGAGAGGATTTTCTTTTTTCCAATTTTATTGTAGGTCCCTCCAACAATATAGCTCATGCGGCAGCAGTGGCAGTAGCTGAAAATCCGGGAGAAGACGATACATACAATCCTCTTTTTCTCTACGGAGGAGTAGGACTTGGAAAAACTCACCTTATGCACGCTATCGGAAATCATATATTGCAGTACAATCCCGATTGCAATATATTATACGTTTCATGTGAAAAATTTGCAAATGAGCTTATAGAATCCATACAATACAAAAAGCAGATAGAATTCAGAGAAAAATACAGAAAACTGGATGTTCTCCTTATAGACGATATTCAGTTTTTATCAGGCAAAGAAGGATCTCAGGAAGAATTTTTCCATACCTTCAACACTCTTATAGATTCAAAGAAGCAAATAGTAATGTGTTCCGACAGAAAGCCTTCCGAAATAAAAACTCTTACGGACAGGCTTGTTGCCAGAATGTCTATGGGACTTATATTTGATATAAAATCTCCCGATTTTGAAACAAGAACGGCTATACTCGAAAAGAAGGCCGAAAATAAAAATATAGTTATACCAAAGGAAATATTACAATATATAGCCTATTCAATAACATCCAACATAAGAGAAATGGAAGGGGCTTTAAATAAAATAATAATGTTTGCCCGCTTTAATAACAGAATAATAGATATGGAGCTTGCAGAGGAGGTTATAAAGGATACCATTAAAACCTCAAAAAGCAATATAACCATCGACTATATACAGCAGACAACGGCAGATTTTTATAAAATAACTGTTGAAGAGCTGCTTTCAAAGAGAAGAACTCAGCCTCTTACCACTTACAGACACACGGCAATGTATCTTTGCAGAAAGCTTCTTGAGGACAGCCTTGAAGTAATAGGAGACAAATTCGGCGGCAGAGATCACTCCACGGTTATGAACGGCTGTGATAAGATAAGCAGACTTATAGAAAAAAATGATGAAAAGGCAGCGGAAATATCTGCTCTTGAAAAAAGGATAACAGGATAAAATTTCCACAAATAAATGTTTATATGTTGATAATTTAATGTTGATTATTGTATATAAATTTTTCATCCATTTTTTACCATGTTGATATATGTTTATATCTCCATAGTTTTTAACATATATTCAACAAGTAATGTTAATATTTTTTTACTTTATTTATAAGGCTTTCTTATACTTTTCAACAGTTTCAACATACACTACTACAACTACTTCTTATTAATAATATATATTTATTATATATGTATATATATATTTATAATTATTTATATATTATATTATTTATTTTACTATAACTATTAATCAACGGAGGAATATATATGTATATAGAATGTAATAAACAAAATCTCATAAATGCCATAAATATTGTTTCAAAGGCTGTAACGGCTCGTTCTACATTGGATATATTAAGCTGTATACTTCTTATTGCGGACAGAAAGGGCTTCAGACTTATAGCAAACGATCTTAAACTCAGCATAGAAACTTCCGAAATAGAATCCGAGCTTTACGAAAAGGGAGCAGTTGCAATAGATGCAAGGATTTTTTCTGAGATAATAAGAAAGCTTCCAAGCGAATTTGTAACAA
Organism: uncultured Clostridia bacterium; assembly: GCA_947624015.1. Classification (GTDB taxonomy): domain Bacteria; phylum Bacillota; class Clostridia; order Lachnospirales; family CAG-274; genus CANPXH01. The sequence goes on from CANQIA010000001.1 coordinate 13,823, forward strand.
TAAAAACAGACGATAAATATAATTGTGAAATAAAATCAGGTAAATCCATATTCAACATAAGAGGTCAGAATCCCGAGCAATATCCTATGCCTGAGGAGCTTAAAAATAATATAACAGAAATAGAAATAGGTTCTCTCACTTTTAAAAATATGATAAAGAAAACTATATTTTCAGTGGCAACGGAAGATGTAAGACCCATACTGAAGGGAGAACAGATAAAATTTGACGAAGGATATATTAACATAGCAGCCATAGACGGATGCAGAGTAAGTTGGAGAAGAAGACCCGTAGACTATAACGAATACAATGAATTTGTAGTTCCGGGTAAGGCTCTTAACGAGCTTTGCAGACTTCTTCCGGATGATGACAGCAAAAAGATAAAAATCATTTTTTCATCAATGCATATACTTTTTGAGCTTGAGCAGTGCAGGATGATATCACGTCTTTTAGACGGAGATTATCTCAATTATGAAAATCTTTTCAACAATGATTTTGATACCCGTATTACTGTAAATACTTTAGATATGCTCAGTTCTCTTGAAAGAGCTGTCATAGTGTCCGATGACAGTAAAAAAACGGATGTTAAATTAACAGTAAATAACAATTTTATAAATATAGAATGTAATTCATCCATAGGAAATGTTGTGGAAGACGTTCCCATAAATATGGAGGCGGGAGAAGGTCTTGTTATAAACTTTAACGCAAGATTTTTGATAGACGTGTTTTCAGCTTGTGAAGAAGAATATGTTAAAATGCTTTTTAAAACGAACAAATCTCCTTGTATAATAACGGGAGTTACAAACGATGAGTATAAATATCTTATTCTTCCCATAAATCCGAGAGGCTGACATTATGGATAAAATATATATAAAAACAGAATTTATAAAACTTCAGCAGGCGCTTAAGCTGGCAAATATAGTGGGACAAGGCTCTGACGCTAAAATTATTATACAAGAAGGATATGTTTATGTAAACGATGAAAAGTGTACTTTAAGAGGAAAAAAGCTTCGAAATGGAGACAAAGTCAGTGTAAAAGGCGAAGTTTTTGACAAAAATAAGGATATGGAGTTTACGATAGCAAGCTATGATAATTAAAAATATTTCTCTTATAAACTACAGAAATATAGAAAAATTAAATATTGAGCTTTCTCCCGGAGTAAATATATTTTACGGAGCCAACGCCCAGGGAAAAACAAACATACTTGAAGCAATGTATATGTGCGCTACGGGAAGAAGTATGAGAACTCATATTCCTAAAGAAACTATAAGCTTCGGCAAGGATTCCGCTCATATACAGCTTATAGCGGACAAGGGATCCTATAAGGACAAAATAAATATACATATAAAGAAAAACAATAAAAAAGGGATAGCCCTTAATAATGAGCCGGTCAAAAATATAAACGACCTTTTCGGCACAGTCAATATCGTTTTATTCTCTCCGGAAGATCTTATGCTCGTAAAGGAAGGACCTTCATACAGAAGACGTTATATGGATATGGAAATTTGTCAGATGAGCAGGATATATGCCGACAATTTAAGAAGGTATTATAAGATACTTAAGGAAAGAAATACTCTTCTTAAAGAAGAAAAAGCAGACCATGTGACATTGGACGTATATGATTCTGAGCTTGTGTTATACGGTAAAAAAATAATAAGCGAAAGAAACAGATTTATAAATGAAACTGCTTTAAAGGCAGATATGATACATAATGATATAACCTCGGGAAAGGAAAGTCTCGAAGTTATATATATACCCAATGTAAAAGAAAAGGAATATGAAAAAAAGATGAAGGAATGCCGTGAAAAGGACATTTTTTGCAAGACTACTACAGTAGGTATACACAAAGACGATATTTTGTTCAATATAAACGGCATAAATTCAAGAGATTACGGTTCTCAGGGTCAGCACAAGACAATATGCCTTTCTCTTAAATTGGCAGAGGTAGAAAATTTAAAGGAAAAAACAGGATATTCTCCTATTCTTCTTTTAGACGATGTGCTTTCGGAGCTGGACAGAAAAAGACAGCTCTATATTCTCGGTTCCATAAATAATATACAAACTGTTATTACTTCTACGGGAGTGGACGACATTGTTAAAAATATAGAAAGCAAAGCCAAGATATTTTATATTTCAGAAGGAAAAATTGAGGAAAAATAAATAAAATCTCTTTTATTTTTCTTTAAAATGTGCTATAATTAATTTATTATGGGGTGGGGTATACCAGTACACGGATATACTAACAGCTCTTTGGAGGCAATAAAATGGCAGATAATGAAAATAAAGAGTTTTTTGAAAACAATGTAGAAACAGAATATGATGAAAATCAGATACAGATACTGGAGGGTCTTGAAGCCGTAAGAAAAAGACCCGGTATGTATATAGGTTCAACGTCTTCAAGAGGTCTCCACCATTGTGTTTATGAGATAGTGGATAATGCGGTAGACGAGGCTCTTGCAGGCTATTGTACTCATATAGAGGTAACTATAAATAAAGACGAGACCATATCCGTAAGAGATAACGGACGAGGCATACCCGTAGGAATACATCCTCAAAAGGGCATACCTGCCGTAGAAGTTGTTTTTACGATACTTCATGCAGGCGGTAAATTCGGCGGTGGAGGATATAAGGTATCCGGCGGTCTTCACGGCGTAGGCGCCTCTGTCGTTAATGCTTTGAGCCAGTGGCTCGTTGTCAATATATATAAGGAAGGCAATGTTTATGAGCAGAGATATGAAAGAGGAAAGGCTACAAATAAGCTTACGGTAGTGGGAGAATGCGATCCCGAAGCTACCGGCACTCTTATAAGCTTTAAACCCGATCCCGAGATATTTGACGATGTTATATTCAATACCGAAACTCTTAAACAGCATTTACAGGAAACGGCTTTTCTTACAAAGGGTATAAAAATAACTCTTTTGGATCTGAGAGCAGATGACAATAACGTATTCACATATCACTATACGGGAGGAATAAAGGAGTTTGTAGAGCATATAAACAAGAACAAAACTCCTATGTACGATTCTATTTTCTATTGTGAAGGAGTCAAGGATGGTATCAATGTGGAAATATCCTTCCAGCATAACGACGGCTTTATAGAAAACAATTATTCTTATGTCAACAATATAAATACGGTAGACGGCGGCACACATGTGCAGGGCTTCAGAACGGCTCTTACAAAGACCGTAAACGACTACGGAAGGCGATTTAATCTTATAAAAGAAAATGAAAAGCTTTCAGGCGAGGATATAAGAGAAGGTCTTACTTCAATAGTCAGCATAAAGATATCAGAGCCTCAGTTTGAAGGTCAGACCAAAACGAAGCTGGGCAACAGCGAAGCTACAAGCGCCGTAGCCTCAGTTCTTTCCGAAAAGCTCACATATTTTCTTGAAGAAAATCCTTCAATAGCCAAAACCATATTTGAAAAATCAATACTTGCCGCCAGAGCAAGAGACGCCGCAAGAAAGGCAAGAGAGCTTGTTAGGAGAAAAGACGCTCTCGAAACGGGAAAGCTTCCCGGCAAGCTTACGGATTGTTCCGAAAAGGATCCCTCCCAGTGTGAAATATATATCGTTGAGGGTAATTCCGCAGGCGGTTCCGCCGTTAAGGCAAGAGATTCCAGAACACAAGCCATACTTCCCTTAAGAGGCAAGATATTAAATGTTGAAAAGGCAAGGCTGGACAGAATATTGGGCAATGAAGAGATAAAGTCTATGATAACGGCTTTCGGCACAGGTATACATGAGGATTTTGATATTACAAAGCTTAGATATCATAAAATAGTGCTTATGACAGATGCCGATGTTGACGGAGCTCATATCACGACTCTTCTTCTTACTTTTATATTCAGATTTATGCAGCCCCTTATAGAAGAAGGCTATGTATATCTTGCTCAGCCTCCTCTCTATAAATTGGAAAAGGGCAAGAAGGAATACTATGCTTATTCGGACATGGAAAGAGATCGTATAATAGCTGAAATAGGCGCAGAGGGTATGAAGCCCATACAAAGATACAAAGGCTTGGGAGAAATGGATGCGTCACAGCTTTGGGAAACAACTATGGATCCCGAAAAGAGAATACTCATAAAGGTAACTATCGACGATGCCAGAATAGCAGATGAAATATTCGATAAGCTTATGGGCGATAATGTAGAACCCAGACGTGAGTTTATTCAGCAGAATGCAAACTACGCAACACTAGATGTATAAGAGGTAATAACAATGGATGAAAACAGACAATTTGACAGGATAGTCGATGCTGAGATCTCTGAAACTATGAAAAGCTCATATATAGACTATGCCATGAGCGTTATTGTTGCCAGAGCCTTGCCCGATGTCAGAGATGGTCTTAAGCCTGTTCACAGAAGAATACTCTATTCTATGAACGAAATGGGACTGGAACCCAACAAGGCGCATAAAAAATGCGCCCGTATCGTAGGCGATACAATGGGTAAATATCATCCTCACGGCGATGCTGCCATTTACGACGCTCTTGTAAGGCTTGCTCAGGATTTTTCTATGAGATATCCTCTTGTAGACGGTCACGGCAACTTCGGTTCTATCGACGGCTATCAGGCAGCCGCTCCCAGATATACGGAAGCAAGACTTTCCAGGATCTCTTTGGAAATGCTTGCGGATATAGATAAAAATACAGTAGACTTTCAGCCTAATTATGACGGAGATTTTATGGAGCCTACGGTGCTTCCGTCAAGGATACCCAATCTTCTTGTAAACGGCTCAAGCGGTATAGCCGTAGGTATGGCTACAAATATACCTCCTCATAACCTTTCCGAGGTAATAGACGGCATTGTCAGAGTGATAGACAATAAAATAAACGAAGACAGAGAGACCGATATAGAGGAGATAATAGAGATAATAAAAGGTCCCGACTTTCCCACAGGAGGCAATATACTGGGCAAAAGCGGTATACTTAACGCTTACAGAACAGGAAAGGGCAAAATAAAGGTAAGAGCGGAAGCAAATATTGAGGTACTGCCTAACGGCAGAGAGCATATAGTCATTACCGAGATACCCTATCAGGTCAATAAATCACGTATGATAACGGGTATAGCCGACCTTGTAAAGGAAAAAAGGATAGAAGGTATATCCGGCATACAGGACAATACCAACGACAGAAACGGAGTTCATATAGTTATAGAGGTAAAGAAAGACGCTTCTGCAGAAATAGTCCTTAATCAGCTTTATAAATATTCACAGCTCCAGGAATCCATAAGCATTAATTTCCTTGTTATAGTAAAGGGTGTGCCCAGGGTCCTTAATATTAAGCAGATACTTGAAAACTATATAGAATTTCAGGAAGATGTTATTACAAGACGTACTCAATTTGACCTTGAAAAGGCTCTTAAAAGGATCCATATTCTGGAAGGATTCCTTAAGGCTCTTGACAATATAGACGAGGTCATAAACATATTGAGAAGCTCTCATACCACAAATGAGGCAAAGGAAAGACTTACAGAACGCTTTGGCTTTACATTGGAGCAGGTAAATGCCATATGTGAAATGCGTTTCAGAAGTCTTGTAGGCATGGAAAGAGAAAAGCTGGAAAACGAGTATAACGAACTTACAGCCTTTGCCGATGAAATGAGAGCTATACTTTCGGACAAGAACAAGCTCTATGAGGTAATAAAGACCGAGATACTCGATATAAAGAAGAAATACGGAGATGAAAGAAAGACAAGGCTCATACACGATATGGGCGAAATAGATATGGAGGATATCATAGCAGACGATATGTCTGTTATAACAATGTCTCATCTCAATTATATAAAGAGGATATCTCTTGACAGCTACAGAAGTCAGCACAGAGGCGGCAAGGGCATAATAGGAATGCAGACAAGAGACGAGGACTTTGTTCAAAGGCTTTTCCTAAGCTCCAATCACAGCTATATACTTTACTTTACAAGTAAGGGCAAGGTATACAGAACAAAGACTTGGGAAATACCCGAGGCAGGCAGAAATGCCAAAGGCACTCCTATAATAAATGTGCTTCAGCTTGATGAAGGCGAAAAGATAAATGCAGTTATACCTATAAAGGAATTTGATAACGACCAGTATCTTATGATGATAACCAAAAAGGGTATTATCAAAAAGACAACTGCTCAGGCATTTAACAATATACGCCGAGGAGGTCTTATAGCCGTAGGTCTTAAGGAAGAAGACGAGCTTATATCCGTATTCCTTACAAACGGAAGCAATGAGGTATTCACTGTTACCCATAAGGGTATGGCAATACGCTTCAATGAAAGCAATGTAAGACCTATGGGCAGAACAGCCGCCGGCGTAAAGGCTATAAAGCTTGACAGCGACGACTTTGTTATAGGCGCCGAAATAGTCGATCCAAGGTATAAGGCTCTTATAGTAAGTGAAAAGGGCTTCGGCAAGTGTACCGAGATAGATAATTTCCGCTCCCAGTCCAGAGGCGGTAAGGGTATAAAGGCATATAAGATAACGGAAAAGACAGGCAATATAATAGGTCTTGCTATGGTAAAGGATACGGAAGAGCTTATAATGGTAACAAGCGAAGGTATCGTTATAAGAATAAAGATAAAGGATATTTCCACAGTAGGACGTGTTGCCCAAGGCGTTAAGCTTATTAATCTTGAAGAAGGCGTTACCGTTATGAGTATGGATAAGATAACGGAAGACAACGTATATGAAGAACCCTCCGAGGATGAGGCTTGAAAGAAATGCTTGCATTTCTTTCAGTTAGCTAAAGTAGGAACCAGCCGTGTTTTCCGCAATTTAGGCATAAATGCCTAAATTACAGAAAAGTTCCTGTCCTCAGGCGGGCAAAGCTCGCCTTGCGGATTAAAGTCTGCGACGCTTTTTTTGCAAACAGTTCTTCACTTAAGATTTATATTCTATTTTGAAATATTGTTATTCGACAGTTTGAGAGGCTGCCTAAGGGCAGCCTCTTTATTCATCTCATCATTAATTCAGCATTAAATTCATATACATATTATCTGTATCAATGTCTTTGTATTTTTTTATCATACCAAAGGGTTCGTATCCCTTTTCAATAACGTCTACAGTATCCTTGCCAAGATAGCTGCACACAGCGTTCAAAAGCTTGTTTTTACCCTCGTCGGTGCTGTACATTATCTCTTCGACCCTGTCGGTAACAACGGCATAGGCGTCTTTTCTTATAAATATCTTGCCTCCAAGAGCATTGTACATATCTATGTACATTTTCCAATAGCTGCGTTTTCTTACGATATCTCCTGTGTACAGATTCATAAGCTTTGAGATATCCTTGTACTTGACCTCTGAAATATCTCCCTCATCGCCGTTGCGTGTATACACTCCTTCGCCTATATAAAAGGCGTTTTCATAGCCGAGCTTTTTGTAGAAGTCAAAAAGCTCTTTATTGGCAGGTATGAGTATTGAAGCCTTTCTTTTATGTTTTTTGTCTATACGGTAGGATCCCTCCAAAAGCTCCCGCATATAGCCCTTATTTCTGTATTGAGGAGAGGTGGCGGCGCCGTATATATATGTGACCTTGCCGATACCCTTTATTTCATAAGGCAGCATTTGTATCATGGAAATAAGCTTATTTTCCATTTCATATATAAGAGCTTTATTAACATCAAATATATTTGCAAAAAAGTATTTGTTAAAGTCAGGTTCTTCGGGAAAGCAGATATCCCAAAGCCCTTTAATATTTTCAATGTCATTTTCATTGGCAAAACGTATCATAATATCACCGTATCCTTGCAACATAGTATACAGAGAGAAATTCCGGATAATAAGATTCCTTGGACTGTCTGAGACCGGCTATGCCCAGATCTTCTTCTCTGTCTATATATTTTACATCTTGGCAGTTTCTTTCGGCAAATAGCTTATTTATGACCTGATATGCTCCGTTTATGGATGCATCGGCTTTTTCGATATGGATAATAAATGTATCGTCAAATGATCGTGAACCCAAAGTTATTGCCACTATTTTTCCGTCTATCCTTAATATACCGCCTTTTATATCCAAAGCCTTGTAATTTTTAAGAGCTGTGGATACTGCGCATATCTCTCCCAAAAATTCGTCGTCCTCATCGCACCAATCCAGTTGATAGGTAAAAAATTCTCTCATGTTGTCGTCATTAAGATCTTCATAACTCCAGCGACCTTCATAGTCCTTCATAAATCTGTTATAATGGTTTTTCTTCTTATGGAGCTTTTTACCCGAAAGATTTATGAGCTTTTCAGCCTGATATATATAGTCCATATTGTCACGGCTTTCCTCAAATATAAATTTATTGGGATAGGCGGCTTCGAGCTTTTCCTTCATCTGATCATAAACAGCCATGAATATAAGAGGTATGCCTCGTTCCTTGGTATATTCAAAAAGCTCTTCCACAGCTTGTTTTATATCTCCGTCTCCCTCGGGAGGCATAAAAAATTCGTAGCTTTCTTCATTCATCTTTGCATATAAAAAACCATTGTGTTCGCAAATTTGAGTATTATATCGTTTTCCCCATATAAAAAGGTCTGTAAAGCAATATTCGCAAAGAAAATGGTTTTCCCTGCTGTAATAGCTTTCTACAAGGGCTTTGTCTTCAAGCTCTATCGGTCTGAATTCCAGCATAAATGTTCATTCATCTCCCATTGATACCGCATATATCATATCGTTGATATATATACTTATTTATTTTATTAAGTATATTACATTTTTTCAAATTCGTCAATCTCATCGGTTATCATGCTCATACCTTTGAGCCAAAAGCTCCATATAGGTATCCAAATCCCTTTTGAATTCCTCGGAATTTACAAAAGGATATGTATTACCGATATCCCATTTTGTATCAATAAGCAACACCTTATTAATTATTATATCATTTTTAAAACATTTTACAATATTTGTTATATTTATACTAGCATTATTTCAATTTTTAGGTTATAATAAAACTAACAATATATAACAATGATCAAAAAAGGTATTTTTATAAGAAGGGAAGTGTATATTTTATGCTGACAACAGTGAATATGATGGAGTTACAGCTTATAATCGATGCCAATCACGGTGATCCTCATACAGTACTCGGTATGCATGAGACCAACATTGACGGCAAGGACTGTGTTGTGGTAAGAGCCTTTATACCCCAGGCAAAGTCCATAACCGTAGTAGACGACAAGAAGAGGGACAAGACTTTCCCCATGGAGAAGATACACGACTACGGTTTTTACGAGTGCGTTATAAAAACCAGAAAGAAATGGTTCAAATACCAGTTGGACATAGAGTGGTACGACGGCAACAGAACTATGAACTACGATCCCTATTCCTTTGAGCCGGGCATTGGCGAGCAGGATATATATCTGTTCAATCAGGGTACCCATTACAATATCTACGAAAAGCTTGGCGCCAACCCTACCGAAATAGACGGCGTAAAGGGCGTGCTTTTCGGCGTATGGGCGCCTAATGCCAAGAGAGTAAGCGTAATAGGCGATTTTAACTCCTGGGACGGCAGACGCCATGCCATGAGACTTTTGGCAAATTCGGGTATATGGGAAATATTTGTTCCGGGACTTCAGGACTGCGATAAGTATAAATTTGAGATAAAGACAAGTACGGGGGATATAATTCAGAAATCCGACCCCTATGGCAAGTTTAACGAGCTTAGACCAAGTACATCATCACTTGTTTTTGATATCAACAAGTACAAGTGGAAGGACTCCAAGTGGTACAAACAGCTTGATAAGCAGGATCTTTACAATGTGCCTATGAATATATACGAGGTTCACTTAGGCTCATGGAAGAGAGTCGAAAGCGAGGATAATCGTTTCTTAAGCTATCCCGAGCTGGCAGAGGAGCTTATCCCCTATGTAAAGGAAATGGGATATACTCACATAGAGATGCTTCCCATAGAGGAACATCCCTTTGACGGTAGCTGGGGATATCAGGTAACGGGCTATTATGCTCCCACCAGTCGTTACGGCAATCCTACCGAATTTATGGCTTTTGTGAACAAGTGTCATCAGGCGGGCATAGGCGTTATACTGGACTGGGTACCCGCTCATTTTCCCAAGGACGCCCATGGTCTAGCAAAGTTTGACGGTACCGCTCTTTATGAGCATGCGGATCCCAAGCAGGGAGAACATCCCGAATGGGGTACACTTATTTTCAATTACGGCAGAAACGAGGTAAAGAACTTCCTTATTACAAATGCTCTTTACTGGATAGAGAAATTCCATATCGACGGTCTGAGAGTAGATGCCGTTGCCTCTATGCTTTATCTTGACTACTGCAAGGAGGAGGGACAGTGGGTGCCTAATCAGTACGGCGGAAGAGAAAATCTTGAAGCTGTGGAATTTATGAAGCATATGAATTCCGTAATTACAGGCAGACATCCGAAGGTACACATGATCGCCGAGGAGTCCACATCATGGCCCGGCGTTACAACGCCTGCTCAATATGACGGATTGGGCTTTACATTAAAGTGGAATATGGGCTGGATGAACGACTTCCTTGAGTATGTTGAGCTGGATCCCATATACAAGAGCTATCATCACTATAATATGACATTTGCTTCTACCTACGCTTACAGCGAGAAATTCGTTCTTGTGCTGAGCCATGACGAGGTAGTTCACGGCAAGAAGTCAATGCTGGATAAAATGCCAGGCGATCTCTGGCAGAAATTTGCCAATCTGAGAGCCGCTTACGGCTTTGCTATGGGTCATCCCGGCAAGAAGCTGCTTTTTATGGGCGGCGAATTCGGTCAGTTTATAGAGTGGAATGAAAAGAGACCTCTTGACTGGTTCCTTCTGGAGTACGATCATCATCAGCAAATGCTGGATTACGTTAAGGAATTAAATCACATATATCTTGACAATCCGGGCTTATGGCAGAAGGATTACGACGGCTTCGGCTTTGAGTGGATAGATGCAGACGACAGAGACAGAAGCATATATTCCTTCATAAGACGTGGCGAAAAGAAAGAGGATACGCTCGTTATAATATGCAACTTTACTCCCAATGCAGACGAGGGCTTTAGAGTAGCGGTACCTTTTGAGGGTACATGGAAGGAAATACTTAACAGCGACGATACTAAATTCGGCGGCAGCGGCGTTATAAATACCATACCTGCCAAGTCCGAAAAAATAGAGTGTAACCATAGAGAAAACAGTATCGGTATGCGCCTTGCTCCTCTTTCAATAACGATTTTCAAGTGCATAGATTGTTAATTGATATTATGTAAAGGGCTGTCTTAATGACAGCTCTTTATTTATGTATCCCCTAACATCCCCACCCTCCCTCTTCTAGCCTCCCCTGCAAAGGGGAGGGGGACCGCTTGCGGTGGAAGGGTCGGGTCTGCCGATAGGGTCGATACATACCTAAACAAAATTTCAATACAACAATCCAATTTATCTATGCACCCACCCTCCCCACCATTCCCTGCAAGGGGAGGTCAGAAGCGACAATGGGATAATAAAAAAATGAGCTGTCAGTTTGAATTATTGTTTATGTTATCGACCCTTCAGTCAGGCACGTTCAAAAATATATTAGCCCAAAATTTTTGACGTGCCTGACAGCTCCCCTTCTCCTAAGGGGAGCTTTAGGAATATGCAATTTATCTTCCCTTATAATGTCAAAAAAACGGCATTTTTTACACTCAAGCCTCCCCTAGCCTTGCAATAAAACGCAAGGCGTTTTATCGCAGGCGTTGGAGGTTTGCATCGGAAAGCTATCCGACAAACCGAAGGTTTGTTTTTGCATAGCAAAAGTGCTGGGGAGGGGGTAGCACAGCCACCTTCTTCTAGCCTCCCCTGCAAAGGGGAGGGGGACCGCTTGCGGTGGAAGGGTCGGGTCTGCCGATAGGGTCGATACTTATCTAAACAGAATTTCAATGCGACAATCCATTTTATCTATGCACCCTACCTCCCCACCTCCCATTTGATATTTATATTTAATCTTGTTATTATCCGCCGATTATAGTATAATTTATATAATAACGATCAGAGGAAGCGGCAGCATGAATACGGAATATTTACTTGTAGACGGATACAATATAATATTTGCATGGGATGAACTCAGAAGGCTTGCGGAGGAAAGCATAGATTCCGCAAGAGACAGACTCATAAATATCATGTGCAATTATCAGGGCGTCAAAAAAATGGAGCTTATAATCGTCTTTGACGCCTACAAGGTGGCAGGAGGCGTAGGCAGCGTTACAAAAGAGGGCAATATATATGTGGTATATACCAAGGAAGCCGAAACTGCCGATCAGTATATAGAAAAGACAAGCCGTATCCTTTCCAAAAACTATAAGGTATCGGTCGCCACCTCAGACGGTATGGAACAGGTCATAATACTCTCTCAAGGCTCTTTGAGAATGTCCGCAAGAGATCTGTATGCCGATGTTCATGCCGTTACAAGGGATATAAGAGAAAGAATAGACGGGTACAGACCTGTTAAAAACAATATGCTTATGGATAATCTGGACAAGGAGGCGGCAGATTTCCTTGAAAAGCTAAGGAGAAAGAAGTGATATAATGGCAGAATATGAGGATATGTCTTACGAAGAGCTTGTAATGCGTGTGCAAAAGCAAAACGACAATATGGCTCTGGAATATCTTATAAACAATAAATGCAGGAGCCTTATACGAAAAAAGACAAGAGGCTATTTTATACTTGGCGCAGACAAGGAGGATGTGATACAAGAGGGAATGGTAGGTCTTTACAAGGCTATAAGAGATTTCAATGCCCAAAAGGAGGTCAGCTTTGTTTCTTTTGCGGAGCTTTGTATAAACAGGCAGATAATAAGCGCCATAAAAGCCGCAGGCAGGCAGAAGCATTCGCCCCTTAATTCCTCTGTGTCCATGGACAGACCCGTATCCGAAGGCGACGACTGTACCTATCTGGATTTTATAAGTCGTTCCGACATAAATCCCGAAGAGCTTGTAATAGGCAAGGAAAGCAGAAAGGCAATGGAAAGAGCCATAGTGGATTCCCTCAGCAAAATGGAACAAAAGGTGCTTGCCCTTTATCTTAAGGGCAAGAGCTATACCGAAATAGCCATTATTATGGGCAAGGAGGAAAAGAGCATAGACAACGCCTTACAAAGGATAAAGAAAAAGGTAGAGAAAATAGCCTACAAAAGGAATTGACAGATATTATACTTTAAAATTGAAAATAGCAATATATACAAAACAATTATAACATTTATCCTATATTTGTTATAACTCAGAGAATATATGCACAAAAAATCGTTCTGAAATCAAATAAAATATTGCAAATTTTGTAAGTTTTGTACATTGGTGTTTTATCAAACATAAAATTTTTAACAAAAAATACAAAATCTGCTCTTGTTTGTTGATATTTTTTGTATACTATGATAGAATAATTTCAACAGGAAGTTAGTTATTCAGGGAGAAAAATAAGGTAAAGAACTGTGCCGCTGTATTTTCAGCGGCATTTTTCTTTTTTACGGCGTTGCAATTAAATGCCAAATGTCTTATAATTAATAAAAAAATAAGGAGGAATATAATATGGTATCGGAAAAAATGGCTCAGCTTGTTGCCGGAAGCTCTATTATAAGAGCTATGTTTCAAGACGGCAAAATAATGGCAGAAAAATACGGCAAGGAAAATGTATATGACTTTTCACTGGGTAATCCTTCTATTGTACCCCCGCCCGGCGTAAAGGAAGCGATCGTGGATATAGTAAATAATGAACCCGAAATGGAGCTTCACGGATATATGAGCAACGAGGGCTTTGACGATGTAAGGCAGACTGTTGCCGAATATATAAACAAAACTCAGGGTACAAGCTTATCCGCCAAGAATATAATCATGACGGTAGGCGCCGCAGGCGGACTTAACGTAGCCCTTAAATCCCTTCTGAATCCGGGAGAGGAGGTAATAGTCATAGCTCCTTATTTTGGCGAGTACGACAACTATATTTCCAACTTTGACGGAGTTAAGGTGGTCGTAAGTCCCGATTATGAAAGGTTTTCCATAAATTTTGATGAGCTGGAAGCAAAGATAACGCCAAAGACGAAGTTTATGATAATAAACAGCCCCAACAATCCCACAGGCGCAGTTTATTCCGAAGACGATATTAAAAGATTGGCTAATGTGCTTGAAAGCAAACAAAAGGAATACGGCACATCCATTTTTCTTTTCAGCGACGAGCCTTACAGGGAAATAGCATTTAACGGCATTAAGGTGCCTTATATTACAAATTACTACAGAAATTCCATTGTAGGCTATTCCTATTCCAAGAGCCTTTCGCTTCCCGGCGAGAGAATAGGCTATATCGTCGTACCCGGCGAGCTTGATGACTTTGAGGACACCATCGTTGCAATGGGCGTCGCAACAAGGATAATGGGCTTTGTAAATGCGCCCAGCCTTATGCAGAAGGTTATTGCAAGATGTATAGGTCAGACCTCCGATCTGAAGGTTTATGAGGAAAACAAGAATATACTTTATAAGGCGCTTACGGAATACGGCTACGAGTGTGTGGAACCGGGCGGAACCTTCTATATGTTCCCCAAATGTCCTATTCCCGACGACAAGGAGTTCTGCGCCAAAGCCAAGGATTACAGACTGGTTATAGTTCCCGGTTCGGGCTTTAGCTGTCCCGGCTATTTCAGAATAGCTTTTTGTGTGGATAAGTCTACTGTACTCAACTCTTTGGACAGCTTTAAGCAGCTTATGGATTTTTATCGCCGATAAGCAATTTGATTTGCTAAATAATTGAAACTGTGTTATACTGAAAATCAAAGAATTTATAAATATAGAAGGAGTGTACAATAATGAAGAAATTTTTATCTATCATGCTGGCTTCAGCTATGGCTCTTACAATGCTTACAGGCTGCGGCGGTTCAAAGGCAGGCGAGGCTGACGCTCAGACGGATATTAAGGTCGCAGACAATGTTAAGATAGGTATCGCCCAGTTTGCTCCTCACGGTTCCTTGGACAACTGTGTAGAGGGCTTTAAGCAGGGTCTTGCTGAGGCAGGCTATGTTGAAGGCGAAAATCTTGAGATAGATTTCCAGAATGCTCAAGCCGATATGGCAAACACCAATCAGATAGCTCAGAGCATGGTAGCGGAGAATGTGGATCTTATATGCGCAGTTGCCACACCTATGGCTCAGGCTGCGTATAATGCGGCTCAGGGCAAGATCCCCGTTATATACACAGCCGTTACCGATCCCGTTGCGGCAGAGCTTGCCAAGGAGGACGGATCCGGCGTAGGCAATGCCACAGGCACAAGCGACAAGCTGGCAGTAGAGGCTCAGCTTGAGATGATAAGAAAGTTCCAGCCCGACGCAAAGACCGTAGGTATACTCTATACCACAAGCGAAGCCAACTCTGTAAGCGCTATTGAAGAGTATAAAAGTCTTGCGGACAATTACGGTTTTGAGATAGTGGAAAGCGGCATAAGCCAGTCTGCCGACATACCTATGGCAGCAGCGGATCTTGCATCAAAAGTGGACTGTATATCAAATCTTACAGACAATACTGTTGTAAGCTCACTTCCCGTGCTTTTAGACGCAGCAAAGAATGCGGGCATACCCGTATACGGCAGCGAGATAGAGCAGGTAAAAAATGGCTGTGTAGCCACAGAGGGTCTTGATTACATTTCTCTCGGCAAGCAGACAGGCGCAATGGCAGCCAGAGTTTTACAGGGCGAAGCGGCAGAGAGCATTCCTTTTGAAACCATTTCGGAATACAGCCTTTATATTAATTCAGAGGCTCTTGCAGCTCTCGGCATGGATTGTCCCGAGGATCTTAAGGCTAACGCCCTAGAGGCAGCAGAGACAGAGTAAGGAGAATTTACTATGGCATTGGTGCTGAGTGTACTGGAGCAGGGCTTTATATATACAATACTTGCTCTTGGTGTTTACATCACATATAAAATACTTGATTTTCCCGACCTTACAGTAGATAGCAGCTTCCCATTGGGAGCTGCTGTCTGTGTTGTTATGATAAAGGCAGGTATCAATCCCTATATCACGCTTCCCGTTTCATTTCTGGCAGGCGGCGTGGCAGGTCTTGTAACGGGACTTATACACGTTAAGTTCAAGGTAAGAGATCTGCTTTCGGGTATTATTACAATGACTATACTCTATTCCATAAATCTGCACATTACAGGCAGTCAGGCAAATGTGCCTATTTTCAGCGATGACAATATTTTTACACTTTCGCCCTTTGCCGATAAGCTGGGAGAATACAATAAGGTCGTCGTTATATTTGTAATAATGCTTGTGTGTAAGATACTTATGGATCTGTATCTTAAGACAAAATCAGGCTATCTTTTAAGGGCTGTTGGCGACAACGAGACCGTTGTTACGGTTCTTGCAAAGGATAAGGGCATAGTCAAAATAGTAGGTCTTGTGATAGCCAATGCTCTTGTGGCTCTGGCAGGCTGCGTAATGTGTCAGGATCAGCGCTTTTTCGAGATATCAATGGGTACGGGTACAATAGTTATAGGTCTTGCTTCGGTCATAATAGGCACTAACGTATTCGGAAAGCTGAGCTTTATAAAGACTACCACATCCGTTATAATAGGCTCTGTAATATACAAGGCGTGCGTTGCCATAGCCATATGGCTGGGACTTGCCGCCATAGATATGAAGCTTATAACAGGCGCTCTTTTCCTTGTGATACTTGTTTTAAGCAATTTCAGGAAGGCAGGTGCCGACAATGATTAAGCTTGCGCATATAGATAAGACCTATAATCCCAACACGGTAAACGAAACGAAGCTTTTCACAGACTTTAATGTGGAGGTTGGGGACAAGGAGTTTGTAAGCATAATAGGCAGCAACGGTTCCGGAAAAACGACATTCCTCAATATGATATGCGGCTCTATACCTATCGATAAGGGAGATATACTTATAAACGGCGAAAGTATAAACAAGCTCAGCGAGTTTAAGCGCTATAAAAGGATAGGCAGAGTATATCAGGATCCCGCCATGGGTACCTGTGCAAATATGACCATATTGGAAAATATGGCGCTTGCCGACAATAAGGGCAAGATATTTGACCTTAAATGGGGTACAAACAAAAAGAGGATAAGGTTTTACAAGGAGCAGCTTGCCCAGTTGAATTTGGGACTTGAGGATAAGCTGGGCGTAAAGGTAGGGCTTCTTTCCGGCGGTCAAAGACAGGCTATGGCTTTGCTTATGTCCACAATGACGCCCATAGATATACTTATTCTTGACGAGCATACTGCGGCGCTGGATCCCAAGACCGCAGAAATAATAATGGAACTTACGGACAGGATAGTAAAGGAAAAAAATTTGACTACCATTATGGTCACTCACAATCTCATTTATGCCCTTAAATACGGCAGCAGGCTCATAATGATGCATGAGGGCAATGCCATTATGGACATAAAGGGAGAGGAAAAGCGTTCCGTTGAGGTAGACGATATACTGGATGTGTTTAACAGAATAAGCCTTGAAAGGGGCAATTGAAAAAAGCAGGCTGCGTGTCGATATATTCGGCGCGCAGTTTATTTTGGTAGGTTATAGGGCATAAGTCTGAGTATTTACCATTCGTTTGTACATTCTGCACAAAATTTTAAAATTTTTGTCATAAAACATATGCACTTAATAAAATTAACATAGTAATTTTAGTCAATAATAAAAGTATCTGTGGATAAATATGGTGTTTTTATTGTTCCGAAAGGGGCTTAAAATGGTTATTCACAGAGTTATCCGAGTTATCCACAATCTAAATTTAAAAACCCTGCCACTTATCCACAAAAAAATCAAAAATCAATAAA
Organism: uncultured Clostridia bacterium; assembly: GCA_947624015.1. Taxonomy (GTDB): domain Bacteria; phylum Bacillota; class Clostridia; order Lachnospirales; family CAG-274; genus CANPXH01. The sequence goes on from CANQIA010000001.1 coordinate 31,564, forward strand.
ACCCTTAAACCCTTTATTCAAGAGGGTTTGCAAATTTTGTTAAATTTTTTTGTAAAGTTTTTAAGAATAAAAATTTACACTTGACAAAAATAAAGGAAATTCAAAATTGATAAAGAATTAAATAGATATAAAAAGAGATATTATTATCTCATAACAAAGGAGCTGATTTTATGCGTTACTCATTTATAGGCAGAAATATTGATGTTACTGAAAATTTTCAGAATAAGATAATTGGCAAGATAGACAGGGTTGCAAAGCTCTTTCCCCCGGATTCCGAGGCCAATGTGGTACTCAGCGACGTAAAGCTTGACAAGAAGGTAGACGTTACGATAAATCTTCCAAACAAGAGGATAATAAAGGCTGAGGTGGTAAAGGATGATTTGATGGCAGCTCTTGACGAGGCTGTGGATATTCTTGAAAGACAAATGGTCAAGTATAAGAACAAGCTTAACAGCAAGGCTAAAAGAAGCACTGCCTTTGCAGATGAGCTTAATGCTATCGCCTTTGACGATGACCACTATGACGAGGACGACGGGATCAAGATAGTAAAGAACAAGAGATTTTTTGTTAAGCCTATGGACGCTGAGGAGGCGTGCATGGAAATGGAAATGATGGGTCACAGCTTTTTCGTATTCAGAGACGCTGTTTCTGATGAGATATGCGTGGTATATAAGAGAAAAGACGGCGCTTACGGTCTTATTGAACCCGAATATTGATATAATATATAATAGCCTAAGTGCGCTCTGCGGTTTGGCAAGTATCATGCCACCTGTCCTAAGGACAGGTGGCATTTTTAGTCAAAAAAGCTGCCCCATCCATTGCACAGAAGAAATATCTGACAGCCCCGACCCTTCCACCGCCTAACGGCGGTTCCCCTCCCCTCCGACGCCTGCAATAAAACACGTTGCGTTTTATCGCAAGGCTAGGGGAGGCTAGAGGTGGGGAAGTAGTGGTAACAGCTCAGGTATTATTTTTCAAAGTAAATAAACGACCTTGAAAAATATAAACCAAAGGCTCCCCTTCAGATAAGGTTCAGCACTTTTGCTATGCAAAAGCGACACTACGTGTCGGCGGATAACTTCTTCCGCTGCAATGGAGCTGGCAGGCACGTCAAAAATTTTGGACTAAGATATTTTTGAACGTGCCTGACTGAAGGGTCGATAATATAAACAAAAATTTAGCCATAAATCAAAACAAGCTGCTCCATTTTCAAAATGAGGCAGCTTTTTATATAAGAATATTTATTACTTATCCAGATAAACGGTACCGTCGTTGCTGTCTATGGTCACCATAAACTGATCGGGAAGAGTTGATTCCACATTTATATCGCACCATACACAGGGTACTTTAAGCTCTCTTGCCAAGTCAACGGCATGAGAGAAGTCGAGAGATCTGTTGTCGGAGCCCACTATAATAGCTGCGGCTCTCATCATATAAGGAATGAGACCCTTATCCGGGTTGGATGTAACGAAAATATCGCCCTTTCTGAAATGAAGCTTTGCTTCCTCTACCGTAGTGCAGATATTGGTGTGAGCCGTTACGTTTCTGCCCTTTATCATAGGCTTGCCCTTTACGAGTATATCTCCAACTATACCTACCTTTATGGTATTTGTGGAGCCTGTTGTACCAAGAGGAGTACCGCCTGTAAATACCATAAGCTCGCCGTTTTCCGCAATATTGTTTTCAAGAGCTCTGTTGGCAACGGAATCGAAAAGTAAGGATATGTTTTTCTTTTCGAACTCTACAAGCATAGGTATACAGCCCCATATAAGATTCATTTGCCTTAATGTTCTCTCAAGAGGAGTGCAGGCAAGTATAGCCGTGGCGGGTCTGTACTTGGCAACCTCTTTGACAGCTCGTCCGGAAAGAGTGATAGTGCCGACAAGAGCGGCGTTCAGATCGTGAGCCGTAGTACACGCAGAATGGCTCACTGCGCTTGTAATGTTCTTGACTGCAACAGATTTTGAAAAGCTGGAGTTAAATCTGTCCGTATAGTTGATAGAAGCCTCTATTTTCCTGGCGATCCTGTCCATAGCCTTGACCGCCTCTACGGGATAGTTGCCCTGAGCGGTCTCGCCAGAAAGCATTATGGCGTCGGTAAGATCGAATATAGCGTTTGCAACATCGTTTACCTCGGCTCTTGTAGGTCTTGGATTTTCTATCATGGAGTTGAGCATCTGCGTAGCCGTTATAACGGGCTTGCCCTTGTTTATACACTTTTCAATAAGCATTTTCTGTACAAGGGGGACCTCCTCAAAGGGTATCTCAACACCCAGATCGCCTCTTGCTACCATTACTCCGTCGGCAACCTCAAGTATCTCGTCAATGTTGTCAACGCCGTCTCTGTTCTCTATCTTGGCAATAATATGCACATCCTTGCCGCCGCAGTCCTCAAGCACTCTTTTTATTTCCAGCACATCCTTGGCAGAGCGTATAAAGGAGGCTGCAATATAGTCTATGCCCATCTTTACGCCGAACTGTATGTCGGATATATCCTTATCTGTAAGAGCAGGCAGATTAATGTGTACGTTAGGCAGATTTACGCCCTTTTTGTTGCCCAGTATGCCTGAGTTTATAACGGTACATATAATGTCGTTGCCTGTGATCTCGTCTACCCTAAGCTCAATAAGTCCGTCGTCTATAAGTATTGTAGATCCCTGAGACAGATCTGTGGTTATTTCGGGATAGGTAACGGCAACTCTTGTGTTGTCGCCTACGATATCGTCGGTGGTCACTGTAAATTTCTGACCCGTTTCAAGCTTTACCTTTTTGTCGTCCTTAAGGGTCTTGGTTCTGATTTCGGGTCCTTTTGTATCCAATATGATAGGTATAGGCGCATTAAGCTCTTCTCTTGCCGCAATAAGGTTTTTCATTCTCTGACCATGCTCGTCATGGTCGCCGTGAGAAAAGTTGAGTCTTGCGGCGCTTATGCCCGCCTTGATAAGCGCCTTTATTTCATCAACGCTGTTGGAGGCAGGACCGAGAGTTGCCACTATTTTGGTTTTTCTTTTTCTTGACTGCATAAAAATCCTCCTTTATGTCGGGTTGGTATATACTATAATTTTAACATATTTTTCATAAAAAAGCTATATAAATATGTAAAATTTGGGATAGGTTTTTGCCTTTTTGATGTTAATGCTTTGTTAATACAATCATAATATCGTTAACAAAAAATTCTTAATTAAAATCAAAAAAAACTTAATTTTCTATTGTAATTTCCATAAAAATGTTATAGAATTAACTTGGATTTTTTATAACAATATATTATTTCATCGCTCATGATTTAAAAGGAGGAATTATCGTGAATGGTTTAATAATGATGATCATAGCTATCATCGTATTGGGCGGAGCCTATCTCATTTACGGAAGATACCTTGCAAGACTTTGGGGTATTGATGAAAATGCCAAGACTCCTGCTTATGAATTGGAAGACGGCGTGGATTACGTTCCTGCCGATACCAATGTTGTATTTGGTCACCAGTTTGCATCAATAGCAGGCGCAGGACCTATCAACGGTCCCATACAGGCTGCTGTATTCGGCTGGGTGCCGGTGCTTTTGTGGATACTTATAGGCGGAGTTTTCTTTGGTGCCGTTCAGGATTTTGCATCAATGTATGCCTCTGTTAAAAACAAGGGCAGAACCATAGGATATATAATCGAGCTTTACATAGGAAAAACAGGCAAAAAGCTTTTTATGATATTTACATGGCTTTTTTCAATACTTGTTATTGCCGCATTTGCCGATGTTGTGTGCCAGACCTTCAACGGCTTTGCCGCTGACGGTATTGCCACCGTTGAAGCAAACGGTCAGGTCGCCACTACAAGCTGTCTTTTCATAGTGGCAGCAGTTGGACTTGGAGTTTTCCTCAGAAGAAGCAAGCTCAACAAGTGGATAAATACTCTTGTTGCCATTGTTATACTTGTTGTTTGTATAGCCATAGGACTTCTTTGTCCCATATATGTTTCTGCAGGCGCATGGCATCTTATAGTTTTCTTATATATTGCCGTTGCATCTATCGCTCCCGTGTGGATACTGCTTCAGCCCAGAGACTATCTTAACAGCTACCTTCTTGTGGCTATGATAGTTGCCGCTGTTTTAGGCGTGCTTGTTGCCAATCCCACTATGGAGCTTGCGGCTTTCAATGGCTGGAATGTAGGCGGACAGACTCTTTTCCCATATCTTTTTGTAACAATAGCCTGCGGCGCCGTTTCAGGTTTCCATTCTCTGGTATCATCAGGTACGGCTTCCAAGCAGATAAAGAATGAGAAAAATATGCTTCCCGTAGCCTTTGGCGCCATGCTTATGGAAAGTATGCTTGCGGTCATAGCTCTTATAGCTGTAGGCGCTGTTTCAAAGGGCGGCGTTATTCCCGACGCTACACAGCCTATTATATTTGCAACAGGCGTTGCAAGCTTCCTTGTTAAGCTTGGCATACCCGAGGATATAAGCATGACGCTTATAACTCTTTCAGTATCTGCCTTTGCTCTTACATCCCTTGACTCTGTTGCCAGGATCGGCAGACTTGCTTTTGAGGAATTCTTTGTAGATGCCGATACCAAAGAGGAAAATATGGGACCTGTTGCCAAGGTTTGTACAAACAAGTATTTCTCTACCATAGCTACCCTTGCTGTTGCCTTTGCTCTTGCCAAGGTAGGCTATAAGAATATATGGCCGTTATTCGGCTCAGCCAATCAGCTTCTTTCAGCTCTTGCTCTTATTGCTTGTGCCGTATTCTTTAAGAAGACGAACAGACAGGGCTGGATGTTGTGGGTACCTATGATAATAATGCTTATCGTTACCCTTTCTATGCTGGGTATTACCATATATACAAAGCTTTCAGGACTTATCGCCATGACAACGGAAAATATAGGCGGCGACGCTTTGCAGCTTGCCTTTGCCATAGCTCTGTTTATACTGGGTATCATAGTTTCTGTAAGCGGTCTTAAGGCTCTTGCCCAAAAGGTAAATACAGCTAAAGCCTGATAGATATAAATTTGCATTAAAAAAGGGCTCTATAATAAATGTTGGGGTGGAAAGAACCTCAACATTTATTTTTTTATAAAAAAAAAGAGGACAAATAATCAAAAACACCTTATAATAAAGTGACCAAACCATTATAAAGGAGTGTGTTTGAAAAATGTCCTCAACTAATTATAACAGCAAAATAATAAATTTAAAAGGGTTTTGTGTAAAAAAAGTCAATAATTATAAAGATCATATAAAAATATATGGTCAAATGGAGCTAAAAGAACATAAATGTCCTTGTTGTGGGCATATGACATCTAAAGTCCATGATTACAGAACACAGGAAATAAAGGATATTTCTGCCTTTGGTAAGAAAACATATATAGTTATAAGAAAAAGGAGATATGTATGTACTCATTGTAATAAAAGATTCACAGAGAAGATACCCTTTTTATCCAAGTATCAGAGAATGACAAAAAGGCTTATATATTTGATAATAGAAAAGCTTAAGGATGTTTCTTCATATACCCACACAGCAAAAGAAATGAATATATCTATATCGACTGTGATTCGCATATTTGATAATGTAAACTATGCAAAGCCTGAGCCTCCGGAAGTGATAGGGATAGATGAATTCAAAGGAAACACCGATGGGGAGAAATATCAATGCATAATAACAGATATAAAGAACAAAAAAGTTATAGATATACTTCCCGTCAGATATGAGAACTATCTTGTTGATTATTTTAAACAATGTGAAAGAAAACACACGAAATACTTTGTAAGCGATATGTGGGTACCATATGCCAATATAGCAAAAATATATTTTAAAAATGCAGTATACATAACTGATAAATATCACTTTGTAAGGCAAGTAACATGGGCATTTGAAGCTGTCAGAAAAGAAGAGCAAAAACGTTTTATAAAAGAAAAACGTAAATGCTTTAAACGGTCGAGAAGCTTGCTTTTAAAGAGATATTCTGAATTGGACGAAAAAGACAGACAGACTGTTGTCGCAATGCTTAATGCCAGTGAAAAGCTATATAGCGCATACATATTGAAAGAAAACTTTTATGATATAATGAAAAGTAAAAATAAAGAAGAAGCCAAAAAAGAAATATCAGTATGAATAATGGCAGCAGAGAAGAGTGGATTGGATCGATTTATAAAGTGCGCAGGAACAATGAGAACTTGGATGGACAGTATAACCAACGCCTTTGACTACAGCTATACAAACGGCTTTACGGAAGGCAGCAATAACAAAATAAAAGTACTTAAACGCAACGCTTACGGATTCAGAAATTTCAGACGATTTAGGAACAGAATATTACATATATTTGCATAATAAAACCACCTGCTATACTAAATAACAGGTGGTTGGTTGCTCTTAATTTGGTGTTACCCCAACTATTGACAAAGAGCCTAAAAAAGCACCCGTTCAAGAGGATAGCCTTTTGAACGGGTGTTTTGTATTTTATACATTTATCAAAGCTTGGGTATAAGATTGTAGAAATCTTCCACCTTAGCGTCCTTCATAACGGCGTCTATTATCTTTTTGCCTAAAGGATCAAGCTCGGGAGTAACAAATTGCTTAAGCTGTTCCTTAAAGAAATCCGTAAGCTTCTTAGCGCCAATGTCATATGTATCGTTGCCGACACGACCCTGAAGATTGACCTTAAGAAGACCGGGATTGATAGGCGTACCGTCGATCTTAACGGACTTAGGTATATAGCCAAGGAGAGGACATCTTGCATCTTCAAGCTGTTCGGGCTTGAACCTTGCGCCGCCTCTTCTTGCCAGATATTCTCTTGATACCCATTCGGCTGCAAAGCCTACCTTATAAGCGCCTATATACTGATTTGGTATAAGCACGTAGCGGGTACTGGGAGTTTCCAATATCTGCTTGAGAAGAAGATTTGCCTGATCCACCTTCTTGCCTGTGGCAAAGGGCCAGTAGGAACCGACGCCCTCGCTCTTCATAGCGTTTCCTGCGGAATCGATTATTGAAGGATTGGCAAAGCCTCTTGGGGCAACAAGTCGCCATATCCATGCAAGAGCAGGAGGCAGAACGTGGAAAAGACCTATGATACCGTAATCGGGATGCTCCTTAGTCGTAGGAGGAGTCCTTATACCAAAGCTTCGTACATCTACCTCGGCAGTGCCGTAGACAATGTTATTTTTAAGCTTTCTCGGCATTATTATCCTTGGGTTGGGACAGGGTACTCCCGGAGCGTCTTCTATATGATCCCATATAAGACAGGTGGAATCGGGTACTGCGTTCATGTTAAGGAATACCAGAGGCTCCTTTGGATGACAGCATGCCTTTTCCGTTTCGGGTTCCGTGCCGTACTGATCTATATGATTGACTCTTAAGAACCAGCCGTACTCAGCGTCGCATACGATAAGCTTTCTCTTTGTATGATCCTGTATGGTAGGATGAGCAAGAGCCATATCGTCGGTAACGGGATACAGAGTTACGGTATCTGTAATATTTACATAGGTTTCCTCGCCTGTTCTTATGTTTGTGGCAAGAAGCACCTTGCCGTCGGGTTCTCTGTGTATAGGCTCTGTCATTTCGGACTTACCGCCGCCGGATGCGCCCTCGTGCATGATCGTAAGCTCCAGTTCATAAGGCGTAACGACTTTTACCGTAGAGGCATGGAGAGTTACCCAGCCTTCCTCCTCGCCTATGTGAAGGAGTATAGAGTATACGCCCTTCTTGGCAGAGGGTCCCAAATAAAGGTTGTAGCTGAATATTTCCTGCATATCGTAAAGTCTGTTGTGGACAACTATCTGCTTGCCGTCGTAATGAGTATGGCGGAAAGGCGGAGCTACATATATAACTGCCTTGGGCTTAAAGTAGTTAGGCAGCTTGCTTCCGGGAATAAAGCCCTGAAGCTCTGCAAGAGCAGTGGCAAAGAATGCCGCATTGCCGGGAACTACCGCAAGACAGGGGTAGCCGATACCCATTGATATATTGCCTGCATAGAAAGGAACTATTACAAGGCTTTCCTGATTTTTGAGCCATTCGAAGGTCTCCTGTCTTATAGGCTCGAAGGGCTTGCCGAAGCGTTCCATATGAGTGGGCTTGTCGGTAGGCAGATCGTCTGCTATTACCATTGAGTTAGGGTCTCTTCTTCTGAGAGAAATATCATCAAAGTTTATAACGATACCGTTTTTACACTTTGTAATATATGCCTCTCTTATTTTTTCCCCGTTTACATTAAAATAAATATCGTTTGTTTTTTTGTCCTTACCGCCCATAGCAAGGTCAAAAAGCTCTTCCTTTGTTTCAGGAATGATTATCTCAGCATCGCTTTTTTTGATAATGTCATTAAGACATTGATGCAAAAGCATTTTGTTGATGGCTTTGCTGTTTTTCTTTGATGCCATAGGTTACCTCCTTATATATAAATAGATTGATCTCCCCAATTGATTTTCTATCGTATATAATAACATTTATAGTGCAAAAAAGCAACAAAAATAAGCAAAGAATTCTTTTTTTATTAAATTTGATTATTTAACTTAATAATATTATAAAAAAACTGTGTAAAATAAAGTTTTTTGGAAAAGGGTTGCGGTTTTTTTAAATAGAGTTGTCAGACAAATGCAATTTTAACATGAAAATAATTCAAATTATGTAATAATGATTATCATTACTCGACCAAAATATACGGGTATAAAAAGGAGATGTACGAAATATTTATCGTACATCTCCTCAGACTGTTAAAAAAACAATATTTTGACAGTAAATATGAATTAAAATAAAGAACAGCCTAAAAAAGCGTCGCAGACTCTAATCCGCAAGGCGAGCTTTGCCCGCCTGAGGACAGGAACTTTTCTGTAATTTAGGCATTTATGCCTAAATTGCGGAAAACATGGCTGGTTCCTTCTTTAGATAACTGAAAGAAATGCCAAAAAGCATTTCTTTCAAGCGTGTCGATTTTATCGACACGCAAAAGAGATGTACGAAATATTTATCGTACATCTCCTTTAAAAAGCTACCGATCCGATTCGAACGGACGACCTGATCATTACGAGTGAGCTGCTCTGCCTGCTGAGCTACGGTAGCCTATAACAAAATTAATTATATAGCATTTTATCTAAAATGTAAATAACAAAATTAATAATTTTTCAGACTGTCAAAAAACAATATTTCAACAGAGAATATAAATTTTAAGTGAAGAACAGTTTGCAAAAAAAGCGCTGGTCGCATTACTTCGTAATGCTGCTCGCCATGCATCCGGGTCGCAGACTTTAATCCGCAGGTTTGCAACCGCAAGAGAATAATGCGGCTTGCTTTGCGAAGCAAAGTTGCTGAGGGAATTCACTTCCTCCGAGGACAGGAACTTTTCTGTAATTTAGGCATTTATGCCTAAATTGCGGAAAACACGTCAGCACTTTCACTCTGTGAAAGCCAGCCTTCGGCTGTCCGATAAATCTTTCGGTGCAATGCTGGTTCCGACCTTAATTAAACTGAAAGAAATGCCAAAAAGCATTTCTTTCAAGCGTGTCGATTTTATCGACACGCTGCAAAATTAATAATTTTTTTAGGCATGTAACAAATATAAACAGCCTGTCATATGTTATAAAGGGAAGCCCGGGCTTTCCTATTAATTTTAGAAGGAAGGATTTTTATGGCTGAATACAGATGTAACGGCAATACATTCAATACAGCGGCGGCAAGGAACCGATGCTGTTGTAATCAGTGTGCGGTAGGTCCTCAGGGACCGCCCGGCGCAACGGGACCACAGGGACCGCCCGGCGCAACGGGACCGGAAGGACCCCAGGGACCCATAGGCGCAACGGGACCGGAAGGACCCCAGGGACCCATAGGACCCACGGGACCCGAAGGACCTCAAGGACCTGCAGGCTCCTATGCTTCTGCCAATTACTATGATTCCGTTCCGAACGGCACTACCGTCAATGTTGACACGAACTCTGCGGTACCCTTTGCCACAGAAGGCGCCAACAGCGGCGGAGGTATAACCTCAGACTCAAATGGCAGCTTTACTTTGGCGGAACCGGGTTATTATCAGATAACATATAGGGTATTGTCCAATGATGAAGCCGATCTTACGGTCACTGTAAACGGAATGCCTGTGGAATATACGGCTGTCAACAAAAGGGCAGGCATACCGTCGGTAACGAGTACGTCTATCGTTAATATAACGGATCCCGATTCCGTTATTACCGTTGAAAATGTGGGAGATGCCCAGATCACACTTACCCAGGGGGATAATGAAGCCGCTTCCATATCAACAAGCTTAGTGATCATAAAGCTTTCATAAACGCTCAAAGGCGTTTGGGGCTGCCCTATGGCAGCCCTTTTTGTGCGTATATTTTTAGACACGCTTGTATTTATTTCGGTTTGATCAATGTCATCATCTATTTTCTGAATTCTCCTCTTATTTCTCTTACATCGTTTACGATAATAAATGCCGAGGGATCGATGCTTTCCGCCAGAGCCTTGAGAAGAGATATCTGTTTTGCCGGCACTACCACAAACAAAAGCCCCTTTTCCCTGTCGGTGTATATGCCTTTGCATTTAATATAGGTGGCTCCTCTTTTAATGTCGGTTATTATTTGCTTGCCTATTATATAGCTTTTTTCAGATATTATAAATACCGCCTTTGCATAATCGACGCCTCCCAATATGGCGTCTATTATTTTTGAGACCACATATACGGCGACGATGGCATACATGGCAGGAGTAGCGCCCAGCACAAAGGCGCTGCCGCCTATTATGGCAATATCCAGCACAAGCAGTATCTTAGTAACCGAAAGGCGAGGATATAGTTTGTTTATAAGCCTTGCCGCCAGGTCGCTGCCGCCTGTTGTGGCTCCCGCTCTGAACACAAGCCCCAGTCCTATGCCTGTCATTATGCCTCCGAAAAGAGCCGCCAGTATAAGGTCGGTTTGTACCACAGGCAGGACTTTTGTTATTTCAAGGGCAAGAGAAAGGAGAAGAGTTGAATAGAGAGTATCCTTTACAAGGCTGAACCCCGACAGCTTAAAGGCAGCTATAAGCAAGGGTATGTTTATCACAAGGTTCGTAACGGACATGGGTATGTTCCACAGGCTCTGTAATATTACGGCTATGCCCGTAGCCCCTCCCGTAACAAGGGAATAGGGCTCCAAAAGCGTATTAAGTCCTGCTGCCATTACAGTAACTCCAAGTATTATTGTAATCCATTTGATCATAAGCATATATCCTTTTGGTAAATTTTGATAAGGTCATAAATCTAATTTAGCCAAATATTACAATTCTATAACAAATAAGCCTAAATTTTAAATTTTTTCTTGACTATAAGCCGTATTTAATATATACTAGGACTAGTGCTTGATTTGACTTTAAGTAAAATGATCAGTGTGAGGGAGGTGCTTTTGATATGAAGATGACATTCCAGCCAAAGAAAAGACAGAGAAGCAAGGTCCATGGATTCAGAAAGAGAATGAGAACTGCAAACGGCAGAAAGGTAATACTTGCAAGACGTAGAAAAGGCAGAAAGGTTTTGTCTGCATAATCCTGCAAAGTTCAGAAGCCCGCTTTTTAAGTGGGCTTTAGTGTTATTAAGAAAAGGGGAAAGGTATGAAATTTACACAGTCCCTTAAAAAAAACCATCAGTTCAGATTTGTGTACAGCAGAGGCAGATCCATAGCCAACAGGCTGTTGGTAATGTACTCTGTCAGGAATAATACTCAGATCAACCGCTTCGGCATATCCGTCAGCAAAAAGGTGGGCAACAGCGTTGTCCGCAGCAGGATAACACGCTTGCTCAGAGAAAGCTATAGGCTTAACGAGGCGGAGATCCGTTCGGGATATGACATTGTGGTAATAGCCCGTGTTTCTGCAAAGGGTGCGTCTTATACGGAAATGGAAAGCGCTCTTTTGCATTTGTTGAGAAAACAGAAATTACTAAGGTCAAAGGAAGAATAATATGAAAGCAGCGGCACTGTTTTTAATAGGCTTTTACAGAAAATATATTACACCGTATACGCCTAAGAGTTGTAGATTTGAACCGACATGCTCAGCCTATGCCTATGAGGCTTTTGAGAAGTACGGATTTTGTAGAGGGTTGTATTTGAGTGTAAAGAGAATAGTAAAGTGTCACCCCCTGCATAAGGGTGGGTACGACCCGGTACCGTAAAGGAGGATATTCGGTTTGTTAGCTCCAAATTTGTTAGTTGTTGCCCGTAATGTAATGAAGGATCCGGGCATTATCGTAGGTCCCATATCTTGGATATTGGGTCAGGTCATCAATATTTTTTTCACTATTATATACAAGCTGGGCATTCATGCCAACGCTTTGGGTATATCTATTATTTTGCTGACTATTTTTACAAGGCTCCTTATGACGCCTATTGCCTATAAGCAGCAGAAATCCATGTTCAAAATGCAGGCTCTTGCGCCTGAGCTTAAAAAAATACAGGAAAAATACAAGGGTTCTCAGACGGATCCCGAATTGGCAAGAAAGATGCAGATGGAGACTGCCAAGCTGTATCAGGAGAACGACTGCTCTCCCTTTAGCGGCTGTCTGCCTATGTTTATACAGTTGCCTATTTTCTTTGGTCTTTATCATGTAATGCAGAATCCCTTTAAATATATCGATATAATCAATCAGATATATACCGCCTTTTCAACAGAGGTGCTTACGGCTGCGGCTGCAAACGATACCGTCAGAAATCTTGTGCTTCACTTTGGCGAGCTTTGTAAAATACCTGACGGTACTCAGATAGTTCCCGCAGTTTTCAACAGGATAATAAACGTACTGGAGCCTGCCGATATAAAGCAGCTTCTTACTGCCGTCAACTCATCTCAGCTTACCGAAATATATAATCAGAAGGTAAGCATGGAGTATTTCCTCGGTCTTAACCTTACGGAAACGGTAGGCTTGTCCTTAAGCCCCAAGCTTATCATACCCATACTCTCAGGCGGTACCACTTTCCTTTCTTCATGGCTTATTTCAAGGAAAAATCCTACTACCGATCCCGCTATGAAGAGCCAGCAGAGGATAATGAATGTAACTATGCCCCTTATGATGGCTTGGATAACATTATCTCTGCCGGGAGGTATTGGCATATACTGGATAACCTCAAATATTTTTATGGTTTTGCAGCAGGTCATACTTAACAGACATTTTTCAAAATCAGGCGCCCTTGATATAGTGGTGCCGAAGACCAAAAAGGGAGGAAAAAATAAATGAAAACTATAGATTTTACAGGAAAAAGCATTAATGAGGCAGTAGATAAGGCTCATGAGGAGCTTGGTATAGATTACAATGATATGCAGTGGGAAGTAATAGACGAACCCAGCAAAGGATTTTTGGGTATAGGCGCCAAGCCTGCCAAAATAAGGATCACAATTAAGGAAGAGGGCGACGATGTAAAGCCCGAACCCACCGAAAAGGCTGAACGCAGCGAGCCTGTCAGAAAACGCCCTGTGCGTGAAAGAGCTGAAAAACGTGAAAAAAAGGAAGTCAAAAAGCCGGAACCCGCAGCAGAAAAGACGGAGCCTAAAGCAGAGACTCCCGTTTTGGCGGAAGAGCCTGCCGCTCCCGTAACTGAGCAGGAAGACGAATTACAAGGCGAAAGAGCCAACCTTACCGAGGAGGACAAGTCTGTCATTATAGCTTCCGCAGTTGATTTCCTTAATTCTATATTTGATCAGATGGGTATGAAGGTATCCTTACAGGTGACCTTTGACGACAACAAGCACCTTTTCATCAATATGGAAGGCGAGGATATGGGTACCATTATAGGCAAGAGAGGTCAGACTTTGGACAGCCTTCAGTATCTTACCAACCTTGTTGTGAACAAAGGGGAATATCCCTATATGAATGTTACTCTCGATACAGAGGATTACAGAGCCAAGAGAAAGAAGACTCTTGAAACTCTTGCCTTTAATCTTGCAAAGAAGGCTAAGCACAACAGGAGAAATGTGACACTTGAGCCTATGAATCCCTATGAGAGAAGAATAATACACGCCACTTTGCAAAACGACAGATATGTCACTACCTACAGCGAAGGCGTTGAACCATACAGATATGTTGTGATAGCCTTAAAGAGCAATTACAATAAGAGAAATAACTATTGACAAAGATCCATAAAGGCATAGGCGAAAGCTTGTGCCTTTAGTTGTATGTCGGAAGTTGATATGCGTATTTGGCATTATGCTGCATTTATGTTAAAAAAGGAGGTATATTATGCTGAAAGTAAATCTGTCCGATACCATAGCAGCCATATCCACAGCCACAGGCAGCGGCGGTATAGGCATAGTGCGTATAAGCGGCAGCCAAGCAATAGAGCTTGCGGACAGTCTGTTCGTATCTCCTTCGGGCAAAAGGCTTAAAGAGAGCAGGAGCCACATGATACACTACGGGAATATAGTCTGTGATGATAAGATAATAGACGAGGTGCTTGTAACTGTAATGAAGGCGCCAAATACCTATACAAGAGAGGATGTAGTGGAGATAAATACCCACGGAGGCTTCAGAGCCGTTACGGCTGTGTTGGATGCGGTCATTAAAAAAGGAGCAAGGCTTGCCGAACCGGGAGAGTTTACAAAGAGAGCCTTTCTGAACGGCAGGATAGATCTGACTCAGGCGGAGGCTGTAGCGGACATTATAAATGCAAAGACGGATAAAAGCAGAGATATAGCCATAGCAAGACTTAAGGGCAGCCTTTCTGCCGAAATAAAGGACATAAGAGAAAATATACTTACAATGCTTGCCAATATAGAGGCTGCCATAGCCTATCCCGAGCATGACGATGAGACCATGACCCGTTCAATGATAGAAAAAGGAACAAGAGAGGCTTTGGAAAAGGTGGACAGGCTCATAGCCACAGCGGATATGGGCAGGATATACCGAGAGGGCATAAAGACAGTTATACTGGGCAAGCCCAATGTAGGCAAGTCTTCTCTTCTTAATGCTCTTTTGGAAGAGGACAGAGCCATTGTTACGGATATCCCCGGTACAACAAGGGATGTGGTATCGGAGTTTATAAATGTGGGAGGTATCCCCCTTAACATAATAGATACTGCAGGTATAAGAGATACGGATAATGTTATAGAAAAAATAGGCGTTGAAAGATCCCGCTCTCTTGCCCGTGAAGCCGATCTTATACTTCTTATGTTTGACGGAAGCAGTCGGCTTAGCAGCGAGGACAGAGAGCTTATGAGCCTTACAAAAGGGAAAAGGACAATAGTTCTCATAAACAAGCTGGATCTGGAACAAAAGCTGGATTTAAGGGATATGGACGCCATAGGCATATCCGTAAAAAACAATGTGGGCATATACCGCCTATATGATAAAATAAAGGAAATGTTTGGAGCAGGCGATATTGAAAACAGCAACGAGGCTCTTATTTCGGGAGAAAGAAATAAGGCAAGCCTTCACAAGGCAAAGCAGAGCCTTGAAAACGTTATTGAGACCCTTGAAGGCTCTATGCCTGAGGACTTTGTTTCAATGGATCTTACGGCAGCCTATGAGGCTCTCGGAGAGATAACAGGCGAAACTCTTGAAGAGGATATTATAGATAAAATATTCAGTGAATTCTGCTTGGGTAAATAATACAATGCTTTGCGTTGATATACTCGGTGTGAGGTGATGGTATGGAAAAGCTGTATATAGCGGATAGTGTGGATATATGTGTGATAGGCGCAGGTCATTCGGGCTGCGAAGCGGCTCTTGCGGCAGCCCGTATGGGCTTGAGTACAATACTTTTTGCCATAAATTTGGACAGCATAGCGATGATGCCCTGCAATCCCAATGTAGGCGGCAGCTCAAAGGGTCATCTTGTTAAAGAAATAGATGCCCTTGGCGGCGAAATGGGAAAAAATATAGACAAGACCTATATTCAGTCCAGAATGCTGAATACGGGAAAGGGACCTGCCGTATATTCCCTGAGAGCTCAGGCGGACAAGTCAAAATATCACACGGAAATGAAAAAAACTCTCGAAAACACACAAAATCTGTCTGTACGCCAAGGGGAGATAGTGGACATAGTAACGGAAAAAGGAAAGGTAACGGGAGTTATTTCGGAAAGCAATGCCCTTTACAAATGCAAAGCCGTCATAATATGCACAGGCACATATCTTAAGGCAAGGTGTCTTTACGGAGATACCATAATAGAAAGCGGACCCAACGGTCTAAGGCGTGCAAACGGTCTGAGCGATTGCTTAAAGCGGCTTGGTATAAGGCTTTTCCGATACAAGACAGGCACTCCTGCCAGAGTTGACAAAAGGACGATAGATTTTTCCAAAATGAAGGAGCAGCCGGGAGATAAGGATATCGTACCCTTTTCCTTTGAGAATAAGCCTGAGGACATAGAAAGGGAGCAGATAAGCTGCTATCTTACCTATACCAATGAAAAGACCCACGATATTATCAGAAATAATCTTGACCGCTCTCCTCTTTATTCAGGCGTGATAGAAGGCACGGGTCCCAGATACTGCCCGTCCATAGAGGATAAGGTAGTGCGTTTTGCAGACAAGACACGGCATCAGATATTTATAGAGCCTGAAGGCGAGGATACAAATGAAATGTATGTACAGGGCATGAGTTCATCTCTTCCCGAGGATGTGCAGATCGCAATGTACCGCACATTGCCGGGACTTGAAAATGTCCGCTTTACAAGGACGGCTTATGCCATAGAGTACGACTGTATAGACGCCAATCAGCTAAAGCTCACATTGGAATTCAAGAATATAAAGGGACTTTTCAGCGCAGGACAGTTCAACGGCACAAGCGGTTATGAGGAAGCTGCGGCTCAGGGCATAATTGCGGGCATAAATGCCGCCGCCTATTGCAAAGGCGCAGAACCCCTTGTTCTCGACCGTTCCCGGGCATATATCGGCGTGCTTATAGACGATATCGTTACCAAGGAGAGCCGTGAGCCGTACAGAATGATGACCTCCAGAGCGGAATACAGGCTCCTTCTAAGGCAGGATAACGCCGATCTGCGCCTTACGGATATAGGCTACAGATACGGTCTTATCTCAGAGGAAAGATATGCCCGCTTTTTGGCAAAGAGAGAAGCCATAGAAAAGGAAACGGAAAGAATAAAGAAAATAAATCTCGGTCCCTCGGAGGAGGTCAACGGCATACTTACAAAATGCGGCACAACGCCTATTTCAACAGGCGTAAATATGACAGATCTTATAAAGCGCCCCGAAATGGACTATGACAAGCTGGCTCCTCTCGATCCGTTAAGACCTGAGCTTGACCGAGAGGTAAGGGAACAGGTAAATATACAAATAAAGTACGAGGGATATATCTCAAGGCAGATGAATCAGGTAGAGCAGTTTAAAAAGCTGGAGGATCGCAGGATACCCGAGGATATCGACTATGATAAGGTAAAGGGTCTCCGCATAGAAGCAACTCAGAAGTTCAAGATCGTTCGCCCTGTGAATATAGGACAGGCAAGCAGGATAAGCGGTGTTTCTCCTGCCGATGTAAATATGCTTTTGGTTTATATCAATACAAAACAATGAAATACGAAAATATAGATTATTTAAACAGGAATTACGAATATGTAACAGGGGACATAACTCTTGAAAATGGCATAGTTACCCATATTGCGGAAAAGGACAGAGCCGAGAGAGGCATACTTCCTCCTTTTGTGGATATACATATCCACGGAGGCTACGGCGTGGATATAATGAGCGCAGAGCCTGAGGATATAGTCTATCTCAGCAAAAGACTGTATGAGAACCATGTAGGCGCCTATATGCCCACGACCGTTGCCAAGGACTATGACAGCATACTGTCTGTGGCAAGGAATGTGAGAAAAGCGGCTGATAACAATGAAGGCGCCGAAATCGTGGGCATACACATTGAAGGTCCCTTTATTTCAAGAGAATATAAGGGCATTATGGAGGAAAAGTATATAGCTCCCTGCCATATGGGGCTTTTCGACAGTCTCAGGGAAATAATGGGCGAGCTTAAGATACGCTTTACCGTTGCTCCCGAAAGCGAAAATGCGCAGAAATTCTGCGAATATGTGACTCAAGGAGGCGGATATGTTTCAATGGGTCACAGCAAAGGGGACGGTACACAATGCAAAAGTATGAAGGGAGCAAGCTCCTATACTCATGTATTCAATGCCATGGCGCCCTTGAGCCACAGGAAGGACAATATTCTGACCTCCGCTCTTACGGACGATCTGTATACGGAGCTTATATGCGATCTTGTACACGTTTATCCAAAATGTGTTGAAATACTTGCAAGGCTTAAGGGAGATAAGATAATACTTGTGACCGACGCTCTCAGCGCCATGGGTCAGAAAAATGTAAGCTTTGAATTCTGCGGCAAGAAAATAACGGCAGGAGAAAACGGCGCAAGAGACAGTGAAGGCAGGCTTGCAGGCAGTGTGCTGACTATGGAAAGAGCCTTTGAGAACCTTCTGGCATTATCGGATATAAGAACAGCCGTAAAAGCCGCCTGCGAAAATCCCGCAAGGCTTTTGGGTCTTTACAAATACGGCTGTATAGACATAGGAAAGAAAGTGATCGTATGAAAATAGGCAAATTGCCGAATTCTCTTCTCAACAGAATAATAATAGAGCCTGTAAACGGCAATTCTCCTCAAAGAGAAGAGGTGCTTTTAAAGCCCTCCGTAGGCGAGGATTGCTCAGCCCTTTGTTTCGGCGAATACAACTGTATCATGTCTACGGATCCCATTACAGGGGCGGTAAAGGATATAGGCAGACTGGCTGTTCATATTAATATAAACGATATTGCCTCTTCGGGCGGCGAGCCTATCGGCATTATGCTTACGGCGCTTTTGCCTCCAAGCATAACCGAAGGGGAGATATCCGACATAATAAAAGATATCTATACGGAAGCAGGCAAGCTCAACGTAGCCATATTAGGCGGTCATACGGAAATAACCGACGCAGTGACTAAGCCTGTCATAAGCTGCACAGCCGTAGGCAAGTGCAAAAAGCTTATATCCACAGGAGGCTCCCGTGTAGGCGATCACGTTATTATGACTAAAACGGCAGGGCTTGAAGGCACCGCCATATTTGCAAAGGACAAACATTATATGCTAAAGGGCAAAGTAGAGGATGATATATTGAAAAGAGCCGAAGAGTTCGGCAAGAGCCTTTCCGTATTAAAGGAAGGACTTATAGGAGCAAAATACAATGCCCACGCCATGCATGATGTGACCGAGGGCGGCATACTGGGCGCCTGCTGGGAATTGGCTGAAAGCGCCGATCTTGGCATAGAGATATACGAGGAAAATATACCCGTAGCCCATGAAACAAGAGAAATATGCAGAGTATTGGGAGCAGACCCTCTAAGGCTCATTTCAAGCGGCTCTATGCTTATCGTGTGCGAAAGCACAGATATATTGAAGGCTCTTGAACGGGAAAATATAAAAGCCACCGTAATAGGCAGAATAACAAAAAAAGACAGATGTATAATAATAAATGGCAGCAGGATACCCTTGACCGAGCCTGACAGCGACGAGCTGTACAATATAAACAGTTGAAGTACGGAGAAAAATATAGTATAATAGTGTAGATAATTGAAATCTTGAGGACCCTTTTAAAGGAGAATAACGTATATGTGCGGTTTTTGCGGTTTTACAGGAAATATTGAAAACAGAGAAGCAGTTATAGAAAAGATGATGGACAGAATAGTACACAGAGGTCCCGACAGCGGCGGTATGCACAGCGAGGACAGGTTTACATTCGGCTTCAGACGACTTAGCATAATAGGTCTTGAAGACGGTTCTCAGCCTATATACAACGAGGACAAGTCTGTGGTAATAGTATTCAACGGCGAGATATATAATTATAAGGAGCTGAAGAAGGAGCTTATTGAGAGAGGACACGTTTTTTACACTCATGCGGACACAGAGGTAATAGTTCATCTCTATGAGGAAAAGGGTACCGAGCTTCTTAACGATCTGAGAGGTATGTTTGCCTTTACCATATATGACAAGAACAAGGATATGCTTTTCGGCGCAAGGGATTTCTTCGGCATAAAGCCCTATTATTACAGCCAAATTGACGGGGAGCTGCTTTTCGGCTCCGAAATAAAGAGCTTTTTGCCCTATCCCAAGTTCAATAAGGAAGTAAACCCCATTGCTCTTGAGAACTATCTTACGTTCCAGTACTCAGTGCTTGACGAGACCTTCTTTAAAGGCGTTTACAAGCTTAAGCCCGGTCATTTTCTTACATTCAAGGATGGACAGCTTCATATAGAGAGATACTTCCAGCCTAAATTCGAGCCGGAGCAGGATATAATTGCGGACAGTAAAAACGGCGTTAAATTACAGGATGCCATACAGAAGGTAGAGGATGTGCTTCTGGATTCCGTAGGAATGCACACGGTAGTCAGCGATGTTGAGGTAGGTTCGTTCCTTTCAAGCGGCGTAGACTCCAGCTTTGTGGCGGCTACCTTCCGCAGGGGTATGGACAAGACCCACGCCAAGACATTTACAGTAGGCTTTGATTATGAAAAGTATAATGAGATAGGCTATGCTCAGGCTCTCTCAAAGTATGTTGGCATAGAGAGCAATTCCAAGATAATATCTACCGACGAGTACTGGGCAAGCTTGCCCAAGGTACAGTACCATATGGACGAGCCTCTTGCGGATCCTTCGGCAGTTGCTCTTTACTTTGTGAGCAAGCTGGCAAGGGAAAAGGTAAAGGTGGCTCTTTCGGGAGAGGGAGCAGACGAATTTTTCGGCGGCTACAATATTTACGAAGAGCCTATGGCTCTTGCGCCCATGAAAATATTGCCTAAGTCCGTAAGAAAGTTTCTGGCAAAGACTGTTTCACGCATACCCTTCAATTTCAAGGGCAAGAATTATTTCAGAAGAGCCGCTCTCGACGTAGAGGAACGCTTCTACGGCAACGGCAACCAAATGTTCAGCAAGGAGGAGCGAGAGGCTATACTCAAAGCTCCAAGCGGAAAGTACGATCACACCGAGATAACAAAGCCCTATTACGACTTCTGTGAGGGACTTGACGATGTTACAAAAATGCAGTTTATAGACCTTAATCTGTGGATGGTGGGAGATATACTTCTTAAAGCCGACAAAATGAGTATGGCAAATTCCCTTGAAGTACGAGTACCCTTCCTTGACAAGGAAGTATTCAATGTGGCAAGGCGTCTTCCCTCAGATTACAGAGTGAACAGGCGCGCCACAAAGTATGCTTTCAGAATGGCAAGCAAGAAATATTTGCCTAACGAGGTGGCAGTCAAGAAAAAGCTGGGCTTCCCTGTGCCTACAAGAGTATGGCTAAGAGAGGACAAGTATTACAATATTATAAAAGAAGCCTTTACAAGCCCTACTGCCGAGAAATATTTCAACACCGATAAGATAATGGCATATCTGGACGGGCATAAGGCAGGCAAGGGAGATTACAGCCGTAAAATATGGACAGTTTATATGTTCCTTGTATGGCATAAGGAATTTTTTGAAAAGGAGGCAGCATAATGGATTGCATTTTTTGTAAAATAGCAAATGGCGACATACCATCGACTACAATATATGAGGACAGCGATTTTAGAGTGATAACCGATATAAACCCGGTCAATTTAGGTCATTGCCTTATACTTCCCAAGACCCACGCAGGCAATATATACGAGCTTAATGAGGAGCTTACGGGCAAGGCGTTCACATTGGCAAAGAAAATAGCCGCCGCCGTACAGAAGGCAACGGGCTGCAGCGGAGTAAATATTCTCCAGAACAACGGCGAAGCTGCGGGACAGACGGTTTTCCACTTCCATATCCATATAATACCGAGATTTAAGGACGATGATATGGTGCTGAGCTTCGGCTCTTTTAAAACAGACAGCGAAAGCATTGCCGCCATGGGCAAAAAAATAACAGAGGTTCTGCATTTATAAGGATGCAGAGCCTCTGTTTTTTTGCTTTTTTACTTTATGCTCAGGTCTCCAGCCCCTCCAGATACCGTATAAGATTTGCCTCTCCGTCTATATCCACCCCTTGTTCAAAGAGCTCTTTGTCCTTGTCGCTTAGGGAAGCCAAAGGCGTTGAGGTCATTTCCTTGAGTACGTCGCTGTTTTTATAATATACAGCCACATATCCGTTATTTTCCTTAAGGGTATAGTGCTGAGAGCTTTCACAGTCCATATTTTTATTGAAAACTATCCTGTCTGCGCTGAATTCAGTCATTTGCCATGTGTCATAGGCGTTTTCAACGGTCTCTCTGTCCCAGCCGTACATATAGTATTGAGGCAGAAGCTCTCTTACCTCGGAAAAGCCGTCGTTGTAGTTATACACAAACTCCATAACGGTGTTTTCGTTTACTTTTGTTTTGGAGGGCGCCTCGGCTGTAAGCACAGGACTTTCGTATATGGTATTTTTTTCCCCTTCAAGGGTATGGACATACCCCAGCCAGCCGCCTAAGGATGCGGCGGCAATACCCATAAGCATTACAAAGCATATTCTGAAAATTTTCATACATACCACCTCTGCATATATTATTTCCACAATTTAATAATGTATACAAAACGGTATTATTTTCGGGTAATTACGCATACTTATTTATAAATAAATCTAAGGAGTGAAAATAATGAAAGAAAGTTATCCATTTGAGCTTATGGCTCTTCCTTACGAATACAACGACCTTGAACCCTATATTGACGAGGAAACGCTGCATTATCATCACGACAAGCATCTTAAAACCTATGTTGACAATCTTAATAAGGCGCTTAAGGATCATCCACGTCTTCACAGCATGAACCTTCCCACGCTGATAGTGAATATTGATTCTCTTCCTGCCGAGATACAGACTGCGGTACGCAATAACGGCGGAGGCGTATTTAATCACAACCTGTATTTTTCAGCCATGAGGAAGCCCAGAGAGGACAACGAGCCCTCGGGGGAGCTTGCGGAAAAGATATATAAAAAGTTCGGCTCCTATGAGGACTTTAAAAGAGCCGTTACCGATGCCGCAATGGGACAGTTCGGCTCAGGCTACGGCTGGCTCGTAACGGATAGACACGGCAATGTGGATGTAATGTCCACCCCCAATCAGAATACGCCTATCGGCGTTAATACAATGCCTCTTATCCCTCTTGATATATGGGAGCATGCTTATTATCTGAAGTACAAGAACAAACGCATAGACTATGTGGAGAATTTCTTTAAGCTCATAAACTGGGATTATGTGGAGAGACTGTACAAAAACAGAGAAAATTTTTTCAAATAGGTTTGAAATATAAATAGTTTTATGCTATAATAATTTTCGATAAATAATGAATATCCAAAAGGAGGAAAATAATATGCTTGATAAAAAGGTACTCAAATTATTGAACGAACAGGTAAACAAGGAATTTTATTCAGCTTATCTCTATCTGGATTTTGCTAATTTCTATTCATCAAAGGGACTTGACGGTTTTGCAAATTGGTATGAAATACAGGCTATGGAGGAAAGAGATCACGCTATGCTCTTTTACAGATATCTGCACAACAACAATGCCGATGTAAAGCTTGAAGCGATTGATAAGCCGGGTATCAAGCTTGATTCGCTTATGGATCCCCTTAAGGAAGGTCTTAAGCATGAGGAATACGTTACAAGCCTTATCCACGATATATATGCGGCTGCTCACGAGGCTAAGGACTACAGGACTATGCAGTTTTTAGACTGGTTCGTTAAGGAACAGGGCGAGGAAGAGGTAAATGCCAACGATATGATAACTAAGATGGAGCTTTTCGGCAGCGACCCCAAGGGTCTTTATATGCTTAACTCAGAGCTTAAGGCAAGAGTATATAGCGCACCGTCATTAGTGCTTTGATCTAATAAAAGGACTTTGATCAACATGACCTCCCCTATAAGGGGAGGTCAAATGTAACTCTGTTTACATTGCCATATTATAAATCATATAACATTCAATAAAATATGCTTTTAACAGTCAGAAAAAAACTGCCTTAAGGCAGTTTTAAAATGTCGAAAACAATATTTTAACAGAGAATATATATTTTAAGTGAAGAACAGTTTGCAAAAAAGCGCTGGTCGCATTACTTCGTAATGCTGCTCGCCATGCATCCGGGTCGCAGACTTTAATCCGCAGGAGGAATTCACTTCCTCCGAGGACAGGAACTTTTCTGTAATTTAGGCATTTATGCCTAAATTACAGAAAACACGGCTGGTTCCGACTTTAATTAAACTGAAAGAAATGCAAGCATTTCTTTCAAGCGTGTCGATGAAATCGACACGCAAAAACTGCCCTAGGGCAGTTTTATTTTTTCATATCCAAAGGAACTTTTATGTATTAAAGAGCCAAGCTGATAGAAAGTCCCTTATTTACTCTCTGCATCATCTCGGGATCCAGATGACCGATCTTCTCCCTTAGTCGTCTTTTATCAATAGTACGCACCTGCTCCAGCAGTATAACGGAATCCTTTACAAGAGAATACATACCGCTGTTTATCTCTATATGAGTAGGAAGCTTTGCCTTATTTATTTGAGAAGTAATTGCAGCGCATATTACCGTAGGGGAATATCTGTTGCCCACATCGTTTTGTATAATAAGTACAGGTCTAATCCCCCCTTGCTCAGAGCCTATTACGGGGCTTAGATCGGCATAATATATATCTCCTCTCCTGACGATCATACTATCACATCCTAAAAAAATTTTTACTTTTCTTATGTGATATTATGGTCATAAATTACATTTTTATACCGTCTTTTTTGTATTTATTATTTCGCCGTTTCTTATAAAGACTCTCGGCACTCTTTTTCCTACATTGCACACTATTTCATAATTTATGGTACCCTGTATTGCCGCCAGTTCCTCGGCAGAAACACAAAGCTCTCCTTCTTTTCCCATAATGATGACGCTGTCGCCTATTTTTACATTTTCTATATGGGTCACATCTATCATCATCTGATCCATACAGACATTGCCTATAACAGGAGCGTATTTCCCGCCTACTATTACCTTTGCCTTGTTAGAACACTTGCGGGAATATCCGTCGGCATAGCCAACCGGTACAGTGGCGACCTTTGTCCTTTTATCCGTAAAATATGTACGCCCATAGCCTATGCTTATGTTTGCCTCCACCTCTTTTACATAGCTTATCTGGGATCTGAGCCTCATGGCAGGCTTAAGCTCAAGCTCTGTGGACACCTGGTCGCTTGGGTACATACCGTATACTATTATACCGGCTCTTGCCATATCAAACTGAAGCTTTGGCATATCCAATATTGCCGCAGAGTTTGCGCAATGGCGTATAAGCCCCTTATGTCCTCTTTCCTCAAGAGCATCTGTTATAAACCTAAATTTTTTATACTGCTCCAGGGTAAAATCCTTGTTCTTTTCGTCTGCTGTGGCAAAATGCGTAAATATCCCCGTTACCTCAATATTGGGCAAGGCGAATATCCTCTCTATTGTTTCAAGGCTTTCTTCGGAGGGGGAGAACCCTATGCGCCCCATACCCGTATCTATCTTAATATGCACAACAGCCTTTTTGTCAAGGCGTACTGCGGCATCGGATATTGCCTTTGCGGTATCATAGCAGAATACCGTCTGCGTAAGAGAATTGTTTATGACTGTTTCCAGTTGCGCTTCAACGGTATTTCCCAGTATTATAACAGGCACTTGTATACTGCTTTGCCTTAGCTCCACGCCCTCGTCACAGGTAGCCACAGCCAACTGCTCGGCACCGTTGTACAAACAGACCTTGCTTGTTTCCACCGCTCCGTGACCGTAGGCGTCTGCCTTTACCACAGCCATAAGCTGAGTTCCCTTTTTTATCTTACTTTTTATCTGTCTTATGTTAAATCCAATTGCGTCAAGATCTATTTCGGCGACTACTCTGTGGTAAGCCTGCATAACTTTCTCTCCCATCTACTGTTCAAGTGTAAATGTATTGTCATCTATTGAATAATTATACTCGAAATTTGTGAATTCTGCAACTATTCTTTCTTTATTTTCGCTGTCGTATATCACAAGCTTTACGGGATCCTGAGTTTCGTTGTTTACCCATAGCTTCTCGGTAGACATAAGCGCATTGTTTCCCGGTATCTGAGCCTCCAGCACGGTACACAGTCCTTCGTCCAGACTTGCCACGCCAAGGCTTACATCCTTGCTCTTTACATAGTTTTCCAGAAAGCTGAACAGTATTATTTCACGCCTTGAGGCTTTGTCGGGCGGGTTTACGGATATTTTGTTGTCTTCCAACTTCGGATCGTATTGCCATACCATTTTGCCGTCGTACATTACTATATTGCCCTTGTAGTCTTCGGGCTTTGATGTTAAGATTATGTATCTTCCGTCCTTGGCTGCCGTCATAGTGGCAGTATATTGTGTTTTGCCCTTATCGGATATATATGTAAGCTCTGCGTCTGTCTTATAGCTTTCCATTGCCGTAAGCTTTTCCTGTATCGTTGGGTAAGCCTTTTTCCCCTGCGAACAGCCCAGAAGGAATATTGTCATAAGTAATAAAAGTATCTTTTTCATAGCAATACCTCGTTTCTCGTATATTAGAGTATATGCAGCTTTAGTAAAAAACTGTACAAAATAGCATTTTTACATACATAAATTCAATAATTGTGCAAATTTTTCCTTGACAGAGGGCATTATATGTAGTAAAATATTGCTGTTTGAATATAGATCTGCGGCATTAGCCCCGCCTGCAGGTTTTATATATATGGTTTTATGGTTTTATGGTTTGTTTGCTTTTTCGGACATTTTAGCAAACAGGCATAGGTAGTTGATCGTCACAAGCATTTTTTGCTCTGTGGCAGGTTTCATTTTATCGGAAGGAGATTTTCTAATGAGAACAACATTTATAGCTAAAACGGCTGAAATTGAGAGAAAATGGTATGTTGTTGATGCAGAAGGTCAGACATTGGGACGCCTTGCATCTCAGGTAGCCGCTGTTCTTAAGGGTAAGAACAAGGTTATATACACACCACATTTGGATACAGGCGATTATGTAATAGTAGTAAATGCCGACAAGATCAATGTAACAGGCAAGAAGCTTGACTCTAAGCTTTACAGAAGACATTCTGCTTATACAGGCGGCTTTAAGGAAACTACCTTAAGAGCTATGATGAATAAAAAGCCTGAGGATGTTATAAGACTTGCTGTTAAGGGTATGCTTCCCAAGAATACTCTTGGCAGAAATATGTTAAAGAAGTTACATGTTTATGCAGGTCCCGATCATTGTCATCAGGCGCAGCAGCCGGAAGTTTTAGAGCTTAAGTATTGATAAGGAGGTTACATCATGGCAGAGGCTAGATATTACGGTACAGGCAGAAGAAAAAGCTCTGTTGCCAGAGTTTATCTTGTTCCCGGTACAGGAAAGATCACAGTTAATAAAAGAGATATAGATGACTTTTTCGGTCTTGATACATTAAAGCTTATTGTAAGACAGCCTTTAGAGGCAACAGGCACTACATCTAAGTTCGATGTTATAGTTAATGTAAACGGCGGCGGCACTACAGGTCAGGCAGGCGCCATAAGACATGGCATCGCAAGAGCTTTATTGGAGGCTGATCCGGACTTCAGAGCGCCTTTAAAGAAGGCAGGCTTCTTAACAAGAGATCCAAGAATGAAGGAAAGAAAGAAGTACGGCTTAAAGGCAGCAAGAAGAGCGCCTCAGTTCTCAAAGAGATAATTATATACAAATATCCAAACCTCGGAAACGGTTGTTTTCGGGGTTTTTTATTTGGGAAGATTATCTGATAGCCTAGAGTTTATCATATTCAAGAGATATCATTATAAATGTTGTAAATGCTTGTTTTTTAAATTATTATGATGTATAATTGAAATATAATTGTAGTTAACAATGGAGTTGAAAAAAATGAAAGTTATAAGCTTATTTTCGGGCTGCGGAGGTCTTGATTTAGGGTTTGAAAAAGCCGGATTTGATATTCCTGTTGCTAACGAATTTGATAAAACTATATGGGAAACATTTAAAATAAATCATCCCCAAACCCATTTGATCAAGGAAGATATAAGAAAAATAAACGCATCTGATTTTCCTGTTGATGTTGATGGTATAATAGGCGGACCTCCATGCCAGTCTTGGTCTGAGGCCGGTTCGCTCAAGGGCATTGATGATGAAAGGGGGAAACTTTTTTTTGATTATATAAGAATATTGCGTAAGGTAAAGCCTAAATTTTTTCTTGCGGAAAATGTTAGCGGAATGCTGTCCGCTCGACATTCCGAAGCAGTAAAGAATATTATGCGGTTGTTTGGAGAAAGTGGCTATAATGTATCTAAGACACTCGTTAATGCAAAAGACTATGGGGTCGCAGAAGAACGGAAAAGGGTGTTTTATATTGGATTTAGAAAAGATATAGAAAATGATTTTCATTTTCCTGTGGGTTCAACTGCTGATGATAGAAACAAAATCACATTGCGTGATATTATTTGGGATCTACAGGAAACGGCTGTTCCGTCTGCTGAAAAAAATCGTCATAACCCAAATGCAGTTAATAACAATGAATACTTTACAGGAGAATATTCTCCTATTTTTATGAGCAGGAACAGGGTAAAATCCTGGGATGAACAGGCGTTTACCGTACAAGCATCGGGCAGACAATGTCAGTTGCATCCACAGGCACCTAAAATGATAAAGGTAGGAAAAGATGATTGTAGATTTGTTGCAGGAAATGAACATTTGTATCGCCGCATGACAGTTAGAGAAATAGCTCGAATCCAAGGCTTTCCTGATGATTTCAAATTCATTTATGATAGTATAAACGATGCATATAAGATGATCGGAAATGCTGTGCCTGTAAATTTGGCTTATGAGATTGCAGTTGCTATAAAAAAAGAATTGGAGTGTTAAATTTGAGTTCTAAAAGTAATGATCAGGGAAGAGCATTTGAATATGCTTGTGTTATAGAGCTTCAGGATTATATTGAGGATCATAGACATGTTGAAATAGATGAAAAATCTATTGTTGCTGTCAAAAGAGCTTGGAATATCCAAAGTAAAGAACTACAAAATAAATTTATTTGTGCCGCAAGAGCATTTATCGAAACATTCTTTAAAGCCGAGCCTCGACTTTTAGAATCAGAAGGAGAAGACGATATTGAGATCATTTCCATAAATAAAGATTCTGATGCAGAACGCGGAGACGTTCGCGACATTGTTATAACAAGAAAGGCTATTCATTGGGACATTGGACTGTCAATGAAACACAATCACTTTGCCGCTAAGCATTCAAGATTAAGTGCTAATATTGACTTCGGAGCAAAATGGTATGGTCTGCCTTGTGATGATAACTACTGGAATACGATAAAGCCAATATTTATCAGGCTACAAACCCTTAAAAAAGAAAAAATAGCTTGGCATGATTTAAACGATAAAGAGGATACTGTGTATCTTCCAATAGTTAATGCCTTTATTGCAGAATTGAATAGAGCTTACAAAGCGGATAGCACAATTCCTGCAAAATTGATCTCTTATCTGCTTGGTTTTCGCGATTTTTACAAGGTTGTAGCCATAGATATGAATAAGATCACTGAGTTTCAGTCATTTAATTTAAGGGGAGAGTTGAACAAGAATGGTAAAAAGAATAAGGCTACTCTTATTATTCCAAAGGCTGATCTGCCTACAGAGATCATCTCTCTTCGATTAAAACCTAACTCAAAAAATACAGCAGAGCTGTATTTGAATAATGGCTGGTCGTTTTCTTTTAGAATACACAACGCCTCAACAGTGGTTGAACCCTCATTGAAATTTGATATACAGTTCTTAAGCGTTCCCACGAATATTATTACAGTTAACTGTATATGGATATAAAGGATACTATTATTTTCATACCCCAAACCTCGGAAGGCATATTTCCGAGGTTTGTGGTATATTTGGCGTTGTCCCAACTATTGACAAAGAGCAATATAAAAGCCGAGGCAAACGCCTCGGCTTATTTGACAGTTATATCAACAGCTTTTCCATCTGCTCAATACTTTTCTATATCGATCTTTTCTGCAGGATGATCCTCGTGAAGGACACGAGAGCATATCTGTTCAAAATGTGATTTATCGCTTACATAGAAAAGCCTTTCTGCTTCTGCGGTATTATTGCTGAGCATATTATGGATCTCAAGATAATCTTTGAGCTTGCAGGCTGTTGCCTTTGCAGGGTCTACTATGGTTACGCTTTCCCCGACTATTTCGCCTATACAGGTTTTAAGAATTGGATAATGAGTACAGCCCAGTATTATGGAATCTACATTTTTATCTGTAAGCTCCTTAAGATATGTAGCGGCTGTAAGGCGTGCGACCTCATTATTTACCCAGCCTTCCTCGGCAAGGGGTACAAAGAGGGGACATGCCTTTTTATATACCTGTATTTCGGGATCGGCTGCCTTAAGGCGTTTTTCATAGGCGCCGGAAGAAACGGTACCATAGGTGCCTATAAGTCCCACTATTTTATTTCTAGTGGCAGCGATACAGCTTTCCACTCCCGGAGTTACCACCTCTATTATAGGCAGATCCGGAAATTCCTCGGAAAGCGCCTCATAGCAGTTGGAACTTACGGTGTTGCAGGCTATAACAACTGCCTTTACATTCTTAGTTTTTAAAAATCTTATTATCTGGCATGAAAACTTGGTAATTGTCTCCTTACTTTTGGAGCCGTAAGGCACTCTAGCAGTATCGCCGAAATATACCAAAGACTCGTTGGGCAATATTTTAACTATCTGCTTGACAACAGTAAGTCCGCCCACACCCGAATCAAACACGCCTATAGGTCTGTTATCCATAACGATCAATCCTCATATCTTCTTAAGCCCAGCTCTATCAGCTTATCCACAAGCTCCTCCGTGGTTATGCCCAACGCATTGAAAAGCATGGGATACATACTTATGGACGTAAAGCCGGGAAGTGTATTTATCTCATTGAATATTACCCTGTCAGTACCCTCTTCAAGGAAAAAGTCTACTCTTGAAAGTCCCATACCGTCGAGAGCCTTAAATATGCGTACAGCTTTTTCTCTTATCTCCTCAGACTTTTTTTCTGAAATAGGCGCCGGTATAACGGTCTTGGATTCGGAGTTGTTGTACTTGGCGTCATAGTCGTAAAATTCCGCTGCCGCCAATATCTGACCTACCGCAGAAGCCTTTACATCGTTGTTGCCCAGCACTGCGCATTCCAGCTCAAGACCTGTTATATTTTCCTCTATTACTATTGTTCTGTCCTCTCTTGAGGCTGTCCAAAGTCCTTCGGCAAGCTCGTCTCTGTTGTGCGCCTTTGTGATACCGACGCTTGAGCCTGCGCAGGCAGGCTTTACAAAGCAGGGATAACCGCAGGTATTCTCTATTTTCTCTATACAGCCTTCAATATTGCTTTCCAGCTCTCTGCTGTATACTACCGTGTACTTTGCCTGAGCTATGCCCAATGTATCTACCACTATCTTTGTATATGCCTTATTCATACTTACGGCAGACGCCAGCACTCCGCAGCCTACATAGGGTATGCCGGAAAGCTCAAAAAGTCCCTGTATAGTACCGTCTTCGCCGTTAAGACCGTGAAGCACGGGGAAAATAAGGTCGATAGGTATCAGCTTTACCTTTTCTCCAACTATCCTAAGCAATCCTCTGTGACCTGCATCGGGACTTAATATGGCTGTAGCCGCATATTTTTCCCAGCTTTCACTTTTAAGATTTTCAATGGGTCCGTCATAGAGGAGCCATTTGCCTTCTTTTGTTATGCATACGGGCATTATTGTATATTTGTCCTGATTGATATTTTGCATTATCGTTGCTGCGCTTACTCTTGAAACCTCATGCTCGGAGGAACGCCCTCCGAAAATTACCGCAATTACTTTTTTACTCATTTTTAATTCCTCACAATTCCGTTAATTAAGTACATCCCTAAGATCGCCGCCACACAGCCATGGCAACAAAGCTCTTATGAGAGATATCTTATTCTATTATATACATTTTTATATTATTTGCAACATGGTCGGCATATGCTGCAAAGCCTTTACTCTTACAAACGCCTCTTTATAGTGTAGACTTTTGCCGTATGCATTTATTGTACAACAAAATGAAGAAGTTGGCAATGCTTTATTTTACTTTCCAATCTTCATAAATATTTAAGTTGATTTTCGCTTATATTTGTAGTATTATATACTAGGATAGTAATGAACGGGTCAAAATCGAATAAGGAGAGTGAAAATATGAATAACTTCAGTGAAACTCAAAAAATAAGCGATCTTAAGGAAGCTCTCAAGGATGTTAGGATAAGCGATGATACAGCCGAGAGAACTCATATAGGTCATATAA
This sequence comes from uncultured Clostridia bacterium, assembly GCA_947624015.1. Classification (GTDB taxonomy): domain Bacteria; phylum Bacillota; class Clostridia; order Lachnospirales; family CAG-274; genus CANPXH01. The sequence goes on from CANQIA010000001.1 coordinate 63,766, forward strand.
TGAGTGAAGTATATGAAGCTATGCTTGAAAAGGGCTATAATCCTGTAAATCAAATAATAGGATATATAATGTCAGGCGATCCCACATATATCACAAGCTTTAAGGACGCCAGAAAGAAAATGGCGAAGGTAAGCCAAGACGAGCTTTTGGAAGAGATCGTAAATTATTATATCAACAATAATTTATAATTTGACAGCATAATGCGTATACTAGGTTTGGACTATGGAATGAAGACCATAGGAGTTGCCGTAAGCGACCCCTTTGGATGGACTGCGCAGGGCGTGGAGATAATAAGGCGCAGCGAAGAAGCCAATCTCAAAAAGAGCATTGAGCGTTTAAAGGAGATATGCAAAGAGTACTCTGTGGAACAGATAGTACTGGGCTATCCCAAAAATATGAATAATACCCTCGGCGAAAGAGCAGAGAAGACCGAGGCTTTTAAGAGAAGGATAGAGAAGGAATTGAAATTACCCGTTCTGCTGTGGGATGAAAGGCTGTCTACATTGGCTGCCGAAAGAGGACTTTTGGAAGCCGACCTGTCAAGGGCTAAAAGGAAGCAGGTCATTGATAAAATGGCGGCAGTCTTCATATTACAGGGCTATCTTGATTCAAGACCCAAAATTTAAGGAGAAAATAAATGAGCGACGACAAGCTGAATATTGATGAGCTGGATCTTTTTGCAGGTCAGGAAAAGGCTTACGAATACGTTTCCATGACCGATGACGACGGCACAGAAACAGATTTTATAATAATGGACGGCATTGATGTGGACAATGTCCGTTATCTCCTTCTTGTAAAGGCTGAGGATTTCGATAATGAGGAGCCGGAGGCTTTTATTTTTAAGGAAATAGAAATAAACGATACCGAATGCACCTATGAGCCTGTTACGGATGATAAGGAGTACAACAAGGTGGTCGTGCTTCTTCAGGACGAGGATGCAGACTACGAATTTAAGTTTTAAATTACGAAGCTTATTAAAACATAATAATCAACGCAAGACCTTTTCAGGTCTTATTGTTGTGTGAAAATTAAATTTTTATATATACATAATACAGCCGATATGACCGACAGAACCGGAAATTGTCCATTATATCGGCAGGATCTCGGAGGTGAACTTTTTGTATACAAAAAAACAGAATGCCGCAGCTAAGGTAAAAAAGTCTGCGGCAAATACTAAGGCTGCAAGATCCAGGAGAACGGCTAAGGCGGATAACGGTCCGAAGCTTAAGGTAATACCGTTAGGCGGACTCCATGAGATCGGCAAAAACATTACAGCCTTTGAATATGAGGATGAGATAATAATCGTAGATTGCGGAGTTGCGTTTCCGCAAGACGATATGCTCGGTATCGACCTTGTAATACCCGATTTTTCTTACCTCATGAGCAATAAGGAAAAGGTAAAGGGCATATTTATTACCCACGGTCACGAGGATCATATAGGCTCTCTTCCCTATTTCCTTAAGGAACTGAATGTTCCCATATACGGTACAAGGCTTACCATAGGTCTTATAGAGGCAAAGCTCAGAGAACACAATATTTTAAACAGTGTTGAGCGAAACAATGTAGAAGCAGGCGCCGTTGTAAAGATAGGCAAGCATTTTAAGGTGGAGTTTATACACTCCAATCATTCCATTGCGGACAGCGTTGCCTTTGCCATTACTACGCCGGTAGGCGTAATAGTACACACAGGCGATTTTAAAATAGACTTTACGCCTATACAGGGAGATATGATAGACCTGCAAAGGCTTGCGGAAATAGGCAGAAAGGGCGTACTCTTGCTTATGTGCGAAAGCACAAATGTTGAGCGTCCCGGACATACTATGAGCGAGCGCTCCGTAGGCGGCATTATAGACAAGATATTTGACGAGAGCGAAAACAGGATAATGGTGGCTACATTTTCGTCAAACATCGATAGGATACAGCAGATAGTAAATTCAGCCGTATCCCATAAGAGAAAAGTCACATTTATAGGCAGGAGCATGACAAATGTTGTAAAAACCGCCTGTGAGCTGGGATATCTGGATATACCCAAAAATACTATTATAGAAACAGGCGAGATGCGTAATTACAGCGACAGCGAGATAGTAGTAATAATGACAGGCTCTCAGGGAGAAACCATGGCGGCTCTCTCAAGGATAGCCCTTGGGGAACACAGACAGGTGGAGGTAAAGCCTACCGATAAAATAATAATAAGCGCTTCGCCTATACCCGGAAATGAAAAAAATGTGTACAAGGTAATAAATGAGCTTTTGAAAAAGGGCGCAGACGTTATATACGAAGGTCTTATGGACGTTCATGTATCGGGTCATGCACGCCAGGAAGAAATAAAAATGATGCACGCCCTTATAAAGCCCAAATTCTTTATGCCTATACACGGCGAATATAAAATGCTCATATGCCACAGAAATCTTGCGAGAGATCTGGGAATGGACAAGGAGAATATATTCGTTATGGCTAACGGCGATTGCCTTGAACTGGGCAAAAATTCCGCAAAGCTTACTCCCAACGCAGTACCAAGCGGTCAGATATTCGTAGACGGTCTCGGAGTCGGAGATGTAGGCAATATAGTACTCCGTGACAGACGTCATCTTGCACAAGACGGACTTATGATAGTTGTTGTGGCTATCGATAAGTATTCGGGAGAGATATTGAGCGGTCCCGACATTATTTCCAGAGGCTTTGTATATGTCAGAGAGTCAGAGGAGCTTATGGAAGAGGCAAGAGCCGTTGTAAATACAGCTCTTGACCAATGCGAAAGAAAGAATATAAGCGAATGGTCCTATATCAAGACTCTTATAAAAGACGCTCTCAGGGACTACCTGTGGCAAAAAACAAAGAGAAGCCCTATGATACTTCCTATTGTTATGGATATTGAGTAAATAAAAAAGGATATCACATTTGTTAGTGTGATATCCTTTTAATGTGCCAAAATATGACCTTCCGCCATTTTTAATATTGCTCGCAGCAAAAAACCTCCCCTATTTGAGGGCTGGTCGTATTGCTTCGCAATACTGCTCGCTATGCATCCAAGCTGGTCGTATTGCTTCGCAATACTGCTCGCTATGCATCCAAGCTGGTTGTAATAACGATACCTCTACCTCCCCTATTTAAGGGCTGGTCGTAATAACGATACTCCTACCTCCCCTATCAGGGCTGGTCGTATTGCTTCGCAATACTGCTCGCTATGCATCCAAGGAGGTGGCAGTCCGCAGGACTGACGGAGAGGTAACAGTCGAATCATATGTATCTATTGAGTCACAGCTTCGGTGGTGACCTCCGTTACGGGAGCTTTAAGCTGATTTTCTATGTCCGCTCTCAATGTATTTATACGGTTAAGGCAGGCAAAATCCTCCTCGTTTGTAAGTGCCGTAACATTATTTGTGTTAAGGAATATTTCCACATTGCCTTGAAGGTCAAAGGCTATTCTGTCATGGTCTGCAAGCTCCTTATCCGTAAGCTTGTCCTGATTGGCGATTATAATATTGTCAAGGGCTGCCAATCTTGAATATGCCGTCAACAGATCACAGCCTATTTCGGCATATGCCTTATCGTTTGCATCCTTATACTTGGCTTTCCACTCGTTGAGCGTTGCGGCTATATCTTTCATATCCTGAGCCTCATTTTTGCTGTCCTCTTTAAAGTAGCTGCGAAGAGTTTCACGGTAGCTGTTGTTTGCCTGCTCTCTAACGGTGCTGCTTACATCAAGGAATATTGCGTTGCTTACGCCTGTTATGGGAGAAGCTGCGTCTGCATTGGGTTCCGCATCGTTTACCGTTTTGCCTATTTCGGCGCTCTTTACGGTCTTGACAGGAGCCGCCTGCTTTACAGGCTGGGCTTTTGTAACGGCGACAGTAGTGCTTTCCTTGTTGGTAGTGACAACAGAGGTCGTTGCCTGAGAGGTAGTATCGGAAGCCGTTTCCGTGGTCGCTTCCGTCTCGTTGTCTATTCTCGTGTTCTTAAGTTTGTTTGTGTTCTTTTTGCCGCAGGCGGTCATTGATATTGCAAGAACAGCTATTCCCAGTATAAGATATTTTTTTCTCATTGTTTTTCCATCCTTCCGCTTATTAAAAAAATAGGATTTTCCGACATAAGCATTGTAAGATCGCCTACATCCTTGCCTCGTGCCACTGCGATCTGTTTAAGTGAAAAGCTCATGCCTTTTTCTCTGAAATATTCAAGAGCATTATATGCTGTTTCCAAAGAAACGGCAGTCATTACAATATGAGTATCCTCCTTTTTAAGTATTTTGTCAAGTATTTCTTTTGTTTTGCCTTTAGTGCCTCCTATAAAAACGTGATCCGCCTTGGGAAGGGCGTCTATAACATTTTCCGCTCTATCATTTATGATCTCCACGTTATCGCAGCCGAACAGAGCGCAGTTTTTTCTTATAAGCTCACAGCCCTCACGACTGCATTCTATTGCGTAAACTTTTTTTACGAGCCTTGACATTTCAACCGTTACGGAGCCTGTGCCTGCGCCTATGTCATATACGATACAGTTGGATTCGGGCTTGAGAGCGGAAATAATGCAGGCTCTTACCTCGGCTTTTGTCATAGGGACATTTCCTCTTATAAATCTGTCGTCGTCTATGCCGATATCAAAGGTTTTGCCGTAATTGTCATTTTCAATATATATCGTTGTAACGATATCAAAGGCGGAGCTTGTAAATTCCTCGGCAAAGCCTACGGATATTTTTTCATTGCTGTAGGAAAGCCTTTCGCCTATGCACATTTTTACCTTGCCAAGACCGTTATCTGTAAGATGTCGGCATATTTGCGCAGTATTTCCGCCTGTCAGCACAAATACGCCTTTGTTTTCTCTTACGGTATTTACTATATCGCACTCTCTGCCGTGAAGACTTATTACCTTACATTCGGAGTGATCTATACCTATTTTGCAAGCAAGGTAGGCGGCGGAGGATATGCCCTGTATCACATTGACATGGCAGTCTGTCAGAAGCTCCGTAAGCTCTTGGGCGCCGCTGTATATACACACATCCCCCGAAAACAGCACCGCTATTTTTCTGTAAAAATGGCTGTCTATATATTTTTTTATCTCCTCGGCTCTGTATTCGTTGAACACTGCCTTGCCCTTGGTATCGGCGGCATCGGTCATTCTTTTTGCCCCTATTATTACCTCGCATTTTTCTATGGTCTCGGCAGCCTCAATAGTCATATTGCGTGGATTTCCCATGCCTATTCCTATGATATACACTTGCTTTGTGCTGTCTATGTTTTCTGTCATTTTGATGACCTGTTCTATTGAATAGCCTTTTTCTTCGGGTCTTTCCACGACTACCATAACGGTATTCGTGCTTTTGCAGGCGTTGTATTTTTCCATAAATCCGCCGGCGGCTCCCGATTCCTTTGTTACAAGATACTTGATATTGTATTTTTCTATGACCGATATATTTTCCTCTGCGGTAAAGGGTCCCTCTTCGTCTATTATATGGTCGAGCCTTATGCCAAGAGCAAGAGCCTTTCTCAGATTGGCGTTTTCAGGAAGCATTCTGACATACAGCCTTTTTTTGTAGTCCGTAATGTTCACATACCTTTCAAGGTCTTTGCTGCCTGTAGTCATAAGCACATTTCCTCTGCTCCTGTTTACTATTTCTATTGCCTTATCCATGTTTTGGGCATAGAGAGCGTCTACCTTTTCGCTTTCTTCCCGCAGCAGTCTTACATATTTGTCTTTATCCACGGCAAGCCTTATATTTTTGCTTATTTCCTCGGCGTAGGGATGAGTAGCGTCCACTACCATATCGGGAGCTATTTTTCTGTATTCCGCTTTTATCTCCTCGGCATCGAGTCTGCCCGTATGCACGGAGATATTTGGGGATATCGGTATAAGCTCGGCTCCTTTTTCCGTAGTCACATAAACATCTGCTATTATATCTTTGTCTATACATTTTTCACAGAGCATCCTGCCCTCTGTTGTTCCTGCAAATATCATTATCCTGCTCATACATAACCTCTTGGTGTGACCATTTTTCCTTTTATGTTTCTTGTTGCGCTGTTGCCTATAAATACTGTTGTAAACATATCCACCTGGGTATCCATAAGCCTGTCCAGGTCTGTAACAACAGCCTTTTCGCCCTCTCTGCCTATATTGTGGGCATATCCGCATACGGTGTTTATATCCCTTGCGTTTTTTATGATACGGCAGGCTCTTTGGAGATAGTCTGCTCGCCTTTGGCTTGAAGGGTTGTAAAGCACTATTACCATATCGGCTTGAGCGGCAAGCCGCAGCCTTTTTTCTATAAGCTCAAAGGGCGTCAGAAGATCGCTCAGGCTTATTACCGCAAAATCATGAGCAATAGGAGCGCCTAAAAGGGAAGCGCCGCTTACGGCAGCCGTCATGCCGGGTATGACCCTTATTTGAGTATCCCTGTTTTCGCAAAGCTCATATACAAGAGAAGCCATACCGTATATGCCGCTGTCTCCTCCCGATATTATAGCGGTGTTCACGCCTTTTTCCGCCTGCTCCACGGCGTATATGCAGCGTTCCTTTTCGCCCTTCATAGGCGTGGAGTAAAACTCCTTGTTTTTAAAGCTTTCTTTAATAAGGTCAACATAGAGAGTGTAGCCTACAATAAGAGAACAACTGTTAAGAACAGAAGCAGCCTCCTCTGTCATAGTATCAACGCCTCCGGGACCTATTCCTACTATATACAGCATATTTTTCCTTTCTAAAGTTCGTTTACATTCTCGCCTAAGGCGATAGTAACGCCGTTTTCGGCATATTTCTTTACAATAACGTGTCCGAAATTGACGGCGCAGGCTCTTTCGCATACACAGTCCACTCCTGTGTTTTCCTCTACAAAGTCCGAGAAAGAGAAATCTCCCTTAAGCTCGTTAAGCTCCCGGGCGGAGTAAGTGTCAAAGCCTATACCCAGTTCTTCAGCCAGCTCAATGATACCCTTTTCATTCCTTTTGATATCGATGCTTGCAAGCTTGTATATGGAATGTATATTTATATTGTTTTTTTCAATTACCTTTATAAGCACAGACCTTAAGGTATCCTTGTCAACGCCTTTTTTACAGCCAATGCCTGCAACTATGCATCGAGGTACAAGGGTAAGGGTCCTTTCAAAGGGCTCCATATTGTTGTAGCCTACATATATCCCGTATTTTCCGTGGGAGTAAAGTCCTTCGGGCGGTTCATACATGTTGCTGTAAAAGCCTATCGGCTCATTGTTGAGCAAAGCGGCTGAAATTTCCTTTGCCATTTTCATATCCGTAATATAAAGATCATTGTCCTTAGCCCATGTGTCTACGGCAAATTTTTTATTTACATCCGTTGCCGTTGTTATCACGGCGTTTCCCCCTGTTCTTTCGGCGATTTTTTCAGCCAGTCTGTTGGCGCCGCCTATATGTCCTGCCACAAGGGAAATAACATTTTTGCCGTTGTCGTCGCATACCACAACGGCAGGATCTATCTGCTTGTCTACCACAAAGGGCGCTATCGCTCTTACGGCTATACCGCAAGCCCCTATAAACACTATGCCATCGTAAAGCCTCCAGCAAACGGGCATTATCTCGCTTATTCCCGTAAATGAAATATGCTTTCCCGCATATTTGTGGAAAGCGTATATCTTTTCTATTCCTATCCTCTCCGCCAGTTCTATTCCTGCTCTCGTAAAGCATACGGCACAAATTTTCATATACGATTCTCCTCTCTGCTATTTTCTGTATTCCGTCTTAAAGCTGCTGTCATATAGCCTAGACAGCTCATAATCGCTGCCCAACACTCTGCCTGCAATTATAAGAGCGGTCTTTGTAATATTGTTTTCCGCCATCATATTGTGAAGCTCTCCCACAGTTCCCCTTATTATTTTTTCATCTCTCCATGTAGCCTTGTATACCACAGCGCAGGGAACATCCTTTTCAAAACCTCCTTCAATAAGCTCACGCTGTACTTTTTCCGAAAGACCTGCCGAGAGAAATATTACCATTGTGGCGTTATGGGCTGCATAATCTCTTATGCTCTGTCCCTTCGGCACAGATGTCCTGCCTTCGGCTCTTGTAATTATAAGGCTCTGGGAAACAGACGGCAATGTATATTCCGCCTTAAGTGAAGCCGCAGCTCCGCAAAAGCTGCTTACGCCGGGGCAGCAGTCGTAAGCGATGCCCTCTCTGTCCAGTATATCCATTTGTTCTTTTACGGCGCTGAATATGGAAGGATCTCCCGTATGGAGCCTTACTATATCCTTATCTCTGTTGCTTTTATATATGTGGGCGATCTCCTCAAGCGTCATATATGCGCTGTCCCATAGGACACAGTCCTTACGGCATACGCTTAAAAGCTCCTTGTTTACAAGAGAACCGGCATATATTACTATATCCGCATTTCTCAGGAGCCTGTCGCCTCTTATTGTTATAAGATCCGGAGCGCCGCTGCCTGCGCCTACAAAATGTACCATTTATATGACCTCTTTCATTATCTCGTCTATAAGGCTGTCTGCATTTTCGGTCTTACCGATTATGCCGTATTTATTTGAAAATACGATACAGCCTGCGTTTATATCCGCTCTGCGTGAAATATAGTATAGTATTTTTTCCGCTATTATCTCCATTGTCTTGTCTGCGCAGTCGGAGGCTCTGAGTATTTCAAAGGCTTGATCCGTCGTAACGCAATCGGCTATTTTCAGCAGCTCCGATTTAGGGCAGCCTGCCTTAAGCGCTGCGGTACACAGGACCTCCATACGTCCGTCGCCCTCGTGAGAATGGGTATTCATTATACCTGCTCCTAATTTTACCGCTTTTCCCATATGGCTGACTATAAGTATACCCTTAAGCCTTTTTTCGGCAGCGATATCCAGGGCTGCGCCTATGAAATTACCTGTTTTTACAATAAGCTCGGAGGGAAGCCCCATATTTAGGGCAAAGTCCCTGCCGTAATTACCGGGTACGGCTACGGCATAGCTGTGCCTGAGAGCAAGCCTGTTCATTTCAAGGCGTATGGTGTCCTCAAAGGCCTTTCGGCTCATGGGTTCCACTATACCTGTGGTTCCCAGTATTGATATGCCGCCTTTTATACCAAGGTGGGGATTAAGAGTTTTTTTTGCTATTTCCTTTCCCTCCGGGGCATATATGGTCATTTTTATACCGCCTGTGTATTCCGCTTCCCCGCAGGCTCTTACGATACTTTTTTCTATGGCTTTTAGGGGCATTGGATTTATGGCTGCAAAGCCTATCGGCACCGCAAGTCCTTCTTCAGTGACCTTGCCTATACCGATGCCGCCCTTTATTTCAATGCCTTCGGCGCCGTATTCCGCCTTGCCGTATATAAGCATACCGTTTGTTATGTCGGGATCGTCGCCGCTTTGTTTTCTTACGGCGCAGCTTACATAGTCGCTTCCCCTTTTTGTATCCAAAAGCTCAAGACTGAGGCGAGTACCGTCGGGAGTAGTTATATAAACATATTCCATATCTATGCCGCTTAGGAGCATAGCCGTTGCGCCATAGGCTGCCGCCGCAGCGCAGGTGCCTGTGGTAAAGCCCTTTTCCATAAATCTGTTGTTTATATATACGCTGTCCATACCTTCATCTCCCATATTTACATTTTAACGGAATAAAGGGACAAAGTCAAATCAAATAGGGAGAATATATACTTATTCGGGTCTATCGACCATTTTCTTTACCTTTCCTCTCCCATTTGTGGAAAATTAACTGAAAAGTAATGCTGTTGTAACCTTTTTGTAATATTAGTAGTGTATAATATATCTAGCATATAAAATATGCCATAGTGTAGAGGTTTCGATTATTGTATCAGGGAGAGGTTTTATTCCTCTTTCTGGTATGATAACGACACCGGATCAAAAGGAGGATAGACGTATGAAAAAGCTTATAATTACCTTAATTTCATTATTTGCCGTTATATCCTGCTTTATGATATTTCCCACAGGGGTAAGTGCCGCTCCCGTGAATAATTTCAAGATCACAAGCGGTATCGATACATCCAAGTCTTTGGAAATTACATTTGATTCCAATAAGGTAATATCAGGCACGGCTGAGCCGGGGGCTCAGATAGCCATTAATATATTTGAACCGATCACTGTCAACGGCAGTACTTCCTATAAGCTTATAAGGAATTACAGCATAGCGGTAGGTTCTACCGGTATATACAGCCAGAATGTAGCCCTTAAGGAAGGCAGCAACTATATTGTTGTAGCAGCCCGTAAAGACGGCAGAGGCTCAGAGGTAAGGACCACTATCGTAAGGAAAAACAAGGTGCTTAAGACTACTCTTTCCCAGAGTATAGCCGTACCGGGACGCAGCAATTGGTAATGTAAAGAGCAAAGGAACAGGTATATGAAAAATTTCGGAAGGAATTTTATAATTGCTTTTTTAATGGCTTTAGCTATTTATCAAACATGTGAGTTATGGTTTGGAGGATTTTCAGACCATAACTTTTTTTCGTTCTTTTCGGAAAATACATCTTCAAACATAAACACGCCCTATATATTGGACAGGCTTATTATAAACTTAGGCGACAACAAGGTGGTATGCAGGGCAAACGGCATATACGACAGCGAATACAAAGAGGTTTTCGATAAAGCTGTCGCAACGGCTCTTGAAAAGGGTACACTTGCGCCCTCAGAGGGCATAAATTGGAATTCTGTTTTGCAAAGCCGCTGTATTATATATGAATACAACTGCCTTTTTTACGGAGCAGATATCCCTGATATATTCAGCGTCAGAAGCGACAATTCGGGCAAGATAGGAGCCTATGACAAGATAATAGTTTTGCCCAAGGCAGACAGCTCCCTTATGAATGTTATCTTCTACGATTCACGGGAAAACAACGGAGTTACCCTGGAGCTTAGGGACAATAAAATAATAGGTCAGTGCTTTGAGGAATGCTCACGCTTTAATCAAGAGGATCAGAGCATATATTATATATCAAGCGTACAGAACGGCTTCAGTATTTTCAGCGACAACCAGTTCATACCAAGGTGGCAGGAGGATATCTACGAATATCCGCTTATAGAGCCGAGAAGCGTGCTTACGGATTCCACCTCCATAGAGAGCAACGTCAATATTTTCTTTGACAATCCCGCAGGCAAGACATTGTCCAGACAGGGCGGCACATATACCTTCAGCGATGAGACTGCCGTTGTAAAGTACTATAATACAGGTGTGCTGGAGTATTCCAATTACAGGGCTTCGGAAAACCGTGGCAGCGGCTTTTCGGATAATTATTCCGCTGCGGTAGGTCTGATAAACTCAGATACATTTGTGACCAATCAATATTATCTTGACAGCTATGAGCATAATGAGGACACATATATATTCCGCTTTAATTACAAGGTAAACGACCTTTCCGTAGTGCCGGGAGAAGAGCTGAGAGAAAAGACGGGTATGCAGAGCTTTATAGAGATAACCGCAACCAACGGCAAAATAGACAGATATAAAAAATACGCTTTCAGATATTCCATAGATCCCAAGGACAGAGGAACGGCGGATACAGACTTTATCACGGCAATAGACGGACTGTATTCAAGACTTTATAAAAACGGCGTGACAAAGCCGGTAGACAGTATTGCTCTTTGCTATATTGCAGGAAATAAAAGCTTTGGACTCAGTTGGATAATAGATATTGAAAATATCTCCCATATAGTGGATACAAAAGCAGGTGATTAAATGGAGTGGCGAAAGGCAACAAAATACGTTATTATAATGCTTTTAGCTGTAAACGCAGTGCTTTTTTGCCTTAATCTTTACAAGGCAAATTCCACTGTCGTAAGCTCTGCCAGAATAGCCGACATTTCGGCTCTGTTAAAGGATAGAGATATTACCCTTAACTGTACCTTGCCAAATAAGTACAGACCCATGGCGCAGCTTAACACCCATAATTACAGCTTTGACTATATAAAGCTCCAGAATCTGTTTATGTGGGGCAGGACAGATATTACAAGAACGGAAAAGTACAGCAGCGTTGTATTTGCGTCGGGCAGCGACAGTCTTGTGATAAAGGGCAGCAGCATTGAATATACAGGAACGGCGGACAGAGAGATCACCTCTGCCGAGGATGCGCAGATATATGCAGATGATATAGCCGACAGAATAAATAAGCTTTTCGGCAGCTATGAGCTTTATTCGTCTGACACAGCCCAGGGAACGTACAGTATAAAATACTATTCCAAATATGACAACAGAAATGTTTTCAGCAACTTTTTGTATTTTACTGTAAATGGCAGCAATATAAATATATCCCTTAATTACAGCGAGATAGGCGGAGTTTCTGGCAAGAAAGAAAGCATTATAGGAAGCGACGAGGCGCTTTTTGCCGTAATTGACAGTATAAAGACAGACTATCCCGACAATTCCATTGTATCGGATGTGGAGCTGGGGTATTATGACAGCGAGCTGTCTGCGGCAGATGAAAACTATGCGGTACCCTGCTATGTTATACGGGCAGGGGACAGAGAATATTTTGTAAATGCATATACGGGAGAGGTATTATAGCCTCCATGTCAGATTGTCAAAAAAATAATCATATAGAAAATGAATTGTCAATGCGAACAATTAGTAAAAGCGTCGCAGACTTTAATCCGCAAGGCGAGCTTTGCCCGCCTGAGGACAGGAACTTTTCTGTAATTTTGGCAGAAATGCCAAAATTGCGGAAAACACGGCTGGTTCCCACATTAGCTAAACTGAAAGAAATGCAAGCATTTCTTTCAAGCGTGTCGATAAAATCGACACGCTGACAGGAGAAGTATTATAGCCTCTCCCGTATTTTTTATCTGTACACAGCCTTATAAATGTTGTCCTTATATATATAAAAAGAGTTGATATCGTATTTTATATTTGTGAAATGTACAATCAAAATTATAAAAAGAACAGTAAAAAGTCCTATCCACGGTATGTCCCGTTTTTTAATATTTGTTTTGCTCATATCGTCCATATGCCCCATTATAAAGGGTAAAAGAGCAATAATAACGCCTGCGGCGGCGGATATGTAGAAACTAAAGCTAAGGCTGTTTGCTTCAAGACCGTATACATAAAGTCTGCAATGTATATAGTAGAGTACGAGCAGCCATATTTCCCCAAGCACTATATTGAATTTACACCTTATAAACAGTCTACCGTCAAATACTGCGCATAAAAGCATAAGAGCAGGCAGTATAAAAATATAGCCGCTTGTCAGTGTATTAAGGGCAAAAAACTGTACATTCATATAGCTTTCATATCCTATCACAGGCAAAAAGCAGGAAAGCCATATGGGTATTAACATAAGTATAGAAGCCGCTTGTTTATATGATATCATATTTATTTACCTTTCCGTAAGCATAAAAAGCCGAGAGCAGTCATTTTTCACTGTGCCATTGCATTTTTCCGCAAAATATTATATCACAAATAAGCTTTTCTTTCAAGGGCGCCGAGCCTGTCGTTGCGTGAGCAGATCGGTGTTTTTTTGTTGACCTTGCACATCGGTAAAAATAAAGCATATAATAGTATAACAAATATTTACGGAGGTAAATATGTTATTACTGTTTCTGCCTTTTTATCTTGTGGGACATATAAATACGGCGTTTCCGCCGCCCCTTACTAAAGAGGAGGAAAACAAATATATAGCCGAGCTGGAAAAGGGCAGCTCCGAAGCCCGTGACAAGCTTATAGAGCATAATTTAAGACTGGTAGCGCACATTGCGGGAAAATACAGCACTTCTGCCGACAGAGACGATCTTATATCAATAGGCACGATAGGTCTTATAAAGGCTGTGTCCACATACAGAGCAGGAAGAGGTCGGCTGTCCACCTATGCAGCCGAATGTATTAAAAATGAAATACTTATGGAGCTTAGGCATATCAGAAAAAGACAGGGAGATATAAGCCTGCAGGAAACTATCGGTGTGGACAGAGAGGGAAACGAGGTGACCCTTGAGGAAAAAATTGCCGATGAGGGCAGAAGCATAGAGGAAACGGCAGATATTAAAATGCAGACTCTCAAGCTGTACAAAATGCTTAAAAGCTGCCTGACAAAGAGAGAAAGGGATATAATAGAGATGCGCTACGGCATAGCCACGGGAGAAGAGATAACCCAAAGGGAGATAGCCAAGGGTATGGGCATAAGCAGAAGCTATGTTTCACGCATTGAAACAAAGGCGCTTAAAAAGCTTAGGAGCAAAATGGAATAACGTATCACTGCGGTGATACATACATAGGGGCGTATGCCTTTTTTTATTGGTAAAATACTTTATAAAAAGGGGAAACCCCCGATCGTTGATCGGGGGCATTTTAATAGGATATACCATTATATAGATAAAGGAAATTTTAACAATGAAAAGTCGATCCGTAAAAATGAAGCATAGGAGGAATAACTGTATTATTAAAATTCCTTACCTTCTTATTGTTATAGGTTATCAGTTCCAGTCGTGGTGTCCTGACAATAATATCTCTGCGTCGGTTTTGAGGAAATTCTCATAACTCATAGCGCCCAGATCATCGGTCAGATTATCGTCCCACGCCAGATCCACATGAAGCTTTACACCATCTACCGTAACAACATTCCATGCATGGTTCATGGGCTTGCTTACTACGATCTCACAGGGAACCCCAAGCTTTTCACAAGCATACTTAAATCCTAATGAAAAAGCGTTGCAAGTACCTGTTTTATTTACAAACAGGTCATATGCGGTATATGAAGTGTATGAAAAATCATAACTGTAATTATTGATAAAATAATCATGTATAGCCGTAAGCTTATCTCTTGTGGACATTGAGCTGTTTACGGTAGAGAGAGCCTCGTTGGCAGCCTTCTCGAAGGAATCCTTCTGAGCCTGTATGTCGGAGCTGTTGCCGGAATAGGATATAACAAGCTCCTTGGCGTATCCCGTATCAGCCATATAGGTACACTCAACAGAGTTATTTACAAAGAAATAGTCGGGAGTTGAATCCACCATATCCAAATAGATATCCATAGCTTCGTCGGTAGTTACATTGTATTTACTTATATCTATAACGGTATTAAGAGTGCCTATGCCGTTGTCGATAGCGCTCTCAAGACCCGCTACATCGGCTGCGCTTACTGCGGCAGCCATAGCCGTTGTCAAAACAGCCGTTGTTATTATTGCTTTTGCAATTTTTTCGATCAATTTTTTCATATCCTACATCCCCTTAATGATTCCCCTGCCGAAAATAAAAAACGATGCCCTTACAATAGTGGCAACGCAATGGTTATCGGCAACTTACTCCTGATTTTTAAATCTGTTTAAAAACAGGCAACCGGCTGGCCTACTCTTCCGAGGTTAGCCCCTTAGCTTTGCGTCCTTAACTTTCATCAAGTTTGCCAAAGTATATTAATGATAAACGTATAATTCTAAAGCTATATCTCCTATTGTGTTAATAGTATAACTCATTGACAATAAAATGTCAAGGGAAATAAAGCTAAAAATTTATACAATATTGCTTACAGGGTTTTGGTAGTTTTTGGGCATTATTCCACTTTTTTAAGGAGTTCGGAGACTGTTACAAATTCTATCCCCTTATTTTCAAGCTCTTCATAGGTATTCATTATTGCTTTTGCCGTAACGACGCCGCCTTCTGCGCCTACATGACCTATTGCTACGGCATAGCCCTTTTTTAAGGCGATATCTCCCGTCTTCCTCATATTTTCCGTTATTTTTGAAATATCCTGCGTGCTGTCCAAAAATACGTCTCTTTTTACCGTAGGCACCGCAAGCTCCTTTGCGATATCTTGGGCTGCGGAATTTGCCGTTGTTACGCTGTCTACAAAGAACATATCTCTTTCCTTTGCGGCAGTAAGTATTGCCCTCATTTTTTCTTTATCCTCTGTTATCGCAGAACCCATATGATTGTTAAAGCCCTTTATTTTGTCAAGAGAATCGGCATTTTTTGTAAATACGTTCACTGCTTCGTCGGTACTCATTTGCGAGAGTATGGGTACGGGTCCCAGCCAACTCCTTTTTCCCGTATGGGCTTCCATAGGCTGATGAAGTATGGCTTCTCGTCCCGTTTTTATAAGTCTGTCCTGCTCCTGAACTGAGTTTGGCATAAAGGGCATTACCGCTCCCGTAAATTTTATGGGAAGCTCCAGCATTTCCTCGGTACCCTTTGAATCGTTGCCGAAATCGTCTATTATTATGGCTATGTATTTTTTGTTTTCCGCCGCCCTTACCATTGCCAGACGGAACAAAAGCGCCGCCAGGATAAATGCAAGTATTATTTCGATTATTATGTAGTATATTTTTTTGTTCATGACATTCTCCCTTTGTCTTTTTTTATTAATAATATTCGGCAAGGGAGCTTTTATGTTAAGTTTGGGATCATATTTTTGTGTTATAAATGATTCTTTCGCAAAAAAATAAAACCCTAATTAAACTGAAAGAAATGCAGGCATTCTTGCAAGCGTGTCGATTTTATCGACACACAAAAATAAAGCCCATAGGCTTTATTTCAGACTGTCGAAAAACAATATTTCAATAGAGAATATACTCTTAAGTAAAGAACAGTTTGCAAAAAAGCGCTGGTCGCATTACATCGTAATGCTGCTCGCCATGCATCCGGGTCGCAGACTTTAATCCGCAAGGCGAGCTTTGCCCGCCTGAGGAAAAAATTTGAGCTTAGAAAGCCATAAATTGGCTTTCGTAAAGCTCAATATTTTTATACCCGAATATCTGCAAGAAATGTCGTAAGGCATTTCTTGCAAGCGTGTCGATTTTATCGACACGCATAAATAAAGCCCATAGGCTTTATTTATGATAGGGTTCGTTTTTAATTATGCGAAAGGCACGATATATCTGTTCAAGAAGTATCATGCGCATAAGCTGATGAGGAAATGTCATTTTTGAAAAGCTCAATTTAATATGGGCTGCTTCCAGTACCTGCTCGCTTAAGCCAAGGGATCCGCCTATTATAAATGTAATATGGCTTATACCGTCAAGAGTCAGGTCGGATATAAGCTGAGCGAAGCCCTCGCTGTCGATCTGACGTCCCTCTATGGCAAGGGCTATTACATGACCCTTTGCCGCCTTTAAAAGCCTTTTGCCCTCAATATCTTTTATCTGCTCACACTGAGCGGCGCTCAGAGTTACAGGGGCTTTTTCATCGGGTACTTCGCATATTTTAACATCGGCATAACGGGATAATCTTTTCAGATATTCGTTTATGCCGTCGGATAGATATTTTTCTTTTATTTTGCCTGCGCAGGCAACAGTGATCTTCATATAAGCTCTATACACCTTTTTACGCCGTAGGGCGCCGCTACCCACATTTGGAAATCTCCGCCGATCCGGGCGCCGCTTTCCGTTACTATATTGCTTACTGTATCAAAAGCAAGACGGGGCGTATTGTTTTCCTTGCTGAGATGTCCCAGAAATACATATTTGAGCTTGCTGTCGGCTACTCTGCTCAGAAAGCTGCCGGCAACGCTGTTGCTCAGATGACCCTTGTCGCTGAGTATCCTTTGCTTAAGGCTGTAATTATAGGGACCGTTCTTAAGCATATCTATATCATGGTTGCTCTCAAGCAAAAGTGCCGAGGAACCCTTTATATTCTCTTTTACATTTTCGGTAATATGCCCAATATCCGTGGCGATGGTCACCTTGTGGCTGTCTGTCATAATGCAGTAGCCTACAGGCTCCGCTGCGTCGTGGGGAATCTCAAAGGGCAGTATGCACAGATCGTTGAAAATACAGTATTCGTCTGCATATACAGCCATTTTGTTCCGAGGTCTCAGTTCTCCTACCTTGGCAGGCATATTTTCCCATGTGCCTTCGGTGGCATACACGGGGATATCGTATCTTCTGGAAAGCACGCCTATACCGTCTACATGATCCGAATGCTCATGAGTTACGAATACGGCATCTATATCATGTCCCGTAAGCTCAAGCTCTCCAAGTCCTTCTTCTATCCTTTTGCCGCTAAGCCCTGCGTCTATGAGGATATTGGTATTTTCTGTTCCTATATATACACAATTGCCGCCTGAACTGCTGGCTATTGTTGCAAATTTAAGTTTCATCAGTTTTTGACCCTCTTGATGTCGGCGCCTAAGGCTTTGAGCTTGTATTCTATCTGCTCGTAGCCTCTGTCTATAAAACGGATATTGCCTATTTTGGTAGTTCCCGCTGCTGCAAGCCCCGCTATTACCATAGCGGCTCCCGCTCTCAGATCCGTAGCTATTACTTCTGCGCCGTTTAGCTGAGGCACTCCGCGAATGGTAGCAATACGACCATCTACGTTTATATCGCAGCCGAATTTCTTAAGCTGATCTATGTATTGAAAACGATTTTCCCAAACGGTTTCGGTAAGTATGCTTATGCCGTCTGCCTTTGCAAGACCTGCTGCCATCTGAGGCTGAAGATCCGTGGGGAAACCGGGATATGCCATAGTCTTTACTCTTATGGCTGAAAGCCTGCCGTCTGATATAACGTCTATATAGTCGTCGCCTTCTTCTATAGTACAGCCCATTTCCCTAAGCTTGGCGGAAAGAGAATCCATATGCTTGGGTATTATGTTCCTTACCGAAACGTGACCGCCGCATGCAGCGGTAGCTATCATATATGTACCTGCTTCTATCTGATCGGGTATTATCATATATTCGTTTCCGTGGAGCTTTTCGACACCTGTTATCCTTATAACATCGGTACCTGCTCCCTTTATTTTTGCGCCGAGCATATTGAGAAAGTTAGCGGTATCTACTATATGAGGCTCCTTGGCGGCGTTTTCTATGGTGGTAACGCCCTCTGCCATAGTGGCAGCCAGCATAATGTTGATAGTAGCTCCTACGGATACGGTATCAAGGAATATGTTTGTTCCCTTTAGCCTGTCCGCCTTAAGGCTTATAATACCTGCGTCATAGTCCTCTATTATCTCTGCGCCCAAGGCTCTGAAGCCCTTAAGATGCAGGTCGATAGGTCTTGTGCCAAAATTACAGCCTCCGGGAAGAGCTACCTCTGCCCTTTTAAAGCGGGCAAGAAGCGCTCCCATAAGATAATAGGAAGCCCTTATTTTTCTGACCGAATCAAATGTCGCATTATAGCTTTTGATAGTTGAGGAATCTATAGTGAGAGTTCTGTCGTCTATAAGCTGGCAATGGGCGCCAAGCTTGGTAAGAGAATCTTCAAGACACTTGACGTCTTCTATTCTGGGGAGATTGTCGATAATGCATATATCATTTGCCAGAATTGCAGCGGGAATAATAGCAACCACTGCATTTTTGGCGCCGCTTATGACTACCTCGCCGTTGAGGGGATTACTCCCTTTTATTAACAAATGCTCCATAAAAGCACGCACCTCTCCGAAAAACACCCGATTTATATTTATTCTGCTGTATGTTTCATTATATTAAAGTAATTATATCATCAAATGATATTTTTTTAAAGCTATTTTTTATTAAAATTCAACTTTTTTATGTTATATTTGACCATAGATATGATAACAGCAATGTATAGGTTTGTCAAGTTAAAAAATGGGGATATCGCCTTTATCCTTTAACGGTTTGACAGGTATCCGTATTCTGTCTTGCCGGGCTTACCCCGTTAAGCTCTCTGTACATTTGCAGGGCTGTCTTGCCCAATGCGTTATTCATGGCATAAGGCGCTATTTGGCAAAGGGGCTTTAGCACAAATTCACGGTTTGCCATATCTATATGGGGTATGGTAAGATCCCTTGTATCCATTACAACATCCTCATAAAGCAGTATATCCAGATCCAGTGTACGGGGACCCCAGTGTATTTTTCTTTCTCGCTTTGCCATGGCTTCTATATGGCGGAGCTTATCCAAAAGCTGAAAGGGAGTATAAATAGTCTCTATTTTTGCAACGCTGTTTAAAAAGCTGTCCTGGTCGGCATAGCCGTAGGGTTCGGTCTCAATATAGTCCGCAGTTTTGATAAGCCTTATGTTTTCATCTGAGGAAAGCTCCTTTACAGCCATGTCCAGATAGGCTTTCTTATCGCCTATATTGGAGCCGAGACCTATATATGAGGTATTCCATTTAAGGCACGTTTCCACGGCTACCGTTTTAAAGGGCAGTCCAATGGGAGCGGAGGGCTTGTCCACTCTCAGCTTTACCTTTTTTATATTGTATTTTTTAAGCAGCATACAGGCAAGACGATACCCAAGAGTTTCTATAAGCTTAAAAACATTGTTCTCCGTAAAATCCCTTATAAAGCGGGACACCTCCGCATAGTTTACCGCCTTATCTATATTGTCTGTATGGGCAGCCTCCTCAATATCACAGTAGAGTTCGCAGGAAATAATGAAATTCTGCCCCAGCCTGTTTTCCTCGGGCAGTACGCCGTGCTTTCCGAAACAGCTTAAGCCCTCTATTATGATCTTGTCCATGCTACCACCTTCCTATAATTTTTTCCGTCATAAGTACCGCTCTCTTGTTTTCCTTTACATTGTGTACCCTTAGAAACATTGCGCCCTTAAGCACTGCTATAACGCTTGTGGCAAGGGTACCTTCGAGCCTTTCCTCCACAGGCAGATCAAGTGTGATGCCTATTAGGGACTTTCTCGATGCGCCTAAGAGGATGGGACAGCCCAGTGTATGTAGCTTTTCAAGCTCGTTTATTACAATGATGTTTTGCTCGTAGGTCTTGCCGAAGCCTATGCCCGGGTCTATTATTATACGATCCTTGTCAAGTCCTGCTCTGACGGCATTTTTTATACCCTGTTCCATATCCTTTAATAATTCGGGCATAAAATTATGCTTTATAGGCGTGCTCCTGTTGTGCATAAGGCAAAAGGAAGCATTGTATTTTGCGGCGGTTTGAGCCATTGCCTCGTTA
Source organism: uncultured Clostridia bacterium (assembly GCA_947624015.1). Taxonomy (GTDB): domain Bacteria; phylum Bacillota; class Clostridia; order Lachnospirales; family CAG-274; genus CANPXH01. The sequence goes on from CANQIA010000001.1 coordinate 84,525, forward strand.
TGCTCTGTTCCCCATATGTCGTTGAGCATATCTGCTCCCGCCTCTAAGGCTTCATGGGCTACCCTATGCTTGCAGGTATCTATTGAAAGAGGAATGTCAAATTCCCTTTTTATCTTTTCTATTACGGGTATGACCCTTTCCAGCTCCTCTTCTATGCTTATGGGAGTATAGCCGGGGCGTGTGGATTCGCCGCCTATGTCTATGATATCTGCGCCTTCCTTTATCATTTTTTCCGTATGCCTGAGAGCGGCGTCTGGGGTATTGTGTTTTCCGCCGTCTGAAAAGCTGTCGGGTGTAATATTGAGTATGCCCATTATATATGTTCTGTTGTTGAGATCTCTGTTTCCTATTTTCATTACATTACCTCAATATATATTTGTTTTTGTTTTCTTCCTTCCAGCGGCATTCCTTCCGCGCGCCGCAGTATTGACAAAGTCGGGAGGTCTTGTCCGCAATGCTGAGTATATCTCCAAGATCCGTGGCGCCGCTGCTTTTTTCCCTGTGCCTTAATATGGCGGAGGCTACCAGATCTATGGTATCCTTGTCATAGCCGCATTGTGCCATTATTTCCCTTGCCGCATTAGCGCTGCTCACATTGTGCTTCTCTCCCTCATCGGCTCTGCCTATGTCGTGGAGAAGAGCGGCTGTGTATATTATATCCCTGTCTATTTTCAATCCCTTTTCAAGGGCGATTATGTAGGCTATTCTGGCTACGTCAAGACTGTGTTCTATGCCGTGCCGACAGAACCTTCTGTCTGTTTCCGAAGCATTGATCTTCATCATTGCCTTTTTGAATTTACCGTTGTTCAAAAGGGCGCCGTACATACTATCCCCTCTGTAATATTCGTATACATCGTTCATTATTGTAAATGTGCCGAATATCACTATCATTTCGTAACGGGCTGCTTTGTCAAGAGCCGAAGCAATATCCTCTGCCGCCTCGCAATCGGCATAGGGGGCATAGGCGCTGCAAAGCTCCTGAGAGCTTAAGGCTCTTGGGCTTTTTGGAGTAACGGTATATACCTTGTCAGCCAAGGGACCCATAATCTCAGCCATTTTGCGGTAATCCTTATCAGCCAATACTCCCGTTACGAGAGCAAGACTTCTGTTACCTCTGTACAGCCCTATATTTTCGGCAAGAGAAAGGGCGCCGTGGGGATTATGGGCTGCGTCGGCAAACACAAGGGGTTCTTCCGAAAGCTTTTCAAAGCGGTAATGCCATATTGTGTCTTCAAAGGCATTTTCAATGCGTATGTTATAGCCCATTGTTCCGAGCCGTTCAAGAGCCTCTATGGCAAGGGCGGCGTTTTCCGCTTGATTTTTGCCTAAAAGAGGTATATTGATATTCTTGTTGTTCTTGTAGTCAAATACAGTCCTGTCCGGGAAATATATTACATTTTCGGGGGCATTTGCATATGTTATATCTCCTCTTTTTTCAAGTATCCTTTTAACGCTGTCTGTCTGAGGAGAAGATACGGCTGCTCCCGTTATTATGCCTGCCTTTTCTTGGGCTATCTCTTCCACGGTATTGCCCAGAAATTTGCTGTGGTCAATGGCTATGGGCGTTATCACTGCCAAAATTTTTTTGACTGTGTTTGTAGCGTCGAGACCTCCGCCCATTCCTGCTTCTATAACGGTAATATCGCATTTTTTCTTGTCCAGCCAATAAAAAGCGGCAGCAGTCTCTATTTCAAAGGAGGTAGGTTCTGTTCCCGATATTTTTGCGGCATTTTTGACTGCCGTAACAGCCTCGGCAAATTCCTCGGGGCTTATGGCTGCGCCGTTTACCGTAAGGGTCTCCCTTGGATCCGACACGGCAGGAGAAAAATATCTGCCTACCTTGTAGCCGTTATATATAAGACCTCTCTCTATAAACGCTCCCGTAGAGCCTTTACCGTTGGTGCCGGCAATATGTATTGCGTTGAGCCTGTTCTGAGGATCGCCCAGAACAGCCAGAAGCCTTTTTGTTGTTTCCGCTCCCGGCTTTATGCCAAGCTTTTTTGTATCATTTATATATTCAAGAGCTTTTGTATGATCCATATTATCACTTCCCAGATAAGTATATCTTATTTTTTCCCGTTATACAATATAAAATTGTCTTTTGGCGAAATATGTGATAGTATAAAAAGGGGTGATTATATGAAAACATTGATAGTAAACGGCTCTCCCAGAAAAAACGGGAATACCGCTTATTTAACGGATATATTGAAGGATGACGATACCCATGTGGTAAACGTGTTCGATATGAGCTTTAAGACGTGTGTAAACTGCGGCAGATGTATAAAGGGTAGCTGCGTTTTTAATGACGACGCCTCAAGGCTTATAGAGCATATAGATGATCACGACAGCATTATAATTGCAACGCCCTTGTATTATAATCAGCCTGCGGGACCGCTTATGTCCCTTATGTCCAGAAATCAGATAATATACAATAAAGGCATGAAGCTAAAGCCCAAGAAGGGCGGTATTATAGTGACGGGAGGCGGAGAGACTGTGATAAATTCCGCCGATGCCGAAAGGACGATAAGGATAATGCTTAAAAGCTGGAATACGGAAGTGGTCGCTTATGTAAGGAGCCTTGAAACGGGAAGAATACCTGCGTGGGAGGATGAAAAAGCAATAAAAGAGGCTGCGGAAATGAAGAAAAAGCTGAGTTAAGCAAAAAGGCGCCCGCCTTTTACACTACCACCCTTACACTATCCCTCAGCGTCATTTCGTTTTCGGTAACAAAGCAGTCATATGCCATGATCCTTACGCCCTGTTCATAGGCTTTTTTTAGAGCAAGGGCAAATTCTCTGTGGTTCTCGCTGTTTGGGGTAAAGTGATCCACATCCTTCATCTGTACCACAAAGAGTATGCAGGCATTATAGCCATGCTCTAAAGCGTTCATAAGCTCGTTGACGTGCTTAACGGCTCTTTCGCTGGGCGCATCGGGAAAGCTTACCACATTGTTATTTTCAAGAGTAACGCCCTTTACCTCAACAAAGGTCTTTACATCTCCCTGCTCAACATAAAAGTCAAAACGTGAATTTTTGTACTTGAACTCTCTTTTTACAAAAGTGGCGTTTTTAAATATTATGCCCTTGTCTATTGCCTCTTCCGCCGCCTTGTTAGGCGCCTGAGAATCCATATTAATGAGCCTGCCCTTTTTGTTTACTGCCACAAGGGAATATTTTGTTTTTCTTTTTTTATCGCTGCTCGGTTCAAGATATACCTCTGCGCCCTTTACAAGAAGCTCCTTGCACCTGCCCGTGTTCCTTACATGGCATATCTCTGTTTTGCCGTCTATTTCCACCTGAGCTATAAAGCGGTTTTCTCTAAAAATAAATTTCCCTTTTACAATGTTTTCGTATCTCATTTCCTTATCTGACCGTTGCCGTATATTACATACTTGGTGGTGGTCAGCTCCTTAAGTCCCATGGGTCCTCTGGCATGGAGCTTTTGCGTGCTTATGCCTATCTCTGCGCCAAAGCCGAATTCATTGCCGTCTGTAAACCTTGTAGACGCATTTACATATACGGCTGCAGAATCTATCTCGTTAAGAAACCGCTGGGTATTGGCATAATTTTGGCTTACTATACATTCGGAGTGTCCCGTGGAATATTTCATAATATGTTCTATTGCCTCGTCGATACTGTCCACTACCCTTATCGCCAATATATAGTCAAGATATTCGGTAGCCCAATCCTCTTCCTTAGCAGGCTTAACGCCGTCAAGTATATTGCGCACTCTCTCGTCGCCTCTCAGCTCTACTCCCTTTTCCCTAAGCGCCTTAGCGGCAGGGGGAAGCAGCCTTTCGGCTATATTCTTATGAACAAGGAAGGTCTCGGCAGCATTGCACACTCCCGGTCTCTGAGCCTTGGCGTTTACTATAATATTGACTGCCATATCTATATCGGCGCTTTCATCGGCAAATACATGGCAATTACCTACGCCTGTTTCTATAACGGGTACCGTAGAGTTTTGCACCACGCTTTGTATAAGACCTGCTCCGCCTCTGGGTATAAGCACGTCTATATATCCGTTCATTTTCATCATGGCGTTGGCGCTTTCTCTTGATGTATCCTCCACCAACTGAACTATATTTTCATCTATTCCCATATTTTTTATAACATTTTTAAAAAGCTCCACAACAGCCCTGTTGGAGCAAATGGCTTCCTTGCCCCCTCTGAGTATAACGGCGCTTCCCGCCTTTATGCAAAGACCGAAGGCGTCTGAGGTAACATTGGGTCGAGCCTCGTATATTATGCCTATTACGCCTAGGGGTACTCTTTTCTGTCCCACTATAAGACCGTTAGGCAATGTTTTCATATTCTCGAACCGACCTATGGGATCGGGCAGCTCCGCTATTTTTACAAGTCCCTCAGCCATAGAGAATATTCTGTCCTTATTAAGTGTGAGCCTGTCTGTAAGGGAGGCTTTAAGCCCTGCTTTCCTGCCGTTTTCAAGGTCTTTTTCATTGGCTGATATTATATGGATGTAATTACTTTTCAAAGCCTCTGCGCAGTTTATAAGAAGAGCGTTTTTTTCCTGTGTTGTAAGCCCTGCAACGGCTCTTTTTGCCTTTAATGCGTCATTTCCCATATCTGTTAGAGTTTTCATATTATCCTCCTTTCGGTGGCTATACCGTCAACCGCAATATCATATTCATCATAGGGCAGGCTGTCCGTTATCTGCTTTTCATAGCAAAATCCCAGAGCAGCCATATATTCCTTGCCTTTCAGATACCTGTCGTAATAGCCTCCGCCATAGCCAAGTCTGTATCCGTTTTTGTCAAAGGCAAGTCCCGGCACCGCTATAAGAGTACCTTTATTTGGCGTAAGTATTTTGTCCGTATCATATTTAGGCTCGGGTATGCCGTATCGGTTTGGTTCAAGCTCAGCAAGAGAGCCTATTTTTATAAATACCATTTCCCCCTTATCTCTCATAAGAGGAACAGCAACTATTTTATTATCCCTTAGCGCCGTTTCTATAAAATGCCTTGTACCTATCTCCGTGCCGCAGCTTACAAATGAAAATACGGCGGAGGCGTTTTTGTAAATGTCGATACCGAATATATGGGGCGTTATATTATGGGGTATGATATTTTTTCTTATTTCTTTAAATTTTTTTCTCAGTTCTGTCTTATTCATTTTTGTTGCCTACAAAAAGCGTACCTACTCTGCCGCCCTCCAGTATTTCGTGTATGATATCGGGACTTTCTCCCGATGCGATCACCATATCTATACCTCTCTTGCCCAGAAAGTCCGCAGCCTGTACCTTTGTTATCATTCCGCCTGTGCCGAATATGGATGCGGAGCCTCCCGCAAGGGAATATATCTCATCCGTTATTTCAGGTACAACGTCTATTATCCTTGCCCTTTCGTCTTTATTGGGATCGGCTGTGTACATTCCGTCTATGTCGGAAAGTATTATGAGCAGATCTCCCTTTACTATTGCCGCAACATAGGCGGAAAGCGTATCGTTATCCGAAAATTCGTTGAACTCGTCTGTGGCGACGGTATCATTTTCGTTTACGATAGGTATAACGCTAAGCTCAAAAAGCTTGTTAAAGGTATTGCTTGCGTTCCTCTTTTTGTGTTCCGCATCGAATACGGGCTTAGTAAGAAGTATCTGAGCTATTTTCTGGTTGTATTCTCCGAAAAATCTTTCGTACATCTGCATAAGTATCGCCTGACCTACGGCAGAAGACGCCTGCTTGCCTATTACGTCTCTGGGTCTTTCCTCAAGCCCAAGCTTTTCCGCTCCTACGGCTATGGCTCCCGACGATACCAGCACCACGTCTATGCCTCTGTTTCTAAGATCCGTAAGCACTCTTGCCAGACGTTCCATTTTCTTTAGGTTAAAACGACCGTTTTCATAGGTAAGAGATGTTGTGCCTACCTTTATTATTATTCTTTTGTAATTTTGTATCCGCTCTCTGTAATCCATGTCTAAACTCTCCTGTTCCTCACATTAAGTGCCGCTACTGCCGAAAATATAAGTATTATTCCCATAAGGCTTGGGAGCGTAAGCCTTTGATGAAGTATGGATACGCTTATAAAAACGCCTACGGCAGGCTCTATGGTAGCCAATATAGACGCCGTTCCCGATTCCACCTCGGAAAGCCCCTTTGTATAGAGCAGAAAGGGTGCCACAGTGGACACAAGCACTATAAGTACCGCAGGTATACAGCCCCGAGGACTTGAAAGCGCCGACGCCATTTCATGTATATGGCACAAGGGTACGGAACCTATTGCCGCAAATATAAATGTGTATACCGTTACGGTAATGTGGCTGTATTTATTAAGGGCAAAGCGCCCGAATATGCTGTAAAGACCGTAGAAAAGCCCGGAACCTATACCGCATATCACACCGAAGAGTGTACCGTTTATATTGCCCTGCGCAACACCCGTTACAAGGGCGCAGCCTATCAAGGTCATTACAAGGGCGATGATTTTTACCCCTGTGATCCTTTCATTAAAAAACAGCGCCGACAAAAACACCACAAATACCGGCGCCGTGTACAAAAGCACCACCGCTATTGCCGTTGTGCATTCGTTCATGGAAGTGAAAAGACACCAATTGAACCACACGAAGCTTATTATGCCTGTACCTATAAAGTATTTTATATCCCCTAGTTTTATTTTGAATATGCTTTTGTCCTTAATGAAAAAAATAGCCGAAAGCACTGCCGCCGCTCCGAAACTTCTGAGAGCAACTATGCTTCCCGGAGACAGACCGCTGTTTTTAAGCTCCGTTGAGAAAAGACTTATTATGCCCCAGAGTACTGCCGCAGCCACTATGTATATGCTGTACATAATACTACCACCTTTTTGCTTCATATCAATATAGCATATTTTTATATCCATTACAATAAAAAAAATTTGAATTTTTTTAGGTGGACCTGCAATATTTTTCCCTTCGTGCATAGAATTGAAATGTATTCAGAATTTGGAGGTAACTTATATGGGTTGCGGTAACAACAATACTTTATGGATCATCATTATTCTTCTTTTCTGCTGCGGTAACAACAACGGAGTAGGTAATCTTTTCGGCGGCTGCGGAAACAACGACTGTTCATGGATCATCATCCTGATACTCCTTTTCTGCTGCTGCGGGAATAATGGCATAGGCGGCATTTGCGACAACAAGTGCTGATGTATTGTTGGGGGTCTCGCTGAGACCCTTCAGCGTGTCGATTTTATCGACACGCTTGAAAGAAATGCCTAAAGACATTTCTTTCAGTTATCTAAGGAAGAAACCAGCCGTGTTTTCCGCAATTTAGACATAAATGCCTAAATTACAGAAAAGTTCCTGTCCTCAGGCGGGCAAAGCTCGCCTTGCGGATTAGAGTCTGCGACGCTTTTTTTCAAGCTGTTCTTTATTCTAATTCATGTTTACTGTCAAAATATTGTTTTTTCGACAGTCTGGGGGTCTCGCTGAGACCCTTTTTCCTTTTCATTAAGAAAAACGAAAAATTGCAAATAGCTATTGCATACACTATACAAAATCTGTTATTATATATAATGATGATTTATGTTTAAATAAGCTATATAATACAGAGGTGTAACTATAATGAGTTTTTTAGAAAAGATATTCGGCAATTACAGTGAAAAAGAAATAAAAAAGATAATGCCCATAGTAAAGCAGATCAATTCCCTTGAGCCAAGGTTCGAGGCTTATTCCGACGAACAGCTCAGAGCTATGACGGATGAATTCAAGGACAGGCTTGCCAAAGGCGAGACTCTTGACGATATACTACCCGAGGCATACGCCGTTGTAAGAGAGGCATCCAAGAGGGTGCTTGGCTTAAGGCATTTTGATGTACAGATGATAGGCGGTATAGTGCTTCATCAGGGACGTATAGCGGAAATGAAAACAGGCGAAGGTAAAACTCTTGTTTCCACCTGTCCCGCATATCTTAATGCTCTTACGGGCAAAGGCGTGCATATTGTGACCGTCAACGAATACCTTGCCAAGAGAGATGCCGAGGAAATGGGAAAGGTACATCAATTCCTGGGACTGACCGTAGGCGTTATTTTCCACGACCAGGAGAGACCCGAACGCCAGGAGGCATACAACAGCGATATTACCTATGCTACGAACAATGAGCTTGGCTTTGACTATCTGAGAGACAATATGGTAGTTTATGAAAAGGATCTTGTGCAGAGAGGACTTCCCTTTGCCATTATAGACGAGGTGGACTCAATACTTATAGACGAAGCAAGGACTCCCCTTATCATTTCAGGTCAGTCAGACAAGTCTACCAAACTCTATGAGCTGGCGGATATATTCGTAAAGGGACTTACAAAAGGTCGTATATTGAACGAAGACGAGGCTATGAACCCTCTTATGCGTGAAGAGCTTAAAGAGGAAGGGGATTTCGTAGTTGACGAGAAGGGAAAGACATCCACGCTTACTCAGGAAGGCGTTGCCAAGGCTGAAAAATTCTTTAATGTGGAAAATCTTTCGGACCCCGACAATATGGCGCTCCAGCACCATATAAACAATGCCCTTAAAGCAAACTACAATATGTTCAAGGATAAGGACTATGTTACGGAAAACGACAAAGGCGAGCCTGAGATCGTAATAGTAGATACCTTTACAGGTCGTATGATGCCGGGACGAAGATATTCCGACGGACTTCATCAGGCAATAGAGGCTAAGGAGCATCTGGAGGTAAAGAGAGAGAGCAAGACCCTTGCTACTATCACTTTCCAGAACTTTTTCAATAAATATGAAAAGAAATCGGGAATGACAGGTACCGCTCAGACAGAGGAGCAGGAATTCAGAGCAATATACGGTATGGACGTTGTGTGCATACCTACCAACGAACCCGTTATCCGCAAGGACTGGAACGATGTTGTATACCAGACCGAAAAGGCTAAGTTCAATGCGGTGGTAAAAGAGGTATTGGAATCTCACGAAAAGGGACAGCCTGTGCTTGTAGGTACCGTAAATATAGAAATTTCGGAAATGCTTGGCAATATGCTCAAGCGTCAGGGCGTAAAGTGCGAGGTACTCAATGCCAAGAACCACAGACGTGAGGCGGAGATAGTTGCCAAGGCAGGAGAAATGGGAGCTGTTACCATAGCCACCAACATGGCAGGTAGAGGTACCGATATAAAGCTTGGCGAAGGCGTTGTGGAAACAGGCGGTCTTAAGATAATAGGCACCGAAAGACATGAATCCAGACGTATAGACAACCAGTTAAGAGGTCGTTCTGGACGTCAGGGCGATCCGGGCGAATCCAGATTTTACTTATCTCTTGAGGACGAGCTTCTGAGACTTTTCGGCTCCGAAAAGACGGGAGCCATGATAGCAAAGCTGGGTCTTCCCGAGGACGAGCCTATTGAGGCGGGTCTTCTTTCAAAAACTATTGAAAATGCCCAGAAAAAGGTAGAGGGCAACAATTTCTCAGCCAGAAAAAGGCTCCTTGACTACGATCAGGTAAACAACGAGCAAAGAGAAATAATATATGCCCAAAGACGTGAGGTGCTTTCAGGCACGGATATCAAGGACAAGATACTTAATATGGCGCACTCGGTCATACAGCGTCTTGTAGATACCTACTGTACAGACGAACAGGATACTACGGTATGGGATATGGCAGGACTTAACGAAAAGCTGAGAGATATATTTGCCTTTTCTGAGTTTTTCAAGCTTTCCGATGAGGACAAGGACAATATCACAAAGGAAATGCTTGTTGAAAGGATATATTCAAAGGCTCTTGAAATATATTCCGCAAAGGAAGAGGAATTCGGCAGCGAAATGATGAGAGAGCTGGAGAGGGTAATTACTCTTAAGGTAGTGGACAGCAAGTGGATGGATCATATAGACGATATGGATCAGATGCGACAGGGCATTATGCTTCGTTCCTATGCCCAGAGGGATCCTCTTATCGACTATCAGTTCATAAGCTATGATATGTTTGAGGAGCTCAACCGCAACATACAGTCCGATATTGTAAAGGGAATGTATCATGTAAGGGTAGTCGTTCCCGACGAAGAGCCTAAGAGAGAGCAGGTAGCTCAGCCTATGGCTACAAACAGGGACGATTCCGCAGCCAATACTCCTACCGTAAGAAAGGAAGCCAAAATAGGCAGGAACGATCCTTGCCCCTGCGGCAGCGGTAAGAAGTACAAGCATTGCTGCGGCAGAAGCGCATAGAATAATGTATATAAGGGGCTTTACAGCCCCTTTTGGTCAGTGTTTATATTATAATAAAAAGGAATGATACCATGATACTGGAGCTTGAACAAATGGCGTCAGAACTTGCGTCATATTCCGCAAGCGTTAAAGAGCTTGCGGATTCCCTGCACATAGACGAGGCAAGGGAAAAGGTGGATGAGCTGGAGGAAATAGCCGCAGATCCCGATTTCTGGAACGATATGGATAAGGCGCAGGCTATACTGCAGCAGACAAAGCAGCTCAAAAACAAGATAGAAGGCTACGAGGGGCTTGTTTCCGACTATGAGGATCTTATGACCATTATCGATATGGGCAATGAAGAAAATGACGAAAGCATCGTGCCCGAGGCTAAGGAATTAAGAACCAAGTTTGAAGAAAAATATGAGCATTTCAGAATATCAACGCTTCTTACAGGACAGTACGATCACTGCAATGCCATAGTTACGCTGCATTCGGGCGCAGGCGGAACAGAGGCGTGCGACTGGGTATCCATGCTGTACAGAATGTACACCAGGTGGGTCGAAAGAGAGGGCTTCGGCTTTGAGCTTATGGACTATCTGGAGGGAGACGAAGCAGGCATAAAATCTGTTACATTTATGGTAACGGGAGAAAATGCTTACGGCTATTTAAAGGGCGAAAAGGGTATACATCGCCTTGTGCGTATATCTCCCTTCGATTCTAACGGCAGACGGCACACATCCTTTGCAAGCTGCGACGTTATGCCCGAAATAGACGAGGATATAGAAATAGATATCGATCCCGACGATCTGAGGATAGATACATACCGTTCAAGCGGTGCAGGCGGTCAGCACGTCAACAAGACATCCTCAGCCATAAGGATCACTCATATCCCTACAAACATTGTGGTACAGTGCCAGAATGAAAGAAGTCAGTTCCAAAATAAGGATATGGCTATGAAAATGCTCAGAGCAAAGCTGTATGAGCTTAAGCTTAAGGAACAGGGACAGATGCTGGAGGATATAAGAGGCGAGGTAAAGGATATTGCATGGGGTTCTCAGATACGCAGCTATGTATTCCATCCCTATAATATGATAAAGGATCACAGAACGGGAGCCGAGACCGCCAATGTCCAGCCTGTTATGGACGGGGATCTGGAAATGTATATAAATGCTTATTTAAAGTGGATAAACGGATAACTCCCGGGATATGGTAAGGAAGCTATATTGATATCTTTAATTATAACCTCCCCTTTGGGGAGGTTTTTGCGTGTCGATAAAATCGACACGCTTGAAAGAAATGTCTAAAGACATTTCTTTCAGTTAGCTATGGCAGAGAGGTCAAAGCCCCGTTTTATAGCGCTAAATCCTTAACAACAGCATATAAAGTATAGTACCCGCCGCAATACTGAGCATGGTATTTCTGAATTTATAATGCAGGGCGATCACGGTAAAGGCGGATATTATTTCGGCAAGACCGTGCATACCCGATAAAAAATCAATATCCTTGAAGCAATATACCACAATGGCAGTTATAAGCGCAGGGGGAAGATATTTGCCCAGATACATTATTATGGGCGCAGGCTTTTCGCCTCTGCCGAATACCACAAAGGGAAAAAGCCTTGTGGAAAATGTAATGACTGCCATAAGAGCTATTGCTGCGCACAGCTTAGTCGTTGTCATTTTTACCAAAACCTTTCTTATGTAATATCAAAAGCGTTATAACGGAAAGAACGGCTCCGCCAAGAAGCATATTGCTTTTGCCCAGCACAAGCATAGCCGCAAGAGCCGAAACGCCGCCTACTATAAAGGGTATCTTTGAGTTGAACGCCCTTGCCTGGTCTGTAAGTATAACAAGGAAAAGAGCCGTCATGGCAAAGTCCAGTCCCGTTGTATCGAACTTTACAACGCTGCCGAAAACTGCGCCAAGCGTACAGCCTGCTATCCAACTCAACTGATTTATCAAGGACACAAGAAATATATACCGATCTTCTCTTACATCGGCAGGATATTCGGTGCCTGTCAGCAGAGCGTAGGTCTCGTCTGTAAGGGCAAATATAAGATAAGGCTTCTTTTTACCTGTTTTATTAAACCTTTCTATAAGGGATATACCATAGAACAGGTGCTTGGAATTTATTAAAAATGTAGTTATTATTATAGTCAAAAACGATGCGTTGTTCTTTATAAAATCTACTGCTATATACTGTCCCGCTCCCGCATACATGGTCACAGCCATAATAAACGAGGCTATGACTCCACGACCTATGGCGCTCATCATAAGACCGAATGCAAAGCCTGAGGGCAGATAACCCAGTATTACAGGCATAGAAGTCTTGACAGCATATTTAAGTGTCTTAATATCCATTTTACTCTTCCTCTGCGTATAAATAAGTTATAATTTTTTATTTTACAAATCCGATATATGTGCTGAAACCAAGCATATATATTGCCATAGCAACAGACAGATCATTAGATTCGATATTTTGTTCTTTTGCAATCTTCATTATATCCTTTATTACCGTATCCTGAGGTATAAGTGAGGATTTTTCGCTATTAACTATATCTTGTATTACTTTGGGAAGCACAACACACATTTGATAAAAAGCATCATCTTCTCCTGTGACCAAAGAATAAAACTTATCAATACTTACTCTGCGTATCAATTTGTGTCCCATTTTAACTTTATCAACAGTTGGCTCCCACTTGATATCTTGTGATTGTTTGGCAATTACTTCAACAAGAAAACAGGCACAGTCATCATCTTTTAATAACTGGTTTTGCATTTTAATGAATGTTTTACCCGATGATGAGGAATTCATAGTATTATGTTTATTTTTCATCTCAACATAAACCGTTTTTACAATACTTCCATCGACTAATTTTATTCCGTTTTCATCTCTGTAAATTACATCCCAGCCGCCTTCTTTACCATTCTGAGGGACATGACAATTCTTGATATATTTAAATATTCCTTGATGAAAGTAACCAATATCATTGTTATTTGATTTATCCCTTTGTCTGAATATCTCATTGCTTATAATTTCTTCCCATGTTGAGCCATATACTGTTTTATCAAAAATCAGTTTAATGGGATCAATATGATTTTTATTAAATTTTTTTAAATCATAAGGTTTTAATTTTTCGCCATATTTTTTTATTGTATTATGAACATGTGTCCTAAAATTTGCTTCGCTTATAAATTGTAAATTCCACATTATAAATAGTCTAACCCTTCTTTAATTTTTATTCCTATCTCATATGCCATGTTTACCGGTACCGCATTTCCTACTTGTTTATATTGTTGACCTATGCTTCCGCAAAATTTCCAATCGTCGGGAAAGCTTTGGCAACGTGCATTTTCCCTTATGGTAAAAGGTCTTGCCTCTAAAGGGTGGCATCGGTCGGTTTGCTTTTGACTTGGCGATGTAAGTACAGCAAGTGAAGGCTCGTCTAAACTTAATCGCCTCAGTATTCCGGTTCTGCCGCCTTCCATATTCCAACAGCTTTTCATATACTCTTTTGCAATATCCTCAGGTATATCTTTCCAATATCCTCCGGGAGGAACCAGTTCAAAAATTGCTTTTTTATATTCGGAATAGGGAATTCCCTCACTTTTGGGGCAGTCCAGTAATATATCTCTGAGAACCGGCTTATATTTATGTGGTTTCGGAAAACTAAATTTAATTTTATCTGCCAAATCGTTTCTTATTCCGATAGTAATAAGCCGTTCTCTTTTTTGAGCCACACCATAATCCCAAGCGTTTAAAACCTTGATCTGTGATTTGGATATTTTATAGCCTGCTTCTTTAAATATATTAAGTATAGTTTTATATGTTTTACCGTTGTCATGGGTCAGCAATCCTCTGACATTTTCAAATAAAAACATTTTAGGCTGTAATTTTTCTAAAAAAAGTGCATAATGGTAAAATAATGTTCCTCGTGCGTCTTCAAGCCCCAATCTTTTTCCGGCATAAGAAAAGGATTGACAAGGAGCGCCGCCGGACAATAGATCGAGTTCGCCTTTTTTTATACCGAAATATTTTTCAAGATCAAGGCAAGATATGTTTTTGATATCATCACAAATAACATTCCAGTATGGACGGTTGCATTTAAGTGTGTTTGCGGCATCCTTATCCAATTCTATTAAAGACAAAGTGTTAAAGCCTGCTTTTTCTATTCCCAATGCTAAGCCTCCGGCACCTGCAAATAATTCTATTGTTGTAGGTTTGTATTCATTTTCGGTTGCATTTTTTACAATTTCCATATTAATCACCCATGGTTATAATAAATATACCTTTATTTTACCACAACACACCCGTCTCCCAGCATTTTTTCCAGCTTTTGGACAAGCATATCGTCTATTTTAACATAATTGTCCGCTCCCGCATAGAGTCTTTTTTTGGTCGCCTCCACATATATTACCGCTTTGGAGCCGCCTTTGTGGCTGCGCAGCGCTTCGATAATATCTTGGGTCTTTAAATCAGAGCTTGCAGGCAGCTTTATCCAAAGGGTTTTGTCGGCGTTCTCTATTTTATCATAAGGAGTGATGCTTTCGCATATTATTTTTGAAGGCTGATCCTCGGATATGGTGGCTTTTCCCGTAAGGAGTATAATATTGTCTTCTTTAATATATGCCGAATATTTGCCGTAAACATCGGGGAATACTATTACCTCTATGCTGCCGAACATATCCTCAAGGGTAATAAAAGCCATAAGCTTGTTGTTTTTGGTAAATTTTGTTGTAACAGACGATATTATACCTGCTGTTTTAACGGCGTCCTTGTCCTGTATACTGCCTTCCTTATCATCTCCGGGAAAGTCGGCTGTGGTGGCGGAAATATATTTTTTGATAGTATCCCAGTATTTGTCAAGGGGATTGCCGCTTACATACAGCCCCAGTATTTCCTTTTCCTTGGAGAGCTTATACTTATGGTCAAATTCGTCTATATTGGGCAGCTTGTCTTTGGGACCCACGCCTTCGCTGTTTGACGCCATACCGAACAGATCCATTTGCCCTTCTATATTCTTTCTGCGGTTGTTCTTAAAGCCGTCGTATATTGAGGAGTATACCTGCATATACTGGGCTCTTTTGCCGCCCAGGGAGTCAAATGCTCCCGCCAGTATAAGATTTTCTATGGTCTTGGAATTTACATTGCTTCCCATTCTCTCTATAAAGTCGGTAAGACTTGTGAATACACCGTTTTTCTGCCTTTCTGCGGTCATATTTTCTATTATCTGTATACCTACGCCCTTTACGGCTGAAAGTCCGTAAAGTATATTGCCTTCGGAGGAGGTGGAAAATCCCGAAAAGCCTTCGTTGATATCGGGAGGCATTATTTTTATGCCCATCTGACGGCAGTTGACTATATAGCCTGCCAGCTTAGTGGGATTGCCCAATACGCTTGTCATAAGGGCTGCCATAAATTCTACGGGATAATGGGTCTTGAGCCATGCTGTCTGGAAAGCTACTACGGCATAGGCGGCGGCGTGAGACTTATTAAAGGCGTATTCCGCAAAGCTTATCATTTCGTCAAAGGTCTTATTTGCTATATTTTCGGGTATGCCGTTTGCAACGCAGCCCGGCACATCGTCTATTCCGTTTATGAAATACTCTCTTTCCTTTGCCATGACATCGGCTTTTTTCTTGGACATGGCTCGCCTTACCATATCGCTTCGTCCCAGAGAATATCCTGCAAGGCTCTGCACTATCTGCATTACCTGCTCCTGATATACTATACAGCCGTATGTTTCCTTAAGTATAGGTTCAAGAGAAGGATGCCTGTATGACACCTGATCGGGATGATTTTTTCCGTATATATACTGGGGTATGAAATCCATCGGTCCGGGACGGTATAGGGATATGCCTGCTATTACGTCTTCTATACAGCTTGGCTTAAGCTCCTTCATAAAGGAGATCATACCGGGACTCTCCAACTGAAATACTCCCCGGGTCTTTCCTGCGGCTATAAGCTCGTAGGTAGCCTTGTCGCTGTAATCTATGTTTTCTCCGCTGTATGCTGTGCCGTATTTTCTGTTTATCTCGTCAAAGGCATTTT
This sequence comes from uncultured Clostridia bacterium, assembly GCA_947624015.1. Classification (GTDB taxonomy): domain Bacteria; phylum Bacillota; class Clostridia; order Lachnospirales; family CAG-274; genus CANPXH01. The sequence goes on from CANQIA010000001.1 coordinate 100,711, forward strand.
GTATGACGGTAAGCGTTCTAAGACCCAAAAAGTCCATTTTGAGCAGTCCCAGCTCCTCGCAGGTGGTCATTACATACTGCGTCGTAACGGAGTTATCCTTTACGTTAAGGTTAAGGGGTACATAGTCCACAACGGGTCTGTCTGAAATAATAACTCCTGCCGCATGAGTAGAGGTGTGGCGGGGAAGCCCCTCCAGCTTCATAGACATATCTATGAGCCGCTTTACATCAGGCTCTTCATTATAGGCATCCGCAAGCTCCTTGTTCTTTTTAATTGCCTTTTCTATTGTAATATGAAGCTCGTTGGGTACCATTTTTGCTATCCTGTCGCCCTCGGCATAGGACATATCCAATGCTCTTGCCACATCTCTTATGGCGTTTCGGGCAGCCATAGTACCGAATGTTATTATTTGAGCGACCTGATCTGCGCCGTATTTTCTTATTACATAATCTATTACCTCCTGCCGTCTTTCATAGCAGAAGTCTATATCTATATCGGGCATGGTAACTCTTTCGGGGTTTAAAAAACGCTCGAAAATAAGACCGTAAGCAATAGGGTCTATGTCCGTTATTCTCAAGCTGTAAGCGACTATGGAGCCTGCTGCGGAGCCACGTCCCGGACCTACGGGGATGCCGTTGTCCTTGGCGTATTTTATAAAGTCCCATACTATAAGGAAATAGTCTACAAAGCCCATGGAGTTTATTACTCCAAGCTCATAGTCCATCCTTGCCTTAAGCTCCTCGGTCACGTTGTCATATCTGAGGGCTATGCCCTCCTCGCATATTTTTCTCAGGTATTCATAGGCGGTATAGCCTGAGGGTACGTCAAACTTAGGCAGCTTATAGTCGTGAAAGCTGAAATCCACATTACACTGCCGAGCTATTTTGTTGGTATTTTCACATGCCTGTGCAGCGTAGGGGAAAAGGGAATACATTTCCTCGGCAGATTTCAGATAGAACTGACCGCCTTCATATTTCATTCTGTTAGGCGTATTTACCGTAACTCCCGTTTGTATACACAGCAGTATGTCGTGAGCCTCGGCGTCTTCAGCCAAGATATAGTGAGAGTCGTTGGTAGCCACAAGAGGTATGCCTGTTTCGGCGTTCATCCTTATAAGAGCCTGATTTACTTCTCTTTGTTCGGGTATACCGTGATCCTGCAATTCAAGATAAAAATTGCCCTCGCCGAAAAGCTTACAGTACATAAGAGCCATTTCCTTTGCCTGAGCGTAGCCCTTTCTCAGAACCGTTTTTGCAACAGGTCCCGCAAGACAGGCGCTCAGAGCAATTATACCCTCGTGATATTTTTCCAAAAGCTCCATATCCACTCTGGGCTTTTTGTAAAAGCCTTCCGTAAAGCCGTAGGACACTATTTTGGCAAGGTTGGAATAGCCCTTGTTATCCTTTGCCAAAAGCACAAGATGATAGTAGAAATTCTCCTCGGAGGCATCCTTGTCAAAGCGTGATGTGTTGGCAACGTATACTTCGCAGCCTATTATGGGCTTTATGCCTGCCGCTTTTGCCGCCTTATAGAAATCTATACAGCCGTACATGGCGCCGTGATCCGTTATAGCAAGGGAATCCATGCCCAGCTCCTTTGCACGCAAAACAAGCTCGCCTATTTTAGCTGAGCCGTCAAGTAAGCTGTATTCTGTATGAACGTGTAAATGTGTAAATTGCTTTGCCATGGCATTCTCTCCAAAAAAATCTTATATATAAATAATTATATCACACTTTTTTACGTTTTTATATACTTATTTGATAAAATATGTTATACTTATCTATATAACAATACATTTCGAGGTGAACGAAAATGGGATCATGGAGAGATAAGATAAGGAAAACGGAGCCTTATATACCCGGCGAGCAGCCTAAGGGCAGCAATATAATAAAGCTTAATACCAACGAGAATCCATATCCGCCTTCTCCCAAGGTAAAAGAGGCGATAGAAAGCTATGATGCGAATAATTTAAGGTTATACCCCGACTTTGTATGCAGCAGTCTGAAATCGGCGATAGCACATACATACGGCGTAAATGAAAATGAAATATTTTTAGGCAACGGCTCTGACGAGGTGCTTGCCTTTTGCTTTATGACCTTTTTTGATTCGGACAAAAAAGTGCTTTTTCCCGATATTACATATTCCTTTTATGACGTATGGTGCCGCCTGTATGACATACCCTATGAAAGGGTACCCCTTGATGACGGTTTCAATATAGTCCCGGAGGATTATTTCAAAGAAAACGGCGGCGTTGTAATAGCCAATCCCAACGCTCCAACAGGCATATACATGGAGCTTGAAGCTCTGGAGGAGATAATAAAGCGAAACGGCGACAGCATAGTCATAATAGACGAAGCGTATATAGATTTTGGCGGAATATCTGCCGCCGAGCTTATACATAAATATGACAATCTGGCAGTGGTACAGACTTTTTCAAAGTCAGGCGCCCTGGCAGGCATAAGGGTAGGCTATGCTATGGCAAACCCTGAGCTTATAGGCGCTATGGAGGCAGTAAAGAACAGCTTTAACAGTTATACTCTGGACTCCCTTTCTCAGACGATCGCAGAGGCGGCTGCAAGGGACAGAGAATACATAAAAGACTGCTGCGGCAAAATAATAAAAACAAGAGAGTGGACTGTGGCAGAGCTTAAAAGGCTTGGCTTTGACACTCTCCCCAGTTTGTCCAACTTTATATTTACCACCAATAAAAATATAGAAGCAAGGGATCTTTTCAAATATCTGAGAGAACAAAATATAATAGTAAGATATTTCGACAAGCCCAGAACAGAAAAATATCTTAGGATAACAATAGGAACACAGAAACAGATGGAGGCATTGATAGAAGCAATAAGGAGGTACTGATTTGAAAAAGACGATAATAATTGCACTTATATTGACAGCCCTTTGTTCGGCAAGCGTATATGCCAATAAGCTGGAAAAGCCCAACAAGGTCTACACACAAGAGGAGATCCGTGAAAAAATAAAGAACAGCGAGGAAATAGCGTATATAGATCTTTTCTCTTCGGAAAAAGAGGATACGCCTATGGCTATGGCTCTTGAGAGCGTAACCTCGGCGTCCTATTACGACCAGCTTACGCCCTATGAACAGGAGCTTTACAAATTCTATGAAGAAAATGCGAAAAACTTTAGAAACGGCACGGGTATCAAAACTCCCGCATCGGGTACGTCTTCCCAGGACTCATATTACAGAAAGACCCTTGAGATCCCCATTACATTAGGCAGCGGAGAAAAGCTTACGGAAGAAAACTGGCTGTCCAAGATGGAGGAGGCTATGGGAGTAAATGTCAGTACTCTGCTGCAAAGATCCGCTTATGCCTATTTTTGGATGGATCATCCCGAGGTCTTCTGGGTGGATCTTAATAATACAAGCTTTGCTTACGGACATCTTATTAGTGGCAACAGCGTAATATTTGTTACGGAGTTAAAACCGAGACAGGAGTATAAATACTTTTTCCCTTCATGCTACGATTCTCCCGCAGATGTGGAGAAGGACGACGCATTGATGGAAAGCAAGGTAAATGAAATATTGGAAGGTATGCCCCGTGATGCTTCGGATTTTTGCAAGGTAAAGTATATTACCGAATGGCTGTGCCTTCACAACAAAAGCTACAATTATGCCGCAGCCGAAACAAAAGACGGCTTACCGGCTTATCATACAGACCCCACACTGCGTTATGCCTTTATAGCTCCTTCGGCTCTTTTGTACGGCGACGGAGATGATACCAAAAAATATCCGGTATGCGAGGGATACAGCGAGGCGTTTAAGATACTCTGCAACAGAGCGGGAGTAGATTCCATGTGTATAACAAGCGCCGGTCATAAATGGAATGGCGTTAAGATAAAGGATAAATTTTACTTCAGCGATCCCACATGGTGCGATACGGGAGACAACAGGGGTATTAAAATGTATTCCTGGATGCTCGTAGGTACAGAAAAGGCAAAGGTCATGGATTCGGGCAAGGATCACGATATAGCATATCAGGTAGATCTAAAGGCTCCCGACATTTCAAATACAATGTATATAGAGGATATGGGCTTTCCCGTATGCTCTGCGGGAAACAAGCTCTATAATTATCTGGATGTTGATCAAAACGGCAGTATGAATGTTGATGATATAAGCGGGCTTTTGAAACAGGCGGCGGATATTGATGAAAAGACGGCAACGGATCTGGATAATAACGGTGTGATAGATATTTTGGACAGCATAAAGCTGTTAAGACTTTTCTTTACACAGGGATAAAATTGTTGTAATTTTTTGAAATACAGAGCAGTTTTTTGTACAAATTTGATTTTAGCGCAAAAACCGTGTCCAATTTACACAAAAAAAATATTAAAACAAGCTTATGTTTGTGAACACTTATCACTTGTATTCTGCTATAATTACAACTGTGAAAACCCCTAATATTTTCACATTACAGTTTATACATCCCTCAAAATGTAATTTAAACTGTAAACCCCATAAAAATACCTTCTCTTTAGGAAAAAGCAGCCGATCGCAGGCTGCTTTTTTCTGTTTATTTACATAATTTTTCGGCTTCGTTCAGTACCTTTGCCACCGTTTGCTTATTTACAAGCATAGATGTGTTGTCGCCTTTTTTAACAACGTAAAAATCGCTGTTGTAGTTATAGTATTCGGCAGTATCTTTGCTTTTGTCCGCCAGCTCAAATGTTATTACAAGCTCAGGGTCTCCTTGTATATTTGCGTTTACGTCTATATCGTCAAAGCCTATGCCTATAAGCTGTTCGTAGAAATTCGTAAATGCCTCTCTGTCTATTGCCTTGCCGTTTATATAGGCGTTTCGCTTATCTCTCAACACTCCGTCTTCTTGCACGAACTTGTTGTCGCCTTCCTCTTTAAGCTCTATTTTGTAGCCTCCGAAGTCAATGGAATTTACCTTGGAGCGCTGATAAAGACTTATGAATTTTTCGGAAAAGTCGGCAATGGAAGCATTTATAAAGGGTTCTATGCTTCTGTAATCCATTGTGAATACTTCGGGTCTGTCGTTTATGAGTACATACATATATTCCGTATCGTTTACGGAAGGCGCTTTGCTTCCTGCCTTAAACGTAACGGTATTTTCGGTATCCCTTATCTTTACCTGTACCTGAGGATCGTCAAGACCGTATTTTGAAAGATCCGAAGGCGCCGGGTCAACAAGATCCGTCACATTAAGATTGTTTAAGTTCTTAAGCACTGAGTTGTGGAGATTATAGGGATAAACAAGCATATTTGAAACGGGCTTTTCCATTACGAGGGTGGCAAGACCGTTTGCCTCGGCATAATCTCTTGCCAAGGGGTTGTCGGGATCATAGTGTACATATACGTCATCCTTGCCCTTGGCTTTTATTTCAAGCTCTTGTATTGTATCTCTGTCTATCTTGGTAACGGACTTGTCTATAAAATCGTTAAGTCCGTAGTTAAGACTGTTGCAAAGAGTTGCTTCCACCATATACACGGCAGGAGATCTGTCCGTCATTACATAGTAATACTTGCCGTCGGGAGTAAGAGCGCCAAGAGATATTTTTATATCCTTGCATTCTCCTATGGCGGAGGGCTTGTCAAATCCGTACTTTGCCGTGTTCTCAGGCTTTTCTTCTACCGTGCGGTCTGCATACAGCGCCGAGAGAACGCCTGCCATACGGTCTACGGCAGATCTGTCAAGGGCATTTTCATGACCCTCGGCTTTCCACTGATCTCCCTTTTTCTTAAATGTAAAGGTGCCGTTGGCATTTGTTATTGTAAACGTATCCACATCCTTTACATCGGCAATTTTGTTGCCGAGAGCCTCCGTATCTGTATCGTCTTTTGTATCAATGTTGCCGTTGTCGGCTTTGCCGCCTGTGAGAGCATATACTCCCAGAAGCAGGGCAAGCAGTATTACAGCCGACAAAAGCAGTATAAGCTTTCTTTTCATTATTTGTTTCTCCTTATGAGCCATACTATAAAGCCTGCGGCAAAGAGTATGCCCGGTATTATGCCCCAACTGATGAGCTTTATTTTTCCTGCGGTGCCTGCGTCTATAACGATGGAACCGTTCTGAAGGCTCTTTGCGGGTATGAATATATTTTCCTCAGAGTCGTTGAGCCAGTTGACGCCATTAACTATAAATGTGGAGTTGGCGTTGTTTACCATAGCGTCGGTGTTGGGTTCCGCCAGATAGAAGCTTGCGCCTGTTATTATAAGCTTTGTGGAATGAGCCTTGTCCGTATAGGTAGAGTCCGTAACGGCAACGGCTATGTCAAAGGGTCCTTCCTTATCTCCCGCTTCCTTATTGGCTGAGGTATTGCCCTCTGTCTTTATATATGCCTTGTCTGAGGCAGTGAGCAGAGGTATGGTCTCAAGTCCCTGCTTTGTTATTTCAGTTCTGCCGAGAGCCTGACACGCAACGGTCGCCACAGTATATCCGTTGCTTATAAGAGACGCATTTATATCATGGTCCTTCAGCTCGGGGAGTACGGCGTAGGGATACATCATATATCTGCTGTCGTCCCCCTCATATATATAGCCGGGTTCAAGCCTTATGCCATAGGCTGAGGCTATACCTGCCAGATTTTTAAAGTCGGCAGTGTCGGTACCGCCCAGTATCATATATGCTCTGCCGTCATCGGCAAGATAGCTGAGTACCTTTTTTGCCTCCGCTTCCGAATAATCCCTTGCGGTAGGGGTAATAAGGAGCATACGGCAGTCATCTGGTATGTCGCTTTCCAGCAGATTTACAGTCTTTACATCGTAGTTTGCAAGCCTGAGCTGTGAATCCAGAGTGGTATAGCTTTCGTAGGCTGCCTCTCCGTGTCCCGTTATATAGTAAATGGTAGGCTGCGTACTCATATTTACATATTGTATGGCGCTGGTAAGACAGGATTCAAGGCTGAAACGTCCTTCCGAATTAAAGTAGTCCTCGTATTTTATTATTCTGAATCTGTCGTTTGCCTCTACTATAATACTGTTTACATCCACGGTATTCCCCTCTGAGGAATACTGCTCGGCGAAATCGGGATGAAGATAGAGATCCCTGTTTTCCGTTTTGATATGTGAGTTGTGCTGCATATACTGATCCAGCACCTGATCGACTCTTCCCGTAATGGCATCATCTCCGGCGGAAGAGAAGAGGGTATATACGTTTATATCCTCTTTGACCGTATCGAGTACCTGTATGCTTTCCTCGGAAAGTGAGAATATATCCTCGTCGGTAAAGTCGAAGGAGCGGTTGAATTTACCTATTATAAGGTTGAATACCACAAGTATTGCAATAAGCACAATTGTTATGACTGTGGAATATGTACCGTATTTTAAACGCTTGTCGTTAAATATATTTTTATTTTTCATATACTGTCCTTACCTCCATCTTCTCTTTTCTATTACATTTACTGTAAGATAGAGAAAAGCGCAGGTAAATGTAATATAATACACAACATCGGATACAGACAGAACTCCCATATAGAAATTCTCAAAACGGCTAAGTACCGAAAACCAGCTCAGTACCTTTACAATAACGCCGTCATATATATTGGGATCCGAAAAATACACGGCAGCCATAATGACAAAGCCTATAAGGGCAAATATCAGCGCCGCAAGTGCATTTTTGGTACTTGAATATACCGTAAGGGCAACAGCCGTAATGGCAAGACCTACGAATATAAGGGATGAAGCCACGGTAATAGGCACTGCGGAAGAAATGTTGTCCATCATAAGCAGAAGGAATATTGCCGCAAAGGTAGCGGCGGCAGCCACTATCTGATTGTCCGTAAGCACGGAAATGAATATACCTACGCTTATAAGACACATTCCCATCATAAAATATCCCAATATCCCCACAAATGTCATTCCCCATGCAAGCTCTCCCGAACGTGAAAGCATAAAGGGAAATATAAGAGTTATAACAATGCCGAGCAGAAACAAAAAGGATGCTGCGATAAACTTACCTGCCACTATATCCGTTACGTTTATTGGAGCGGCATATAAAAGCTGATCTGTTTTCTGCCTTGCCTCTTCGGCAAAAAGTCGCATTGTAAGAACAGGCACCAGTATCAAGAACATTATCATAGAGCCTGCCAGCGTTTCGTTATAGTTGGCATTGGCTGCGGTTATGTTCTGGGATACAAAGAAATATCCTGTGATAAGTACAAAAAAACCTAAAAAGCCATATCCCGTTATGGTATTGAAATATGTCTTCAATTCTTTTTTGATAATAGCAGGCATTTAATTTTCCTCCTCCTGAGTATTCACGACAGTGGTCATGTCGAGAGCCTCTTCATTTTTAACGCCGATATCCTCTATCTCTCCGTTTATTACCTTTAAAAACGCCTCCTCCAGATTGAGAGAAACAGGTCTTAACATAAGCAGGGAGGCGTCCTCTTCCGCCAAGGCGCTGCTTATGGTCTCCCTTATGTCAACGCCCTTTTTTCCCTCTACCTTTATGTTGTAGGTCCCGTCGGGATTGGCTGCGTCTATAAATGCTCTTTCTATATCCGCCCATTCCATGAGCTTTTGGCATATGGCAGGTCCGTCGCCCTTTACGGTTATCATCTGGGCAGAGTTGTCAGCCTTTCCGGAAAGACCCTCCGTAGTATCCGTAGCAACTATCCTGCCCTTGTTTATTATCATTACCCTGTCGCATACGGCGCTTACCTCGCTTAATATATGAGAGCTGAGTATTACGGTATGCCTTTTGCCCAGCCTTCTAATAAGATCCCGCATCTCTATTATCTGACGGGGATCCAGACCTACCGTAGGCTCGTCAAGTATAAGCACTTCGGGAAAGCCTACAAGCGCCTGAGCCAGACCGACTCTTTGCCTGTATCCCTTTGAAAGATTTTTTACAAGGCGCTTATATACATCCTTTATTTTGACAGTAGTTATTATTTCCTCTATCATAGAAGGTCTGTCCGCCTTTTTTACCTTCTTCAGATCGCACACAAAGTCAAGGTATTCTTCCACCGTCATATCTGCATAGAGAGGGGGTACGTCGGGCAGATATCCAAGCTGCCCCTTTGCCTTTACAGGCTCGTCAAGTATATCGTAGCCGTTTATCCTCACAGTGCCTGAGGTGGCGGATATAAAGCCTGTCATTATATTCATAGTAGTAGTCTTTCCTGCGCCGTTAGGTCCAAGAAAGCCCAGTATTTCCCCGTCGTTTACTACAAATGAGATATTGTCCACCGCAGTGTGAGGTCCGAATTTCTTAGTAAGATTTTTTACCTCTATCAAAATATTTCCTCCTTTGCAAAGAGCTTCATATACATATATAATACTACAAATAACGTATTAAGGCAAATTAAATGTTTATTAAGGGCAAAACAGAGCATAGGGACTTGTAGCGTAAACTAAATATATTTGTCGCAGAATGTCGCACTTTTTATGCTATCCTCGTTTTATAAAGGTGTAAAGGAGGGTAAATATGACAAGTGTTCAAAGAGATATAATGCGTACAAGAAGGCGTATAATCAATCTTGAAAATACACTGATAAGAGGCAGAAATCAAAGAATGCTCACAAGGATACAGAGGTCTGCCTATGATCGAAGGGAAACAGATGAGGCTTTTACAAGGACAAGGCTTGACATTCTGAGAAAAGAGCTGGCAGACGTTACCCAAAGAGGGCGTATGACGGCAGACAAAATAGTAGAGCTTGAAACAGCCCAAAGTCCCACCGCATATATTGGGGACAAGAGAGAGGAAAGGAGCATAGAGCTGACAGAGGAGCTAAGATGCATCAATGAAGAAAAGCGGGAAATAAAGAGCGAGATAGCTTTGATAATGGAACAGCTCAGCAATATGGAATATGACAGGAGGGAAGAGGGAGAGCTTGCATACAGGAGAGCAAGGAGGGAGTTCCTTATGGAGGAATATTCAAGAGAGCTTAAAAGACTGGACAGACTTAACAGGCGGCTTTTCAAGTCCTCTCTTGAAAGGGAAGTAAAAACGAAAGGAGAAAAATATGTATGAAGTATGGCTGGGTGAAATAAAGCTGCCTGTTGCACCCGAAAAAATAACTATTACAACAGGCTCGTTAAATGAAACGGTAACCCTGGTGGAGGGCGGCGAAATAAACCTTATAAGGTCTCCGGGACTTAAGACAATATCCTTTGAAGCCCTTATACCCAATACAAAATATCCCTTTGCTTCCTATCTTTATGATGACTTTAAAAACGCCGACTATTATAAGGAAGCAATAGCCAAGCTCAAGGAGAGCAAAAAGGTACTTGCCTTTGTTATAACAAGAGTAATGGGAAACAAGGTATTCAATTACACAGGCATAAGCTCCACTCTTGAGGAATACAGATTTACCGAAAGCGCTCATGAGGGCTACGACCTTAAGGCGGCGCTTACGTTAAAGGAGTACAGAACATTTGGCGCAGTCTTTTTGGACTCTCCCTCAAGGGAGAGAGAAGTCCAAAACGCTCCTTCGGCAGATTCTCATGTTGTGCAGACGGGAGAGAGCCTGTGGCTCATTGCAAAAAAATATTATGGCGACGGAAGTGAATGGCGCCGCATATATGAGGCAAATAAAAATACCATATCGGATCCCAACAGAATAAGTTCGGGCATGAATATTGTAATACCCTAGGAGGCGAATAAAATGAAAGATCTGATAGAAATGACAGAAAACATTATTGAGGATATAAGCTTTGATATACCTCTGCCCGAGGAGGCGCTTGTACAAGCGGAGGACATAAGTAAGGTATCAAACCCCCTGTATGTAAGTAATGAAGGCGGCAATGAAACCGTCTACAATACATATAACAGCAGGAACACCGAAAATCTGTATAATATACCTATCGACGGGAGAGAAGAGGTATACAACAGCAATGCAATATTCGGCGGCGGGGATACTGTGTACAACAGCAGCGAAAGCTACGGAGAAAGCAGCCTGTACAATGTGTATAACGAATATAACCATGTGTACAGCAATGCTGGTAACCACAGCCTGCAGCAGATATACAACAGCATTTTAAAAAACAGTGTGTCCTATGCAAACGACGGCGTAAACGACGGCAATATACAGTATGCTTACAGCAGTGTAAAAAATGTTGGCGGCAGCAATACATACGACAGTTCATTAAGCTATATCCAAAGCAGTGGATACAATGATAACAGTCCGGTATACAATGATCGGGACAGCAGCGTATATAAAAGCAGAAACGATTACAGCTATATACGTCAGAATGCTGACAACAGAAAAACGAATAATTATAACAGCGATATAAATATAAATATGGGAGGTATTACCCAGAATATAAATCGGGACAATTGTGAAGAGGTTATGGATATGCTTGTGGAAAGCCTTATGAGAGGTCTTAGCTGCAAGGGTGCGGGAGTGTATTAGTGCTTTGTATCTATGGCTGCCTGCCATGGCTTAAATATTGATATATTTGAAAGAGGCTGCCGCTATGCGGCAGCCTCTATATTTAGGCATCTAAGCCTGTAATTGCTTCTGCATTGCTTATTTCCGCTGATGCCGCAGGCTTTTCGGCAGGCATCATGTAATCGGTATCAAGGGCTTTTTGAAGTATCTGAGCCACATTTGCAGAATCGAAGTTTTTGTTTGCGTAAACGTCGCCGTTTGCAAGTCCCTGAGGCGTTATGTCAGAGTCAGATGCGCAAAGCACATATGCAAACATTATTGCGGCGTCTGTTGCGGTAACACTTCCGTCGCAGTCGGTATCGCCGAGAACATTGGGAGCGGGGAGCGTTTCGGGATCTATAGCCTGTTTTGAAAGCTTTATATTGCTGAACTCCGTCGCATTTATTCTCACATGATCCATTTCGTCCTGAGCTGCGTCTGTGGCAAAGCCTACATAACAGGTCTCGGGAAGAGTAGTGGTATATGTTTCAAGATCATACCATTCCTTGCCGTCTAATGAAGCTGAAACAGTGATAGTCTGTCCTTTTCTTGTAAGTCTGCCCCAGCCGTGATTAGGCTCAAGGTCTGCTCTGGTCTGAGGAACGCCTAAGAAATTGGAAGAACAAATAGCTGCTCCGTCCTGAGTTTTCCTTGCAAGAGACCTTATGTTCTTTGCCTTTACATAGTTGCCTGAAACGTCCTTGACGCCTTCGTAATCCTCGCCCTTAAGGTAAGAGAGTGAAGCCATATAGAACTCGCTTGAGGGATCGAGGCTTGCTCTTGCCATAAGACCTGAATGCTGTAAATAGTCGACCTTTGCAATATTGTCAATACGAGCTGTAAATGTAAAGTCGCCCTCTACCTGCTTGTAGTCAAAGTGGAGACGATCGGGGTTTTGAGCGCCGGAGGTGTTGAGCGCACCCATATGTCCTGCGCCCACAGACGTAAGCTTGCCCGTTGAAGGACTCCAAAGGCTTGTGCCGCCTGCGCCTACTGCGCCTATATCCTCTGCGGTATATCCTGAAAGATTACTTTCGGCATCATTAGGTACCACTACTATCTTTATAGGATCTGAGAATATGGAAGGCACATTGTCTTCATCATATGAAAGCAGAGCCAGATTGTACATACCCGTGTCCTTAGGCGTAAATGTTGCTGCGCCGTTTGACTGAGTACCTACCATTTGATCGTTGATATAAACCTCGTCAAAGTTGTCTGCTTTTACCTCATAGGTCTCGCCCTGAGTAAGCACTATGTAGTGAGATGACAGATTGCCGAGCTTTGTACCCTTAAGATATACATCCACATTATCAATAGGATCGGCTTCGGGAGCCTTCTTTGGCGTATTGTCCCATTCGTTGAGTATATCGTTTAAATATACCTCTATATTGGAATAGCCCTTGTAGGGACTGTTTTCGTCTGTTATTATAGCCCCTGCGTCCGCCTTGTTGTTCTTGTCAAGCTGATGTTCGTCCTCCCAGTTATCGGGCATACCGTCGCTATCGGAATCTGCCTGTTCGGCTCTGTATTCCTTGTCGAAAACTCCGCCGTCTTCAAATTCGCTGTTTATAAAGTAGCCGTTATTGGTTCTTACATCATGTATAAGTCTTGCGTCCTGAGCGTCTCTTGCATAGGAAGCGCCGACCTCGTTAAGCACCTTGTTGTATGCTTCCTGAGCGGTCTCGGCTTCATAGGGATTGACAAGCTCTATGGGTTTGTCAAGAGTATTTGACGCTGTCAGATCCTTTACGCCTAAGGCGTTTTGTGCGCTTACGGTGGGATTGCCCTCGACTACGTTGCCGTTAAAGTAGAACTTGGATCTGCCGTCAAAGTCGAATATAAGATCCTTTACCTTGGCGATCGTATCGGGTCCTGCCTTGTGATAATTGTTGGTAAAGTTGATCTGACCGTCGCCTCTTTCGCCGCCGTAGCCTGTGTTGTGTCCCCAGTTGTAAATTACGTTGTTGGAGAACTGCATAAAGCAGTTATAATTTACGTTCTGATAGGAGAAGGCGCCTTCAAATCTGGGATTTCTTGTGCCGTTGTTGGCATAGAGATTGTGAGTGAAGGTGGTCTCGTATCCGTTCATGATAGAACCCATGCCGTGCTTTGCCTCGGATTCTCCTGCCGCTATTTCATTGTCGCTGTTGAGCTTGCCGTTCTTATTTACCATAGAAAGGCTGTTTGCTATAATGTTGTACTGTATGCTGGAGTTTACAAGCTCCTTGGCTGTAAAGCACTCGTCAACGCCCCAGTTGAACGTACAGTGATCGATCACTATATTTTCGCCGCTGGCTGTAGCCGCATCCATATCGTAGCCTTCGCCAAGTCTTGTTCTTATGTATCTTACGACTATGTTCTTGCCGGAAAATTTAAACGAACCGCCGTAGAATGTAATGCCGGAACCGGGAGCCGTCTGACCGGCTATGGTGGTATTGTCGGTCACATTAAAGCGTCTTTCGTTTTTCCCTGCGGTAGGATCTATTTTAATAGTGCCTCCTACGGCAAATACTATTGTTCTGGGAGCGGTCTTGTTACCCGTATCTTTTCTCTCCAGACCGTATCTGAAGGAACCGGGCTGAGGATCCTTGACAGAATCCGTAAGGTTGGTAACAACATATACGTCGCCGGGCTGCTCCACAGTACCTCTGCCGCCCTGTGAATATTTGCCGCCGCCTTCAACTGTGGGGAAGGCGGGAGTAAGCTCTTTGGCAGCCCCTGTGGTTACGGTCCTTTCGGTAAATACATGGTAAGGATTTTTCTTTGTCTCAGGCTTGCTCTTGTCAAAGGCAATGACTTTGATTTTATACTCTTTGCCTGCCTTAAGGTTAGATGTAAGAGCTTCTGTTATCTGATCCTCAAGGAAGAAAGTGCTGTTGGCATCATCATTTTCGGCGCCTGCTCTTCTGAGCTTTTTGCCATGGTTAAAGGAGGATATCTCGTGATCCTCATGCCAATTGGCGCCGCCGTCATCGGAATAGTATATCGAATAGCCGGTACAGAAGCTTTCTGAAACGACCTCTGTGTCCAGATAAGCGTTTTTAATGAACTTACCTCCCGCATCGGGATGGGGGTCACGTATTTCCAGAGGAATGCCGGTAGGCGTATCCACAACGCCCTTTATTACATTGTGGATTGCCGAATTGTCGTTTGCAGGCTTTCCCGTACCCTCCGGGGACCAGTTGTCATATACTATTATCATACCGCTTGTGGGGTTAGTCCAGCCTGCGGTAGGATTGCCTGTGGACATAAGCTGTCCGTCGGCAGTCAAGGGATTGGCTTTTATTACGTTGCCCTGTATGTCTACGGCAGGGAATGTGACAACTATTTTGTCATCGTCCACGTCTACCTCAAGATCTGTGGTAGATCTGTAATTATATTCTCCTGTCGTACTTTCATAGCGGGCAAATGCGGGAATGCCGCTCATGGATACCAGCATGGTAACGGCAAGCATACCGCTTATGAGTTTCTTCATATTAAATGCTCCTTTCATTTAAAAATGTACTTGTAATCATTATAACATAAAATAGTAATAATATAAAGAAAAATAGTGTAAAAAAACCTAAAAAGTAAAGAGAAACTTTTGTAAATAAAGAGTTGTTCTTTTTTTGATGAAAAAGGCAAATGAATGTTGATTTTTTGTGAACAATATGATATAATTTTTGCGAATATAGGGATATTATTTAAAATTTGTTCAAATTTATTTTAAAAGGGGAGTGATATATATGCGGGAAAGCCGCTCGGAAAGTATTGAAGATTATTATAAGATAATGGAGAATATACCTGTGCCTATATCCGTGTTCAGAGTGGAGACCGATGAAGAAACGGGATTCCCGACAGATACCGTGTTCACATTTATAAACAAGGCATATGACAATGTGATAGGCTCCAAAAGAGAGGAATGTATAGGAAAAAGCTTTAGCGATGTGTTCCACCACGAAACGGATAATGCAAAATGGAATTATCTCCACTGGAATTCATCTCACAACGGCATGACGAACGAGTATGAGAACTATGCCGCGCCTATTGACAAATACTATTCCATAATCGTGTTTCCCATAATGTACGGCTACTGCGGAAGCATACTGTGGGATATTACGATAGAAAAGAAATTTTCAAATCTTATATGGACACATCCCGGCGATAAGGAAAGCGGAGAGACCTTTTCAGCCGCTTGTAAAAAGCACAGAAAAAGCAATGTAAGGGATATGGGTACCTATACCACGACTATTCTCTATGTCAATACCAAGACGGGCAAATTCGATACCCTTAAAAACAGGGATGTTATAAATTCCGCCGAGGATGAGGAATACGGCGAATTTATGGAAAATATGAAGAAATATCTTTCTCCCAAGGATTACGGGGATTTTGAAGAGGTATTTTCACTCTCAAGCATAAGGCAAAGGCAAAAGCAGGGAACACCTGCGGAAACAGAGCTGAGGATCCGTTACAACAACGATGAGGATTGGTACAGGATAGAGGGCATATTCCTGAAAAATTCCATAGAAGGCGACAATGAGGACTTTATAATAAGCTTTAAGAACATAGGAGAGCAAAGGCTTAGATCTCTTCGCCTCAGAAATACTCATGAAAAGGAAATAGAAGAGCTTACAAAGGAAAACGCCGCATACAAAAAGGCTATCGCAGAGATAACGGATATGCTTGACAAAGATGCAAGGAAGAAAGCCGATGCCATACTCAAGGCTATATAAAATTCACAAATTTAATATTGACAAAGGTATTCTGTTGTGATACAATAACTCTTAATTAATCTGAAAGGCTTAGATCGAGATACAGATAAGCTCGTCAATGATCTTACAGAGAGCTGTTCGGAGCTGAAAGACAGCAGATCATGAGTTTATTTATCACTCGGGAGCTTTCCCTCGGAAATGACAGTATGAGCGGAACGGTCGCCCCGTTATAGGCAAGGGCTTGATTGAGCCTGTAGAGGGATATGCAGCAATGTATATCCGAAATAGGGTGGTAACACGACATATTCGTCCCTGACTTTCTTGTGAAGGTCAGGGATTTTTTAATATATGCATATACATTATGTATACATTGGCTATGGTCTTATAGGCTTAACTTGTTAATTTAGTCTGTTGAATTGGTTCGGCAGATGTAGTATAATTACTCTATATGTTATTATGATAGGGCGTGTATACGTTCCGATAATCAAGGAAGGAAGGTAAAAAAATGAGCAGACATGTGTTGTCCATATTGGTCGATAATCAGGCAGGCGTTCTGAGCAGGGTATCGGGTCTTTTCTCAAGGCGTGATTACAACATTGTCAGCCTCAGCGTCGGCGTTACGGAAGATGAAAACATTTCCCGAATTACCGTGCAGGTAGACTGCGATGATGTTTCTATCGAGCAGATAATAAAGCAGGTAGAAAAGCTTGTGGACGTAATAAGGGTAATAGAGCTTGGAAGAGACAGAGGCGTATTCCGAGAGCTTGCCCTGGTAAAGGTACAGGCAACGCCTAAAACACGGTCGGAGATAGCCACGATGGTGGATATTTACAGAGCCAACATTATAGACGTAGGCAGCGAGACCCTTACCATAGAGATAACAGGCAAGCCTTCCAAGATAGAGGCTTTTGCCTCACTTATGGCAGACTACGGCATAAAGGAAATAGTCAGAACAGGTCTTACGGGTCTTTGCAGGGGCAATCATCCTATAAGAAAGACAAGAAGTTAATAATGTGTTAAAAGCACTAAATATATTAATTATTTTTTCAGGAGGAAAGAAAAATGGCAAAAATTTTTTATCAGGAAGATTGTAATTTAAGTTTACTTGACGGCAAGACAATAGCCATTATAGGCTACGGCAGCCAGGGACATGCTCATGCCCTTAACGCTAAGGAGTCAGGCTGTAATGTTATCGTAGGTCTTTACGAGGGCAGCAAGTCATGGAAGAGAGCCGAGGAGCAGGGCTTTAAGGTATACACTGCCGCTGAGGCTGCTAAGATGGCTGATATTATTATGATACTTATTAATGATGAGCTTCAGGCAAAGCTTTACAAGGAGTCTATCGAGCCTAATCTTGAGGCAGGCAATATGCTTATGTTCGCTCACGGCTTCAATATCCACTTCAATCAGATAGTACCGCCTAAGGATGTAGACGTAACAATGGTCGCTCCAAAGGGTCCCGGTCACACTGTAAGAAGCGAATATCAGGCAGGCAAGGGCGTTCCTTGTTTAGTAGCAGTCGAGCAGGACGCTACGGGTCAGGCTCAGGATCTGGCGCTTGCATATGCGCTTGCTATCGGCGGCGCGAGAGCAGGCGTTCTTGAGACTACTTTCAGAACCGAGACGGAAACAGACCTTTTCGGCGAGCAGGCAGTTCTTTGCGGCGGCGTATGCGCACTTATGCAGGCAGGCTTTGAGACTCTTGTTGAGGCAGGCTATGACGAGAGAAACGCTTACTTCGAGTGTATACACGAGATGAAGCTTATTGTAGACCTTATTTACCAGAGCGGCTTTGCAGGTATGAGATACTCTATATCAAATACCGCTGAGTACGGCGACTATGTAACAGGTCCGAAGCTTATTACCGCCGAGACCAAGAAGACTATGAAGAAGATACTTGCCGATATACAGGACGGTTCTTTTGCCAAGGAATTCCTTCTGGATATGTCATCAGCAGGCGGTCAGGCTCACTTTAAGGCTATGAGAAAGCTTGCTTCAGAGCATCAGTCCGAGAAGGTCGGCGAGGAGATCAGAAAGCTTTATAGCTGGAACGGCGAGGACAAGCTTATAAATAACTAATACCCACATATCTCCCTTCCCTTTTTAGGGGAGGGAAGCCGCTTGGCGGCAGTGGGGTCATACAGGTGATTACTTTGAATAAAATAACCATTTTTGACTCAACATTGAGAGACGGCGCCCAGGCTGAAGGCGTATCCTTCAGCGTAAAGGACAAAATAAAAATAGTAAAGGCTCTGGACAGACTGGGAGTAGGCTATATAGAGGCGGGCAATCCCGGTTCCAATCCCAAGGATCTGGAGTTTTTTGAAAAGATAAAATCCGTAGCTCTTGACCATAGCAAGATAGTTGCCTTCGGCTCCACCAGAAGGCGCAATATCTCTCCTGCCGAGGACGGGAATATACAGGCTCTTCTGAGTGCGGACACAGACGCCGTTGCCATATTCGGCAAGACATGGGATTTTCATGTTACGGATATTATAGGCGCAACTCTCCATGAAAATATAGAAATGATATATGATACAATTTCATATTTAAAGGAACAGGGCAAGGAAGTCGTATTCGACGCCGAGCATTTTTTCGACGGATATAAGAACAATAAGGAATATGCCATGAAATCTCTTGACGCTGCAGTACAGGCAGGCGCAGATTGTCTGTGCCTTTGCGATACCAACGGCGGCGCCTTTCCCGATGAGATATACTGCATAACCAAGGATGTGGCTGAGACATTTAATGTGATCGTAGGCATACACACTCATAACGACTGCGGTATGGCTGCCGCCAATTCCATAATGGCAGTTATGGCGGGAGCAACTCATGTGCAGGGTACGTTTACAGGCTTTGGCGAAAGATGCGGCAATGCGGGACTTTCCACCGTGATACCGGATCTGCAGATAAAGAAGGGCTATATTTGTATACCCGAGGAAAATATGAGCATGCTTACTCATACCGCAAGGGAAATAAGCGAAATAGCCAATTTAAAGCTTTACGACAGAGAGCCTTTTGTAGGCAAGACGGCATTTGCCCATAAGGGCGGTATGCATGTTGACGGCGTATCAAAGGACAGCAGAAGCTTTGAGCATATAGATCCGTCGATAGTAGGAAATGAAAGAAAATTCCTTACAAGCGAGGTAGCGGGAAGGACCACTGTTCTTTCAAAGATACAGAAGATAGCTCCCTATATAGAGAAAAACTCCGAGGAAACGTCAAAGATAATAGACAAACTCAAAAAGCTGGAGTACGAGGGCTATCAATTCGAGGGCGCCGACGGCGCATTCGAGCTTTTGATAAGAAAAGAATTGGGCAAGTACAAGCCCTTCTTCGAGCTTGAGACCTTTAAGATAATAGGGGAGCATCCGCCTCTTGCCCAAGGGCAGACGGCTGCTGCCATGATAAAGATAAAGGTAGATAACCAAAGCGAAATAACAGCCGCCGAGGGCGACGGTCCCGTAAATGCTCTTGACAAGGCTCTGAGGAAGGCTCTTGAGGTGTTTTATCCAAGCCTTGCCACAGTGCATCTTACAGACTATAAGGTAAGAGTGCTGGATTCCAACTCTGCCACCGCCTCTAAGGTGCGTGTGCTTATAGAGTCAAGCGACGGCAAGGACAGTTGGACTACCGTAGGCGTATCAAAGGACATTATAGAAGCCAGTTGGATAGCGCTTGTGGACTCAATGGAATATAAGCTCATAAAAGATATAGAAGAAAAATACAGAAATTATTTATAGGAGGACATAAACTATGGGTATGACTATGACTCAGAAGATATTAGCCGCTCATGCAGGGCTTGATTCTGTGAAGGCAGGTCAGCTTATTGAAGCTAAGCTGGATCTTGTGCTGGGCAACGATGTTACCACTCCCGTTGCCGTTACCGAGTTTAACAAAATCGGCATAGACAAGGTCTTTGACAAGGAAAAGGTAACTATCGTGCCTGACCACTTTACTCCCAACAAGGATATAAAGTCAGCAGAGCATTGTAAGTATATAAGAGAATTTGCTCACGACAAGGATATAAAGAACTACTTTGAGGTAGGACAGATGGGTATAGAGCATTGTCTTCTTCCCGAATCAGGTCTTGTGGTATCAGGCGATGTTGTTATAGGCGCAGATTCTCACACCTGCACATACGGTGCCTTAGGCGCCTTCTCTACGGGCGTGGGTTCTACGGATATGGCAGTAGGTATGGCAAGAGGCGTTGCATGGTTCAAGGTGCCTTCCGCTCTTAAGTTCGTGCTTAAGAATAAGCCTGCAAAGTGGGTAAGCGGCAAGGATATAATACTTCATATCATAGGTATGATAGGCGTTGACGGCGCTCTCTACAAGTCTATGGAATTTACAGGCGACGGCTTACAGTACCTTACTATGGACGACCGTTTCACGATCGCCAATATGGCTATTGAGGCAGGCGGCAAGAACGGTATTTTCCCCGTTGACGACAAGACTCTCGAATATGTAAAAGAGCATTCTCAGAAAACTCCCGTTGTATACGAGGCGGATCAAGACGCCGAGTACGATGCGGTATACGAGATAGATCTTTCTCAGTTAAGACCTACCGTAGCATTTCCTCATCTGCCCGAAAATACCAAAACCATTGACGAGGCTAAGGGTCTTGAGGTGGATCAGGTGGTTATAGGCTCATGTACAAACGGCAGGATAAGCGATATGAGGATCGCCGCAAGCATACTTAAGGGCAAGAAGATCGATCCAAGATTGAGAGTTATAATACTGCCGGGTACTCAGAAGATATGGCTGCAATGTGTAGAGGAGGGTCTTGCAAAGATATTTGTTGAGGCAGGCTGCGCCTTCTCAACTCCTACCTGCGGTCCTTGCTTAGGCGGTCATATGGGCATACTTGCCAAGGGAGAGAGAGCAGTATCAACCACAAACAGAAACTTTATAGGTCGTATGGGTCATCCCGAGTCAGAGGTCTATCTTGCAAGCCCCGCAGTAGCTGCGGCAACTGCTATCACAGGCAAGATAACTGACCCCGAGGAAGTGTAAAAGGAGGATTATTCAATGAAAGCATGCGGAACAGTTTTTAAATACGGAGATAATATCGATACAGACGTTATCATCCCTGCAAGATATCTGAATTCCTCCGATCCCAAGGAGCTTGCAAAGCACTGTATGGAAGATGCCATACATTCAACAGTGAATTTTGTGGAAAATGTCAAGGATGGGGATATAATAGTAGCCGAGAAGAATTTCGGCTGCGGCTCTTCAAGAGAGCATGCCCCTATTGCCATTAAGGCAAGCGGCATCTCCTGTGTTATTGCTAAGACATTTGCAAGGATATTCTACAGAAATGCTATAAATATCGGTCTGCCCATACTGGAGTGCGAAGAGGCTGCTAACAGCATAGAAATGGGCGATGAGGTAGAGGTAGACTTTGATACAGGCGTTATTACAAACAAGACAAAGAACGAGACCTATCAGGCTGAACCTTTCCCCGAGTTTATGCAGGAAATGTTCAAGGCAGGCGGTCTTATAGAGCAGACAAAGGTAAAATTAGGTATAAAATAATGTCCTTGCCCGTTTCAAATCGTTGTAAGGGCAGGTATACGATCAAAATATGAAAGCTTTAACGAGGTAAATAAAATGAATTATAAAATTGCGGTAGTAGCAGGCGACGGCATAGGTCCGGAGGTAATGGAACAGAATATTGCCGTACTCAATGCCATAGGTAAAAAATTTGGTCATACTTTTGAATACACTTACGTTTTAGGCGGCGGCTGCGCCATAGATAAGTACGGCGAGCCTTTGCCCCAGGAAACCATTGACGTATGTAAGGCAAGCGATTCAGTGCTTTTAGGCGCCGTAGGCGGCTGGCAGTGGGATACGCTTCCCGGCGACAAGAGACCCGAAAGAGCTCTCCTTGGCTTAAGAGGCGCTTTGGGCTTATATGCCAATTTAAGACCGGCAACTCTTCACGACGCTTTAAAGGACGCTTGTCCTCTTAAGCCGGAGCTTGTGGCAGACGGCGTTGACATTATGGTGGTAAGAGAGCTTACAGGCGGTATGTATTTCGGCGAAAAGGGCAGAAAAATGACCGATATGGGCGAGGCTGCCTATGATGTGGAGCAGTATTCCGTAAAGGAAGTTGAGAGAATAACAAGAACTGCCTTTGAGATAGCAAGAAAGAGAAACAAGCATGTTACAAATGTAGATAAGCAGAATGTACTGGAGTCTTCAAGACTTTGGAGAAGCGTTGTGCTTGAGGTAGCAAAGGACTATCCCGATGTAGAGCTTGATCATCTTTATGTTGACAATGCTTCTATGCAGCTTATTATGCGTCCCACTACATTTGACGTTATCGTTACGGGCAATATCTTCGGCGATATTCTCTCCGATGAAGCGTCTCAGATGACAGGTTCAATAGGTATGCTGCCTTCAGCAAGTCTCGGCGAGGGTACTCTCGGTATGTACGAGCCTGTACACGGCTCTGCTCCCGATATAGCAGGCAAGGATCTTGCCAACCCCATAGCTACTATTCTTTCAGGCGCTATGATGCTTAAGTACAGCTTCGGCTTACTTGATGAGGCTAAGTGCATAGAGGACGCCGTTACAAAGGTTCTTGATTTAGGCTACAGAACAGGCGACATTATGAGCGAGGGTATGAAGCAGGTAGGCTGCAAGGAAATGGGCAAGCTTATTATCGAAAACCTTTAATATATTTGCTTTCGGGGAGAGATCCCCGAAAGCTTTAAAGAAAAGGGAGGACACGATGAAAAGATATATCGTACTTATGTTTATGTTGTTTATGTTTGCAAATAATGTTTACGCCTACGACCCACCTTCCGACTGGGCGTTGGACGATGTCAACAGGGCAAGAGAAGAGGGTCTTGTTCCGGATTTTCTTATGGACGGATATGGAAATGCTACCATAAGACAGGAATTTTGCAAACTCTGCGCAAATACCCTGCGTGCATGGGGCATAACGGAAAAAGGCGAAACTGTCGTGACCTTTAACGACCTTACAAATGATAACGATATAGATCCCGATATTCTTTTCTGCGCTTCTCTGGGTATAGTTTCCGGAACGGGAAACGGAAAATTTGAACCTACAAGGTTTATAACAAGGCAGGAAGCGGCAAAAATGCTGTGCAATACCTATAAGGTACTTCTTGAAAGCCAAAACAAGGATATGGAATATGAACTTACATATCCCCATGTGTTTAAAGACGGCGACAAAATATCCCTCTGGGCAAGGAACGATATATATGCTATGTATCACTGCGGAGTTATGATGGGGGATACAAAGGGCAATTTTGACCCTTTGGGCAATTATACAAGAGAACAGTCTATATGCACATTTTTAAGACTGTACGACCTTAAAGACAACTATAATACCGTTCCCGAGTATTATGTTGTAGGCGATTTTGAAAAAATTTTATGCTCGAACTATGACGGAAGCTGTTATATGGACATAGTAGGGCGTGATATTACCAAATACGATCCGGAATATATAAACAGCTATTCTCAGCACTTTACATCCCAAGACCTTGGCTGCGTATATCCCATAGGGGAAAATTATATGCCTGTTCTGGCTTCCGCAGGTGCAGGCGTGGGCAGAGAAATCATTATAGATAAAAACGGCGACGATGTTACTTCCGGTTCGGGGGTAACGGGTGTTATAAGTATAGACGGAGATACAGCCGCTGTTAGTGATTACGGATACAAATTGTATGACCTTAAGGCAAGAAAAATAATTTCTGTTGACGATACAGACTATATCAGCAATATAGGCTGCGGTATGTATTCGGCTTTATATGAAGACAAAGAAGAAGGCGAGGGCGCTTTGTTTGCTTTTCTGGATAAAGACTTAAAGCCCATAACACCGAAAAAGTACAGGTACGTGGGTACAGCCCTTAACAATATGACCGTAGGCATTGACAAAAACGGTAATGCAGATATTGTAAACAACAAGGGCGATATCTTGAAAACATTTAAAATTGATCTGAAAACTTATAATATCAGCAGTATTTTCGGCACAAACGTTATCCTGGGAAACATAAAAACATCCCATTCGGAATTACTTCGTGTAGGCAGCGGAGAATATATTAAAAAATATGATACTGTGGAATTTATGGATAACGGAGAGATCCGGGCAGACGGCGAAATACTTGATATAAACGGAAAGAAAAAATTCGACATTAAAGACAAGGGCTATGAGTTTGTTGTGCCTTCATATGCCTATGATAATTTTTGGTTCGGCTTTGACCCCAAAACAAATAAGTATGATGTTATAGATACAAAGGGAAATGTAATGGCGGAAGATATCTGCGAAAGGTTTTTTGTTTCCGACGGCGGCGGTATCTTCTGCGGCAAGAAGAGCGATTACGAGCTTGTGATGTTTGATGCCTTTGGTAAGGAAACAGGTACCGTAAAAACGGGTCACAGCATCGAGTCTTATTGTTTTATAAACGGACTTTTAAGAGTAACGTCAAATAATGGTATAAATACCTATTATTTTCCTAATGGAGAACAGGCATCTTTCATTAATGTTGAAGGCAGGTAGGCTGCAAGGAAATGGGCAAGCTTATTATTTAAAACCTGTGATAAATTGTTGCATACTGCCTTGCTTGCGTAATGGCAGTATGCTTATATTAAGGGCATTGGAGGAATAATTATGAGCGATAGCTGTAAAACCTTGTATCCTGTGGTCATGATACACGGCATGGGCTTTCGGGATATGAAGCATATAAACTATTGGGGAAGGATACCCAAGGTTCTTGAAGAAAACGGCGCTGAGATATATTTCGGCAATCAGGACAGTAATGCCACAATAGAGAACAATGCTCTTAATATAAGAAAAACAATTAATGATATATTGGACAAGACAGGCGCTGAAAAGGTAAATATAATTGCTCATTCAAAGGGCGGGCTTGATGCAAGGTATATGATATCAAGACTTGATATGGCGGATAAGGTCGCCTCTCTTTCCACGATGAGTACACCCCACAACGGCTCAAAAACCGTTGACAAACTCTTAAAATTACCGGATTTTTTAATTCGGATAGGCTCCTGTATTGCAGATATCTGGTTTAGGATACTCGGAGATAAAAGCCCCGAGACCTATAAGGTAATACATCAGTTTACAACGGATGAAGCGAAAAAATTCAATCTGTTGTGTCCCGACAGCGATAAGGTATATTATCAAAGCTTTGCTTTTGTAATGAAAAATGCCTTCAGTGATATTTTTATGTTTATACCTTATCTGACAGTCAGGTTTTTCGAAGGCGAAAACGACGGTCTTTTATCTCCTCGGTCAGCCAAATGGACAAATTTCAAGGGTGTGTTCAGAGGAAACGGCAGACGAGGGATATCCCACTGCGATGAGGTGGACTTACGAAGACGCAAATTTACCTCAAAGAATGGAAACGGTATTTCCGATATAACGGATTTTTATAAAAATGTTGTAAAAGAGCTTAAATCAATGGGTTACTGACAATAAAATTTTAATTAAGACTAGGAGGAAGGCAAAAAATGATCAGCGACAGAGTTAAAAAAGGTCCCGATAAGACGCCCCACCGTTCTTTATTCAAGGCGATGGGTTATACAGATGAGGAACTGGCAAGACCTCTTATAGGCGTGGTCAATGCCCAGAATGAGATCATACCGGGTCACGTTCATCTTGACAATATTGCAAAGGCCGTTAAGGCAGGCATACTTGCCGCAGGCGGTACGCCCATAGAGGTACCCGCTATCGGCGTATGCGACGGTATAGCAATGGGTCATATTGGTATGCACTATTCTCTCCCTACAAGAGAGCTTATTGCAGACAGTGTAGAGTGTCAGGCTATGGCGCACGGCTTTGACGGTCTTGTGCTTATACCAAATTGCGATAAGATAGTTCCCGGTATGCTTATGGCAGCCGCAAGGCTCAATATCCCTGCCATAGTGTGCAGCGGCGGTCCTATGCTGGCAGGTACCATGGGCTGCGAGAAGCTTTCTCTTTCAAAGACATTTGAGGCTGTAGGCGCCTATGAGGCAGGTCTTATAAGCAGAGAAAAGCTTAAGGAATACGAGGACAAGTCCTGTCCGAGCTGCGGCTCATGTTCAGGTATGTACACAGCCAATTCCATGAACTGTCTTTCAGAGGTAATAGGTATGGCTCTTCCCGGCAACGGCACTATCCCCGCTGTTTACGGCGACAGGATAGGTCTTGCAAAGCATGCGGGTATGCAGATAATGAAGCTTGTTGAAAAGGACATAAAGCCGAGAGATATCATGAATGAAAAGGCATTTAAAAACGCTCTTACAATGGATATGGCGCTTGGCTGTTCAACCAACTCAATGCTTCATCTTCCCGCAATAGCTCACGAGGCAGGCGTAGAGATAAACCTTGATATAGCAAACGAAATAAGCTCAAAGACCCCTAACCTTTGTCACCTTGCTCCCGCAGGTCCCAACTACATTGAGGAGCTTAACCTTGTAGGCGGTATCCCCGCAGTAATGGCGGAGATAAACAAGCTTGGCTTACTTGAGCTTGACAATCCTACAGTCACATTAAAGACCGTAGGCGAAAATATAGAGGGTATAGAGGGCGCTGACGGTACTGTCATAAGAAAGGTGGACAACCCCTATTCTCCCACAGGCGGCATTGCAGTGTTAAGAGGCAATATTGCCAAGGACGGCTGCGTTGTCAAGAGAAGCGCAGTAGCTCCCGAAATGCTTAAGCACAGCGGACCTGCAAGAGTGTTTACTTCCGAGGAGGACGCTATTGCGGCTATATTCGGCGGCAAGATAGTAAAGGGCGATGTTGTTGTTATAACCTATGAGGGTCCCAAGGGCGGTCCCGGTATGAGAGAGATGCTTTCTCCCACGTCGGCTCTTGCGGGAATGAAACTCGATAAGGATGTGGCTCTTATTACAGACGGTCGTTTTAGCGGTGCTTCAAGAGGCGCAAGCATAGGTCATGTATCTCCCGAGGCGGCTGCCGGCGGAAATATCGGACTTGTGCAGGAGGGCGATATCATAGATATAGATATCAACGCAGGCAATATAAACGTACAGGTAAGCGATGAGGAGCTTGAGGAAAGAAGAAAGGCATGGGTCATCCCCGAGCCTAAGATAAGAACAGGCTACCTTTCAAGATATGCAAAGCTTGTAAGCTCAGCCGATAAGGGCGCCGTTCTGAATTAGGAAGGAGTAAATAAATGTTATTAAACGGTTCTGAAATACTGGTAGAGTGCCTTAAGGAGCAGGGTGTAGATACTATATTCGGCTATCCCGGCGGCGCTGTACTGAATATATACGACGCATTATATAAACATCAGCATGAAATAAAGCACTATCTTACATCTCACGAGCAGGGCGCTGCCCATGCGGCAGACGGCTATGCAAGAGCTACGGGTAAGGTAGGCGTGTGCCTTGCCACAAGCGGTCCCGGCGCCTGTAATCTCGTTACGGGCATAGCTACCGCTTATATGGACAGCGTGCCTATGGTGGCTATCACAGGCAATGTTGCAAATGCCTATTTGGGCAAGGACAGTTTTCAGGAAGTAGACATTACAGGCATAACTATGCCCATTACCAAGCACAACTTCCTTGTAAAGGATGTTACCAAGCTTGCCGATACGGTAAGAAAGGCATTTTGGATAGCAAGGAAGGGTCGTCCCGGTCCTGTGCTTATAGATATTACAAAAGACGTTACAGGGGCTATGTGCGAGTATACTCCAAAGGAGCCTATTCCTGTTGAAAAGAGAGTAAATACTATTACCGAGGAGGATCTTACCGAGGCTGTTGAGCTTATAAAAAATGCCGAAAAGCCCTTCCTCTACTGTGGCGGCGGCTGTATAAATGCCGAGGCTACTCAGGAGATAATAAAGCTTGTGGAGAGTCAGGATATGCCTGTTTCATGCTCTGCTATGGGTCTGGGTACGGTTCCCTCCGATCATCCCAACTATACGGGCATGATAGGTATGCACGGCACAAAGACCTCTAATCTTCTTGCCAACGAGTGCGATCTTATAATAGCTATGGGCGCTCGTTTCAGCGACAGAGTTGCAACCAATTTCAAGACATTTGCGCCTAATGCAAAGGTTCTTCATATAGATATCGACCCTGCCGAGATAAGCAAAAATGTGCCTGCCTACCGCTCTGTCATAGGCGATGTAAACGAGGTCTGCAAGCGCATAAACGCCCGCCTTGAAAAGAAGGAGAGGAAGGAATGGCTTGCCGAAGTAGATAAGTACAAGGCAGAGTATCCTCTTAAGTATATACACGACGGTACTCTTAAGCCTCAGTATATTATGGAGAGAATAAACGCCATATGTAAGGGCGAGGAGATCATAGTTACCGAGGTAGGTCAGCATCAGATGTGGGCATGCCAGTTCATAGAGAACAAGTACCCCAGACATTTCCTTTCATCAGGCGGTTTGGGAACTATGGGCTACGGCTTAGGCGCTGCCATAGGCGCCAAGGTAGGTCAGCCCGACAAGGTAGTATTCAATATTGCAGGAGACGGCTGCTTCTATATGAACCATATAGAAATGGCAACGGCTGTTGCAAACGACGTACCTATAATAGAGGTCGTCATAAACAACCATGTTCTGGGTATGGTAAGGCAGTGGCAGGATCTTTTCTATGATGCAAGATATTCACAGACCAATCTTGATAAGGCTACGGATTTTGTTAAGCTGGGAGAAGCCTATAAGGCGGTCACATACAATGTAACGAAGCCCGAGGAAGTAGACGAGGCTATAAAGGGCGCCATAGCAAGCGGCAAGCCTGCTCTTATAATATGTGAAATAGACAGAGATGAAAAGGTATTCCCCATGATCCCTGCAGGCGAAAGCATAGACAGTATGATCACTCTTGACGAATACGAGGGAAATTAATGTAATATATAAAGGCGTCACATTGGCATAATGTGACGCCTTATATTTTTTTGCGGCTCCGAGCGGTCAAAGGCTGTTATTTTTGCCGAAATTACCGAAAAGCTTGTATTTCATATATGCTGCGCTTAATCTGCTTATGGAAAAATCATATATGTTCCTGCTTACCTGCACATCGCAAAACCAGCTCAAAAATCGGGTCTTGCCCTTTAATCTTTTTAAAAGACCGTCTCTGTTGCCATAAAATTTGTTTACAAGCTCATAGCTCTTTTCAACCGACACAATGATCTGTCGGGTCTTTTTGTTATAGGTCGCTAAGGGATCTTGGGACATAATGCTCTCAGCAGCCATAAGTCCCGAAAGCAGTGCGTAATAGGTACCCTCTCCCGTTACAGTGTCCGTAAAGCCTGCGGCATCTCCCGCAAGAAGTATATTTTTGCCCCTTGTAACGGTTCTGCTGCCCATACCGTAGGGCAGGAAAGCCCCCTTTAGCTTTACATTTTCGGTAACACCAAGCTTTTTGATATAGCTCTTGAACCAACCCACATAGTCAAAATACTTGTCATAGGTAAAGGCAAAGCCTACCGTTGCATACTCTCCCTTTGGAAAATGCCAGAGATAGCCGTCTTTAAAATAGCCTACCTCCAGCAAAAGGGCTGAGCTGTCCACATACCTTTGAGGGATCTCGGCTTCTATTCCAAAGGCGCAGACAAAAGGCTCTCTGTTCACAAGCCTCCCGGTAATGCCCTTGCAGCCGTCGGCGCCTATTATATACCTACATTCTATTTCGGTACCGTCATTTAATACCACACTTTTATCCTTTATTTTTGTTACAGCCCTTCCCTCTATGATATGACCGCCTTTTGCCTTGTATTTTTCAATAAGGCTGTTGTCAAAGGTAAGCCTGTCCACAAGATAAAAGTCGTTTTTACAGCGCATTTCTGCTATTTTCTCGCCCTTGTTTTCAAGGCTTACCCTGTTTATTCTGTTCAGAACAAGAGAGCTGTCCAATTTTCCTATGGGACTGCTCTCCATTAATTCAAGCGTTTTTATTGTCAGAAGTCCTCCGCAGGTTTTCTGACGCGGGAATGTGCTTTTGTCTATTATGCACACATTTTTACCCTTGTCTGCAAGATATATTCCTGCCGAAGCCCCTGCAGGACCTCCGCCTATTATTACTGCGTCATACATTTATGCTTCCTCCTTTACGAAAAAGAAAGCCCTGCCGTTGTTATATTATCCGAATTTACGCTGTCTTACCACTTCATACATTATAAGCCCTGCGGATACGCTTGCGTTAAGGGATCCTATTTTGCCGTACATGGGTATGCCTACGGTAAAGTCGCTCTTTTTCTTTACAAGCTCGCTTACGCCTGTACCCTCGCTGCCTATTACAAGGGCAATGGGTCCCTTAAGGTCGGTATTGAAATATTCCCTGCCGTTCATATCGGCGCAGGCGACCCATATATTTTCCTTTTTAAGCTCTTCTATTGCTCTGGCTATATTTGTAACTCTTGCTACGGGTACAAGCTCCGCTGCTCCTGCCGATGTTTTGCTTACAACGGCTGTAAGCCCCACGGCACGTCTTTTGGGTATTATGACTCCGTGAGCGCCGCAGCATTCGGCAGTCCTTATAATAGCGCCAAGGTTATGGGGATCGGTTATCTCATCGCATATTATTATAAAAGGATCCTCTCCTTTGCTGCGGGCAGAGGCTATTATATCGCTTACTTCACAGTATTCATAGGCAGGGCAGAGAGCTATAATGCCCTGATTGTTGTTGCTGCGTGAGATAGACTCCATTTTTTCCCTGTCTATTTCCTGAACTATAATGCCCTTTTCTCTTGCCTTGGCGACTATTACCTTGAGAGTGCCTTCGATACCGCCCCTGCGCACAAATATCTTGTCTATTGTTTTTCCGTGGTTGAGAGCTTCCATAACGGGATTTCTGCCTTCAAGCTGCAAGCCTTCTTCAAAGGCGGAGCTGTCTTCATACTTACGGTTGTCTCTTTTTGGCTCAAGTCTTTTTACAGCCCTGTTTTTAGTGGGCTTGCTGTTCTTTTTCATAATTATCCTCCATGCCTATATTGTAAAGCTCCTCTATCCTGTCGTATTGCCCTTTTAAATAAAGCCAGCCGAAAAGGGCTTCAACGCCTGTTGCCCTGCGGTAGTCCACTATGGACTGATTTTTGGCAAAGGTGTTGCTCTTGGCATTCCTGCCCCTTTTCATTACGGCGTGTTCCTCTTCGGTCAGCAAGGGTTCTATAATGCCGTATACCCGTGACTGCGCCGTGGCATTTACGATATGCTTTGCCTTGGTATGCATCGTATTCACAGGGGCGTTGCCTTGGGCTATGATATATCCTCTCGTGAGAAGGTCATATACGGTATCTCCTATAAATGCCAGCACAAGGGGAGAAAGCCTGTCTGCCTCCGGGTTTATATCCTTAAATAGTTTCATAGCTTTTATTTATATGACCAGCGAACGCCGGCTCTTGTATCCTCTATTACAACACCTTTTTCCAAAAGCTCTGCTCTTATGGCGTCTGCAAGGGCAAAGTCCTTTGCCTTTTTGGCATCGGCTCTCTTTGCTATAAGCTGCTCTATTTCTTCGGCGCTTATTTTGCTTTTGCCCACGTTGTCCTCGGGCTTTATGCCAAGTATATCGCAGAGCATGAGCATTTTCTCTCTTATATCCTTTGCAAATTCGCTTGAAGAGCTTTCGTTGACGTTTACATTTGCAAAGCGGGCGATCTCAAATATAGCGGTGACCGCATCAGCCGTGTTGAAATCATCGTCCATTGCCTTTTCAAACTGCACTCTGAATTTGTCGGCGTCTGCGCTTAAATTCTTCTCCTCATCGGTCATGGTACCCTTGTTGTTATTTTCAAAGAAAACAAGATTCTTGTAAGAATTTTTTATTCTCTCAAGACCCTTGCCTGCCGCCTCCATAAGCTCTCTGGAAAAGTTTATGGGGCTTCTGTAATGACCGCTCAGTATAAAGAACCTTACCACGTCGTAGGGTACATGCTCTACTATCTCTCTAAGCGTAAAGAAATTGCCAAGAGATTTGCTCATTTTTTTGTTGTCCACATTTATAAAGCCGTTGTGCATCCAGTACTTGGCAAAGGGCTTACCGTTTGCTGCCTCGGACTGGGCTATCTCATTTTCATGATGGGGGAATATAAGGTCTTCTCCGCCTGCGTGTATATCTATTGTATCGCCCAGATATTTCTTTGCCATAACAGAGCATTCTATATGCCAGCCGGGTCTGCCTTGGCTCCAGGGAGATTCCCAGTAGGGTTCGCCCTCCTTTTTAGGCTTCCACAGTACAAAGTCCATGGGATCCTTCTTGCTTTCGTCAACGGCTATCCTTGCGCCTGCTTCCAGATCCTCTATATTCTTGCCGGAGAGCTTGCCATATTCGGGAAAGGACTTGGTGTCGTAAAATACGCTGCCGTTTACAACATAGGCGTGTCCCTTGTCTATGAGGGTCTGTATCATATCTATAATGCCGTCCATTTCCTCGGTCACCTTGGGATTTTTGGTAGCGGGTTCCACATTAAGTCCCTCTGCGTCCTTAAGGGCTTCTTTTATAAAGCGTTCAGAAATAACGGTAGACTCCACGCCCTCTTCAATAGATTTTTTTATTATCTTGTCGTCTACATCGGTAAAGTTTTGAACATAGTTTACATCATAGCCCTTGTATTCCAAATATCGTCTTATTGTGTCAAATATAACATAAGGTCTGGCATTTCCTATATGGATATAGTCGTAAACAGTAGGTCCGCAGACATACATCTTTACCTTGCCTTCCTCAAGAGGCACGAATTCCTCTTTTCTTTTGGTAAGTGTGTTATACAGCTTCATTATGGTTTTCCTCCGTTTTGTTTTTTTCTATTTGTCTTTCAAGTTTGTCTATCTGTACCCTAAGTCTGCAAAGCTCCATTTCCACGGGATCCGGGAATCTGAGCTGATCCAGACTGTCGGAAGGCGCCGATTCCTGTATGCCTCTTGTAACGGAATGGGCAGGCACTCCCACAACAGTGGAATAGGGCTTTGTATCGCTTAACACCACAGAGCCTGCGCCTATTTTGGAGTCATGACCTATTGTAATGGGTCCAAGCACCTTTGCTCCTGCGCCTATCATTACGTTCTTCTCGACGGTAGGGTGTCTTTTGCCCGTGTCTTTACCTGTGCCGCCAAGGGTAACATTCTGATATATAAGTACGTTTTCCCCTATTTCACAGGTCTCGCCTATAACAACGCCCATGCCGTGGTCTATGAATACGCCCTTTGCTATCTTGGCGCCGGGATGTATCTCTATGCCTGTTAACCAGCGTGAAAGCTGGGATATGAGCCTTGCCAAAAAGAAAAGATGCATATTGTAGAGCCTATGGGCAAGTCTGTGGCTGAGCATTGCCCAGAAGCTGGAATAGAGTATTACCTCAATGCTACTCTTTATGGCAGGGTCCTTACGCTTTACCGTTGCCGCCTCCGAACGAGCCGCAAGTATAAAGAGTATCATAAACAGTATTATGACTGCAAGTACGATGATAGCTTTCATATTTTCAACTCCCAATAAAAAATAAAGATCCGTCATCTGATAGAGACGACGGATGCGTGGTTCCACTCTAATTGGTATATAAATATACCCTCTCAGATACTTTAACGCAGTAGTACGTGTTTCGCTACTTAGTTTCACAAAACAGGCTCCGGAATGCACTTTGCCAAAATTTGAACCTTAGGACTGTCACAGCACATATGTCCCTCTCTGAAAGGTAAATAGAGGCTACTCTTTCCTTCATTGCCTTTAATTATGTATATGTATTTTAACTTGAAATGTTGCAAATGTCAAGAACTTTAATTTGCGTCGTTTGTTTTTTTGACCTTTACATTTCCCTCAACATAAATATCGAATACTCTTCCCCAAGGGAAGGAGGTCCTTGTTATTTGAGCATCGCTTACGGTATAGTCAACGCCCTTAAAGTTATAGTCGACAGCCATTATATTATTCTTTATTATATTTATATCGAGCATATCCCAAAGCATTTGAGAATGGGTACGATCCTCTACATTGGGTCTGTAACCCTTGTTGGAAAGCGCCAGCTTTACTTTCTTGGTATATATGCCGTCTTCTATAAGATGCTGCATAAGCATATTGAGCTGGGCTTCAAGGGAGGTGGATGGGCTGTTGGTACATTCTCTTGCCACAGCGCATACCTGAGCATGGGCTATGCCCAGACCTATGGCGTTGGCGTTTGTATTCCATGCGGAGTAGGCGGAAAGTATTCCCAGCTCTCTGCGGTTTTTCATGGTCAGAAACAGTGTGTTGTCCTTGGCGCCGTCAAAAAGCTCTATTAGTCCGACGCCGTTTCCCTTGCGGTAGGAGGCTTCAAGTCGTGCCAGCATAGACTTTGAGGTATCCTCAAGTCGGTAGTCATATACGAACATATCCATTTTTTTGTCGGTATATCTGCCTATGCTGCCCTTTACAAAGTTAAGAGCCGTTCTTGTTATATTTCCCGGCTGAAGCACGTCAAAGGTCGCCACGCCTTGAGAAACATCGTTGTAGCTTACCGAAATATTGACTGTCCTGTTTTTTCTTGAAGCATAGTCACGGGCATATATAAGCTGAGGTATCTCGTCTGTGCCGTATATTATGTTTATACTTTTGCCGCTGCCGTTAAGGGCCTTTCCCAGCTCCTTTTTCCCGTATAGGTCGGCAAAGCGCCTTTGTATGGAGGAAGGCGAAGTTTCCATGTACTGTCTTGCATAGCTGTATTTTATGGGAGAGCCGTTCTTGGTCTGTACCCAGTCTGCATTTTTGCTTGCCATATATGTTATGAAATCGGGTATCTGCAAGTCGTCGTTGCTTACTATTATTTCATCAAGCTCCCCTGCCTTATGCCATTTAAGCAGTGATGAAAATATGACGGCGGTCATTTCATAAGGCTTTTTGTAATACTCCACATATTTTCTGTAAGGCTCTTTTGTCTTTATATTGTTGTTGAAATAGTGGAGGAAGCTCTTTTCCCAAGGCGCAAGCTTGTCCTGCCCAAGCTCTGCGGCTTTGCTTTGCACATAGCTGAATTCCATTATGTACTGTATCGGCGTCACTTCTGCGTATTTAAGGGATATATTGTTGTAGTCGTCGCATTGGGGATCGTCCTTTAAATAGTAGTAAGCCAGTCCCTTAAGCTTTTCGTCGTTGCACCATATTTGGTTAAAGCGTGTTTCGGGCAACGAACGGGGCACGGAAAGATTAATATAGTACTTTGGCTTTGGAAAGTCTGTTATAAGCTTATGGAGATCCTTAAGAGCGGTATATGTGTCCTCATAGTTTACGCCGCAGCGACTGCCTACAAGACCGTTTGTAATATAGGAGGATGTATTTATGATAACTGTGGTATATTCGTTGTTGTTTTGAGAAACTATGCCGTAAAGTTCCTCTCTTATCTTATCGCTTTTGCCGATATGGTTGTCAGGCTCGTAGGAGGAAAAGAAATCCATATTTTCATTTGATACACAAATATATTTATCGCCGCCTATTTTCGCCAGATTTTCAAGGTACCTGCCGCTTACGGGTCTGCCGTCTATGGGTACGTTTATTATCGTATCGGCGTATACTGCCGAAGCAAACAGCAAACAAAATGCCAGAGTAATGCCAAAAACTATTTTCTTCATATTATATTATCTCCTTTTTCATTATCTGCAAATACAGTATAATGCAAAAAACGGCAGAATACAACACTTTATTTAGATATGTTTAAATAGACAAAAGTTAATTTTTTTAACATATTTCATAAAAAAACTTAAAATATTTCGTAAAATATGACGAAAGCTATTTTATTGACAAGGCTTACCACAGCTATTATAATTATACACAAGAGCTATGAGGCAGGCGGCTTCAGCATTGCCTATTTAATGCTTCATAGAGCTAAAGAACAACGAAAACGCAAAAAGCACAGAACGGAGGAAACAAAAAATGGGTTATGTAGACAGAGTTCTTACGGAACTTATCGCAAAAAATCCCGCACAGCCTGAATTCCATCAGGCAGCAACAGAGGTACTCAATACTATCAAGCCTGTTATCGAGGCAGACAGCTCTTATGAGAAGGCAGCTCTTCTTGAAAGACTTGTAGAACCCGAAAGACAGATAATGTTCAGAGTACCGTGGATCGACGACAATGGCAATGTACAGGTAAACAGAGGCTTCAGAGTACAGTTCAACTCAGCTATCGGACCTTACAAGGGCGGTTTAAGATTTCATCCGTCAGTAAACTTAGGTATAATCAAATTTTTAGGCTTTGAGCAGATATTCAAGAATTCTCTTACAGGTCTTCCCATAGGCGGCGGCAAGGGCGGTTCCGACTTTGATCCCAAGGGCAAGAGCGACAATGAGGTAATGCGTTTTTGCCAGAGCTTTATGACTGAGCTTTACAGACATATCGGCGCAGACACAGACGTACCTGCAGGCGATATCGGCGTAGGCGGCAGAGAAGTAGGCTATATGTATGGTCAGTACAAGAGGATCACAGGTCTTTACGAAGGCGTTTTAACAGGCAA
Source organism: uncultured Clostridia bacterium (assembly GCA_947624015.1). Taxonomy (GTDB): domain Bacteria; phylum Bacillota; class Clostridia; order Lachnospirales; family CAG-274; genus CANPXH01. Next base: position 137,189 of record CANQIA010000001.1, read on the forward strand.
GGGTCTTACATTCGGCGGCTCACTTGTTAGAACAGAGGCTACCGGCTATGGTCTTGTTTATCTTGTAGAGCAGATGCTCAACGACAAGGGCATGAGCTTTAAGGGTAAGACCGTCGTTATATCAGGCGCAGGTAATGTTGCCGTATACGCAGCGGAAAAGGCTACTCAGCTTGGCGCTAAGGTCGTATCCTTCTCAGATTCAAACGGATATGTATATGACAAGGACGGCGTAGATATTGAATACGTTAAGGATCTTAAGTTTGTAAGAAGAGGCAGACTTGCAGAATATACTCAGAAGCACAGCAATGCAGAGTACCACGAGGGCAAGGGCGTATGGAACATTAAGTGCGACATAGCTTTACCTTGCGCTACTCAGAACGAGCTTAACGAAGCAGATGCCAAGGCTCTTGTTGCAAACGGCTGTATAGCAGTAGGCGAAGGCGCTAACATGCCTTCTACATTAGAGGCAATAGATGTATTCTTAAAGGGCGGCGTTCTCTTTGCTCCCGCAAAGGCTGCAAATGCAGGCGGCGTTGCTACATCAGCTCTTGAAATGAGCCAGAACAGCGAGAGATTAAGCTGGACATTTGACGAAGTAGACGCTAAGCTTAAGGGCATTATGATCAACATCTGCAAGGAAATGACCGAGCAGGCTGCTCTTTACGGCATGAAGGATAACTTTGTTGCAGGCGCCAACATAGCAGGCTTCAAGAAGGTAGCAGAGGCTATGATGGCTCAGGGTATTGTTTAATACACGTTATTTCAAAAAGGATCGCTTATGCGGTCCTTTTTTATGTGTCGATAAAATCGACACGCTTGAAAGAAATGCTTTTTGTAATTTCTTTCGGTTGTCTGAGACACCTCCTATGCGGCTTTATGACACAAACTTGTAACTTGACACAATTGATGTGACATATTGTCTGTTTACATATTGTATTCAGCATTATATAATATATAGTGAGGTGTTGTATGCTATGGATATTGTTAAAGTATTTTCGCAAAATATGAAAAAATATAGACTGGAAAAGCATCTGTCACAAGTAGCCTTAGCCGAAAAGGCAGGTTTGCACAGAACTTATATAAGTGCCATAGAATGTGGCAGACGAAGTATAGCGTTGGAGAATGTGCAAAGAATAGCAGAGGCATTAGAAATTGAAACATATTTGCTTTTCTTAAATAAAGAAAATTAATGCAAAGGAGAACTCTTATTGTGATAAGTATAAATAGTGCATGTGTAGATAATATAAATATAGATGAAACTTGGAATTTTGCAGATGGTAAAGAATTATTGATGCACACTATTCATGCTTATCCTGCTAAATTCCCTGCATTTATTGCTTCAAAAGCTTTTGAATATGCAAAGGATGAAAAAGTATCAGTAAATACTGTTGCAGACATATTTTGCGGATGCGGGACTGTGGCTTTAGAGTCTAAAGTACATAATAAAGAATTTTGGGGATGTGACATTAATCCTGTTGCTACATTAATAGCGCAAGTAAAAAGTACTTCGTATAACATTGTTAAATTAAACAATTATTATGATATTATAATAGAGCAAATAAGCAATTCAAATTATAGCGATGAAATTTATGATAATGCAAATGAGAGATTAAAATATTGGTTTAAAAAAGATAATTATATTGAATTATATAAAATAAAATCTGCAATTGATATATTGCCGAATGGTAAATACAAAAAGGCTTTTTTATGCATTTTTTCTTCTATATTAAAATCATGCTCTAAATGGTTGTCCAAATCAATAAAGCCTCAAGTCGATCCTCAAAAAAAGACATTGAATGTATTGCATGCATTTTCATTGCAATATAATAAATTCATAAAATCTGTAAGAGAAACAACGGAGATGCAACATAATCCAAAAGTTGTAATAAAAAATAACAACTTTTTGACTATAAGGAAATTACCGGCAGTAGACTTGTTAATAACGAGTCCACCATACGTTACATCTTATGAATATGCTGATTTACATCAATTATCCTCGTTGTGGTTAAATTACACAGATGATTATAGAAATTTACGAAAGGGATCGATTGGAAGCACATATAATAGTGAGGAAGTTAAAGATTGCTTTGCTGATTTAAACAATGTTGGCAAAAAAATAGTACAAAGTTTAATAAAAAATGATAAAATGTGTGCTAAAACACGGTCTGTCGCACGGTATTATTTAGACATGCAACATGTCGTCCAAAGATGCTCTAAAATGATTAACCCAAAGGGAATGGCTTTTTTTGTAGTTGGTGATACGGAATATAAAGGAGTCAAAATAATGAATTCCGAGCATCTTATACAAAGTATGATAGACTGTGGATTTTCTGATCTAAAGATAGCAAAAAGAAATATATCAAATAAGGTGTTAACTCCATATAGAGACGAAACTGGAAAATTTTCTTCTGACAAAACCAAACGAACTATATATCATGAAGAACTAATTATTAGCGGAAGGAAGTGAAATAATGAGTGAAAGTTTGCCAATACGCCCATATGCAAGACTAATAACTATGTTAGGAGACCAGCTTATTAAAAATGAAACCATCGCATTAATAGAAATTATTAAAAATTCATACGATGCGGATGCTTCTTGGGTGAAAGTTAGTTTTGTAGATTTTAATAAAAACGGTTCGATAAATAAGAATAGCAAAATAATAATAGAAGATGACGGTTGTGGTATGGATGAGTTCATTCTAAAAAAACATTGGCTTAATCCTGCCACTCCAGACAAGTTAAAAAGAAAGAACGAAATAACACCTAAAGGTAGAATTCTTCAAGGGGAAAAAGGAATTGGACGATTCGCTGTATTTAAACTAGGTAAGAATATTAAAGTGATTACTAGGCGAGAGAATCAAGATATTGAAAATCAGTTGATATATAATTTTTCGGAATATGATGATAATTTTTTGTATGAAAATGGACAGGAAAAAGAATTGTATCTTGATGATTTGACAGTGTCCTTTGAAAAAGAAAAGCCACAATTTATTGTTGAGAAAAAGGTTGAATTAGGTAGCATTATAAAAAGGCGTAAACCTCATGGTACAATTATTGAAATTTGCGATTTGAAATCCAACTGGACATCTGCGCGTATTAGCAAGGTGCAGAATGAAATAGGGAAAATGCAGCCCATTTTCTCGGATGATGATAATAGCGATTTTAATGTTTGGATATATATGAATGGCAACATCCATATATCTCAGGAAAAATACAAAGAAAAGCTAAAGAGCTGTCTGAATTATAAATCGGTATTTAAAATTACGGAAGGAAAATTTACATCTGCTACTAATAGCATTAAATTTCTCCTTAATGGTCATCCAATAGAACTGGATTTTGATTCTCCTGAGATAAATGGATTAAAGCAATTTAAAGAATACTTTAAATACCCTAACTATAAAACAGAATGTGGAGATTTTGGATTTGAATTTTATGTTTTTGATTTTAACATAAATACAGAAAATGATTCAAGATATATGTTAGACAACGAAGAAAAGAAGATTATAAAGGAGCATCGAATATATTTATATAGAGATCATGTTCGTGTGATGCCATATGGCGATCCTGATGATGATTGGTTAAAGGTTGATATGACCCGTGGCACAGTAAGTGCGGCTGAGTTTTTAAGTAATGACCAAGTTGTAGGTTGTGTATATATTTCTCAGAGTGGAAATCCTCAGCTTAAAGACAAAACAAATAGAGAAGGACTAATTGAGAATGGTCAAGCGCTTGGAGATTTTATAAATATTTTACAACTGATTTTGAAATATATACGTAAAGGACCTTTTGCCAAATATCTTATTAACAAAAAAAGAAAAATAGAAATAGAGCAGTTAAAAAATGGAAAACCTCTATCACTCATAGAAAATGCCAAAAAAAAATATAAAGATAACACTGAAGTGCAGAATTTTTTATGTAACTTTGAAAAAAGTTATAAAAAAGAGTACAGTATATTAAATGAACGTATTAAAAAAACAGAGAATTTAGCAGCGGTAGGATTGTCAATTGAAACAGCATCGCATGATGTTATGTTATTTTTAGGAAAAACGATAGAATTACAAGATGCAATAATAAAAGATTTAACGGTGGGCGAAGAAATAAACCACGATGAATTAATGTCTAGATTAACATTAATTAGAGGGAATCTTTCTATAGTACAAACCCAAATGAAAGATATTCAACTTCTATTCCCATCAACGAAGTCGAGAACAAAAAATATTGATGTAAAATCTATACTTGAAAAAGTGCATGGACTGTATAAAAGACCATTTAATAAATATAATATTGATTTTTCGGTTCAATGCACAAAAAATCCGTTGATTGTAAAAACGACAGATGCAGTATTATTACAAGTGTTAATAAATTTATTTGACAATGCTCTGTATTGGTTGCAAACAATTATGAAAGAACGAAAAATAACCGTTTTATTAGATGGCAATGAACAAAGATTAATCTTTTCAGATAATGGTCCAGGAATAAAAGATGAAGATAAAAACTATATTTTTGAGGCATTTTATTCTGGCAAAGGTGAAGAAGGAAGAGGGCTAGGGCTATATATTGCAAGGCAATTGTTAGAGAGATATGATTATACAATTGAGTTGGCTGAGTTCTCAAAAGATAAACTATTGAAAGGAGCTAACTTCGTAATAGAATTTTCTACCGAAGGATAAAATGATTATGAATATAGCAGAATTATTTAAAGGAATTGCTGTTATTATTGATGATGAAATTAAGGATGAAACTTCTAAAATTTATCACATCAAACAAATGATAGAAAAAAGAAATATACCAGTTCTTGAGTTTGATGATATTCCAAGCGTGGATTTAATTCCTTCATTGGAACATTCTTCTTTTATTGTTTTAGACTGGGAATATTCCGACAATACAGAGAAAGATATGCAGAAGAGTGTTGATGAACGCATCTCTATACCAGCGACATTACAAGGTGAAAAGACAAAAATATTACTTGAATTTATAAGAAAAATCCTTAAGCATTTTATCCCAGTATTTATATTTACATCACACAATCCAGCAACGATTAGAGATGAGTTATTGGAGAAAAATTTACCTATAAGTGATAAGAATAATCGTATTTTTATCAAATCAAAAAACGAATTATCTTCTGATGATATTTTGTTTAAATCTATTGAAGATTGGTTAAAACAAGTTCCGCCTGTTTATGTTTTAAAATCATGGGAACGCGTGATTATAAATGCGAAGAATCAATTATTTATCGAAATGAATAATTACTCACCGAGTTGGACTAAAATAATTTGGGATTGTTTAAAGAATGATAGTATCGAAGCCAAAAATGAATTTGGTAAATTTATTACGCGTAATTTAGTCAATAGAATTTCTACATATGAATTTGATGAAACAATTCTAGATAGTGGAGAATACGCGTCCAAAGAAGAGTTGGCGGCAGTTATCGAGGGTGAACGTTACATATCATATGATACCCAACCAGATCAGGCATATACAGGAGATTTATTTAAGGAAAATAGCAAATATTTTCTGAATATTCGCGCTCAATGTGATTTATCTAGGATGGAACCTAACGGTACCTATAATCCCGACTTGTACTTCATAGAAGGCAGAAGATTAGATAGCAAAGACATATTAACGAAGGAAATTTATTTTACAACAGAGAAGGAATTAGTATTTGACTCTAAAAAACGTTTTTCTTTAGATGAAATTAAAGATATGTGCGAAGAAGATCAAATTGATAATCTTAATAAGAATTTTAGACGAAGCAGAAATGCTCTTTTCTTTAAAAATGGAGAAATTCTAGAGAAAAAACCCGAAGTTGTCATTGCGTGTATAGCAGGCGAAACAGCAATAAAGTTTAATTTAAGGATAAAAGTTGAAAAGTTTGAAAAATTTAAAGATAAGCGGATAGGTAAATTATTACCTCCATATATCACTAGGATTCAACAAAAATGTTCTCAATATATCGTGCGTGAAGGTGTTATGCCAGTGCCAATTGAATTGTTTGCAGATTTTGAATGACTAAAAAAAGTTCATCGGGCGTACTAAACCCGATGGACTTTTTTAGATTACTATGCGAGTATCTTCAATAATACCAGTAGCATATATACAGAAGATTGCATCCTTTCAATCTTTTTATTTGTGTGCATGATATGGCTGACAATAAGCCTGCAGTTGCCTTAATTAATATATAATAATTAGTATTGGTATATCCATTTTTAACAGCCTTTAATTTGCGCCATGTTTTGCTTGCATGGATATAAACCGTTCCACCGTTATAAAATGTTCGCGTGTTAGGCTTTATTTTCTAGGTATAATGCATATGGTCAAAAAGAACTTGATTTTATACGGTTGAAACAGTCTAAAATATGGACATAGGCAGCACATTAGAACTGCTATTTTGAAGCGGGTATATTTAAGTTTAAAATTACAGGTTTTATACAGATTAAAATGCGCTACGATTTCATTGAATAGACGTATCATACAAACAGCAAAAGAGCGTATTGAGTCTAAATTGATACACTCTTTTGTAATTCCATTTTGACAGACTGTCATAAAATTATTGATTATACTATCTTATGTCACACCCTCATATGCGGTCCTTTTTTATGTGTCGATAAAATCGACACGCTTGAAAGAAATGCTTTTTGTAATTTCTTTCGGTTGTCTGAGGCACCTCCTATGCGGCTTTATGACACAAACTTGTAACTTGACAAGCTTATGGCGTTGCTATATGATATAAAGAGGAATTTATTATATTTTGGGTAATAATGGAGGCATATATCTTGTTAAGCGACATAGTTGTTATACTGTTACTGATAATACTGAAGGGTATTGTTACCTGCTGTTCCACATCCGTATCGGTACTTGAGATAAAGAGAGCAAAATATATTTCCGATAAGGATAATCCCGACTGCGCAAAGCTTGAGCAGATATTGGAGAATTCGCAAAAATACACTAACTCCACAGGCGTGGTAAATGCCTTTTTGGGCATAGTCATAGGCTTTATGCTGGGATTTCGCTTTGTAGACAAGCTTGTGCCTGTTGTAGCGGAGCTTTTGGAAACGGGGAAGGTAGTATCCGAGACGGTAACTGCGGTACTTATAATAATAGTGGTAACATATTTCTTTGCAATGTTCAGCATAATAGTGCCTAAGAATATAGCCCATAAGATACCCGATAAGGTAGTCCTTAAGCTTGGCTGGCTCATGAAGTTCATTATAACGGTGCTTACGCCGTTTATGGGAATAATAAACGTATCCTGCAGGATATTCAATATATTTGCCGATGACGAGTATGATATTGAAAGCGACGTAAGTGAAAATGAAATACTTATGATGGTAGACGCAGGCGGAGAAAGCGGCAGCATTGACGAGCATGAAATGGAAATGATAAACAATATCTTTGACTTTGACGACAGAAACGCCGAGGAGATAGCCACTCACAGAAAGGAAATAGTCGCTCTGCCCATAGACGCCGATGTAGACGATATAATAAATACCATAACCACCGAGAAATTCTCAAGGATACCCGTATATGAGGAAGATATAGACAATATAGTGGGCATACTTCATATAAGGGACTTTATTAACGCCATACTTACCGAAGGCAGAGAAAGCTTCAGCTTAAAGGATATTATAATGGAGCCTTTTTTCGTGCCTTCCACAAAGAAGGCGGACAGCCTTTTTGAAGAAATGCAGAAAAAGAAGGTGCATATGGCAGTAGTGGCTGATGAATACGGCGGCACTGCGGGCATAATAACAATGGAGGATCTTATTGAAGAGGTCATGGGCGAGATACAGGATGAATACGACGAGGAGGAACAGCCCGATATAACAGAGGTCACAGAAAATGTAACCGTTATAGAAGGCTCCGCAAGTCTTGACGATGTGGCAGAGACTCTGGATATAGAAATGCCTGTTGACGAATACGACACGATAGCAGGCTTTGTGGTAGGTCTTATAGACAAGATACCCGATGAGGAGGATGTGGACAAGACCGTTGACTACAAGGGCTATGTGTTCAGGATAGATAAGGTAGAGGATAAAAGGATAGCTCTTGTTACAGTAATAAAGAAAGAACAAGAGGACTCCGAGCCTACCGAAGAAAAAGATAAAAAATAGCAAATTTTGAGCCGGTCGGACAGTCGCGCACACAGTGTGAGGAAAGTCCGGGCTCCACAGAGCAGGGTGCCGGATAACGTCCGGTGGAGGCGACTCTAAGGAAAGTGCAACAGAAATAAACCGCCCCTTATAGGGTAAGGGTGGAAAGGCAGTGTAAGAGACTACCGCGCCTTTGGTAACAAAGACGGCTCTGTAAACCCCACCCGGAGCAAGTTCGGATTAAGACATTGGGGCTGCTCGTCCTGTCTTAAGGTTGGAACGCATGAGGTCATTGGCAACAGTGACACAAGATAGATGACTGTCTGAGACAGAACCCGGCTTACAGACCGGCTCAACCCATAATAAATAAAAGGCTTT
>CANQIA010000002.1 GCA_947624015.1 uncultured Clostridia bacterium
AATAAAAAAAGCTTGCAAACGCTTATGCTTGCAAGCTTTTTCAGTAGCGAAGAGCGGATTCGAACCGCTGACCTTTCGGGTATGAACCGAACGCTCTAGCCAACTAAGCTACTTCGCCTCAATGGGAACAACAGGGCTCGAACCTGTGACCCTCTGCTTGTAAGGCAGATGCTCTCCCAGCTGAGCTATGCTCCCATTTGTCTTCGGGATTTACCTGAACACAAAAAATATTATATCAAAACATAGGTGGCTTGTCAACAAAAAAATTACTCCCATTCAAAGTTTTTTATTACATCGCATGTTCTTTCTATATCCTCATCGCTGTGAGCATATGATACGAACATTGCTTCATATTGGGAAGGCGCAATGTAGATGCCCTTTTCAATAAGATACTTGAAAAATGCCGAATATCTTACGGTATCGGATGATGTTGCGCTGTCATGATCATTGACCTCTCTGTCCGTAAAAAAGCCGCTTAATATGGAACCTATCTGATTTACATATGCGCCTATATCCCTTAACGCATTTGCAAGCCTTTTTGCCCTTGCATTTATTTCGTCATATATATAAGGATCATTCATAAGGGTCTTAAGGGTGGCGATACCTGCCGCCGTGGCTATGGGATTGCCAGAAAGGGTGCCTGCCTGATATACTTTTCCCACAGGGGAGATACATTCCATTATATCACGTCTGCCGCCGTATACCGCCATAGGCATACCGCCGCCTACTATCTTGCCAAGGGTGGTCATATCGGGCGTTATACCGTAGTATTCCTGGGCGCCTCCAAGACCCAAACGAAAACCTGTTATTACCTCGTCAAATATAAGTATGGAACCATATTCCTCTGTTATCTCTCTCAGATATCTCAAAAAACCTTTTTTAGGAAGAACAACGCCCATATTGGCAGCCACAGGCTCCACTATAACACAGGCAATATTGTCCTTGTAGGTTTCAAAGAGCTTCCTTACGGAGTCCTCGTCATTGTAAAGAGCTATCAGTGTTTTGTCCGCATAGGCTCTCGGCACTCCTTCGCTGTCGGGAACTGCCGAAGTCAGAGCAGCCGAACCTGCCTTTACCAACAGTCCGTCCGAATGTCCGTGGTAGCAGCCCTTGAACTTTATTATCATATCTCTTCCCGTATATCCTCTTGCCGCTCTGACGGCGCTCATAACAGCCTCTGTGCCTGAATTTACAAGCCTTATCATTTCCATAGAGGGCATAAGCTCTCTTATCATTTCAGCCAGTATTACTTCCTTTTCCGTTGGCGCACCATATGTAAGTCCTCTGTCACAGGCATCCTTTACCGCCGCTATCACATTGGGATGCCCATGTCCAAGTATACATGGACCCCATGAACACACATAGTCTATATATTCATTTCCGTCAACATCATATATCCTGCTTCCCTTTGCCCTGTCTATAAACAAGGGCTTCATACCTACGGAGCCGAAGGCTCTTACGGGACTGTTTACTCCGCCGGGCATTAATTTTACCGCCTTATCATACAGTAGGCGTGATCTTTCGTGATTCATTGCTGTTCCTCCAGCCATTTTGCAACATCTATCGCATGGTATGTTATTATAATATCGGCTCCCGCTCTTTTCATGGCAGTTATGTTTTCAAGCACTATCTTTTTTTCGTCTATCCAGCCCTTCATGGCGGCAGCCTTTACCATGGCGTATTCGCCGCTGACATTATATACCGCAAAGGGCATATTGTATGTAAGACTTGCTTGTTTAAGTATATCCAAAAAGGCGAGACCCGGCTTTACCATAACTATATCCGCCCCTTCTTCTATATCCGCTTCTATTTCTCTCAAAGCTTCTTTTCCGTTTGCCACATCCATTTGGTAAGAGCTTCTGTTGCCGAAGCGTGGAGCCGAGTCCGCAGCCTCTCTGAAGGGTCCGTAATAGGCTGAGGCAAACTTTGCGCTGTATGCCATTATAACAGTGTTTATATACCCTTCCTTGTCGAGAGCCTTTCTTATGGCAGCAACTCTTCCGTCCATCATATCGGAAGGCGCTATGATATCTGCGCCTGCCCTTGCCATACTTACCGCCATTTTGCAAAGAAGCTCCAAGGTCTCATCATTGTTCACATAGCCGTCGTGAACAACTCCGCAGTGACCGTGGGATGTATATTCGCAAAGGCATACGTCGGCAGCCACTGTAAGCTCCGGATACCTTTCCTTAATATGCCTTATGGCATTTTGAGTAACGCCCTTGTCGTTATAGGCTTCGCTGCCCTTTTCATCCTTATGGGCGGGAATTCCGAAAATAAGTACGCTCTTAATACCTTTACTTACCGCTCTGTAAAGCTCTTCGTCAAGCCTGTCAAGGGAATACTGATATATCCCCGGCATAGAAGAGACCTCATTTTTTATATTACTGCCTTCTATTACGAACATGGGATACATGAGATCATTTTTGCTTATGCTGGTTTCCCTTACAAGATCTCTCAGATTTTCATTTGCTCTCAGTCTTCTGAATCTTTTCATTTTCCTCTATCCTCTCTACAATACTGTCCACAGTGGGCTTTTTACAGCAATATATATTGCCGTAGCCTCTGCTCTCAAGAGCCCTGCGTGTGACCTCTCCTATGGCGATAATACTTGTACTGTCTGCAATTTCATACTTGTCCAGATATGTATTTACACCAAGACTGCTGCCGAATACTATATAATTTTCTCTGCACTTGGTAATGTATTCCGCCTCAACGCTGTACAGCTTTACTTCATTATAGTTTTTAATATGCTCATATATTTCATCAGAGCCTTTTTCAGCCCTTAGTATAAGCTTACTTTCATTTTCGGCAATTTCATTCAGTCCCTTGCCCAAAGCCCGTGATGTATATATATTCGGCATATAATCGGCATATATGCCCTTCTCGGAAAGAGCCTTGTATGTACCCTCGCCTATAACAGCTATTTTATTTTTTAAACTCCTTATATCTTTCTTTTTCTCCTTAAGATGATCAAAAAAAACATTTACGCCGTTTCTGCTTGTAAAAACGAGCCAGTCATACTTATCCGTACTGATATCAACATTATTGGCTTTGACTTTAAGACGGCAAACTTCTTTTACATTATAGCCTCTGTCGGTCAACTGCCTTCCAAGGCGCTTTCTGAAATCCTCGGTGCCTGTTATGGCTACGGTCGTCCTTTTACTTTTCGATACCAGATCGTATTTTGCCGTTTCTCCCACAACTATAACGGCGGGAGGTCTGACCATTTTTATTGCCGTTCCTATGTCTTTAAGCTCAGTTTTCAGTATTCTTTCATTTTCGGTCGTACCGTTTTCGATAACAGCCACAGGCATATATTCATCCATGCCGTATTTAATCAGCTTTTCGGCTATTGTCGAGATCGTACTCACAGCCATAAGAAAAACTATTGTGCCTTTTGTCCTTGCCAGCGCCTTATAATCCGTGATCTCATTTTTTGCAGTATGACCTGTCACAATATGTATATCCTGGCTCACTTCTCTGAATGTAACAGGTATCCCCGCAATTTCCGGAACAGCGATAGCCGAGGTAATGCCCGGTACAGTTTCAAATTCAATATTATTTTCAATAAGGGCTTGGGCTTCCTCTCCTCCTCTGCCAAACACAAAGGGATCTCCGCCTTTGAGCCGTACCACCGTATTGTTTGTTTTTGCTTTTTCCACAAGTATATGGTTTATTTCCTCTTGGCTGATGCTGTGATATCCCGTACTCTTTCCCACATATATTTTTTCACAGTCTGCCTTTGCATAAGCAAGCAGCTCCTCTGAAGCCAATCTGTCATATATAAGCACATCGCAGCCTTGCAAAAGCCTTTTTCCTCTCACACTTATAAGATCGCAGGCTCCCGGACCTGCTCCCACCAAATAAACCTTACCCATTACAACTGCTCCTTGATCTTAACTGCCGCCGCTTTTCCCACATTGCTGTTTTTATCCGATTTAAGATTTAAAATATATTTTTTATCCTTACAGTAAAGGCATCTGAATTCTATAATATCGCCCTTTACTTGCGCATAGGCTCCCATGGGGAAGCGGCAGCCTGTGTCCATTTCCTCCATAAATGCCCTTTCGTTTAAAAAGCTCAAATATGTATCATTATGGCATATCCTTTTAAGTATATCGTTTAAAGGGCTGTCTTTACGGCTTTCAACGGCAATTATGCCCTGACAGGGAGCAGGTATGAACTCCTTTGGATCGAAATATATAAGCTCCAGCTCATTATCCCTATTGAAGCCCATTCTTTCGATACCTGCCGCAGCCAATACTATGCCGTCATATTCTCCGTTTTTAAGCTTCCTTATTCTTGTATCTATATTTCCTCTTATATCCTTTACTCGGTATTTTTCCGAAAGCTGTATCTTACGCCTTTCACTGCCTGTGCCTACGACCATGCCTTCTCTCGGTATGTCTCCCTTTCTCAGCACAAGCACATCGGCAGGATCGCCTCTTTTTGCTACGGCAGCAATACAAAGCTCCTTTGGAAGTGCTGTGGGAAGGTCCTTGGCGCTGTGTACGGCTATGTCTATAACGCCGCTTAAAAGAGCCTTTTCTATTTCATCGGTAAAGGCTCCCTTTCCGCCAAACTGACCTATGCTCAGGTCAAGTCTTTTATCCCCTTGTGTTGTGATCTCTATAATATTGCACTTAATATTCTTATACAGCCTTTCCAGATCTTTGACTATGATATCGGTCTGCTTAAGCGCCAGCTTGCTTTTTCTGGTTCCTATTTTTATCTCTGTCATATGCTCTCCCTATGTTATCTCTTATTTCCTTTGCAAGAGAAGGATCCTTTCCACTTGTGCTTACTCCTATTACATTATCATCATCTATCATAACGGCGCCAAATATAAAAGTGCTTTCATCCTTGCTGTCAGCCACGTTTACATATATGCCCTTATTTTTACAGTACTCGGAAATGTTCTTGTTTACCTCTCTGTCGTCGGTTGCCGCAACTACCATAAACGCATCTTTGATATGATCATGTCTGTATTCGTCTATGATCACATTACAGTCAAATTTAAACCTTGTTTCCTTTGCCACTATGGTAACGTCTGCTCCAAAGTCCTTAAGTACTTTGACCTTCCTCTTTGCGACTTTGCCGCCGCCTATTACATATACCTTTTTGTTCTCAATATTTACAAACATAGGAAAATAAGCCATACTATTTCTCCTTGGAAAAAATATCCATAAATTTTTTGAATTCCTTAAAGCTCATATTATCTCTTGCCTTATATATTATCCTCTCATAACCTAAGGCTTCCATATTGGATCTTATATTTCCCATATCCTTTAAAATACTGTGGAAATAAAGCTCTTTTATAACATTGTCTGTCATTTCTTCTATTATAAGCTCGGCTCTGTCCGCTTCTCTCAGCTTTATTTTGTTATTGTTCTCTGCAAGTTCTTTAAAGTGATCTATATTGTAAAGCTCAGAGCCGTCTATATTGACTATATCCTCGTCTATATCCCTCGGTACCGCCAGATCTATATATATTTTAGGCTTGTCCGTATGCTTTATTATTCTGCTGTATGTAAGGGTATAGTGGGGACTCGATGTGGCGCTTACCACCCCATCGACCTTATCTATATAAGCATATCTTTCACTGTAAGGAACGGTATCAAAGCTGCTGTGTCCCATAGCCTTATCGGCGCTGTGCATCCTGCTCGTACCTATGACTTTTATGCCGTGAGAGGCAATGTTTTTTGCCGATATCTCTCCTATTTTACCTCTTATGCCTATTACAAGCACATTTTTTACGCCTCTTTCGGCTAACATATTGCCTACAAGAGTGCCTACGGAGACAGATGTCTTTGAAATACGGGTATCTGTCTTTATTTTCTTGGCGCAGGTAATTGCGCCTCTGAATATGGTATGAAGCTCATATCCCACATCTCTTATGCCGTTGGCAAAATAATAAGCGTCTTTTACCTGTCCAAGTATCTCATCCTCTCCCAGCAGCATTGAATCTATGCCGCAGGCAACTCTGTACAAATGCTTTATCCCTTTGTCGCCTTCGTATATATTTACATAATTTTTAAGCTCTGCCAAGGATATATCCTTAAAATCGCAGAGCTTATCCAAAATATATTTCGTATCTCCTCTGTCGGAATACAGCTCTGTTCTGTTGCAGGTAGAGAGTATTATAATATTGGTATATGTACTTACGGATATTGTAAAGTTTGTTTTCTCAATATCTGTAAAGGCAAGCCTTTCTCTTATGCTTATATCCGCAAGCCTGTGGCTTATACTTACGCAAAACATAGTGTTATCATTCCTTAACAAGTATGGTTGTAAAATAGCTGTCATTAAGCTTTGTTTTGCCCTTATGGGATATTATCTCATTTTCAAGTCCGCAATTTTGCACTGCAATATAGTCACAATTTCTACTGTCAAGCTTTTTTATAATATCGCCAAGTCCTTTTTTGCTTTTCATAATTATCTTTGTTCCTTCTGCGGAAAGTATATCGTCTATGTTTTCACAGCTTCCCGGAAGTATCGTAAGGGGCTTTTTCATATCGGTAAGGCTTACTCCTGCGGCTGCTGCGCATGCGGAAAAGCTGTTTACTCCCGGTATGATAACGCATTTATATTTATTCTTGAGCTTTTCGTATACATATGAAAATGTAGAGTAAAGTGAGATATCGCCTATACTGAGCATGGCAACGGATCTGCCTGCGTCAAGGTGTTTTTTGATAAGCTCCAAGGCTGCATCGTGCTTTTTGCTGTTTTCAGCCATATCCTCAGACATTGCAAAATCCGTGTATATTATTTCCTTATGGCTCACATCGACTATTTTTTTAACGATATCCAGCGCCATGGTATTGCCCTTTGGCGTTCTCGGAGCGGCAATGACATTGCATTTTTTTATTGTTTTTACAGCCTTTACGCTCATAAGCTCAGGATCTCCCGGACCTGTACTCACTCCGTAAAAAATGGATCCTTCCATATTGCCCTCCTTATGCGGTCTGAAAACATTTTTCTTATAACATCATATTCCCCCAGACCTTTTAACAATATTTTAACACCAATGCCCTTTGATGTAAATATATTTTTCCAACTGTCGGGCTTATCTCCCGCCATATCGTTTAGAGCGTGATCCCCTGCCACTATCATAAGCGGAGCCAGTCTCAGGGTTTTATAATTTTTCAGCTTTTCTGCCAGTTCTGTTACATCGGGCTTTGCTTCAACGGTGCCTATAAAAATGTTGTCCCGCATTATATATCCCTCCAGCTTTTTATAGGCGGAATTTGCCCTGTGTTTGGTACCGTGTCCCATAAGCACAAGGGCTTCCTCATCAAACGGGATACTTTCTATAAATCTTGCCACAGCTATAAAATCACTTTCATCCGAAAGCAAAGGTTCGCCTATTATCATACTGTCAAATTGCTGTCTGTATTTTTCGGCTATTTTACAAAGCTTTTCGTATTCTATCCCCTTTATGATATGAGTAGGCTGTACCACAATTTTTTTAATACCGTCGGATACGATCCTTTCAAACGCCTCCTCTACGGTATCCACATACACGCCTTCCTTTCTCAGCTTTTTAGTGATAATGTAACTGGTAAAGGCAGAGTACACCCTATATTCGGTATACTCTGCCTTTATATCGTTTACTGTTTTGTCTATGTTTTTTTCTCTTGCTTCTTTATGGCTTGTGCCAAAGCTTACAATAAGTATAGCCTTATCCATTGTACATTTCTCCGTATTCCTTTATGCTTCTGGGGTATCTGCGAAGATCCTTTACTCCCTGCATCTTCATAAGCTGCCAGAGCATAGGCTTTTCAACGTGATCGGTGTCGAATACCTCGATCCCCCCATCAGCAACTATGCTGCCTTTTTCCATTATTATAAATCTGTCTGCCCACCTGTAAGCAAAGTCCATATCATGAGTAGAAACTATTATAGTCCTATCCTCCGACATTTTATTTAATATCCCTTCAAGCAAAAGAGCGTTTTTGGTATCCAAAAATGCGCAAGGCTCGTCAAAAAGCACGATCTCGCTGTCCATGGCAATTATGTCGGCTATGCATACTCTTTTCTTTTCGCCGCCGCTTAAATAATGGACTGCCCTTTTTCTAAAGCTCTCCAGATCCATTTCCTTGATAGCCCTGTCCGTTCTTTCCTTTACCTGTGCTTTGCTTATTTTCATATTCATGGGACCGAAGGATATTTCTCTTTCAACAGTAGTGGCTATTATCTGTACGTCTGGCTCCTGAAAAACAAGACCTACCCTTTTTCTCAGTTCCTTAGTATCCGCTCTCTTACCATTATACATTATTTCGCCATTATATTTCAATACCCCGTTAAGACAGAGAAAAAGCGTTGTCTTTCCTGCGCCGTTATCTCCAAGCAGGGCTATCTTTTCTCCCCTGTTCACAGACAGGTTAATGTTTTTAAGAATTTTTATATCATCGTAACTAAAATCCAAATCGATCAACTTAAGCATATCATCACCGTAAAATATAATATAAAAAATATTATCTCCCTTGCTTTAACTCTGCTATCCTCACTGTAAAAGGCTATTCTGCCTTCATACCCTCTGGATTCCATGGCGTCATAGGCATTATTTGCTTTTTTGAAAGAGTATAGCAGAAGGTTCTTGGCTATATTTCCGAATGAGTAAAAGGACGCCCTTATGCCGCTGTATCCGTTTCGGGATACCGTTGCCCTTGTCATATTTTCAACAGTGTCCAAAAGAACAAATATAAATCTGTATATAAGAAACATAAGCTCTATTATTATCTCGGGCAATCTTAATTTTCTCATTACATCTATAATATCCGCCATAGGTGTTGAAAGCGCCAGACCATACATACAGCTTAATGCGCCGAAGGCTCTTATCACAATGCGGATGCTGTCGTTTATGCTCCTTGGACTGACAAATATGTTCACTCTGCCAAGAGAGATATTAAAGTATCCCGTCTTTACAGCAGAAAAATTTACTGCGACCGCAATCACGCTGAGCAATATAAAAATAACGGGTATACGCATTACTCTCATATAAAAGCTTAGCTTTATTTTCCCCATACATACGGTAATATATGCCATAGACACTACCGTAAATAAAGATACTAAGGCGCTGTCTGCGACAAGAGAGTATATAAGGGCGGCTGTAAAGAAAATTACTTTATATAAGCTGCTTATATTATTTAAAGCTGAACTGTAAGCATAGTGATCTATTGCCATAAAGCCCTTGTGTTCCATACTAATTTTCCTTCTTGTATTTAGCTCTGGCAGCAAGCCAGCCAAAGCCGAAGCCTACGATACCTGCGCCTACGCCTGCCTGCAGGCAGAACAAGAGGCTTTCTGTTTCTCCTCCCGGCGGTTCCAGTATGCTTTCTGCCCAAGGCTCGTATCCCGGCGCTATCTCGGATATTATGCTCTCCGCTTCGCCGTCGGAGCCTCCGAATTCTGAGTTATGTATAGTGGCAAGAGGCACAATGGCAATAATGATACATATAATAAACAAAACAATAACTAAAGTGCTTTTTTTCATGCTGCGCCTCCTAATAATTCAATTCCTCAAGTTCTGAGCCTGCATAGCTCTCAAGACCTATCATTACAATTACCGAAAGTATGCCTTCTATAACGGCAAGGGGTATCTGTGTAACAGCAAATACCGCCATAAACTTAGCCACAGACGCCCATACTCCTCCCACCTCGCTTGGGTATGCCAGGGCAAGCTGAACGCTTGTGATACAGTATGTAAACAGATCTCCCAAGGCTGCCGCAGCAAAAATACATACAAGCCTGTTTATATTGAATTTTCTCATTATCTTATATACGCCGTAGCTTAAAAATGGACCTGCTATCGCCATACTGAAGGTATTGGCGCCTAATGTTGTAAGTCCTCCGTGGGCAAGCAATATCGCTTGGAACAAAAGGACTATTATTCCCAGTACAGCCATAACGCTTGGACCGAACAAAACTGCGCCTAAGCCTGTGCCTGTAGGATGAGATGAGGAGCCTGTAACGCTTGGCAGCTTAAGAGCCGAAAGCACAAAGGCGTATGCCCCTACCATGGCAAGGAGCAAAAGCGTTTTACGATGCCTGTCCACGATTTTGTTTATCCTTATAAAGCCTGCTGCCAAAAAGGGCAGACACAGTACTCCCCAGGCGATACAATGGGTCTTTGGAAGATACCCTTCCATTATGTGCATTGCATAAGTACTTTGTGTTACACCAAAGACAAAAGCAAATACACATGAAAACGAAATCAATTTCTTTTCATTTTTTGTCATAATAAGCCTCCTTAATAAAAAAAATGCCCTTACAGGCATAACTTTAAAACGCAGTATATCTGCGTTTTAAAATACACCTGCTGTTAGTCCGACAGCAATGTATACGCTCTCAATACCGAGCATTGCATAAGGCAGGTCTTCTGACTTGGAGTATAAGTCCGCTTGCCTTCCCATGTGTAACCACAGTGGCATATAAGCGGACAACCTCTTCACAGCGGCGGTCCCGTTTGGAATTTGCATCCAATTCCCTATTGAGTTTGATCAAAAACACCTTATACATATTTTAAGAGAGAAAAACCTCTCCTTTTCCGATTATACAGCATATTGTAAAATATGTCAATAAATCCTTTATCCGAACAGGTCATTTAAAAGACTGTCCATTTCCTCTTTTCTCTTTTGAGTTTTTTCGACATCCACTGTATAGTCTTTACCGTCGAAGACTATACAGTCGCCTTCCCTTGCGCCGGGCAGTATATCCTTATCGATTTGTGTGATAACACCGTCCTCGCCCTGGCACACTATAATATTTTCCTCAATTCTGTCAACATAATATATCTTCATTTTTATTGCCTCATGGATCGCATACCTTACAGGGAGTATAGCCGAAAGACTTTACCGTATCAGAATATCCCGTGTAAATAAGCTTATTTTCCGGGCTTGTCTTTTTTCCGTAAATACATGTGTCCTTATGGAATTTCATACTGTGCTTGTTCAAAATAAATGTCTGAACAGTCTTAGTACCGCTTCCCACAGCTTCGCTGCTTTGCCTGGCTCCACCTCCGTCGCTGCTTTGTGTAAAAGTGATGCCGTTTCCCGTGCTTACTGCCGTTATGGTATTATGAATATCCGTTCTGTATATTTTTATTTTCTTGTTGTTGAGCTTTTCAACAGTAGTGTCCGCAGGATGATCGTAGGCATTATCCTTGCCTACGGAAATTACCGCATACTTAGGCGCTACCTTATTAAGAAAAGCATCGCTTGTGGAGCTTTTACTGCCGTGATGACCTACCCTGAGTACATCGGCTGATATATCTATACCTGAATTTATAATATCATTTTCCTCTTGGGCTTCGGCATCGCCTGTGAATATAAAGCTGTCATTTTTATTGACAAGCTTTATTGCAACGGAATTGTTATTCATTTCCTCGGTATCGTATTCTTTGGGTCCAAGTACTGTAAATGTAAAATCTCCCAGAGAATAGGATGCGCCAACGACAGGCTCTATGACCTTTGCCTTGCTCTTTATAATGGCATTTGCCATATTCTCAAAGCAATATGTGGCGGCTGAAACTTTTGGCATTATAACATTGTCTGTTTGGAAGGAGTCTATAACATCGTCCATACCGCCTATGTGGTCTTCATGGGGATGAGTGGCTATAACATATGTGAGCCTGTCAACGCCTCTGTCCCTAAGATATTTCTTGACCGTCTCGCCGTCTTCCTCCTCGCCGCTGTCAATAAGCATATAAAGTCCGTTGCTTTCTATAAGCGTACAGTCGGCTTGCCCCACATCTATGAAATATACCTTTTCCTCCGTTTTCTGCCCTGCATATGCATACATAGGCATAAGCGCAAGCAAAAGCAGTGTAAGTATTATTCTTTTCATAATATTTCCTTTCTCCTCTTACCTTCCTATAAGATCCGATGCATTTATAACATCGATAAGATTTCCGTTTTGATTGTCTGTAAAATAGATCCTTACATATACCTGCTCCTGAGGTATACCGCCAAGCACCTGATATGAAGCGCTTACCATATAAAGCTCCAGCGCCGCAACATTTTTTTCATTGCCTATGTCCTTAAAGCACATGACCTCAAATGTACTGAGATCGCCGCTATATTTTATCTGAGTGATTGCAGGATATTTTTCATCGTCGGAAACTATCTCATCTGCTTTTTTTATAACATTTTTTCTTAAGGACAAAACAAAGTCATCGTAATCGTTAAGGGACATAAATGCGGAAACATAGCCTGTGTCCTCATCTATGCTTACATTTTTTGCTCCCCATTTCCTTACCTGTTCCTTAATTGAGTTTTCTTTTTCGTTTATTCCAAAATATTCCGGGGATATTATCATCTTGATCATAAAAAAACCTCCCTTTGTATATGGATCATACCTTAATTATACATTAGTGCGGGAGGTTTTTCAATATGTTTTACATAATAAGATTTGAATTGTTGAACTGCATCACAAGAAGCTCATATGAGCGTACAGCCGACTCCTGCTGAGCCTTTAACTGCTCGATAGAATACTTGTACTGATCCAGCTCTATCTGAGTTATCTTGCCAAGCTTAAGCTGAGTTTCCTTAAGCTTAAGCTCGTTTTCCATATCGTTGAGCTTAAGTACATTCTGCTGATATGTGTTTTCGGCATTTTTAATATTGTCATATATGGCTGTAACTCCTGATGTAAGCGCCGTTTTGGTGTCGGCAAGACCTCTTGAAGCCTGCTCATACTGTGATACAAGGCTCTCCTTGTTGCTGTTCGTTTCTCCTGTGGTCGCTCTGTATCCGTATGTATCCACAGACATTTTAGCCACATCCACACTGTCGGACAGACCCTTGAGCGTGGAATTTGATGAAAGGGCCTTTGTAATGGCTGCATCCAGATCAAGCTCAGAGCTTACGGGCTTATACTCCATATCCTCTACAACTATGTTATATTTCTTGTTTATGTTTTCGCCCATAAGCTGATTAAGACTTCTGTATGCGGAAGCAATAGAATTTTCAAGGCTTAATTTATTTGCCTCCAGCGTCTGACAGGCAGTGACAGCCTCGTTATACTGTATCTGACTCATTTTGCCTACTTTAAGCATAACGTCATATATTTTAAGCTGTCTTTTGCTCAGCTCTATGCTTTCATCGTAAAGCTCTATGCTCCTCTCGGCGTCCTTAAGTCCATAGAAAAGCTGCTTTATATTGTACTCGATCTTTTCCTTTTCGGCTTCCTTATTTGAATCGTAATTTTTAAGGTTGTTTGTAAGATTTCTCAGGGCTATGGCGTATGTGATATTTGCCGTAGCATCGCTGGCTGACTGCCATGCATATCTTGTCATTTTCTGTTCTATCTCGGCAATTTCAAAGCTTTCATCCATATTTTTAATATTTCTGCTGTAGCTTATCGCTTTAGCGACTGCATCCTCTATGGTAAGATCCGTTACGGCATTTTCGTCTTGGTCATTGCCGTAAGGAGAGCCTATAACTCTTACCTCTCCGTCCTTTGAACTGCCAATGGAGCTGAGCCTGTCTGCATATACGACATTTGATGACACAAGCACTGAACCTGCAAGCACAGCACATAAAATCTTTTTCTTATCCATTTGTCACTGCTCCTTTCTTTAAGGCTTTTTTAGCCTCTCTCCTCGCTCTTTTATCCTCGTCCTTCTGGGATACTCTTCTCCTGTTCTTCTTAAATCTGTTCTTGACCGAATTTATACCTGAATAAAGCAACGGTATAAACAAAAGAGTGATAAGAGTACCTATGGTAAGACCGAATACTATAACTATACCTAAGCTCTGATTTGTTTCCATACCTGAGCCTATGGCAAGGGCTACGGGAAGCATACCTATGACCGTTGTAAGAGTAGTCATAAGTATGGGTCTTAATCTGTCTCGTCCCGCTTCTGCAAGGGCTTCGTTTACTCCAAGCTCTTCATCGTTTTCAAGAAGCTGATTTGTATGATCCACAAGTACGATACCGTTATTAACGACCATACCTACAAGCATTATAAGTCCCATATACGCCGAAGCCGTAAGGCTGTTGCCCGTAACGAGCAGACCCAAAATACCGCCTGTTATTGACATAGGCATTGAAAACATTATAATGAAGGGATATACAAAGGATTCAAACTGTGAAGCCATAACCATGTAAACAAGCAGTATAGCCACAACTATACATGTAAACAGGTCTGAAAATGTATCCTGCATCATTTCCATTATTCCGCCGAATTCATATGTATAGCCTTCGGGGAATACATAATTGTCAAGTACCTGCTGTACCTTTTCCCTCTGGGCTGAGCCGTCAAGACCCTTTATCTCGCCTGTCAGCTCAATATATTTCTGCTGATTTTCTCTTGTAATGGTAAGGGCGCTTTCTCCCATTTCTATGGAAGCCACCTCGGTAAGAGGAATATTTGTGCCGGTAGGCGTAGTAACTGTAATATTGTTAAGGTCCTTTATGTACTCTATATCGTCATCGGGATACATTATCCTTACATCTATCTCTGTGCCGCCTGTCTTGTATTCAGTTGCCACAGAGCCTGAATTTGCGGCGCTTACTGCGGCGGCTATGGTTCTTGTGTTAAGACCGTACTGAGCCGCCTTGGCTCTGTTTATGACAATGCTTGCCTCTGCGGAAGCGTCGTCAAGAGATGACTCTACATTTTCCGCATCGGGTATATTTGAAAGCTCTGCCATAAGCTCGTTGCTTATTTCTCTCAGAGTATCGTTGTCATCGCCTTTTATCTGCACATTAAAGCCGTTGCCGCCAAGAGAACCCATTGACATACCGCTGTCGCTTACCTCTATTTCGCAGCCTGCTATATTCCGGAGCTTGCTTTCTATTTCGTCTGCTATTTCCTCGCTGGAACGTGTTCTGTCCTCCTTGTCGCCTACATCGTAATTGAGCATAACTGTGGCTCCTGTGCTAAAGCCCATCATACCGCCTACGGAAGCGTACATCATTTCCGTTTCGGGAACATCGCCTATCCTGTCAAGGAGCGTATTGAGCATAGCCTCGCAGGTCTCGTAATCCGTACCGTTGGGAAGCGTAGCCGTAACGCTTATAGAACCTTCGTCTGTGCTTGCCATAAGGTCTGAACCTACCAAGGGAACGCAGAATAGGGAGCCTATAAATACTGCTACTATTACAATAACGCTTCTTATTCTGTGATTAAGGCACATTGTTATAAGCCTTGCGTAGCCTCTGTCCATTTTGTCCAGAAATCCGCCTACGCCCTTATCCAGCTTTTCTATTATTCCGCCTTCCTTGTGACCCTTCTTTTCCTCATGGCGCATAAGCACTGCCGAAGCCATAGGCACAAATGTAAGTGCTGTAACAAGAGAGGCTACAAGCGCAAAACATACGGTATATGAAATTTCCTTCATAATATCGCCCATCGTACCGGGCATAAACGTAAGGGGAAGGAAAACGGCAACAGTCGTAAGAGTAGATGCCGTAATAGCCATTGAGACTTCCGAAGAGCCATAGTATGCCGCTTCAAAGGCGTTCATACCTTCGGACTTTTTCTTAAATATATTCTCAAGTACAACTACGGAGTTATCTACAAGCATACCGATAGCTATTACCACGCCTCCCAGGGACATCATATTAAGGGACATACCGCTTAAATACATAAGGGCAAATGTGGCAAATATGGAGGTCGGTATAGAAACGCCTATTATAAGGGACATTCTTACGCTCCTCAGTATTATAAGGAGTACGAATATGGCTATAAAGGCAGCCTGGAATGCCGTGCTTACCATATTGCTTATACCAAGCTCTATGTAATCAGCCGTATTTGTAAGCATAGTCAGTTCAAAATCCGGGTACTGCTTCTTTATCTGCTCCATAGTCTGCTCTATATTCTTACTGACAGTAACGATATTGGCATCGCTCTGCTTTGAAAGAGAGTACATACAACCCTCTTCGCCGTTTATAAGAGTCTTGGAGTTTTTATCCTTCTCCATTTCCTTTACCTCGGCAACATCCTTTATCATAACATTGTTGCCTGTCTTTGTGGTAACGAAGGTATTCTTTATATCCTCTATTGAATTGAACTCGCCCTCCGTTCTCAGGGCAATTTCCGTTGTACCCTGCTTAAGAGAGCCTGAAGGCATATTTGTATTTTCCGCTGAAAGGGCTGCGGAAATGGAATTCATTGTAATGCCGTAGTTCTGCAGCTTATTCTGGTCAACTATTATTCTGACCTCTTTATCGGTACCGCCCATAAGCGATACGGATGAAACGCCGTCTATTTTTTCAAACTTAGAGGATACGTTTTCATCAAGAAGGTTATAAAGCGTATCTACATCATACTTACTGCTTGTAACACCTACCATAATGCTCTGAGCGTTCATATCCATTTTCATTACGGTAGGATCGTTGGCGTCATCGGGAAGCATGGCTCTTACTCTGTCAAGCCTGTCTCTCATATCGTTTGTGGCAATATCTATATCCGTTCCGTCAACAAACTGTATCGCTACTATTGAAGAGCCTGCGGATGACTGAGATGTGATGGTATCGACGCCTGTTATCGTAGCAAGCTGTTCTTCTATGGGCTTTGTTACAAGCTCCTCTATTTCTTCGGGAGCTGCGCCTGTATAATTGCACATTACAAGAGCAACAGGCAGGTCTACATTGGGAGTCATGGCAAGCTCCAGATTATTATAGGCGATAAAGCCGCCTAAGAATACGACCAGAGTAGCCATTATCACGGTAACTTTTCTTTTAATACAGGTCTTTATCATTTCTTAGCCCCCTTGCCTTTGGAAGGAGCTTTATCATCTTCATTTGCAGAGGCAGCCTCTGTAACAGGTTCTGTTTCAACGCCGTTATCGGAAACTATGTTTATGCTGTCTCCGTCGGCAAGATATGTCTGTCCTTTTACGACTACCTTATCGGTAGCCTCTACTCCGGAGGTCACTTCTATGGTGTCTCCTGTGTCGATACCTACCGTTACTATCTTTTTGATAGCTGTATTTCCGTTTTCTGCAACAAATACATAGTATTCCTCGCCATTATTATCCATAACGGCATCTCTCGGAAGTATAACGGCATTGTTGCTTGTGGATTTTGCAAAATGAACCTCTGCAAACATACCTGCCTTCAAGGTGCCTGTGGTATTTGGTATATTAATTTTTACCGTATATGTACCGTCGGCATTTGCTCCCGGCGGTATCTCGGTAATAGAACCCTTAAACTCTCCTCCTTCCTTCATAGAGGGGATATTTATGGTGACCTCGTCTCCCACATGTACGCTTGTGGCTATTTGCTCGGATACGTTTACCTCTACCTTCAGAGATGAAAGGTCAACTATCTGATAGCCTACGCCTGCTGCCATAGCGCCTGTGGTCACATTCTTTTTGAGTACGGTACCGCTTATAGGACTTGTGACTGTACAGTAGGCTATCTGCTGCCGGGCATTTTCCACTGCCACATTTGCGGATTTCTGAGCGGCAAGAGCAGTATTGAGAGCGTCATTTGCCTTCTTTGTATTTTCTGCCGTAGTCTCATTTGCAAGAATATTATATGAAGTATTTGCCTGATTTAAGGCGTCTTCTGCGCTCTTAACTCCAAGCTCTGCTTTATCCCTTGCATTATTTGCCGTAGTAAGGGCATTTGCCGCCGTATCCAGAGCAATTTTATATGTATTGAGAGTATCTTCGGGAAGTCCTCCCACGTCGAAAAGCTGCTTATTTATATCATAATCGTTCTGCGCCTTGTCAAAATTGGTTTGAGCGTTTGTGACAGCTATTTTAGAGTCCTCCACTGACTTTTTGGCATTTTCAAGAGCCGTCTGGGCATTTGTAATGGCGCTCTTTGCGCTCTCCAACTGTGATCTCATAACGGCGCCGTTGGCAGTGGCAACGCCTGTCTTTGCAGACTGAACCCCTGCGTTTGCGGAATTAAGAGAAGCCTGAGCGCTCTTAAGAGCCGTTTGATAGTCCTTATCATCTATTTTATAGAGTACGGCGCCCTTTGTAACAGTATCGCCTACGTTAAAATATGTAGCCGCAACAGTGCCTTGTACCTTTGCCGATACATCTACGGTCTCCGCAGCTTGTATGGTGCCTGAATACATATACTCGTCTTTGACAGTATTGATAGTAGGGTTGGCGACCTCCACGCTTGTAGCCTTTACACCCTGATCCTCCCCGGGCATTTTGTCCTTTGGTTTTCCGCCGCAGCCTGAAAGCAGCGCAATGCACAGCGCCGCAGCCGTAAATCTTAAATACTTTTTCATACATAACCTCCCGAAATATTATAATATAATTATATATTGCTTAGCTTTAATAAAGCTGAGTTTAAAATTTAATTTTGATCAGATCATATGAGCTTTTTGAGTATATTAACAAGAGAACTTTTTTCCTCTTCCGTAAGGTGACCGTAAAGCATGTTCTCAATGTCCTTGGCTGAGCCTTCTATAAACTCCGTTATTGCTCTGCCTCTTTCTCCAAGGCGTAATATTTTGTTTCTGGCGTCTGTCTTACTCTGCTCTCTTACAATAAGACCGTTTTTTATCATTGTATTTATCATACTGGATACGGACGATTCCTTTACGCCCATTTCCTTACTGAGTGTTTTCTGATTGACTGCGCCGTCCTCAACAAAACGTATTATACCAAGTATAGCCGCCTGCATTACCGATATATTGAATTTTTTAAGTATTTCGTTTTGCATCATCATGCATTTATGTGATGCCTGATAGAGCAAGGGAGTTATTCCCATATTTATGTTCAGATCCTTCATTTATTCCACCTCACAATAAACTTAGAATTCTAACCTTTTTGATTGTACTCCTTATCAATACTTATGTCAATAGTTTTTTTGTAAAATTTTTATCTGTATATAAAAATTAAGATTTGTGTAAGAATTATACACAAATCTTAATCTTAAAATGCTTTATATTTGTTATTTTTTTCATTATTTTTAAGGAGATATGTCGACGCATTATTCCTTAAATATGCCAAAGCTTCTGAATCTGTCATATCTTTCTTTCAAAAGAGTATCCGTATCCTTTGCCATAAGTATTTCAAGCTCCGCTTCGAGCTTGGCTTTCAAAAGATTGGCAGTAAAGCCAAAGTCATTTTGACAGCCGCCGTCCACCTCTTTAATTATCTTTTCTATAATGCCCATATCCAACAGATCGCTTGCCGTTATCTTCATAAGATCGGCTGCTTCCTCCGCTCTCTTGGCATCCTTCCAAAGAATGCTGGCAAAGCCTTCGGGAGATAGAACTGCGTATACGGAATTTTCCAGCATCCATACTCTGTCCGTTACGGCAAGGGCAAGGGCGCCGCCGCTGCCCCCTTCTCCTATTATAATGGAGATGGTAGGCACCTTAAGAGATGCCATGACCATAAGATTTCTGGCTATGGCTTCTCCCTGACCTCTTTCCTCTGCGCCAAGTCCCGGATAAGCTCCGCTTGTATTTATAAAGTTGATGATAGGTCTGTGAAATTTCTCAGCCTGATACATAAGACGCAGAGCCTTTCTGTAGCCTTCGGGATGAGGCTGACCAAAGTTGCGCTCTATATTTTCCTCCATTGTTTTGCCCTTTTGTATACCCAATACGGTAACGGGGACGCCGTTTAAGGAGGCAATGCCGCCTACGACCGCCTTGTCATCTCTAAAGCCTCTGTCTCCGTGAAGCTCCACAAAATCTTCAAAAATATGGTTTATATAGTCAAGAGCCGTAGGTCTTGTTATTTTTCTTGCTATTCTTACATTATCATAAGCAGGCATCAATCCTCGACCTCCTTTTTGCAGTTATGAAGCTTTAAAATAGTGGCAAGCACATCCGGGAGCTTTTCTCTCTCTACGATAGCGTCAACAAAGCCATGCTCCAGTAAAAATTCTGAGGTCTGGAATTCATCGGGAAGCTTCTGCTTGATAGTCTGTTCTATAACTCGTCTGCCCGCAAAGCCCACAAGGGTCTTTGGTTCAGCCAGTATAATGTCTCCCAGCATAGCAAAAGAAGCCGTCACTCCGCCTGTGGTGGGATCTGTAAGCACGGTAACATAAAGCTGACCTGCCTCGGAATGCTTTGCGGCTGCGGCGCTTACCTTAGCCATTTGCATAAGCGAAACAATGCCCTCCTGCATCCTTGCGCCGCCTGAACAGGTAAATATAACAACCGGGATCTTGTGTTCCGTACCGTATTCAAATATCCTGGTAAGCTTTTCTCCCACAACGGAACCCATGGAACCCATCATAAAGCCGCTGTCCATAACGCCTATTGCGCATTCATATCCGCCTATTGTACAAATACCTGTTTTGACCGCATCCTTAAGTCCAGTCTTTTCCTGCAAGCCTTTTATCTTGGCAGAATAGTCGGGAAAATCAAGGGGGTTGTCCGCTTCCATGTTTATATCCATTTCTTTAAAGCTGTCCTTGTCGGCAATAGCCTTTATCCTGTCCTTGGCGTTCATTCTAAAGAGCCTTCCGCACTCGGGACATATTTTAAGCTTTCCAAGCGCCTTTTTTTCTATGATCTTATTACAAGAAGGACATTTTACGGAATCGGCAGGTATATCCTCTTTCTTATCTTTCTTATTTTCATTTTTATTCTTTGCGGGAGAGGGCTTTGGAATGGCGTTTTTAATAGCCTCTGCTCTTTCCTTTAAGGTGTCTACGCTTATTTTATCCAGATTATCCTTTATATTGTCAAATAATTTCATATCAACACCTCTTTAGCCGATCATAAATGTAAGCTCGCCCTCGGCAACCTTCTTTTCCCCTACATAAGCAATGCCCTTGCCAATGCCTGCATTTCTCTTAAGCTTTATCATTTCCACTTCAAGGCGGAGAGTGTCTCCGGGAGTTACCATTCCCCTAAATTTAGCCTTGTCTATGCCGCCGAAAAATGCTATTTTGCCTCTGAACTGCTCCATTGAAAGCATAGCTACCGCTCCTGTCTGAGCAAGCGCCTCTATAATAAGCACGCCCGGCATAACAGGCTCTTGGGGAAAATGTCCCTGAAAGAAGGGTTCGTTCATAGTTACGTTCTTTACGGCAACACATCTCTTGCCCTCTTCTATTTCAATTACCCTGTCTATTAACAAAAAGGGATATCTGTGAGGGAGTATCTCCTGTATTTCCTTTATATTAAGCATATATTATTCCTCCCATTTCTTAATACAGAGTACGCCGTTGTGACCGCCAAAGCCCAAAGTATTGCTCAAAGCATACTTAATATCTCTTGCAACTCCCGTATTCGGCGTAATATTAAGATCGCATTCCTCATCGGGTACCTTATAGTTGGCAGTAGGCGGAACAAAGCCATTCTTAAGAGCAAGTATAGTGGCGACAGCCTCTACGCCGCCCGTAGCACCGAGAAGATGACCTGTCATGGACTTTGTTGAGCTTATGTTTATATCCTTGGCATATTCGCCGAAGGCTTTCTTGATAGCAAGTGTCTCGGAGGCGTCATTTATATGGGTAGACGTACCGTGAGCATTTATATATCCTATTTCGCTCTTGTCTATCCCTGCCTCAGCCATAGCCGCCTCCATAGCCTTACAAGCTCCGTCGCCGTCGGGCAGAGGACTTGTTATGTGATATGCGTCGCAGGTAGAGCCATAGCCTACGATCTCTGCAAGTATCTCGGCGCCTCTTGCCTTTGCGCTTTCAAGAGTTTCCATAAATACTATACCTGCGCCTTCGCCCATTACAAAACCGTTTCTTTCCTTGTCAAAAGGAATGGACGCTCTTGTGGGATCCTCGCTTGTGGACAGAGCGGTAAGCGCAGCAAAGCCGCCTATACCCAGTTCGCAAACGGCAGCCTCGGAACCGCCTGCTATAATATAATCGCTGTATCCGTGCTTTATGTTTCTGTATGCCTCGCCTATTGAGTGTGTACTTGAGGCGCAGGCGGTAACAACGTCAAGACAAGTACCTCTTGCTCCAAATCTTATTGCAATATTGCCTGCAGCCATATTGCTTATAGCCATTGGTATAAAAAGCGGAGCTATCCTTGACATACCCTTCAGAGCCATTTTGGTAGACTGAGCTTGAATGGTCGTAATTCCGCCTATACCTGAGCTGACGATAACGCCTAAGCGATGCTTGTCAATGGCGTTTAAGTCTATACCGCTCATATTTACAGCCTCATCTGCGGCTGCCATAGCATATATACTGAAAAGGTCGTTTCTTTTTACCTCTTTTTTCTCTACTACCGTTGAAGGATCGAAGTCCTTGACCTCTGCTGCGCACTTTACCTTGCAGTCTGTTACATCAAATTTTGAAATAATATCCACACCGCTTCTGCCGTTTTTAAGACTGTCCCAGAAATCAACGGTGTTGTTGCCTATGGGTGTTATGGCGCCTATGCCTGTTACTACAACTCTGTGTTCCATACTTATTCCTCCTTAACCTATGACCATACCGCCGTCAACTCTAAGCACCTGTCCCGTAATGTATTGGGATCTTGCCAGAAAAACAACTGCTTCCGCTATTTCCTCAGGCTGACCCAATCTCTTTAACGGAATAGCCGACATGATCTGCTCTTTCATCTTATCGCTCAATACATCTGTCATATCGGTAGCTATCATGCCGGGAGCAATGGCATTACATGTAATATTCCTTGAGGCAAGCTCCTTTGCCACAGAATAGGTCATACCGAGTATACCGGCTTTACTTGCGGCATAATTTACCTGACCTATGTTGCCTGCTATACCTATAACGCTGCTCATATTTATAATAGCGCCCTTCCTCTGCTTCATCATAGGCTTTGTACAATGTCTTATCATATTAAAGCAGCCTTTGAGATTGGTCTCTATTACCTTGTCAAAGTCCTCCTCGCTCATACGCATTATAAGTGTATCCTTTGTAATGCCTGCATTGTTCACAAGCACGTCCACAGTGCCAAATTCAGCCATTGCAGCGTCTACAAGAGCCGCAGCCTCGCTGAATTTGCTTATATCAGCCTTATATGTAAGGCACTTAACGCCAAAAGCCTCTATTTCCGACTTAACTTTATCCGGCGAAGTGCTTCTGTAATTAAGCACTATGTTTGCCCCTTCTTTTGCAAAGGCAAGAGCCACCGCTCTGCCAATTCCCTTTGCGCCGCCTGTTACTATTACTGTCTTATCCTTCATTGTAATCCCAAACCTCCGCAAGCCTTCTCAAGTGTCTTCATATCCTCTACATTGTAAATATTTACCTCTGCGCCGACTTCCCTTGCTATCTTCTTTACAAAGGAGGACAGTGTCCTTCCAGGACCCATTTCAATAAATGTGTCAACGCCGTCTGATATCATATTTCTTACTGACTGATCCCATTTTACGGAATTCATTACCTGCTTTGTAAGTATATCCGCCACAAGGGACTTATCGGCAACTACCTCTGCCGTCAGATTTGTGACAACGGGTATTTTCATATCATGTATCTCTATGGCTTTAAGCTCCTCTTTGAGCTTATCTGAGGCAGGCTTCAAAAGGGATGTATGGAAGGGTCCGCTTACATTTAGCATAACAGCTCTCTTTGCCCCTTTTTCCATAACTATCTCCGCAGCCCTTTCAACTGCCGCCTTATTTCCCGCTATGGCTATCTGTCCCGGGCAGTTATAGTTGGCTATCATACATCTTCCTATCTCTTTGACCTCATTGCATGCCTCCTGTATCTTGTCCTCACTGAGATTGAGAACGGCGCACATTGCGCCCTCTCCTACGGGAACCGCCTCTGTCATAAATTTGCCTCTTTTTCTCACAAGCCTTACGGCATCCTCAAAGTCGAATGTGCCGCTTGCAACATGAGCAGAATATTCGCCAAGGCTCAACCCTGCCACATAATCGGCTTTTGCACCCTTTTCTTCCATAAGCCTGCATATGGCAGTACTCATTGTAAGAAGAGCAGGCTGAGTATATTCCGTTTCGTTAAGCCTTTCGTCTTCGTTAAAGCAAATATCTGTTATTTTAAAGCCCAGTGCCTTGTCGGCTGTATCGAATACATTTTTAACGCACTCAAAATTATCATACAGCTCCTTGCCCATACCGGCATACTGAGCGCCTTGTCCGCTGAATATAAACGCTGTTTTCATATTGCCCTCCATTATTTTACAAGAGCTTTGAACTCGCCCATTATTTCCTCTATTATATCCTTACAGCTCTGTTCCTTTGTGACCATGCCCGCTATCTGACCGCTCATTATGGAGCCGTTGTCCATATCTCCCTGTATAACAGCCTTCTGGAGCGCTCCTGTGCCGAGAGCGTCAAGTCTGGCAAGATCAGGCTCCTCCTTGCCGGTCTCCTCTTTTTCTATCTTGAGGAAAGCGGCTGTAAGCTTGTTTTTAAGTACTCTTACAGGATGACCTGTTATATTGCCTGTGATGACCGTTGCAATATCATTTGCCTTAAGTATCTTATTTTTATAGTTCTGATGAACGGTACATTCGTGAGCCACCAAAAAGCGTGTGCCTATCTGTACGCCCTCTGCGCCAAGCATAAAGCCCGCCGCCATGCCTCTTCCGTCTGCAATACCGCCTGCGGCAAGAACGGGAATGGAAACTGCGTCAACTACCTGAGGCACCAAAGCCATAGTGGTAAGTTTGCCTATGTGGCCGCCTGACTCCATGCCTTCCGCTATAACGGCGCCGGCGCCTATCTTTTCCATTTTCTTTGCCTGAGCCACGCTTGGAACAACAGGTATAAGACTTATGCCGTGTTCCTTGAACTTCTCCATGTATTTGGAAGGATTGCCTGCGCCTGTTGTAACGACCTTGACCCCTTCCTCGCATACAAGATCTACTATATCCTCAACAAAAGGAGAAAGAAGCATAATATTAACGCCAAAGGGCTTGTCTGTAAGCTCCTTGCATTTTCTTATCTGTTCTCTTACTATATCGGCAGGAGCATTGCCTGCGGCTATAATGCCCAAGCCGCCTGCATTGGATACGGCTGAGGCAAGGCTTGCATCTGCTATCCAAGCCATTGCGCCCTGAAAAATGGGATATTTGATATTGAGCATTTCACAAATTCTTGATTTCATTTTGTTTCACCTATAACCTTTCATTATTACCACTCTATAAGCATACTGCCCCAGGTAAGACCTGCGCCAAAGCCCGTTATTATGATCCTGTCGCCTTTTTTAAGCAGACCCTTTTCGCTCATCTCGCTCAGAGCAATGGGTATGCTTGCCGCTGAAGTATTGCCGTATTCCTCCACATTGATATAGAACTTGTCGATATCCGTTTTCAGTTTTCTTGCGACTATATCTATGATCCTTGAATTAGCCTGATGAGGTACTATGTACTTGATATCATCAAGTGTAAACCCTGTCTTTTCAAGAATTTTATTTACGCTTTTGGGTACGACCTTTGTTGCAAAATTGAATATTGCCCTTCCGTCCATTATAAGATAGGGATATCCCTTCTCAATGTGGGTACACACCATATTTTCAACTACATGATGTCTGCCTGTCAGCGCTTCGTCATCGCCTCTTGCATGAAGATCCTCGGCAACTATTCCGCCCTTTTCCACCGGCTCCAGAAGTGCGCCTCCGCCTCCGTCGCCAAAGAGTACGCAAGTATTCCTGTCTGTCCAGTTGACTATTTTTGAAAGAGTCTCGGCGCCAAATACAAGTACCTTTTGGTATAGTCCCGATCTGATATATTTATCGGCTATGCTCAGAGAATATACAAAGCCGCTGCATGCGGCGCTTATATCAAAGGCAAAGGCATTTGTGCAGCCCAAAGCCTTCTGTACCTGACACGAAACACTGGGCGTCGCATAGTCGGGAGTAATGGTAGCTACTATTATAAGGTCTATATCCTCTGCATTTGTGCCTGTTTTATCAAGCAATTTTTTTCCTGTATTGATGCAGAACTGTGAAGTATTCTCGCCTGTTGAAAGATGGCGTCTTTTGATACCCGTGCGGGAACTGATCCATTCGTCGTTGGTATCTACAATATGGCTCAGATCCTCATTTGTTACAATCTGCTCGGGTACATAGCTTTCCAAAGCTGTAATACCTGTATTTATCATAACAACGCTTTCTCCTTTTAATTAACAAATTTCAGCTTATCGTTCAGATATTGATTAAGGCTTGAAAGAGCCTCAATAAACATATCCGCCTCATAGTCGGAAAGATCCACAATAAGAGATCTGACCAGCTCGAAATGAAATTTCTGATGAGCTCTGTAAAGCGCCTTGCCCCTTTCCGTAAGGCTTAGCATATAGGCTCTTTTATCCGTATCGCTTCGCTTTTTAATGACATAGCCTTTTTTCATAAGGTGGTTTATGGAAACTGTGAGAGTACCCATTGTTATATCCAGCTTCTGAGCGACCGCAGACATAGTTTTAGGCACATACAGACCGATAGAATCAACTGTATGTGCCTCATTTACCGAAACATCGTCAAAGCCGCTTTCTCTTATGGCGCTTTGCTCAACTCTTGAAATATCATTAAAGGCACCGCTTATAAGCCTATTCAACGTATTTACAGTATTTTCCATGGCTGCGATACCTCCTTTAAAAAAATTATTTTGATAATCAAAGTATATAACAAATTATGGATAAAGTCAAGTGCAATAGA
Source organism: uncultured Clostridia bacterium (assembly GCA_947624015.1). GTDB lineage: Bacteria > Bacillota > Clostridia > Lachnospirales > CAG-274 > CANPXH01. The sequence goes on from CANQIA010000002.1 coordinate 26,497, forward strand.
AAAAGGGGGCTTTTGTATATACAAAAACAAGAGGACACTGCATTTTATCAACGCAGAGTCCTCTTAAACTCCCTTTATCTCAATGTCTTTTTAAGCAGCTCCGTGAGCTTTGCCATATCTATGGGCTTGGCAAGGTGGTCGTTCATACCGGATTCTATCGCTTTAAGCCTATCCTCCTCAAAGGCATTTGCGGTCATGGCGATTATAGGTATATTGCTGAGTTCATCATTATCCAGACCACGTATCTTTTCCGTAGCCTCATAGCCGTCCATTACAGGCATCTGTATATCCATAAGCACAAGATCGTAATACCCAGGCTGAGAATCTCGTACAGCCTCGTAAGCCTCTTTGCCGTTTTCGGCGCTGTCGACCGAAAATCCCATGTTGCCGAGTATCTCCACAGCTATCTCACGATTAAGCTCATTATCCTCTGCAAGAAGAATGCGCTTGCCTTTAAAATCGGTTTCCTTTATTTCATTTACTTCCTCTTTGTCCGTATTGTTTACAGTGCGTTCAAGCACATAGTGAAGATCCGATGCAAACAAGGGTTTACTTATAAAATCAGTAACTCCCGCTTTATAGGCTTCATCCTCAACATCTGACCAATCATATGCGGAAAGCAGTATTATGGGAGCTTCGTTGCCTATTACACGCCTTATCCTGCGAACAGTTTCTATGCCGTTCATATCCGGCATAGACCAATCGATTATGTATACTTCATAGGGATCCCCCATATCAAGGGCTTCCTCGGTACGAACAACGGCTTCCTTGCCATACATTGTCCACTCTGAACGAAGTCCCATTTCTCGAAGCATTTTAGATACGCTTTGGCAGCTTATCACATCATCGTCCACAACAAGGCTCCTCTTTCCCCTTAATTCGGTCAATTCGGATAATTCAAGCGTTTCTCCGTGCAGGCTGAATTCAAGCTCTACCACAAATTCCGTGCCTTTGCCAGGCTGACTGTTTACACTTATGGTACCCTTCATCATATCTACGATATTTTTGGTTATTGACATTCCAAGACCCGTACCCTGTATACCGCTGACGGTAGACGTTCTTTCACGGGTAAAGGGTTCGAAAATGGTCTTGGCAAATTTAGGACTCATTCCTATGCCCGTATCCTTTACCAAAAACTCATACACGCCGCAGTGTTCTTTCTTTGAAGGCTTTTGAGTAACTCTTAAAGTGATGGTTCCTCCCGGCTCCGTAAATTTTATGGCGTTTGAAAGTAAATTAAGCAATATCTGATTTAATCTCAGCTTATCGCAGCATATATTTTCATTTGACACATCCACGGTATCGATAAAAAGTTCAAGATGCTTTGCATGTATATCCGCCTGTATTATATTCCTCAGACCGTGAAGTATCTCCGCAAGATTTTCAGGCTTTTCCTCTATGTGGACATTCCCCGATTCTATACGGCTCATATCGAGAACATCGTTAATAAGAGAAAGAAGATGATCCGAGGATTGGGCTATCTTTGAAAGGTAGTCCTTAGCGCGCTCTGTATTGTCAAGATGCGCCGAAGCCAGCGCCGTAAACCCTATTATGGCATTCATGGGAGTCCGTATATCGTGGGACATATTGTTCAAAAATGTTGTTTTGGCACGGTTTGCCTGATCTGCCATAACAAGGGCTTCCGAAAGCTCCTGCTCCTTTATCTCATATTTTCTGCTGACCTCTTCTATTTTCTTTTTCAATGTTTTCTGAGCATTGAGCCTTGTTATAAGCACTATACATACGATGGCAAACAGACTTATAAAAAGCAGCGCTGCCATTCCGTAAACAGGATTGACGTACAGAAAATCCACAAGACTGTGATCGCCGTCGGAGCTGCGCAGATCAGCCTCCTTCATAATGATAGCCGAGCGGCTTTCGGCGCCTAATCCTACTATTTCTTTATTAAGTACAGATATCAGAAGATGACTTTCTCTGTTGCTCACTCCCATGCAATACGACATTGCAAGATCGCCCATAAGGGCGTAACTATACCTGTTTTTAACATCATTGCGCGTGATCCTTGCCGCCGTGTAGGCACACATGACCGCCGCATCTATGCTGCCGTCGTTGACAGCCTCAATACACTCGTCCATACTGTTGTAATTGATAATATCCTCAGGGGCATATATACCCTCAATATAGCTGCGCAGCAGATCGGAATGTATTATTACTCCTATCTTTTTTATATCCCCATCGTGTTTTTTCCGTATCAGTCGGGCGATATCCGTTTCCAGATATGTATCGGTAAGCTTATAGCCCTCCTCTTCCGCATTATAAAATGTATCGTTAAAGTCAAGTACAATATCGGCAGTACCGCTTTTTCTCACACGATGATATTCTTCATGGCTCTGTGTTTTTATAAATTCGTAGTCAATATGGTTCTTGTCAGCAAACTTTCTGAATATAGCGGGAAAGATACCCTTGGCTTCCCCATTTTCGAAATAGGAATAAGGCGCCATTTCCGGGTTCACAAGTACCTTAAGCTTTCTCCCGGATGATATAAACTCTCTGAGATAGTCTCTTTCTTCGGAATCAAGCATAACAGAACCCTTAGTATCAAGGGAATAATACTTTCTGTTGAGTACATTACGCCAATCGGGTTCCTTTAGATCAAGCTCATGTATAGCATTATTTATACGCTTCATAAGCTGCTCGTTATTTTTGTTAACCACCACATAAAAATCGGATTCGTTCATTGACTCAATAAGCCATTCGTTGTGAAGCGAACGCAGGCTGCCGGAAACGATACCGTCAACGTTTCCCGACTGAAGCTCGCGAGAAAGCTCGTCTTCCGTGTCAAAGTATACGGGATCATATTTAAAACCGTGGCTGAGAGAAAAGTTATAAAAATTATCGTTTTTGGAGTTGCCCTTAAGCATACCTATCTTAAGTCCGTTATAGGTGGAATACTCTTTGGCGATAACATTTGTGTTTCCTGCCTTTACCGTGAATATAGTAGCATTTGTTCCGATAGGTTCATCGGAAAAGAGGAACATTTTTTCCCTTTCGGGGGTCTTTGATGCCGACGTAACAACATCAAGTTCTCCTCTTTCCAGCATATCAAGATTATCGGAATATGAAAGATCGTAGCCCGAATAATCAAATGTCCAGTCGTCAAGAGCGCCTATTTTCTGAAAAAAGTCGTAGCCGTAGCCGCTTCTTGTACCATCGGCGGATATTTCATGATAGCCGGAAAATTTGAAAAAGCCTACTCGTATCTTATTTTCGGCTCCGCTTACAGGCACAAGTGATATATTTATGATAAATGACACTGTCAATATACACGCAAGAGCAAAGCGGCAGAATAAACCGCAAATACGTTTTTCGGTCATAATACTTTTATCTCCTTTCGGCAAATTATCACGATCATTACAAGCAACAGATATGGCAGTACATACAGCCAAAAAAACACTCTTATGTTTACTTTAACATATTTTGGACGTCTAGTAAAGAGTTTTTACACACTATGTTATAGGCGTATTTACTTATCTTATTTGTATATGATAAAATATTTTCAAAGGCTTTATATTTTTGAAAAAATAATTTTATTTTGATAGAAAAACATATTATTGTCCGTAATATATAGTGAAGCGCTTCACAGCACAAATAACAAAGGCAGGAGATCATATGGAAATAAGCGATGAAAAACTTGCAAAGCTCACGGCAAACAGAAATGAAAAGGCTTTTGAGGAGCTTGTAAGACGGTACGGCGGTCTTATAAAATCCATAGTATATTATCACTTAAAGGATATTTCAATGTGGCAAGATGACTGTGTAAATGATGTCCTTCTCAAAATATGGCAAAACATAGGCAAATTCGATCCAAATAAAAGCACTCTTAAAAACTGGATCGGAGCAGTTGCAAAATACCGTGCCATAGACTACAAGAGAAAATATTGCAGAGAGCTTACTGTGGGAGAGCCAAATGAAAACATTGCATACGAAAAACGCAATGAGCTTCAAAGCGAAATAAAAGAGGAAGTGCGCTCTCTCCTTGAAAACCTCTCTGCCAAGGACAAAGAAATATTTATACAGCGCTATATTATGGATAAGCACATTGACGATATAGCAAAGGACACAGGGAAAACCTCGGGATATATATACAATCGGCTGTCAAGAGGTCGTAAAAAGCTTCGTAAGTTATTTGTCAAAGAAAGGTTGTGAGAATAATTATGAAAAATGAATATGATTATCTCAATGATGTTAAAATGGACTTCAGCATATACGATGACGTTGTCCTGACCGAGGAGGAAGTATATAAAATGTCAGAAACAAAAAAGAATAATAAGAGTATAAAAAAGAGGATCATTGTCACAGGCGTGGCTGCCGTATTGGCAGTGGCAACTGGAGTTGCCGCTTCAGAGGGCTATATCGACGGGATAATAAAGACCATTACCACAGGACACAGTACATTTATTGAGATCGATCCAAGGGCGCCCCACTCTCTGCCCGAAGAGCTTACAGGCAAGCTTTACGACAAATACGGAAATGTTATCACAGCTATTACCGACGAGGACATAAAAGGCAACATATATGACAAGAACGGAAAGCTATTGTCTGAAGAGCAGCTTATGAAGCTGTTCAACGATGCTCTCGGAGATAAGGTAAACGTGTCCGAGGAAAACTCCGAAGACAAAGCCATATGGAACACAGTCCAAGAGGCTCAGGGCTTTGTGGATTTTAATATCAAATATCCCGAATATCTGCCTGGGGGCTTTACATTTGACAATGCATACGCATATAAAGATGATAAAGGCAATATAAGTCGTTATTATATGACTCTTGATTACAAAAATAACGAAGGTAAGATATTCAGTATACACGAAAGACTGCTAAACGACGAAACGGCATTTGAAATGTCTACGGAGAGCAAGCTTGAGGAAATGATACTAAATGGCAGAAAAACAGTTATTGCAGGAGATAAGACAGCCGAATTCGAAACAGATGACAGTGTGTCCGTTACAATAACCACAAAGGGCAATGTATCAAAAGACGAGCTTATAAAAATAGCCGAGAGCATAAAGTAACAGAGGTCTTTGGCGATATGTTCTGCATAAGAGCAATATATGAGCTGTCGTGTTGAATTTTTTGGGGGTAGGATCGACCCTTCAGTCAGGCACGTTCAAAAATATCTTAATCCGAAATTTTTGACGTGCCTGCCAGCTCCCCTTATCTGAAGGGGAGCCTTAGGTTTGCATTTTTCAAGGTTGCTTATTTACTTTGAAAGATGATACTTGAGCTATCGACAATACCCCAGCCTCCCCTAGCCTTGCGATAAAACGCAACGTGTTTTATTGCAGGTGTCGGAGGTTTGCATCGGAAAGCTATCCGACAAACCGTAGGTTTGCTTTTGCGAAGCAAAAGTGTTGGGGAGGGGAACCGCCGTTAGGCGGTGGAAAGGGCGAAAACTCCACTCAAATCAAATAAGGCTGTCGCATTATGACCTTTTCCCATAGGTCATAACGCAACAGCCTTTTTTGTGATAAAACAGATAGGATACGGCGCAGAAAAATACCTGTCTTGACTATCGGATATCCATCCGACCTGCCGTAAAAATACATATCCGCATTTTATTTTTTCCTCATATCTCTGTTTATATCAAATATATCCAGCTTGCTTTCGTCAATATGCTTTTCCATAACATTGACCATGGCATTAAAGGTATCCATGGCGGTAATGAGAGTTACAGAGCTTTCCACAGCCGTTCTTCTTATCTTGAAGCCATCGCTCTTTTTATTGTTTGCCTTCTTCGGTATATCCACAATAAGGTCTACGACTCCGCTCCTTATGGTGTCTATAATGTTAGGCACACCTTCGCTTATTTTCTTTACAAGCTTACAGTCAATACCGGCTTCTTTAAGGGCTCTTGCGGTACCCTTGGTAGCTATAAAATTACAGCCTAAGTCCTTGCATCTCTTTGCTATCTCAACGAAAGCTTCGTGATCCTTGCTGCCAACAGTGGCAATAATTGTACTGCCTGCCTTGGGTACTGTCATACCTGCCGCTATAAAGCCCTTGTAAAGAGCATTTTCAAGATTATAGCCAACTCCAAGCACTTCGCCTGTGGATCTCATTTCGGGACCTAAGCTTACCTCCACCTGAGGAAGCTTTTCGGTAGAAAATACAGGAACCTTAACAGCCACTACATTAGGTTCATCGCATATACCTGTGCCGTAGCCCATGTCAGCCAGTTTTTCTCCAAGCATAACTCTTGTTGCTATATCTATAACGGGAACTCCCGTTACCTTTGTTATATAGGGTACAGTCCTGGAGGAACGGGGATTGACTTCTATTATATTCAGCTCTCCCTTAAAATCGATAAACTGTATATTTATCATACCTATTACCTTAAGGGCAACCGATATTTTCTTAGTTACCTCCATTATCTGGCGCTTCATATCCTCTGAAATGTTCTGAGGCGGATATATAGATATACTGTCGCCTGAATGAACGCCTGCTCTTTCCAAATGCTCCATGATACCGGGGATATAAACGTCGGTGCCGTCGCATATGGCGTCTACCTCTATTTCCCTGCCGCTAAGATATCTGTCTATAAGCACGGGATTTTTGCTGTCCTTTTCAAAGGCATCGGAAAGATACATTTTAAGCTGATCATCATTATAGGTGATCTCCATACCCTGACCGCCCAATACATAGCTTGGTCTTACAAGCACAGGAAAGCCAAGGCGTTCCGCCGTTTCTATGCCCTCTGCCACCGACCATACGCCTTTTCCCTTGGGTCTTGAAATACCAAGGGTCTCAAGTACGGCGTCAAACTTTTCTCTGTCCTCAGCCTCGTCTATCTGCTCCGGGAGAGTTCCCAATATGGGTATATGCATTTCGTCAAAGAAATTTGCAAGCTTTATAGCCGTCTGACCGCCGAACTGGAGTATTACGCCGTCAGGCTTTTCAAGCTCTACCACATTGAGTACGTCCTCTTCCGTAAGCGGTTCAAAATACAGCTTGTCGGCTGTATCAAAATCCGTAGATACGGTCTCGGGATTGTTGTTTACGATTATGGTCTCGATGCCTGCCTTCTTAAGAGCCATTATACAGTGGACGGAACAATAGTCAAACTCTATACCCTGACCGATCCTTATAGGTCCTGAGCCTATTACCATTACCTTCTTATTGTTGCTTACAACTACCTCGTTCTCACTGTCGTAGCTGGAATAGTAATAGGGCGTTACGGCTTCAAACTCGCCTGCGCAGGTGTCTACCATTTTAAACACAGGCATTATATCCCATTTCTTTCTCAAATCATAGATATCTGGAGGAGTACAGCCTACAAAACGGCTTATGGCTTTGTCCGAGAAGCCCTTTTCCTTAAAGTAGGTAAGGTTTTCCTTTGTAAAGTCCTTAAGCTTCATAGTCTTTAATTCCTCTTCCATTTCCACAAGATTGGCGATCTTGTGTACAAAGAAAAGATCCATACCCGTTATCTGACAAATTTTTTCTACCTTATAGCCTCGTCTTATCATTTCAGCCATATCGAACAGTCTTTCATCATCGGGAGTTACGACCCGCTTTTTGAGAGTTTCAAGATCTCTGGCGGAGGATGACTTTCTCTCAAGACCGTACTGACCTATTTCAAGAGAACGCACGCCCTTTAAAAGAGCGGCTTCAAAGCTCTTTCCTATTGACATTATCTCTCCCGTTGCCATCATCTTTGTGCCAAGTGTCCTCTTGGCGCCGAAGAATTTATCAAAGGGCCATCTGGGGAATTTAAGTACAACATAGTCTATCGTAGGCTCGAAGCAGGCGAATGTCTTGCCTGTTACAGCGTTCTTTATCTCATCTAGGTTGTAGCCCAATGCTATCTTTGCTCCTACCTTGGCAATGGGATATCCCGTCGCCTTTGACGCAAGGGCAGAAGAACGGCTCACTCTTGGGTTTATCTCTATAACGGCGTAATTATAGCTGTTAGGGTCAAGGGCAAACTGAACATTGCAGCCGCCTTTTATCTCTATTGAATTTATAATGTTGATAGCTGCGCTTCTCAGCATCTGATATTCTCTGTCGGAAAGGGTCTGGGCAGGCGCAACTACTATACTGTCGCCTGTATGTACGCCTACGGGATCGACATTTTCCATACTACATACTGTAATACAGTTGCCTGCGCCATCTCTCATGACCTCAAACTCTATTTCCTTCCAGCCGGCAATACTTTTTTCAATAAGCACCTGACCTACTCTTGACAGATGAAGGCCCTGTGTGCATATTTCTCTCAGCTCCGCCTCGTCGTGGGCGATACCGCCGCCTGTACCGCCCAGCGTATAAGCGGGACGCACTATAACGGGATAGCCTATGCTCTGGGCAAATTCTATGGCTGAATCCACATCTGTAACGATATCGCTTTCCACTATGGGCTGATTTGTTCTCTCCATAAGGCGTTTGAAGCTGTCTCTGTCCTCGCCCTCCTTAATGGATTCTATGGAGGTGCCTATTACCTTTACATGATATTTATCCAATATTCCTCTGTCGTAAAGCTCGCAGCTCAGATTAAGACCTGTCTGACCGCCCATTCCCGCAATTATGCTGTCGGGGCGTTCCTTTGCTATTACCTTTTCAAGAAAATCTATTGTAAGCGGCTCTATATAAGTATAATGAGCCATGCCCAAGTCCGTCATTATAGTTGCGGGATTTGAATTGACAAGAACGACATCTATGCCTTCTTCCTTTATTGACTGACATGCCTGTGTGCCTGAATAATCAAACTCTGCCGCCTGACCTATAACTATGGGACCCGAACCTATTACAAGTACCTTTTTAATGGAATTATCTCTTGGCATGGGACTTTACCTCCTCGATCATCTTTATAAATCTGTCGAAAAGCACCTGAGTATCAAGAGGGCCCGGGCTTGCTTCCGGGTGGAACTGTACTGAATATACAGGCTTGGTCTTATGCCTTATGCCCTCTATACTTCCGTCGTTTACATTTATAAAGGTAGCCTCAACATCATCTGAAAGATCGCTTACCACAAACTCGTGGTTCTGGCTTGTAATATATACTCTGCCTGTTTTCAGATCCTTTACGGGATGATTTCCGCCGTGATGTCCGAACTTGAGCCTTGTGGTGTTGCAGCCTAACGCAAGGCTTATAAGCTGATGACCCAGACATATGCCAAGCACAGGCATTCCCGTATCTATAAGCTTTCTTACCGTTTCCACAACATCCGGAATGTCCTTGGGATCTCCGGGACCGTTGCCTAAGAATATGGCGTCGGGATTAACGGATAATATCTCTTCGGCAGATGTAAAGGCAGGGAAAACGCTGAGCTTACAGCCTCTCTTTGCCAGATCTCTCAATATACCATGTTTTATACCGCAGTCAAGCACAGCAAGATGAGTACCTCTTCCGCTTATGACATAAGGCTCATCTATGGTGGTTTCCTTAACGGCATAGGCGTTTGTATACGTATCGAATTTCTGCTTTATCTGACTTGGCGTAAGGTCGTCTACTCTTGTTGTGATTATCCCTCTCATTGTACCGTTATCTCTCAATACCCTTGTCAAGGCTCTGGTATCGATATTTTCAAGTCCCATTATCTTATTCTGATAAAGAAAATTGTCAATATCCATTTCACAGCGCCAGTTATTGGGAACCTCGCACTTTTCTCTGACCACAAAACCCTTTAAAAACGGTTTTCTGCTTTCCATATCCTCCAAATTGATACCATAGTTGCCTATAAGGGGATATGTCATTGTAACTATCTGACCTGCAAAGGAAGGGTCGGTCAAGGTTTCCTGATAACCTGTCATACCTGTTGTGAACACTACTTCGCCTACCGTTTCTTTAATGTAGCCGAAAGCATTGCCCTTGAAGCGCACGCCGTTTTCAAGTATCAGTTCTGCTTTCACAGTCTTTTTCATGGCTGTATACATCTCCTTAAATCATTTTTCATATCTATGCATGCCTGCCTTGCAGCCTGGGCAAAGTTTCTTTCATCGTTAAAGCAATGCTTGTATTCATCCTTCATATGAGCGGCTATGATACCTCTTGAAGAGTTTACTATGGCGCCTAAGCCCTCTGCATCAAAGCACACGGAAAGGTCTTCCGCCTTGCCGCCCTGAGCGCCGTAGCCCGGTACAAGGAAGAAGGTATGAGGCATTACTTCTCTCAATCTCTTTGCCTGCTCCGGATGAGTTGCGCCTACAACGGCTCCTACGCTGCTGTATCCGTATCTGCCCATAAGCTCGCTGCCCCACTTTTCAATAAGAGCGCCAACCTTTTCATATATGGGAACGCCCTCTGTTATAAGATCCTGTATTTCTCCGCTGTTGGGATTAGATGTTTTTGCAAGCACGAATATGCCCTTTTCGTAAGCGGCGCAGTCCTTAAGGAAGGGAGTTATGGAATCTGAGCCCAAGTAAGGATTAAGAGTTATAAAATCCTGTGGAAAGCCTTCATACTCCGTGTCCACTATCGTTACTCTGCCTATATGTCCGTCGGAATACGCCTCGGCGGTAGAAGCTATATCGCTTCTCTTTACATCGCCTATTACTGTAAGTCCCCTCAGCTTTGCATACTCACAGGTCTTGACATATGCCTTAAGTCCTTCTATGCCGTATCTTTCATACATTGCTATCTGAGGCTTTACGGCAGGAACAATGTCATATACTGCGTCTATTATATACTTGTTGAACTTATACATTGACTTTGCCGCCGCTTTTGGCGTGTGTCCGTACTTTGAATAATATTTGTCTGTTATAAATGAAGGTATATAATTTAATCTCGGATCAAGTCCCACAACTGTGGGATTGCCTGTTTCCTTTATTCTGTCTATAAGTCTGTCTATGATCATATATTTATCTCCTTATCTGTACTGTTCTGTAAGACTGCCCTTTTCGACTATCACATTGCCTGAGCATATTGTGTAAAGCACCCTGCCCTTTACCTTCCTGCCGTTATAGGGCATATTCTTTGCCTTAGACACCATGCTGTTCACATCTATGGTATACTCTGTATTTACATCTGCTATGGTTATATCGGCAACGGCGCCGACGCTTAGCCTTCCCTTTTCTATACCCAATATTTTTGCAGGATTAAAGCTCATTTTTTCCACAAGTTTGCTTGGCGTGAGCCAGCCCTTTTCCACAAGCTCGGTATAGCTTAATGCAAAGGAGGTCTCAAGACCCGTTATGCCGTTTGCCGCCTTTTCAAACTCACAGTTCTTATCGTCTATATGGTGGGGCGCATGATCCGTTGCGATAACTTCTATAATGTTGTCCTTAAGCGCCTGCCTTATGGCATCTCTGTCCTCCCTGCTCCTAAGAGGAGGGTTCATTTTGAAGTTAGCGTCATAGTCCGTAATATCCTCATCGCAAAGCGTAAAGTAGTGAGGAGCCGTTTCGGCGGTAACATTGACACCCTTCTCCTTTCCTTCCTTTATGAGCCTGACGCTTCCCTTGGTACTCATATGGCACAAATGGAGCTGACAGCCTGTAGCCCCTGCAAGTATTATATCCCTTGCCACCATGACCTCCTCGGAGTCATTGCCTATGCCTTTAAGTCCAAGCAGCGAAGCTCTGTCTCCTGCATTCATGGAGCCTTTTGCAAGTCTTATTTCCTCGCAGTGGTCGAATACGGGAAGATCGAACATTCTGGAATATCTCATGGCATTTTTCATAAGGGAGGGATCGTCTACGGATCTTCCGTCTTCCGATACGGCGCAGGCGCCTGCCGCAGCCATTGTGCCTATATCGGCAAGCTCCTCTCCCTTTTGTCCCTTTGTTATTGCGCCTATGGGAAGTACGTTTATGACTGCGTTTCTCTTGGGACTCAGGGCATACTCTATAAGCACGGCGTTGTCTGTGACAGGATCGGTGTTTGGCATTGTACATACTGTGGTAAAGCCGCCTACTGCCGCTGCCCTTGAGCCTGAGGCTATCGTTTCCTTATTTTCATAACCCGGCTCTCTGAAATGCACATGAAGGTCTATAAGTCCCGGCATTACCCACATACCTTCGGCGTCTATCACCTTGTCGGCGCTGTCGGTAATATCTTTCTCTACCTTGACTATAATACCGTCTTTCACAAGTATATCCATGGCACTGTCAACATTGTTACAGGGGTCTATTACTCTGCCCTTTTTAATAAGTATACTGCTCATAACAACCTCCTATATCTTTGAATTGTTCTCTGTAAGGAGCTTAAGTATAGCCATCCTTACAGCTACGCCGTTCTTTACCTGAACTGTTATTACCGAATTGCTTCCGTCTATTACCTCCGTACTCAGCTCAACGCCTCGGTTTACAGGTCCCGGATGCATTACAAGCACATCCTTCTTGGCATACTTTAGCATACTGCTGTTTACACCGAAAAGACTTGAATATTCTCTCAGATTCGGGAATGGCATATTTCTCTGTCTTTCAAACTGTATCCTAAGTCCCATTACAACATCTGCGTCCCTTATGGCAGAGGGTATGTCCGTGCTTATCTGCACGCCCAGACTTTTCATAGAGCTGCTTACAAGAGTTGAGGGACCTGCAAGAGTTACCTTTGCCCCAAGCTTTGTAAGTCCGAAGGCATTGCTCCTTGCAACTCTTGAATGGGATATATCTCCAAGTATTACTACCTTAAGCCCTTGGAAGCCTCCCTTTCTTTCAAGTATGGTATAGAGATCCAAAAGCGCTTGGGTAGGGTGTTCGTTTGAGCCGTCTCCCGCATTTATAACGCTTGCCTTTACATTCTTTGCAAGTATATGCGCAGCTCCCGTCAGTTGATGACGTATTATCATTACATTTGTACCCATTTGGTCAAGAGTAACGCCTGTATCTATAAGGCTTTCGCCCTTGGATACGCTGCTTGTTGCAACACCTAAGTCCTTTACTATGGCTCCCTGGTATTCTCCCGCAAGCATAAAGGACATTTTTGTTCTGGTGCTGTTTTCATAGAACAGAGTTACGATACTGCTCTTTTCAAGACTCTTGTCTCTAAGGGACGGATCGTCTATTTTGGCTTTCATTTCCTTTGCCGTATCAAGTATGGTCATTATTTCGTCCGCACTTAATTCTCTTAGCCCAAGCAGGTCTTTTCTTTTGTACATAGCTTACCTCCATTCCCATAAAATTTACTCAAAAAAAAAGACAATAAAAGGAATTAAAACAAAACCTTTAACTGTCTTTCAAAACCATTTTCACAAACAAGCAAGGGAACAAAATACTTATGCCATATACTTTTAAATATGCCTATGTATAACATACTATCCCTCCTTATTTTTTATATCCTAAAAATTTTATCATCAATATCATATTTTGTCAACAGCTTTGAATAAAAATTCATATATTTTTTTACAGGGAGCTGCCGTGTATTTTTTCGTTTACAGAGCCGCTCCCCTTTTAACGATATTTTCAAAGCAGCCGAAGGAAATGCTTTATTGCATTTCCTTCGGCAGACAGCCCTATTTGCCGCCTCGGTTATTCCTTATCCAGCAGCTCGCTGTAGAACACGGCATAGTCCGTTCTCTTATCCTTTGTAAAGTTAATTGCCGAAGAAGGATGCTGATTGAAGCGTCCCGTAAGGAGATACTGTATATCATAGCCCCACATGAGTCCTTCTTCTCTGAGCTTGAGTACATTTTTCTCAATAAATCTGAGAACGGGTACAATGTTATACTTGGGATTTTGAAGAAAGCCCAGAAGAAGCTCCATAGGGCAATTTCCTGCGCCTCTGCCAAGGCTTGACATTGTGGCGTCAAGATAGCTTGCGCCCTGTCCGAGAGCCTCTATGGTATTGGCAAAGGCAAGCTGCTGATTGTTATGAGCATGTATGCCAATGCTCTTGCCGTATTTTTCTCCGTATTCCAAATAAAGATCGGCAAGCTCTCTTATCTGTTCGGGATAAAGGGCTCCGTAGCTGTCCACAAGATATATTGCGTCTACGCTGCTCTGACCCAAAAGCTCCAGCATCTGCTTCATATCGCTTTCCTTGGCGTTGGATATTGCCATTATATTTACCGTTGTTTCATAGCCAAGCCTATGACAATGCTCGGCGATCTCTACTGCGGCAGGGATAGTATTTATATATGTGGCAACCCTTACCATATCTATAACGCTTTCGGATCTTGGCAGAAAATCCCTTTTGTAATTTGTCCTGCCTACGTCTGCCATAACGGATATCTTAAGCTCCGTATCATTATCTCCCACTATTTCTCTTATGGAATTTTCGTCGCAGAATTTCCACTTGCCGAACTTATTCTCGTCAAAGAGATCCTTTGAAGCCTTATAGCCGAACTCCATATAGTCTACGCCCGCATCTATATTTGTTTTATATAGGTTTCTTATAAATTCGTCATCAAAATAAAAATTATTTACAAGTCCGCCGTCTCTTATCGTTGCGTCTATTACCCTTATATCATGTCTTACCGACATAAGGTTACCTTTTTTTCCCAATTTATATTCCTCCTTATTGCAATTTTAATAAGTATATCATATTTCGTAACATACTTCAACAAAAAATGCCTGTTTTTATTGGGTACTTTGCTATTGACAAATACATCCATTAATGCTATTCTATTATTTGTAAATAAATATTGCCTTATCAAGAGAGGTGGAGGGACAGGCCCTATGAAGCCCGGCAACCGGTCGAAATGACAGCGGTGCCAATTCCTGCGGTTTATTCCGAAAGATGAGCTTTAGAATAAGCCTTTACAAAGGCTTTTTTTATTACATTGGCAAAAACAGCAGCAGTTGCGATAAAAAATATTTAACTGGGAGGAATTCAGATGAAAAGATTTTTCACTTCGGAATCTGTTACGGAGGGACATCCCGACAAGATATGCGATCAGATATCCGATGCAGTGCTTGACGCTATAATCGCCAAGGATCCTATGGCAAGAGTAGCTTGCGAAACAATGGCAACAACAGGTCTTATTATGGTGGCAGGAGAGGTCACCACAAACTGTTATGTGGATATTGATGAAATTGCAAGGGAGACCGTAAGGGAAATAGGCTACGACCGAGCAAAGTACGGCTTCGACTGCGATAGCTGCGCAGTACTCACTTCTCTTAAAGGACAAAGTCCCGATATTGCCCAAGGCGTTAATTCTTCCCTTGAGGCAAGAGAGGGAAATGCGGATACAAACGATACGGGAGCAGGCGATCAGGGTATGATGTTCGGCTTTGCCTGTGACGAAACAGAGGACTATATGCCTATGCCTATATACTATGCCCACAAGCTTGCAAAAAAGCTGAGCGAGGTCAGAAAGAACGGCTTACTGCCATATCTCAGACCCGACGGAAAAAGCCAAGTAACGGTGGAATATGACGACGACAGGGCAGTAAGGATAGACAATGTTGTAATATCCACACAGCACAGCCCCGATGTGGAACACGATCAGATAGAAAAGGATATAATAGAGCAGGTAATAAAGACCGTTATCCCCGAAGATCTTTTGGACGAAAACACAAAATATTATGTTAATCCCACAGGACGCTTTGTAATAGGCGGACCTCAAGGCGACTGCGGACTCACGGGCAGAAAAATAATCGTAGATACCTACGGCGGATACGCAAGCCACGGAGGCGGCGCATTCAGCGGCAAGGATCCTACAAAGGTAGACCGTTCCGCCGCTTATGCAGCCAGATATGTTGCAAAAAACATTGTAGCCGCAGGTATTGCCAAAAAATGTGAGATCCAGCTCGCTTATGCCATAGGAGTGGCAAAGCCCCTTTCTATACTGGTAAATACCTATGGTACAGGTAAGATCTCTGATGACAGGATAGTTGAGCTTGTAAAGGAAAACTTCGATCTGAGACCTGCTGCAATCATAAAGAATTTTGACCTGAGAAGACCTATATATAAGCAGACCGCAGCCTACGGACATTTTGGCAGGAGCGATATAGATGTGCCTTGGGAAAAGACAGATAAAATAAGCATATTTAAAAATGCATATTGATATTTAAAAGAGCTGCCTCATCGACCTTGATGAGGCAGCTCCTTTAATATTAAAATGCAGTTATTTCATTACGCTTTTTATTGTCAAATGTAAGCTTTCTGAAACCGCTTACCACCATAATATCTTCGGACTTAATTTCAGTGATCGCGATATATGGTGTACTGTATATCTTTTTCATAAAATCTCCTCCTATTATATTATGGTATAAATTTCACGGCATTTGATGATATGACCGTATTGGGTATATTGGTAACATCCGGATTTGTAACTTCGTCCGGAAGTCCATATATGGCATGAGCCTGAAGCTTTACGCTTTTATCGGGGATAATGGCATTATTTCCGTCTGTGAAGACTGCCTCAAATGATGCCGTACCGTCTTGGTCATCTATAAGATATATTATACTGTTGGGACCGTCCTCCGTGCCTTTCCAGGTTGCCTCTTCCTCCGTATCTGCCTCGGAGGTGGCGCTTATCCATATTTTGGATACGTCAAAGGCTTCGCCGCTGAAATTGTTAAAATGACCTGTAACGATAAGCTCTCCGCCCCTTATTTCGGGATTGTCAAGAGTTATTGTTGGAGTTGTATAATAATCGCCGTCGCCTACAAGCTGTATGCTCATTATATCGGTATTTTCCGCAGGCGCTTCTATCACACCGTCTTCATCCTTATCATAGGGCTTTACATATATGGCATATGTCTTTGTTTCCGAATCAGCGCAGGGAATATCAAATACAATATCCGTTCCGCTGTTGCCCACTGCAAAGCCTGAGTCTATATCCTCAAATACCCCCTCATCGGAATATGTACCGATAAATACCTCTCTTGATGTGGTAGCGCCGCTTGAAGCCGCTCTCACATCCACTGCAAAACGACCATATCCGTCAACATCGGCATAATCGAATGTTATAAATCCGCAGCTTGCTATCGTAACGGGACTTGTGGAGTCGTAAGCATCAAGACCAAGTCTTATTCTGGCATTGTTGGATGTATCTCCGTTATGGTTCACGCCATTGACAACGCTGTTGCCAAGTGTTATCTGAGTTACGGCTCCAATGGGATCGGGATAAGCCGTTGTCACAGAAGATGTTATGGCATCGGAAGGCGCCCAGAATTTGGCTGCGCCGTCGCCGTCCTTGACCTGAAGATCGTAAATACTGAATGAACCCTTGGGAGAATAGATATAATATGTACCTGCAGCAGCCAACGGTATGGTTTCCTTACGCACCACCGCTACGCTTGAACCGTTATATGATTCTGTGGTAGAACCCAAGCAAACGCCTGTCTTTTTAAAAGACGCAGGACCTTCAACGGTCATGCTTCTGCCTGCATTTGACGCAGCGCCGGAACCGTTCACGGCATATACCGTAAGCTCCGCATTATCCGTTGCGGTAGTGAAGGAGATAGCTCTTCTTGTTTTATCTCCGTCGCCGTTTGTCTTCAGTCGCATATGAAAAGCGTCGGCAGCGTTTTCTATATGAGTTGTTGTTCCCGCAGCCTGGTCATATATATAATATTTCTCGTTAGGTACTATACTTATGGTGTTATGTCCGGTCACAACAGTGAAATAATCGCTTGTGCCAAGGCTTATATCGCTGGTCACTACCTGACCTTCCATAGCGTCCGTAAGCTTATATACGGCAGCCGAAGCCACAACGGCGCTTATGCCAACAGCCATTGCCATAACCGAAGCAAAAACAGTAATTTTTGCCAAAAGTTTTTTCATGGTTTTATCCTCCTTAATAAAATTCCTATTGTATATAATAGCACAAACATTGATCATATTCAAGTATGTAAGATTAAAATTTGGTTAATAATCTTCTTCTTTATCAAGTATTTCTGCGGTCCTGCTCTCATCAAGAGTCGATACCTCTCTGAGCTTGCGCTTTATGGCTCTTGTCCTTGTACCCACAAGCTTTTCAAGATCATTGTTTGCGCTTTCAAGCCTGCTGTGAGTATCCATAAGTATTTTTTCAAATTTATCAAACTCCGTTTTTACGGCAGAAAGCACCTCCCATACCTCTGAACTGCGTTTTTGTATGGCAAGTGTTTTGAAGCCCATTTGGATAGAATTGAGCATTGCAGCCATAGTGCTTGGTCCCGCTATGTTTACCCTGTACTCTCTCTGGAGCCTTTCCACAAGTCCCCTGTTTACTACCTCTGCATAAAGTCCCTCAAAGGGAAGGAACATGATCGCAAACTCCGTCGTATAAGGAGGCTCTATGTACTTTGTGTTTATATCCTTGGCTTCCGAAAGTATAGTCCTCTCAAGAGTTTTGGCGCAGATCTCTATTTTTGCCTTGTCGCCTTCGTTATAGGCATCGACAAGAGATGAATATGTATTGCCGGGAAATTTGGAGTCTATGGGCAGCCATACAGTGTTTTCCTTGCCGGGAAGCTTTACGGCAAACTCCACGACCTCTCTGGAACCGGGTTTTACGGCTACATTCTCGGCATACTGTTCGGGAGACATTATCTCGTTTAATATGGCGCCCAACTGTATTTCCCCTGCTATTCCCCTTGTCTTTACATTGGAAAGCACTTTTTTAAGGTCGCCGACTCCCTTTGCAAGCTCCTGCATTTCTCCCAATCCCTTATGTACCTTCTCAAGCCTTTCGCTTACCAGTGAAAAGGAACGGTTCATTTTTTCCTCAAGAGATCTCTGGAGCTTTTCGTCAACTACGTTTCGCATTTCATCAAGCTTTTTATTATTGTCGTTTTGTATTGAAGAAAGGCTGTCGGCAACAGTTTTTCTTATGCCGTCGAGTCTCTGTTCATTTTCCACCGAAAATGTTTTGAAACGCTCCTCCTGCTGCATAAGAGAAGATGATACGGTGCTTCTCAGATTTTCCTGCTGAGCGTTTATATTCTTGTCAAGGGCGCTTATCTTGTCGCTTATAAGCTGATTTACAAGAGCCTGATTGCTGTTTATGACATCTGCCATATTTTTGACAGCTTCATTTGTATCTCTCTGCACAAGGTCGGCAATATCGTTGGGATCGACTTTATTGCCCATTATCACATTGATAACGATAGCTGCCAGTACAAGTATTATTATTACTGCAAGCAATATTTCAATAAGCATTTGCGTTCTCCTCTTCCTTAACTATTTTAACTATGCGGCTGGTTCCAAGTCTGTCGGCGCCTAATTCCATAAACTTTTCGGCATCGGCTATGGAGCTTATGCCTCCTGCAGCCTTTATCCTTACATTTGGTCCCACATATTTTTTAAATAGGACAATATCGTCGAAGGTGGCTCCTCCCTTGCCAAAGCCTGTGCTTGTCTTTATAAAATCGGCTCCGCTCTCCGTTACGATACGGCACATATTTATCTTTTCATCGGTATCAAGCGCACAGGTCTCTATTATTACTTTAAGTATTTTGCTTTTGCATATGTTTTTGAGCTTACGGATCTCAGATTTTATATTGTCATACTCTTTGTTCTTAAGATCGCCTATATTTATGACCATATCTATCTCATCGGCTCCATCGTCCAAGGCTGCCGATGCTTCATAAGCCTTGACCGATGTGGTGCTGTAACCGTTGGGAAATCCTATAACGGTACATATTTTTATACTGTCTCCCACATATTCCTTTGCTCTTTTCACATATGAAGGCGGTATACACACGCTTGCCGTATTATATTTTATACCCTCGTCGCACAGCCCCCTTATTTCTTCCCATGTAGCTGTGGGAGAAAGCATGGTATGGTCTACCGCAGAAAGTATTTCTTTTATATCCATATATATCCTCCTTTGCCTCAAATTGTAATTAATATGATAAGTTTGCCTTTATGACATTTTCATGGTTTTTATGGTCTTCATGATTTTTATGGCATAAAGGCAAAAGATACGTGGCTATGCCCGGATTTTATCTGTTAATTTATTTTAATATTTTTCCCTCTCTCTGTCAAGACATCCTCCAGTATATCACAGGCGCCCGCAATAATATCGCAGCACTCTCTGTTTTTTATAAGGCAACTGCAATTTACAGAGCCGAATTTTCTGCTGAAACGCTCTGTCATATCCAGCCGTTTGTAGCTTACATCTCTGCCTACGAGACCTATGACCATGATACAGCCTATAAGTACACTGCACACACTCCCTATACCAAGTCCGTTATATATACCGTCACAGCTTTCATAGCATTGCTTTGGTACGATGATATTATATTCCTCTTCAGCCGCTCTCAGTATACACTGGGAGCAGTTACAGCCCTTTTTATAATAGCATAACGCTATGTTTTTTAACATAAAAATACCTCCTCTTAATATTTTATCCCTTAAGAGGAGGCATTGTTACTCTTATCGCTTTAAATATATCATATTATATTTTTACTTATCGCCGAACATATTGCCGTAGCTGTCGGTCATAGGCTGACCGTCTTTGCCGCCGTCAAAAAGCTTATTTGTCACGGTACCGCTTGCGGCAACGATATTTTCTGTTCTGAAATATGCGACTGTCATTTTAGGCTTATCATAACTCTTCATAAATACCGCCTCCTTACTGTATCGTGCCAAGGCTGAATGCCTTTTTATCGGAAAGTACTGTTTTGCCGTCTGTCCTAACAACATAAGGCGTTACTTCTATTGTGGCGTCGGCAGGGATATCCGTGATCTTAAAGGCATACTCGAACTGCTTGTTAATATCGCCGGGCTTTACGGCAGAGCCGTCAATGGAAGCATATACCTTATTATTGTCTTCTCCTGCCTTTGCAACAGCCCTCTTTACTTCTTTATCGCCTGATCTGAATATAAAGCCTGCCTCTGCATAATTAAGACTGCTTACGCCTGCCGTAAAGATAATGCTGTTTCCGTCCATTTCAGCCTTTACATCGGACTTGTCTTCATTGTCGGAAGGCTGCGCCTCCGAAACGTCTTGGCTCGTAGGCTCTGCTGTGGATTCTTCGGATACGATACCTGCCGTAAATCCCAGATAAGCTATCCTTACCTTTGAACCTGCCGTATAAATATAGTAGGCAGTACCCTTCTTAACATTAAAGCGCAATACATCAAATCTGTGAGTGGAGCCGCTGTTCAAAACGGTCTTAAGGTTAGTGACGCCGTCTGTAACATAGCTTGTTTTGGGAGTTGAACCCGATGCCGTACGTATTGCCGTTGTCATTACTCCGTCGTCAGGCGCAATTACGGCTACGAAGCATCCCACATCGGGTATACTTGATCCCCCTGTAAATTTGGAACCGTCTGAATATCCCGGATTATTGCTGCTTGTGGAATAGCCGTTTATTTCATAAAAGTATCCGTCCTCGGAAATATATGTATTCTTTCCCTCGTTATATGAAAAATCTTCGCCTGACCACAAACCGTTTACGGGAGTTTTTGAAATATTCTTTATATCCCATACATATTCGTCACTGAGCTTTCCGCCTTCCTTTGGAGCTTCCGTAGTACCCTCCGAAGGCTTTTCGGGTTCTGCGGGAGCAGTACCCTCAACGCTTAAGCCCCCTGCCTTTACAAGCTGTGAAGTATAATTCTGTATTGCAGAGCTAAGACCTTCTATTATATTGCCTCTATGGTTATCTTCAGGTGTGAATTCCCACTTAAGGTCGCCGCCGTTCAATCTGCCTGCGTCGGCTTTGACTTTTGTCTTGGCTGCTTCGGCAGTGTCCGGCGCATAGGTGTACATATCGGCAGCCGTATCAAAGTTATTGTATGCCCAGCCGCCCTTTAATGCCTTAACCGTTTCGGGAACCTTGGTCTTTGGATCGTCTACGCTGTAAGCGTCTATCTGACCTTCCACCTCAAAATTATCCTGATTAAAGAATGTCTCGCGACCTGTCATATAATTGCCGCATTCCTTTATCATTCCGCCGTCCTGATTTGAAAGGTTCTTGCTGCCCTCATAACTGCCGGCGCCTCTGTAAGCATCGCTGCCCTGTGAACCGATCATCATAGGTGTAGGACAATTTTCGAAATAATTATTTTCCACAAATACAGAAGCATCTACACAGGCTGCGGCGCCTACGCCTGTACCCTCATAATAGTTGTTGTAAACATGAGTATTGCCCACTACGCATCTGGGATGACGTGAGTCCGAATGGTCGAACCAATTGTGGTGGTAGGTAACATTTACCTTGGCTGTAGGATCCTGCCTGTTATCAAGCTCCCACTGACCGCCGGAAAACGTAGTCTTGCCGGTATCATAAAAATGATTATATGATACTGTTATGTAGTCGCTCTGATGCTTCATATCCACGGTACCGTCGCCCTTTTTCTGATCAGCTTCGGCACCCGGCGCTCCGTAATAGAAGTCCATATTGTGAATAAAGATATTGTAATTTTGCGTGTCCAGGGAGATGGCATCTCCGTCTGTTCCGTTGCAATGCCACATTATTGCGGCATTTCTTATTTCTATATTATTTGTTCTCTTAAGCGAAAGTCCCCAGCCATAAAGCGTGGCGTCATGACCTACGCCCTCTATGGTCACATTATTGATATCCTGTACCCTAAGCGTAGAATCAAGGTTTATTTTGGCAGGTCTTCTTACCTTGCCCAGCACCCTTACATCAAGAGGAACGCCCAAATTCTTTGCCTTTGACATAATTTCGTTTATTCCCGTACCAATATTCTCATGTCCCGGTATAGTAAGTGAATCTCTGTTGGCGTCTGTAAGATACACTACCACTGCATCGCTTTTTAGTGTTCCGTCCTTATTATATGCGCCTGTTGTATATTGGTTGGGAGAAGCTGCCGAAAAGGCAAAACCCTCTCTTAAAAAATTATCTACCGTAAGGCTGCCTGTTTCTGTTGCCGCTGCCGTTACCTCGGCGCCTGATACAACGGGAACTATCTTCATCATATAGCTTCCTGCCGAAAGACCTAGGGCATCGGCTCTGAAGTGATCCTTGTATTCTCTTACAAGCATATCGTCAAGCTTGGTATACTCGCCGCTTATAGACTTTACATATACGTTGTATCCTTCTGCTCCCGTATATGCAGACCACTTTGCGTATGCGCTTTCATGCCAGCCCTTGCTTTCCGTAACATTGACTGTTGTCTGCGCAGAGATAGTTAAGGGGCGTAATGCCATTACCTGTATGCTTGTAAGCATAATAACAGTCGAAAGCGCAAGCCCTATGGCTTTTCTGAATTTTGTCATTTTAATACCTCCTTTTTTTATTTAATTTAATAATAACATAATAATTTTATAAACACAAGCAAATATTGTCTATAATAAAAAATGACCTCCGTAAATATATAAACGGGGGTCATACAATACAATTTGTCATTATGTCTACTGTTCCATTTGTTTTCCCAAAAATCCTGCTGCCGTACGGGCAAGCTTCCCTTCTACCTCGCCCATTATCTTATCATCGCTTAACATTACTATGGCGCCAAGCACATCGCCCTCGCTTATAATAGGCGTTATCAGCTCATGATTATAGCTTTCATTGTCATCCTCCAGTATCGGCACAAAGTTTCCGTCATTCCTGTTGGCAATATGGGTGCTTCTGTTGTTTATGACCTCTTCAAGCTCTGAACTTATATGCTTTTCCATAAACTCTTTCTTTGCGCCGCCGGATACTGCTATTATCTGATCCTTATCCACTATACAGGTAATGTGTCCCGCATTTTTTGCAAGACTCTCCGCATATTCTCTGGCAAAAGCGCCAAGCTCGCCTATTGGCGAATATTTCTTTAATATTATTTCCCCGTCTCTGTCCGTAAATATTTCCAAAGGGTCGCCTTCCCTTATTCTCAGCGTCCTTCTTATTTCTTTAGGTATAACCACTCTTCCGAGATCATCTATTCTTCTTACTATACCTGTTGCCTTCACAACAACTCCTCCTCCTTGAATTTTTATTTATCGATGACACTAGTATTTGTTTTAAACGGAATTTTATACTATACGGCAAAAGCTCAAATTTTGGAAGTTTTTAAGGCAAACGCAACACATAATTTAACTTAATTATCGCTGTTTTGCATACAGGATGGATGCTTATATTGAAAAATAAGCGTTATTTTGATATAATAAGCCCATAATAAATTATTTTTTTATGAGGTATATTATGGAGAAAAAGAGATGTGATTTTAATTTAGGCGCAAAAAAATATAAGGTTTTCGAAAAGTTTCTAATCTATCATGACACACGATGGTGCAAGCCTGAACACAGGGATCAGGAGCTGTATGCTATGTTGGTTTTGGAGGGTATGCAGGCAGGCGTAAGCTGGGATCTGATACTCAACAAAGAGGATAATTTCAGAAAAGCTTTTGATAATTTTGACCCAAGGATCGTAGCCGAATATGACGAAGCAAAGTTTGAAGAGCTTATGCAGGATAGGGGCATAATACGAAATCGAAGCAAGATAAGGGCTGCTGTTACAAATGCCCGAGCATTTCTTAAAGTGCAGAAGGAATTTGGCAGCTTTGATAAGTATATTTGGGGCTTTACAGAGGGCAATATCATCGATCATCACTTGTTAAAAGCAGAAGATATGCCTGCAAAAGATGAGCTTTCGGAACGTATCAGCAAGGATTTGAAAAAAAGGGGCTTTAAATTTGTAGGTCCTAAGATCATCTATTCATATATTCAGGGGATCGGCATAGTTAACGACCATTTGGAGTACTGTGACTACAGATGATCAAAAGCCATGTTTTAATGGCAGATAAGTTACCGACACATCTATGGATGAATTTATTAAATTACGAAATAATTTACAATAATGCCGCTAATTAAAGCAAATACCATTACAAACAAAATATAGAGCATAAAGTTTTTTATACCCAGCACTATTTTAAGGGCGCCGAGATTAGTTATTTTAGTGGAAGGTCCCGTTATCATAAATGCCGTAGCGGAACCCATGGTCATACCGTCTGCAAGCCATTGCTGAAGCAGGGGTATAGTGCCTCCGCCGCAGGCATAGAGAGGAACGCCTATTGTTGCAGCCATAAGCAAGCCGAAGCCTTCGTTACTGCCGAAAAGCCTTGCAAAAGCTTCTTGGGGAACATATCTCTGGAACAGTGCGGAAAGCAGTATACCTATGAGGAAATAAGGTCCCGTAGCCCTTATGTTCCTGCCTATGTTCTTTATAAGCCTTATGAGCATATTGGGATGCGTATCTCTGCTTGCGCCCTCGGAAAAGCCCGTAAAGTCAAAGAAATGCTTATCCCTGTAAAATATCCTTATTACAAGCCCTGCCGTTATGCCGCATATAAAGCAGGATATAAAGCGTATGCAAAGAGCGTATCTGCCGAGAGCTGCGCTGTATATAAGAAGCTGAGGATTTAAAAGAATACTGCTCATCATAAAAGCAGCGAGATAATCGTCTCTCATACCCTTTTCGGAAAAGGCAGCCGCAAGAGGTATAGTGCCGTACATACAAAGAGGCGACGCTATACCTATAAGGCTTGCGGGTATTATGCCCATTATTCCTAAATGCTTGTCCTGTATTACAGACATAAGAGAATGTATTTTTTGCTTGCCGAAAACGGATATTGCTGAACCTATCACAATACCTACAGCCCAGTAAAAGAATATTTGCCTAAGCTGTATCTCAAAGTAATACCATATATAAATAAATTCACGTCTAACTATTTCTGACAAAACAAAACACATTCTTTCCTGCTGTTTAATTATTTAATCTATACTTACCAACTGATACTCTCTTGAGCCTAAGCCTATTTCCTCTGCGTGTTCAAGAGTGTGAAGTCCGTTTCTGCTTTCTATACGATTTACCAAGGATGCGCCTTCCCCGTCCTTTTGCGCATAAATAAGGTCAAGACAAGCCTGATCCAATGCAACGGGATCGGTTGAGGCGAGAATGCCAATATCGTGCATATCAGGCTCGGCAGGGTTGCCGTCACAGTCACAGTCTACGGAAAGACGGTTCATTACATTGATGTATACCACCTTGCCGTCAAGATAGTCTACAACGCCGCTTGTAGCGTCGCCCATGGCTTCAAGGAATTTGTCCTGTTCTCCGCCCCAAGAGTTGGTGCTGGTGCCGCCGCTGTGTATCCATGCCTTGCCTTTGCTTGACGCAACGCCTATTGACATATTTTTGATGGCTCCGCCGTAGCCTGCCATTGCATGACCCTTGAAGTGAGCAAGAGATATAAGGCAGTCATAATTTGCAAGATGAGAGCCTACATAGTCCTTATTTATGGTAGTACCTCTTGGGGCAGGTATCTCCATATCGCTTTCCTCGTCCATTATGTCTGCGCCTTTTTCCGTAATGGTATCAAGACCGTGATCCTTTATTACCTGCCAATGTGCTGCAGATGAAGAACGGCTGCCGCCGTAGGCTGTGTTGCACTCTACAATAGTGCCGTCTACCTTTTTAACAAGGTCGCCTATAAGCTCGGGTCTTAAATAATTGCTTGCAGGAGGCTCGCCTGTGGACATTTTCACGGCTACATTTCCCTCTGCGTTAAAGCCAAGCTTATCATATATTGCAACAAGGGCTTCGGGAGTGATATCCTTTGTCATATAGACAACGGGAGCGTTTTCATTTGTCTGCGCAGCAGGTGTATTTTCACTTGTCTGTGCAGCAGGTGTGTTTTCGGAAGTCGTATCGTTTTCGGATACAGCCGCCTTTTGGGATATTGTTATCGTTCTTTCTCCTTCGTTCCAGTCCACGTTAAAACCAAATCCTTCCGCAATAAATCTTATAGGCAGCATTGTTCTGCCATTTATTATAGTCGGCGCAGTGTCAAGAGTGCTTTCGGTGTCATTGAGATATGCTGTCTGTGAATCTATGGTCAGCCTTATGACATCTTCGCCGTATGTGAGAATACTTTCCCTTGCTTCGTTGTTCCAGTCCACTCTTCCGCCCATACTTTCAATTATTGCTCTTATAGGCACAAGAGTTCTGCCGGAAATTATAACGGGAGCCGTACCGCCCTCAGGATCTATCTCTCTTTCCTCGCCATTTACGCTCATAACAGGGCTGTCGATCGTAAGCACAACAGTGTTTTCCTCATCTGCGGCATATGTAACGCCGTTGCCGTGTTCCTTGCCCACAAAAACAAGAAATGCAGCACAGATCAGAGCCACTGCAAGTACAAATACCGCCGCCCTTTTTATAACGAAAGTTTTTGTCATATTAAAGCCTCCTTTTATAATATAAAAATGTATTGTAGTAATTTAATACTAGAACTTAAATATGACTTTAAGTCAATAGGATTTCATATAAAAATTTATTAAATTTTTATTAAAATGCTCTCCATTATTTTGAAATTTTATTTTTTTCAAGCCATTTCTTTATTTCATTTCTGTCATAAGAGGAGTATGTTACACAAAGACCTTCTTTAATTTCACTATTAGGAGCGAGCTTTGCCACAGCGCTTATTGTCTGACCAAAGCGTCCGCCTCCCATACTGCAAAATGGTATTATTGTTTTGCCGCTCAGATCATAACGCTTTAAAAATGTGCGTATAGGCGCAGGAATAGATGCCCACCAGTTACAGTAGCCAAGCAGAATAGTATCATATTGGCTAATATCTATTCCCTTATCTTCGGGGTAAGCTTTCAGCTCAGGCTCTGCCTTTTCTCTGTATTCATCCAAGGCTTCCGCATACAGGCTCAGAGAATTGCTTGTTGCTGAATAAGGCTTTGCACGTTCGATACGGAAAATATCAACTCCGCTCATTTCCTGTATTATTTTTGCAAGACCGTCCGTATTGCCTGTCTGAGAAAAATAAACTATCAAGGTTTTTCCTGTTTTTTGTTCGGGGACCGATGTATAGATGCTTTTCACTTCATCAGCTATGGGAGATGCATTCCTGACAATACGCATACCTATACTGTAAAGAGGCACATCGGCAGGAAAAGCAGAACGATATGCGGAACGTATATGCTTGGGAAAATCATTCCATCCGCCTCCTCGTGCTATTTTGTAATTGCCTGTTTGAGAGCCTGTGGGATCTTTTGCTGAGGTATTTGCATATTCTCCGTACCAATCCCATACCCATTCGGCAGCATTGCCGTGCATATCATAAAGTCCAAAGGAATTTGGCTTATAGCTTTTAACGTCTACGGTGTGTTCAATATATCCGTTTATCCATTGTCCGCTTGCATCGTTATTATATCCATAAGCATTGTAGCAGTTTGCATTTTCGTCATATACATAATCGCCGAAATTAAAAGGCGTAGCGGTATTTGCCCTAGCAGCATATTCCCATTCCGCCTCGGTAGGCAGACGATATCCGTCTGCCGCTCTGTTCCAGACAACAGTATTGTCCGAAATTTCATAACAGGGCGTTAATCCCTTTGCTTTGCTGAGTTCATTACAATACTTTACCGCATCATACCATGTTATGTTTGTAACGGGTAATTTATCGCCCTTGTTTTCTGACGGATCAGTGCCAATAACAGTCTGATAGTCTTTTTGTGTAAGCTCCGTCTCTGCCATGTAAAAATCGGCAACAGTCACAGAATGCTGTACCTCGTCATTATCCCTTTCAGGCTCATCTGTGGGACTTCCCATTTGAAATGTACCGCCGTGTATAAGCACAAGTCCGTCATTTATTTTATTGTCCGAAATATTTACGGCAGCATTATCCGATATTTTTGCTTCTTGGTCTGCAATATTATTTTTTTCATTGTCTTCCGGCGAGCAGCCTGTCATGGCTGTGCTGAAGGATAATATGGCAGAGAGCAAAAACGATGAGATCTTGTTCATTCTACACACCTCCGGTTTTATTTAAGCTCAAGAGAATTTACCCAACCGCTTACTTCATCAACAGAGGCTCCGCCGCTAAAACGCCTACCTTCAAGCCATTTTGCGCCTTGGGTAAGCCCCTGCATATTTTCTGCGCTTGAGCCTATGGGACTGCTGCCCGATGTACAGAAAGGAATTATAGTTTTGCCATTAAAATCATAGCTTTCCATAAATGTATATATTATCTTAGGCGCCTGTCCCCACCATATGGGATAACCTATGAAAACAGTATCGTAATCTTCCATATTTTCTACCGTTCCGGAAATTTCCGGGCGGGCGCTGTCGTCGTTCTGTTCTTTATTTGCACGGCATTCGGTATTATAGTCAAGGTCTTCGGCTGTGTATGGTATTTCGGGAGTTATGGCATAAATATCGGCTTCTGCCGCCTCTGCTATTTTCTCCGCTACGCCCTTTGTATTGTTTGTTGCGGAAAAATAGACTACAAGAATATTGTTATCACTTTCCGACGTTTCTTCGGCTGTGGTACTTTCTGTTGTTGCCTCGGCAGAAGTTACGCTTTCCGCCTGTATATCCGATTTTTTTACAATGGTTACGGTTTGTTCCTCGCCGTTCCAATTTACTTCAAGTCCAAAGCTTTCGGCTATAAAGCGTATGGGCAGCATAGTTCTGCCGCCAATTATGGCAGGCGGAGTATCAAGAGTATATGGTTCGTTATTGAGATAAGCTGTTGTGTTGTCTATTTCAAGCTTTATATTGTTATCTCCGCTCTGTAAACCTACCGTCTTTGTATCTGCGTCCCATTCCACACTGCCGCCTATTTCTTCAACTACGGCACGAACGGGCAGAAGCGTTCTGCTGTTTACAATAACAGGGGATGTGCCGTTTTCGTCAATGCTTTTTTCCTCGTTATTTACAAGCATAAGGGGACTGTCTATTTTAAGCCGGATCGTCAGATCCTCATTCTCCGCTGCGTTTACAGATGCAGCCGTCATACAAAAAAGTAATAATGTAAAAAGTACCAATAAGATTTTTTTCATAGTATAACCTCCATTTATTATTTTTTATTTCATTTCCTTTTCCCGGAAACGTATTGCGTTTATTATTATTCCTTCTTTAATAAGTTCAGTATACAGTCGTATATTATTTCATATATAGACATAAAAACATAATCCACATTTGCCGATTCCATAGCTTCTCTCTGTTTTTCGGTAACTACCGTATAGGGATATATACCAAACATAAACGGGAAAAACACATATATAAAATTTTGTCTTTCCTTGTCCGTAATAGCCGGGAAAAATTTGTTCAGACAAACGTCTACCGCTTTTATGGAATTGCCGTATGCAACCTTCATTGAGGTCAAATATTGCGGACGGCTGTTTTCCTCCATATCGTAATGATTCATTGACAATATTTTCAAAAGCTGATGACGTTTTTCCAAAGAATGAGCCATTTTGTCGGCAAAATCTTCCTTTGTAAGAGTTTCGTATTTTTCCGTAATGTTTTTCAGATCGGCTATCCAATATTCATATTCTCTTGTTAATATCGCAAGAAATATTTCTTCCTTTGTCTGAAAATAATTGTATATAGATGTTCGTGTAAAGCTTGTAACATCTCCTATTTCTTTAATGGTTATTTCCTTAAAGCTCATTGTTTTATACAGCTTTTCACAAGCATTTATAATTTCTTCTTTTCTTGCGCTTGTAAGTTCGGGGGATCCTTTTGGCATAGTATATCTCCTTGATTTATTAGATTGTGTGTTTGTAAAACATAAAATTATTCATCCTTATTGGCAAAAGACAGGCATTTTCCTATAACATCGCCTGTTTTCAGGTATTGGTATGTAGGAAATTCAAACAAAACAGGCTTTAATGTGTTGTAATTTATTTTGCCGTTATCATCCAAGTGTTCCTCGGACACATAGGTGTTGTCGATAGTGCATATAAAGCTTTCAAAATTCGGCGTATCATAAATATCTGCAACGCTGCATTCCATTGTAAGAGGAGATCCGCTTATAACAGGCGTTCCCTTTTCGCCGAGTTCATAGTCAAATACATTTGATTTATCTGTTTTTTTACCGCTGACAGAACCTGTATAATCGGTTTCTTTCAGTATACCTTCATCAACAAGGTTTATGGAAAGTTTATTTGTTTTCTTAATACATTCATTTATAAAATGAGGCTCCGCAAGACTTACAAGCACTCTGTCATGTCCGATTATACCTATATGAGCAACAAGCGTCCATGTAGGTTTATCATTGTTCATAGCTCCTATTACAGTTACAGGTATTGGATACAAAGCAAGCACCGAACCTATATTTTTTTTCATATTCAATTCCTCCTCATATAAAAACAATTTATTCTGACACCGTGTCAGCACAATTATAATAACACTATTTTGACACCGTGTCAATATGTTATTGAAAAATTTTTTCTCTTCTCTGCCATATTATTTTTTTATTTCAGAACAACAATAAAATAAATATTGCGACACTCCGAATAATAATATTGTACTGCCACAATACATTGAACATAAACCGAAATTTTATGATTATTTTTTAAATAAAGAGGAATTGGATCTATATTATCGGTTTTTCTTTTCCTTTGAGCTGTCGTGCTTTGTTTTTCTTTCATCTATCATTTTGGGAAACCATTCTACCATGCCCGTATCGTAGTGTGAGAAGAAAGAGCTTGTGACCGATTTTCCTGGGACCGGGTCAAGGTAGAAAACAGGTTATGTTTATATTGAACAATAAAGGCTGTTTTGGTATAATAGAAACGTAAACAGAGATAAATCGGGATTTGTAGGGAATAAGTAATGATAGTAATTTTCTCGTGACCTGGTCAAAGGAAAATCAAAGAAGAAATCAAATATCCAACATCCGTTGTGTTTGAAGAAAACAAATAATATGAGGGGTAATACTATGAAACATGAATGTAAGATAACTGTGCTTGAAACAAAGTGCTTTCCTGAATTGCAGGAGAAATATTTAGCCGAACCCAAGTCAGGACCATGTCCCTTTTTTAAGGCAGGCGATACGTTTTTGTTAAAGCGCACACCGCAGCAAGATGACTTCTATCATCTTATGAACGGAAAATTCTGCGGCGAAGCATGGGACGCTGTAAGCCGATATGTGTACACGGCTCTTCAGGGCGGTTCTATAATGAAGGGCTGGACAAATGACGATAGAATGATGATAGCCTGCTGCAATGACGGCACAAGACCTGTAATATTTAAAATCGAAAGAATAGACATACCCGAAAACGATGATGAAAGGCAATGGCTTGAAAAACAGGACTTCAGCAATTCAGCCGAGGACGCTTATACGGGCTGAATTCATATCAAATAAAACGAACTCTATATATCCCAATGGCATAAGCTGTTGGGGTATTTTGTGTTGAATAATAAAGGCTGTTTTGATATAATAAAAATGAAATAGAGATAAATCGTGATTGTGAGGTAAACGAGTAATGAGAAAAGTAATTGGTATTATGCCGCTTTATGACGATGAAAAAGAAAGCTACTGGATGCTGCCGGGATATATGAAAATGATAGAGGCAGAAAATGCAATACCCTTGATGCTTCCCCTTACATCTAAAGCAGAGGAGTTAGAGTATTTTCTTGAGATATGCGGTGGTTTTCTGCTGACCGGCGGACATGATGTGTCTCCGTCCGTATATTATGCAGAAAGTAAACCATGGTGCGGTTCATGCTGCCAATTACGAGATGAAATGGAACGATATATTTTAATGAATGCTGTAGAGAAAGATAAATCTGTTTTGGGTATATGCCGAGGTATTCAGTTTATGAATTCCTGCTATGGCGGAACTTTGTACCAAGATTTGGAAATAGAGCATAACAGTTTTATTGACCATCATATGAAGCCGCCGTATGACAGAGTGGCACATCAAGTCACGATACAAAAGGACACACCACTCTATAGTATTTTGGGCAAAGAACAAATAGGAGTAAACAGTTATCACCACCAAGCAATCAAAAAGCTGTCACCCTATTTTCAAATGATGGCATTTTCCGAAGATGGCTTGATCGAAAGTATATATATGCCGTCCAATAAGTTTATAGTGGGCGTTCAATGGCATCCTGAATTTTCCTATGATGTTGATGAATACAGCAGGAAGCTGATAAATGCTTTCGTATTTTCGGTTTAAAAACTTTCGGCGTATCATTAATTTATCTAAAACAGATTTTATACTAAATTTTTAACCCACTCGGATACTATATTTTCGGAATTTGAAGCTTCTGCGCCGTGAACGGCAAGTCTCTTTCCAAACACTGCGCCCTTGCATATTTTCTTCAGATCCTGTTCGCATGAACCAAGACCGCTGCCCTCGTGGGTCATGACTGCAAACACATTTTTGCCTGTGAAATCCAGTCTTTCAAGTCCTCTATGCAATAGCAGATTTTATATAATAGCAAATAAGAACCATCCCTTGGCAAAGCTTGAAACCATTACCGAAAGAGACCTTGAAGGCAGGAC
This sequence comes from uncultured Clostridia bacterium, assembly GCA_947624015.1. GTDB lineage: Bacteria > Bacillota > Clostridia > Lachnospirales > CAG-274 > CANPXH01. Next base: position 59,537 of record CANQIA010000002.1, read on the forward strand.
GTTTATGATAGGCGGCGGTTCTCCGCCTGAGATGATAGCAGTACAAAACAGTATAATAAACAATGTGTCGGTAAACACAATAAACTCTCTTAACCACGATATGTCTCTTACATATGTAGCGGCAGAAAAAGGTATAGTGTTGGCTCCGGGCTTTGCCGATGACAATAACGGCGAATTTGCATGGATCCCCTTTGACTGCCCCGAATATATAAAATGCGTGCTTGGCTCTCATAAAAGCGATAAAAGAAGGTGTACAAAGCACTTTATAGAGCTTGCGCAAGCGGCATATAAAAATTCATTATGATTTTTATGCTCCGGACAAGGTTTACAAAAACAGAAAGAATTCGGCAGAAGAAGTCTGAAATTTCATTCGGAAAGCATTGTCTTTTCATTCATTTCAAAGAGAAGGTCATCGCAATCATCGATATCAAGTCCCTTATTAAGAGCAAATATTATATTGCTGTCTCTTCTGTTGCGGGAATAAAGCTCTCCTACCCTTCCGATCCTCAGAACTCTGGGCGTCCTTCAACTCAAGACCCATACCGAAAATTAGCTGTATAAGCTTATCTCTGGACGGATTGGACTTGACGCCCGAAAATATCCGGTAGCCGTATATCTGATCCAGCCCCGAATGTTTTATAGCCTCGTTTTTGGTTATTTTATATTTTTCGAGTAGCTGCTTCAGATATTCCGAAAGGTTGGAATCTATCATTTCATCGGAATTTTCATCTATGTAATCTTGGATATTTTCCTCATTTTGCAATATTTTTAAAAGTTCGTCAGTAGTTTTTTTGATATCCATATTTAACGCCTCCCAAAATTATGATATAATAATTTTTAAAAAAAATCAATATATGGTGGATAAAAAATGACGGTGTTGGCTGACCAATACGAGCTTGAACAGTATAAGATACTCGAAGATCTGGATAAAAAAGGGAATGTACGCCTTGCAAGAGATATAAGAGACAACAGTCTTTGGGTAATAAAAACAATATCCGAAAGCGCAGCGGAGACATACAGGCGAATTGTAGGGATCGGCTGTGAAAGTCTGCCCTATATAAAGGATGTACTCAGCATTGACGGTATTTATTTTGTTATAGAAAAATATGCCGAGGGTTCAGGGCTTATAAAAGTTATAGAGGATAAGGGAAACCTGCCTGTTTATATGGTCACATACATAATGAAGGACATATGCGACGCCATGCACATACTCCATTCAAGGGGCATAATCCACAGGGACATAACCCCCTCCAACATAATAATAAAAAATGACGGCAGAGCCATGCTCATAGATATGGGCATATCACGAATAAAGAAAAAGGACACCACCCACGACACACGTGTGCTGGGTACGGCAGGTTATGCGGCTCCCGAACAGTTCGGCTTTGCTCAGACCGATGTTACGGCGGATATATATGCCTGCGGTGTGATAATGAATGTTATGCTGACGGGAAAGCTCCCTGCAAGCCAAAAATACAAGGGCAAGCTCGATTACATAATAGACCGATGTATAAATATGGATCCCAAGGAGCGCTATCGCTCTGCGGGAGAGCTTAAAGCTGCGCTCATACGCTCCGAAGGCATTATGGGAAGAGCCATAAACTGCTTTGGCAGGCTCCCCGGCTTCGACGGAGGCGGATTTGAAAAAGCTGCGGCAGTCCTTGTGTATACTGTTGCCGCAATTTTTTTCGCACTTGCTCTGCTCTGCCTTGCCGGTCTCGGCAGCGTAAGTGAATTTGCCATGTATGTTTTGTTAAGTATATTTGTTGTGCTTATGCCCTTTCTTATTGCAGGCAATTACCTGGGATTTATATGACAAGCTATCTTTTACACAAAACCTCAGCAAACGTTTCAGACAGATAATTTGCTATATACTTGCCTTTTGTGAGTTTACTCTGAGCCTGTTCCTGTTGTTATATTTTTTCAAATGTAAAGGAAAATATCATGATCCATATAAAACGACTATACACGCTTTTTTCAGCTATGGCTATGGCGCTTTTATGCTTTGCGCCAATATGCGGAAAATTATACGGTATACCATCGCAGCCGTTTTCCATGAGTCGTATCTTCGGAGGATATATACTGCTCATACCCCTTATAATAGCTCTTGACACGATATTTGACAGTTTTTTGTTTTTCCGCTTCAAATTAAATTTTGTATTCTGCGAGCTTTGGTGTATCATACTTTTTTACATATACTGTCGTGTTGCCATATATGGTTACACCCCAAGGGATATGACCCCTGCGTTCTATATGGCATTCATACCTGCAATAATAGCCTCCCTCCTTGCGCTGAGCATAAGGGACTGCGATAACTCAGGAATGGCATATATAAAAAAATACGATCCGGTATGGATAGTGTCCTTTGCGGTAATCGGTGTGATCACTGTAATAAGATGTATAATACTGAAAAACGATCCGGGAGCAATAACAGCCTTTGACGATGTTATATCAAGAACATTCGCTTGTCCATATTAAGCTTAAAATACCTCCTTATATTATGCTGCGGGCATAGTACATAACTGTTTTTTTCTGTTAAAATATAGAAAAAACAAGGAGGTATTATTCTATGAAAAAAATTATGTCATTTATTTTAAGCTCTGTACTGGCTCTGAGCATGTGTCTATCGGTATCGGCGGCAAGCACAGTATATTCCTACAACAGATATAATGCCAATATCGACTACGATGCAATAGTAAAGGATGGAAAGCTCTATGTTCCCGTATGTAAGGTAGCATTCTACGGGATGGTAAAATCAAGCGAAGACACCTTAAAAGGTACCGTTACAATAGAGGCTCTGGGCAGATCCGGATATTTTACGCTTACTGCAGGCAGTAATACTGCAAGAAAGAACGGCGTGAATATAGTTATTTCGGGCACGCCTTTCATGGCGAACGGAGTAATGTACGGTCCCGCAGATTTCATAGGCGAACAGCTCGGACTTTCAATAAACTATGACAGCGCTAACAATATGGTTACCATATCTGACACCGGCGACGGAAAAATAAGCACTGTAACGGAACAGCAGGCATCTGCTAATCCGGGCGAAAAAATGGTAACGAAATCAGAGCTTGAGGCTGCGGGTAAGGGTCCCGACTCCGTAAACTGGCGTTATCAGCAGGACTATCTTGCCAACAAGCCTATACCCGAATCTGCGCTCATATATAAGCCCAAGACGCAAAACAAGGCTTCTTCTTCGTCATCTTCAAACTCAAGCTATAAGCCAAGCGATAAGGGAATTATAGGAGATATTTTCAGTCCTATAACGGATACATTCGACGCATTGTTCGGAAAGGGTTCTTCAGACTATTATCTGGAGCATGGACACTTATAATAAATAATAAAAGCAAAATATTTTATGGGATACTGCAAGGATAAAACGCAGTATCCCTTTTTTTGTACGCTGTTTTATAATGTCTTATAGACAATGCCAGCGTAATCGGTAAAAATAAAAGCATAAACAACAAAAAAAATTTGCGAATATGTGGTAAAATAGTATCATAAAAAGCGCAAAATATAGGTAAAAGGAGAATTCACATGCCGCTATACAATACATATAAATTTTCAAATCATCCGCAGGATAACAGACGAATGAGCTTAGATTTTTTGAGAACGCTTCTGGGAGTGGGCTTTGAAGAGGCTTCTGCCGAGGAAATGGATGAGGCTCTGTCCAATATCTATATAAACGGACAAAGCCTTAAGGGAACGGATATAGAGGAAGCCGCAAACCTACTGAGAGAATGCTTTGACGTAGAAAGCCGCAACACCGCCATGTTCAGGGATAACGACGGCAGCTTCAAAGCCTTTGAAAGCGATAATTATATCTCTATGCGCAATAATAACAAAGGCAAAATACATAAGACCGATGAAAACACAGCAAAAAAGAATAGCAGGGATAACGAATTCATAGCCTATATGAACGGCATAGACAGTATGGACATTGCCGGGGACAGCAGCATAATAAAGGTACAGGAAACCGACAACGACCTTGAATACATAAAAAGAGTAACGGGAATGGATAATATTGACGAGAGCAATATAAATACCGCTCTGGAAAGTATTTTTATAGACGGCATAAGTCTTTCGGATCAACTGGGCGAGGAGGCGGATACAGAGCAATATGCCAACGCTCTGAGACAGGCTCTTTCTCCAAAGAGCAGTTCCTTTGTGACGGTAATGCAGCGAAATTCGGTGTTTTCTCAGCCAAAAGCCGTACTTCCGGAGCTTGACGATTACAGAGAAGAACCCGGGAGGACAAAGGTAAACAATACTCTTGCCTATGTAAAAAGCTACAGAAATTCCATGAGCAACGAGGCAAATCTATGCAGCAACGAGCTGTACCATACCAGAGAAGAAATGGACACGAGGATATTCTTTGCTTCATTGTTCAGTCCGGAAAATGACTTTATGCCCAATGTGAATACTATTGACAGCCATACGCTCTCAAGTATAGATAAAAAGGACTTGCGCCGTATAGATCCGAACAAAATGGAACTAAGCGCCGTTGAAGATGCCGTTGGAATGCTTTTCAATAATATTACGGAAAATTTTGTATCCGACAGGAAGCCTCAAGACCTTGTGTATGCCTATATGCTTACAAGGATAAATCCCAAGACGCAAAAGAATTTTACCCTTGATGAAATATTGACCGATGACTCGGATTTTATGACAGAGCAGAAAAGAGCTGCCGGCTTGGAATTTTGCCGTATTTTCCAAAGAGTTACAAACAAAGCGGATGAACAACAGCTCAATATAGATCACTATAATGAAGAAACATATCCTACTATGCGGGAAATAACAAAAAGGCTTGCGGAGATAAAGGCTCCCATGTATGAATTAAACAACAGGGAGGGCGTAAGAGGAGCATATCTTTCATCCTTTAAAAGCCATTTGGCGCATGACTGCCTTCAGCAGATCGAAAAGGCATCAAATCTGAAAGATGTACTTGCGGGAATACAGGGCATGATAGAACTGCATAGGGAAGTATTAACAAGCAGATTGGACTATATAGAATCAGACACTTATGTAAATAACGATATTTCACGGCAGACCTTCAGGGCAGCTTCCGCAGAGGCTATAATGAAACATTGCAGCATTGACAGAACCGAGGACATTCCGTTGGTATTATCCGATTCCGCTGCCGACAGAAGGCTGACATTTTTTTTAAACGATATCCGTGGCGACGTCATTCGAATGGCTGCCAACAGAGAGTTTGATATTGCAGGAAACGCATTTACGGATGATGATCTGGACAATTTCATAAATGGCGAACCAAACAAAATAGACGACTGTGTTAAAAGCGGTGACAATGCAAAGATATTGGAAACTATTGCCGAAGATATAAAAAAGACAAAGGAAGAGCCTATAACAGGCGACAATATACTTGAGCAAAAAATTCTGGACACAGGAAAAGTCGTTCAGCCCGATATTTTGATGGAAGAGCTTAAGGATTATTTTACAAACGGCGCCTACATAAATGCCCAAGTCGCCAATAGTTCGGAAATACAGTGCGAAGGCGCATGTGTAAGTATGCTTACAAGACTTACGGGATTTCCCTTTACAAGAGAAACAGATAAGAAGCAGCTTAAGGCAGCCCTTGATTGTATACACATCGGTTCAAAAACAGCGACGGAATATTTTGGCGTACAAGGCGAGCCTGATTATGACAGTGTAAAGGCAATAGAAAAAAAGATCGCAGAAAAAATATTCAAGAACATTGAAAACAAGGATAATGAATTTGTAAGCTGCCGAGCAGGAAAAAATGATTTTGATATGGTTCCCGTGAAGGTAGACTTTAATGCCGGCAACAGACCTTTAAGGCCTAAGCTGGAGCGCCTTAAAACAGATGAAGAGAAAAAAGCTGCCATGGATAAATACAACGAATCCATGTTCAAATACAAGAGAGATGAAAAGCTTAAAAGCCAGCTCAATAGCTACAATAAAAAGGCAGAGGCATATTCAAAGCTCCTCAGCGCTACCGCAAAGGGCGTGGAGCTTATGGAATCTGCCAAAGAGCTTGCTTCAAACGGGGTAAAAGCTCCGGGACATTATATAGACTTTGCAAATATACAGGAGCTTGCCAAGGGAAATAAATACAACGAGCTTATATGCGCCTTTACAGGCAAGGAAAATACTGTCGACGCTCTTAATATGGCAGAAAAGCTCATAATTAACGGAAAGCCTGTTTCTAAAGCGGAGGATTATATAAATGCCCCTGACGACAATGCCAAAATACGGGCTATGGGCAATATCATAAAGCAGGCTTTTGAGGATAATATGAACAATGACAATTGGTTAAAACCGATAATGCTTGTAAACGAAAAAGGCGAGCCTGAGCCTGTGAAGTTTACATTCGATGTACCTAAAATGCCGAAAAAGGTTGAAAAACTCACAGGCTTCAACAGATTTATGACGGGAAAGGAAACAAGAGCCGCCTATGACAAAGCTTATGCGGAATATCCCGAAAAATTACAGGCATACAATGAGAAAATGGCTGTCATAAACAGACTGGAAGAATATAATCTTGCGGCTGATATGAAAAGAGCCGAGGATATAAGAAAGCTAAAGGGCATTGTTCCCGAGGTAAAGACAACAAATGTTGACACTCTTAACAGAAGCAGGACAAACGGAGCTGCAAACACTCCTCAGCTTGTTCAGCCCGTAAATGAAGCGCGAGGTTCTCAGCAGCAAAGAGGAATGTCAAACAGCTAAAAATATTTTGCCAAACGCCCCTAAGAATTGACTCCTGCACTTTCATTTTTAGGCGCAAATAAACATTTTAAATACATAAAAAACCCGATAAAGAGTATCTCCTTATCGGGTTTATTTTGTTATTCTGTATTATGCAAGTCAACAGAATGAAATTAATCAGCAGATCAGCATCGATAATTTTTTTCCGCAGAATATACCTGCCAAGCAACAGGCAACACTTAGGAATATATAAATCCCTCCGTACAGATAGGCTTTGTTTTCAAACAGCGTAAACGCCTCAAGCGAGAATGTGGAAAATGTCGTAAATCCGCCGCATACGCCTGTTTTCCAAAACAATACTTTATACAAGGACGCCTCATTATTATTTACCGTGCCTGCGATAAATCCTATAAGCGCTGCGCCTATTACATTGATAACAAGCGTCAGTACAGGGAAGCCTGTTTTGACAGGCAAAAGACCTATTGCGTATCTTCCCATCGATCCGACCGCTCCGCCGAGAGCAACCACCAAAAATTCCATAATTACCTCCAAATACCGAAATTCACTGCGTCTTAACTTAGTATCGATTTTTTATAATAACAGTTTACATTCCGCTATTTCTCATTTCGGGAGTATTGGGCGTATTGTCGTTTGTAAATCCCGTAAGACTTCTGTTTTGGGTATTGGAATTGCTTCTGCCTGAGAGCTGTTGAGCATGATCCAAATTTATAGAGCGTACATTTGCTGACGGAAGATTGCCTCTGCCGTAGAAATCAATATTGGGTAAATTTATATCTCTGTCGGAAAGTATCTTCTTATCGCTTTCGGAAAGGGTCTGCTTGTTAAGCGCTCTTGCATATGCGGTAGCAGCCTTGTTTCTCTCTTCGGCATTAATGTTTCTGTTCTGAGCTCTCACATGTTCTTCTATGCTCTTATTATGCTCTTCGATAGCCCTTTGATTCTGAGCTTTCTCCTCCGGCGAAGCTTTGAACCTCTCCCAGAAAGTAAGAGGCTTTACCTCGGGCTTTATCTCGGGAACAGGTTCATAGAAGGTGATCGGTCTGAATGTGCCGGATTTGTCCTTCATAAACAAAAACTTTGCGTCATTTCCCGTTGTGATCGCATCATATTTAAACTCATCCTTTACGATCTGAGCAAGCTCAGCCTCCTTCTGCCTTATCTGGGCGGCAGTGGCAGTGTTTCTGTCCAGACCGAAGTACTCATAAAAGCTCTTGTCATTGATATAAAAATCATCAACTACCGATTTAAGCTTATCCTCGTTTGAAAGGACCTCATTGGTAAGCTTTTCAAAAAATGAAGCGCCGTTCGTATCCATAATATCACGAGTGGAAACGACTCCCTTGATCAATAACTTTTTATCATGGAGCAATTCTCTTTCGTCCAGCTTAAGCGTTTCGTTATTGAGCATCTTTGCATAGGCTTCGGCTAAAGGTCTGCCGGCTGCATTTTTTGCATCCTTTTCCAAAATATTCTTTGTATACTCATAATTTCTAAGATCTCTGGCATATCTGCTTTTTTCAGCCTTATTCATCTTTTCAATTTCCTGCGGGTCTTTTTCCTTAAAGTTTTCGTAATCTTCCATATCTTCCTTAGAAAGATCTTGTAAATAACCCGGGATAATAGGGGTAAACGCACCGTCCATCTCTTTTCTGAGTATGGCTATATTGCTTTTGCCTTCAAAAGCATTTACGGCAATGCCTTTAAGCATATTGTTGACATACTTGAGCTTATCCATATTGTTGACGCATTCTTCCGGATTTATGGAAAGATAATCCTTAAGAGAACGATCGTTTATATATATTTTGCTCAATGCGGAATCAATAACTTCAACAGGCGAATATTCGTCTATGTTCATGCTTACGATCTCACTTATAAACTTTGTACCCGTGTCCGCTTTTGCTTCTTCATATTTTCTGGGGTGTAGGTTTTCGACACCCAAGCAATTATCTAAAACCTGTCTTTTTGTATATTCCTTATATTCCTTGCTGTCCTGGGCAGGCGCTTTAGCTGAATTTGCCGCCGCATTGCGGTATAAATTCATCAATTTTTCGCCGTCTATGTCACGAATATTTTTTATAAATGCGTTTACATTTCCGTTTTTATATTCGTCAAGCTGCATTTGTCTGGCATTTACGGGTCCTCTCAAGTCAACCGCTGTTAAGTTTGAAGTTATAGCATCATTTATTTGCTCACGAGCTCCCGCACGACGATTTGACATTGACCGTGCAGTTTCGAATGAAGGATACGCCGAAAGATTGCCGCCAAATATAGCAGAAGGATCGCCGGAAAGACGATACATAGATTCCTCAAATGCATCATCCACAGAAAAACGTTTGTTTTCCAATGCATAAAGCTGTCTGTGTGATATATCATAGAATGTAGAACAAGGATATGCCACACCGTCCATAACTGACATATGCACACCCGTTGTGACAGATTCCATTCCTCTGATTATATCGTAAACACCATATATTCTGTTCATAAAAGCGACCTTGTCTAAATTTTCTTTTACATTTATGTCCAAATATTCCGTTTTTATTCCGCCCAGAACTGCCATCATATCTGTTAAAACAGGCTCTATGGTCTTTTTGTAATATTCAAAATTTTTAGGATCACTGATCGAATTAATATATTCGCCTCTTTCATTTTTTCTTAAGGTTATTAGATCAAAAAATTCTTTTCCGATCTGCTTTTTGGTCTCATCCAAAGCGGGATTGTTGCCAAATGCATCATCCATGCTGTAGCCCTTTGTCATCATATATAATGCCGGCATTAAAGAACGATCTTTGCCGAAATCTCTTGATGCCATGTTATTGAAGAAGCTATTGGAATCGATGCTGTTGTCTTTTTGGGCTAAAAACAGTTCCTCATTTCTTTTCCTCAAAGCCTCTGCCTTTTCTCTGGCGCTACGGGCAGAAACGCTCATAGCCTCATGATAATTTAACATAAAATCCAATGACGGTCTTATTTTATCTGCCATTGAGGGAGCCTTAAGATCTCCTGCGGGAAGCACGGCTTTGGGCTCTGCAAATATAGATGACCTGTTCATAAGAGTAACAAAATGATTTTCGTTTTTAGTCGTATCAAGAGCATCCTTTATTGCCTGAGCATAGGCATCCAGATTATCCGATGTCATATCCAGCTTTAGGGTATCAACTATGTTTTTACCGTCTATGTATACATTCTGAACGGCGTCCCTTATGCTTTCCGGGTTATCGGTGTCTATGTCTTTTCCGACGATGGCGCTGATATATTGCGCAGAGCTAAGATCTGCGGCAGGCGCCTGTATAATACCCTTTTGAGCAAGGTTTTCCGCAGAGGGATCTTTTATAACATCATTTGTAAATTCTTCATATTGGTTTACTCTTTTAATTTTTTCATCCTTATAGCGTTCTGCTTCTCTCAATACCTGAAATCCTGAATGAGATATAAGCACATCGGCAAAAAAGGGGGTAAGGATACCGCTGTCCGGATCCTTGATCTCAAGTATTGACGGCGAATCCAAATACAGACTTTCTTTTATCATTGCGGCAGCTTCATTGAGCTCCATATCCTTTAATGACCTGCCGTCTATATATATGTTTGAAAGTACATTATTTTTATTTTCAGCCAGGTCCTTTTTCAAATCATCTTCGTCGATATCAAGTACATATGCAAGCAACTTATCGTCAGAAAAGTTTCTGAAATCATACTCATTGTCATTACCGGCAACGGGTTCAAATGGATCAACATATCGCTGTATTCCTTTGTCACCTGAAAATAAGCCGTAAACACGCTGGTCAAACTCGGTAGGAACAGCCGTTTTGTTTTTTATATCTGTTACAGCCTGCATATCGTCAGGTTGAAGTGTAACATCCTGAGGAGCGATTTCAGTGAATACAAGACCTGAAAGTCCCAATCTTGTGCTTTGAGTCAGATCTCTCGGCGATACGTCAATATTATTTTCATCTAAGTCGTCTCCAAAGCGGTCTTTGCCCAGAAATTCAATAAGGCTGTTATATAATACAGCGCTGTTTGAGGCTATTGTCTTACAATCATTTATAAATTCGGTATTGCCGTCAAATATAGGCGTTCCTAAAGCATCTCCTATATCCGCAAGTCCCATAAACTGATTGTTGAGTCTTGCCATACGGGTTTCACGCTCAAGATCTTTGGCATTTATATTTCTGATATCGGGCGTTGTTATATGTATCTCTTTTAAGCCTTGAAGAAGCTCGGAAAGCATTGTTGATCTTTCCGCTTCATTGCTCATTGCGGTCCTAAAATCATTTATAAGCGCATTTTTTCTCTCTTTTACATCATTATCTTCTATTTGATCGGAGCCATATGTTACATCCTCGGGCGAGAGTCCCGAAGTTGTACAATAGAGCCTTGCCAGTCCCACAAGTGTTTCCTTGCTTGTGTTTTCGGGCAGACCAAAGGAGCTGAGTACAGCGCTGAGATCTGCGCTGTCCATGTCGGAGACAAGCATAGCGTAGTCTTCATCTATGCCCGCTTGCCAGCTATTATCAAAGCCCTTTGACATAGTATTTACATCTATGTAGTCCTGACGTCTGAGTGAAGGATCTGTGCTGTTGCTTACTATTTTTATTCTTTTAGACATTTTAAATTCCTCCTTTATAGTCTTTTATCTGTTCTTATAAACGCCGTTTATTCTGCAGCTACTGAATCCTCGCTTACGGGAAAATCAAAATATGTGTCGGGATAAGGCTCATTTTCCAATGTAAAATGCCACCATTCCGTATCAAGGGGCTTAAAGCCGTTTTTAAGCATTATATCTCTGAGCGTATTTCTGTTATTTATCTGCTCTTCCGTCAGATCCCCTGTATAATCGGGATGGGAAAGCTCGCCGAAATAATCAAATGTGCCGCCCATATCCAGATCCTTTCCCATATCCATGTCAAAAAGGGTCAGGTCAACGGTACTGCCTCTGCTGTGTCCCGATTTGTCGGCAATATAGCCCTGTTGGAACAAAACGGATTTATCCAGCTCGGGATAAAAATATTCCTTCATTTCGGTGTTGTCGTTTTCAGCCCATTCTATAAAATTATTTACGGCAGTCTGAGGGCGGTAGGCATCGTATATCTTAAGCCTGTAACCAAGCTCCTCCGCATCCTTTGCTGCGCCTTTAAGGGCATTTGCGGCTTCCTTTGTAATGAGAGCGCAGGGTTCCTCGTATCCGTCTATCCTCTCTCCCACAAAGTTATATGTTGAATAATATCTCACTTCAAGTATTGCGTCGGGTACAGCCTCGGACAAAATAACAAAATCAGAGGCATCGTCGTCGGACACGCTTTTGTTTTTGACCTCCGGGGCTGATGAGGAACAAGCCGTCATTGCCGTTATTACCGCAGTTGCCAAAGTTAATTTCAATAATTTTTTTAACATAATGATCTCCTTATCAATATAAAATTGTTGTTAAACCAACAGGTAGATTTTAGGCTTTACAGATAATAAGTATCTGCTTTGCCTGTATCGCATACTGTAAATATGATTTCTCCTTTCGTGTATGCTTCCATACATTTCCTGATACTATTTTATCACATAGAAGCAAATTTTTTTGTGTTGTTTATGCCCTTGTATTTGTCGTTTACGACAGCGCTATTGAAAAAACAAAAATAAAATATTAAAGTATATATATAACCTTGCTAAGTCAACAAGAAAAGGAGAATGTCTTATGCCCGACAACTTTGATAACATATTTTTAAAGCCGAACGAGATAGAAGATCTTGAAAATTGGGAGCTTCTGTACAGAATATCTGGAAGACCCGCAAACAGTATATCTTCCCCTAAGAGCTTATTCGATATTTTAAGCTCATTGCTTATAAACGGCACTGCCGTTACCGACATTATGGGCTGGACATATGATGAGCAAAATGAAATAAGTATGGACACCGCAGCAGAGCTTGGCGCAAATATTGTAAGGAACTCTCTCAGCAAGGAAAATACAAATGACGCAATAACTCTTTTCCCCGATGCAAAGGCAGTATTGATCGACACATCAGATCCCGAACTTGACGAGCAGACAAGAACAATTTATGAAAATAAGAATTTAAAAGCATTGGAAACGGCGTCTTTATATTATGATAATACCGCAGAAAACGAAAATACCGCAGAAAATGAAAGCACCGCAGATATAGTCATTTCTTCTCAAGACATTGAAAGCATGGACCCTTGGAGTTTTCTGTGCAAGGTTACGGGTATAAATGCCAACGGCAATTCCCCCGAGGATGTTGAGAGGCTTCTTACAAGCATATATATAGACGGAGTAAGGCTTTCGGATACGCTTCAGCTTGGAAACGAGGCTTCTTATGAGACCATAGAGATATTCAGCGATATTGTAAGAAACGCTCTCGATCCCAATAGCGAGGACTTTGGGCAGGTAACGATAAGGGATAACGGCGAGGTAAAGATAGTCGAACAGGAAGGCGCAGAAATAAACAGAGCCGTCCATGAGAATGAATACGATGATCTGACAGGTATGACTTTCAGTACATCGGATCGGGAATGGCATACTAACGCAAACGAGAATACCGAGGCTCAAAGACAAGAAGAGAGCCACGAGAATGCGGAGCAGAGTACCGCCCCAAACGAGAATACCGAGGCTCAGAGGCAGGAAGAGAGCCACGAGAATGCGGAGCAGAGTACTGCCTCAAACGAGAATACCGAGGCTCAAAGGCAGGAAGAGAGCCATGAGAATACGGAGCAGAGCGCTGCCCCAAACGAGAATACCGAGGCTCAGAGGCAGGAAGAAAGCCATGAGAATACGGAGCAGAGTACCGCCCCAAACGAGAATACCGAGGCTCAGAGGCAGGAAGAAAACCATGAGAATACGGAGCAGAGTACTGCCACAAACGAGAATACCGAGGCTCAAAGGCAGGAAGAGAGCCACGAGAATACGGAGCAGAGTACCGCCCCAAATGAAGATACGAAGCCTCAAGGACGAAACGATACGGATAAAGAAGAAACTCTCGATCCCGAATTTGAAGAGGATGAGTTAGAGTTGGAAGATATCGATGAAGAGGACTCACTTGATGAGGAAGACGGTCTGCTCTCAGACGAAGAGCTTGAGGAAAGGACTAATCAACTGCTTGGTCCCGATTGGGATCAAAACGGCGCAAACATTTTTTCAGACGAAGAGCTTGAAAATGAGTTCGATGCCTTGGAAAGCGATAACGATGCCTCTGCTTCCCGGGAGGACGACAGTCTTAAAGATCTTGAAGATGAATTAGCCGAAATGGAAAAAAGGGAACAAGAGGAAAAGCTTGAAAAGGAATTTGATATAATCGATACGCCTGAAATGATGGAGTTTGACAATATGGGAGCTTCGGAAGCGGGAGATATCTCCATGGCTTCCGACGATGCCAAAGGGCTTTCTCGCTGGTTCAGAAATGAAGAAGGCACAGGCATAATGGCAGAGGAATTCAACAGGCTTAAATTCGATCCCGAAGCTCCTGCCAAGGATAATAACAAAAATGCTTTTATACTTATGTCAATGCTTACAGGCGCAGATCTTACCGAAGCGTCCTCCTCCAAGGATTACAGCGATGCTCTTGACAAGCTTGTAATAAACAATAAGTCTGCAAAGGAATTTTTCGGTATAGGCGACGAGCCTACGGCGGAGGATATTACAAAGATGTTCCCCAAGCTTACCGACACCATGAACTCAATATTCAACGGCACCGATATAAACGGCAACGCAAAGGGAAAGACATTTATATTTATAAGGGAGAACGAGCGTCTTAATCCCCTTATTATAAATCCCATGCATACGGCAGAGGCACCAAGACCGATAAGAGAGAATGAAAATACACCGCCTGAGAACATAAGAACACGTCTTGTAAGCAAAGCCGAGGCATTTAATTATATCACAAACAAGTATATAGATAAGCTTATGTCCGATCCCGAGGCGAACACGGCAAACGTCAAATATAAGGATAAAAACGGGAACACCTTAGCCGTGTCCGACACAATACGAAATTTCAGCAATGAAAAGGTCGTAAACTATGCGGGAAGATACAATAGGTACACAAACACTTACAGGGCAACGGAAAGCTACACAAATGCTATGATAGCGGAAACAGACCGTCTTACACGGGAAAATCCGCAGATGTCCGAAAATGAGATAAAAAGCAAGGCTGATAAGAATGTTATAAATGAATATATGACAACTAATCACAACGCCGTAAAGGAAGGATATAACGAATTCCGCAGAAGAATGGCAAGGCTTATGGCTGCCGACGGAATAAAAAATGTCAGTGATGAGGTCAAAAGGATAACCGATAAAAATGCCGAGAACTATAACAAGCATATACATGAGATAAACAGACTTGCAATGGATTCTCCTTTAAACGCAGATGAGGCGCAAAGCTATAACAAAGCCGCCTTGAATTATAGCCGTATGCTTAACAACGAGCCTGTTTTTGCCGATAGTAAAGACAGCTTCCCCGCATTGACTCTGAGCCTTGACGACATAGCCTCAGGCAAGGCTATCCTCCAGGCTTTAAAAAGCAAGGAGCCGTCAATAACTCTTGACGATATATACATAGGAGAAAACAATTTAAGAGAGCTTACGGGGATCAAAGGAGATCTTAGCAATATGACGCCTCAGGAGATCGAAAGCAGTGAAAACATATTCTCCTCTGTGGCAGAAAGCTTCAGATCCATGTCAGAACCCGGAAAATGGAGCAAGGATAATTACGGCAAATATTCGATACCCTTGATCGGTATAAAAACAGCCGAGGGCATCATGCCTGCCCTGTTTACACCGGGAAAAGTGCCTGAAATGAAGCCTGAAGTAAAGCCATTATCCTCAGTTCAGAGATTCTTTTTCAGAGCCTCCACTATCAATGAGAACGAAAAAGCCGTCAAAGAATATGAGCAGAGCCGAAACGAAGTAAATGCTGCCATTTCAAAAAACAATGCGCTTAAAAACATAAATGAAGCTATCAGAATATATGCCAGAGCCAATAACGGCAAAGAGCTTACGGAAAAAGATAATGCATTTGCAAGCCATTTCAAGATAAGCTTACCCAATAATTCTGTACGGTCTCTTAATCTAAACGAGATGAACAGAAACGAGGCTGCCGAAAATCGTGATCAGATAGGTCTTACTCAGCCTACCGCAAGTAAAAATACACCGAGTAAGGATACACCTTCTCTGTAACGAACCGTCGGTATAGCATTCCGATAAGCAAAACACGCAAATATAAGCACCGATACGCTCAAGGTCTCCAGCACGGCAGATCGTATAAAACGCCCGAACAAGGGTCTGTTCGGAGAAATATAAAAATAAAGAAAGGAATAGATCATGGATATCAACTATTTAATTTTACTTCAAAATTTAAGAGAGGCAACAGGCAATATTTTTACGCCGTTTCTGGAATTTATTACAAAGCTCGGAGAAACATCTGTGCTTATGCTTGCCATAGGCATAATATACTGGGGCTTTGACAAAAGGAAGGGTATTTTCCTTATGTTTACCCTTTACGCCAACCGAGTGATAAACGGCTTTATAAAGATTACGGCATGTGTGTACCGTCCTTGGATAAGGGATGCAAGGATAACGCCTGTACCCGAGGCTCAGGCAGACGCAACGGGCTATTCCTTCCCCAGCGGTCATACGGGAAACGCCGTAAGCATATGGGGCGGTCTTTCCGCCGACGCACAGAGCAGCTACAAGATACCAAAGGCTCTGCGTATATTTTTTGTGATACTGATACTGCTTATAGCCTTTTCAAGAAACTATCTGGGAGTACATACTCCTCAAGACGTTCTGACAGCTCTTGTAATAGGTACTGTTGTACTCTTTGCCATGGTAAAGCTTATGCCTATAATAGAGGAAAAGCCAAAGGGAGATATATGGGCTTTGATAGTGGGAGTCGCATTATGCGTTGTACTTATACTCTACGCCGCCTTGAAATCCTATCCCGTCGACTATGCGCCTGACGGCTCTGTTATCGTAGAGGGTTCCAAAATGGCTGTGGATTCCTACAAGACTGCCGGAGGAGCTATGGGTATGCTTGTGGGCTGGTTTATAGAAAGACGTTTTATAAAGTTTTCCACAGATATAGGCAACTCTGAAAGAATAGCCAGACTGGCGTTTTGCTTCTTTACATATATACTCCTTGACAACTTTGCAGGCACCGGAGCAGATATGCTTATTTCCGCAGGACTGGGTACAGGAGCGGCAAAGTCTGTGATGCAGTTTGTATGTCTGTTTTACTTTACGGCTGTTGCTCCCGGCATATCAAAGTTATTTTCACACATTATTTGCAGCTTGCGGGATCGCAAATAGGTCGGTTTTAATATAAATGCGTAATAAATATCCCCCGGCTTTGCCGGGGGATATTTATTTTGATATATTTATTTTTGTTCCAATCCGGCTAACTGTTCTTCAACGCTCTTAAGCATAGTGCTGTATTTTTCAAGCTTAGCCTTTTCCTCATTTATTACCTTTTCGGGAGCTTTTGAAATGAAGCCCTGATTTGAAAGCTTCTTTTCAACTCTCTCCACCTCTTTAACAAGCTTATCCCTTTCCTTGGCAAGCCTTTCCTTTTCCTTGGCTATGTCTACAAGCTCGGCAAAGGGCATATATATCATGCCGTTGTGAATAACAGTCGATACTGCGTCTTCATCTATTCCCGTCTTGTCGGACTGTACCACGACCTCGCTTGCATAGGCAAGAGG
This sequence comes from uncultured Clostridia bacterium, assembly GCA_947624015.1. Classification (GTDB taxonomy): domain Bacteria; phylum Bacillota; class Clostridia; order Lachnospirales; family CAG-274; genus CANPXH01. The sequence goes on from CANQIA010000002.1 coordinate 76,937, forward strand.
CGCAAAGAACACACTGCCCTTTTCAAATATGGAGCGTACCTCGCTGTTTGCGCTTACTACAAATACCTTTGCTTTCTTGCCCGGCGCAACATTCATATTAGCTCTTACGTTTCTTATGGACTTGACAGCCTCTTTCATAAGCTCTATGGCTTTTTCGTCCTCGGCAAAATTGTATTCCTCCGTATATTCGGGCCACTTTGAAAGCATAATGGTCTCTTCTTCGTTCTGTACGGATGTAAATATTTCCTCTGTCACAAAGGGCATAAAGGGATGAAGGAGCTTAAGGGCATTTATAAGTACCGTTTTAAGTGTCCATAAAGCTGCGTTTCTTGTGGTATCTTCTTTGTTGTAAAGTCTTGGCTTTACCATTTCTATATACCAGTCGCAGTACTCGTCCCATATAAAGTCATATACATTTTGTACTGCTATGCCCAGTTCAAAGGCGTCTAGGTTTGCCGTTACGTTTTTAGCAAGAGAATTGACCTTACTGAGTATCCACTTATCTGCCGAGGTCAGCTCTGAAATATTGCATTGGGGAGACTCGTCTCCCATATTCATTATCACAAATCTTGTGGCATTCCACAGCTTGTTTGCAAAGTTTCTGCTGTTTTCAACTCTTTCATTGTAAAATCTCATATCGTTGCCGGGAGCGTTGCCTGTAATAAGAGTAAGTCTTAAAGCATCGGCACCATAGTCCTTTATTATCTCAAGGGGATCTATGCCGTTGCCAAGGGATTTACTCATTTTACGTCCCTTACTGTCTCTTACAAGACCGTGTATGAGAACTGTTCTGAAGGGTACCTCTCCCATCTGTTCCATAGCGGAAAACACCATTCTTACTACCCAAAAGAATATGATATCGTAGCCTGTTACAAGCACGCTCGTAGGATAAAAATGCTCCAGCTCAGGTGTCTTTTCGGGCCAGCCCAGTGTTGAAAAAGGCCACAGCGCAGATGAGAACCATGTGTCAAGGCAATCCTCATCCTGTACTATATGAGTGCCTCCGCACTTAGGACATACCTTAGGCGCTTCTGTGCTGACTATTACCTCTCCGCAGTCGCAATAGTAGGCAGGTATCCTGTGTCCCCACCAAAGCTGCCTTGATATACACCAGTCATGGATATCTTCAAGCCAGTGTGTGTATATTTTACCGAAGCGGTCGGGAACGAATTTAAGGTCGCCTTTATAATATGCGTCCAGAGCAGGCTTTGCAAGCTCGTCCATTTTAACGAACCACTGCTTCTTTATAAGAGGTTCTATTACGCAATTACATCTGTCGTGAGTACCTACTGCGTGAGTAATATCCTCCTTCTTTATGAACAGACCCATTTCATCAAGCTCTTTTACTATCTGCTTTCTCGCTTCATACCTGTCCATGCCTGCAAACTTGCCGCCGTTTTCGTTTATGGTTCCGTCATCGTTAAGAATGTTAATTTTAGGCAGACCATGTCTTTCGCCTACCTCAAAGTCGTTGGGATCATGGGCGGGAGTTATCTTTACAACACCTGTACCGAATTCCATATCCACATAGCTGTCTTCTATAATGGGTATCTCCCTGTTTACAAAGGGCAGTATACAGACCTTGCCCACCACGTCTTTATATCTTTCATCCTGAGGATTTACTGCAATGGCAGTATCGCCCAGCATTGTTTCCGGTCTTGTGGTGGCAAATTCCAAAAATTTGTCCGTACCCTTTATAGGATACTTTATATGCCAAAAGCCGCCCTGCATATCCGTATGCTCCACCTCGGCGTCGGAAATAGTCGTTTGACAGGTAGGACACCAGTTTATAAGCTTTTCGCCCTGATATATATAGCCCTTTTCATAAAGCTTGCAAAAGACTGTAAGGACAGCATTTGAAAGTCCCTCATCCATTGTAAAGCGTTCTCTTTCCCAGTCGCAGGAGGAGCCTAATTTCATAAGCTGATTAAGTATGGCGCCGCCGTACTCCTCTTTCCATGCCCAGGCTCTCTTTAAAAAGCCTTCTCTTCCTATATCCTCCTTGGTGATTCCTTCCTCACGCATTTTATTGACTATCTTGACCTCTGTTGAGATAGCCGCATGATCCGTACCTGGTACCCAAAGAGCGTTATAGCCCTGCATTCTCTTCCACCTTATGAGTATATCCTGCAATGTTTCATCAAGGGCATGACCCATATGAAGCTGTCCCGTAATATTCGGCGGAGGTATAACAATGGTAAAAGGTTCTTTGCTTTTATCCACCTCTGCGTGAAAATATCCTTTATCGAGCCAGTTTTTATAAATTCTGTCCTCGATTGAAGGATCGTAGTTTTTTGCCATTTCCTTCATAATAGCTGTCCTCCTATGTTTTATGTTATATTGTAAATTATTCCCCTTCAACAAAAAAGGATACTTTCGTCAACTAAAGGACGAAAGTATCCGTGGTACCACCTTAATTCCTGTATGATACAGGCACTCCTGACCCTTAACGCAGGTCACACGTTCCGCTTATATCTCTTCGGCGGGAGGACTCCAAAGCTACCTTCGGCAATTCTTACGACAAAGCGCCTTTCAGCCTATGGGCGCTTCTCTCTTTGAGGGGATATTGCCTACTCCTCTTCTTCTCAGTCCTTATTGATCTATCAGCTTAAAAAGTCAACTATCGCCTCACAGGCATTTGCCTCATCGGAGCCTTCGGCAGTAATTTCTACCTTATTGCCTGAAAGTGAGCCAATGGATATAACGCCCATGATGCTTTTTAAATTTATCTCTTTGTTATCCATTTTCAAACGGATCGAACTTGCATATCTTCCCGCTGTCTGTACCAGCATAGGTATAGGTCTTTCGATCATGCTTGAACCCACTGTAATCGTTTTCTTAACCATAGTTATTGTCCCCCTTGAGTTTATCTGCGATATCGCATATTTTCTTTAACCTGTGATTGACACCTGACTTGCCGACAGGCGGAATCATTTTTTCTCCCAGTTCTTTTAAACTGGCATCTGCGTACATAACTCGCATTTCTGCCATTTTCTTAAGATTATCGGGCAGATAATCAAGCCCTTTGCTTTTTGAAATATAGTTAATGGCTTCTATCTGCCTAAGGGAAGCCGATACGATCTTGCCGAGATTGGCTGTTTCGCAGTTCACAAGTCTGTTGACATTGTTGCGCACGCCTTTGAGCACTCTGAGATTTTCCAGCTCCAGCAAAGCTCTGTGCGCCGACATAACATTGAGAAGATCCACTATAAGCTCTGCCTCTTTGCAGTAAACCACAAAGTGATTTTTTCTCTCAACTATCTTCATGTTTATGTCAAAGCTGCCTATAAGCTCCTTAAGGCTGCGGGCATGTTCATAATCATTGTCCACAAACTCTATGTGATAGTGCTTATTGGGATCGCTTATGGAACCGCAGCATAAAAACGCCGTTCTTATATAAGCCCTCTTACAGCAGCTATTTGATACAACAAGAGGATCGATAGGGGAATCTATACTAAAGCCCCTGTCATAACCGATACCCGTAGCATCGAGTATCTTATCTGCAAGAGCCTCGTCCTCTATTATTATGTTTCCCTTATGGCAGCTTACCTCAGCGCCGAACAGTCTGTTTATAAAATTTTGGGCAGCGCCAAGCACATCCGTATTTTCATTATGTACTATAATGAGCTTATGCCCATTATCGGCGCCTATGTAGCCGTCTATATTTATTACAGCTTCCAGCGCAGCTGTAAGGCAATGCCTGTTCTTATATTCATATGAAAGTAATTCCCTTTTAACGTCTGAAGAAAATGACATATATCTCCCCCGACACAGTGCCGAATAACTCTCAAAAGATATGTGAACATGGCATATACAGTAAGCTATTTACCATAAACAAGTATACTACCTCTTTCCATCTTTGTCAATATCTCTATGAGCAATTATAACACTATGCCCAACTCTTTTTAAATTATTATACAGTTCATTGGCTAAAGTGACACTTCTGTGTTTTCCTCCCGTACAGCCTATGGCAATTACTAACTGATTTTTACCTTCTTTGATATAATTTGGTATCAAAAATTCACACATATCCGTCAGCTTGCTTTTAAACTCAACAGCCTCTTGCCACTTCATAACATAGTCTCTTACAGCCACATCGTTGCCTGTAAGATCTTTTAATTCGGTAATATAAAACGGATTGGGTATAAACCTTACGTCAAACACCATATCCGCATCGGGAGGTATGCCGTACTTAAAGCCGAAGCTCAGTACCGTTATCATAAGACTTTCAAAGCCCTTGCCTTCAAGGAATATTTCTCCAAGCTGCGTCCTTAGCTGACGTGTCAGCATATGAGTGGTGTCTATTATAAAATCCGCTCTGTCCTTTATCTCGCCGAGTATTTCCCTTTCCTTCCTTATGCCGTCAATGAGCCTTTCGCCCTTGGCATTAAGAGGATGATTTCTCCTTGATTCCTTATATCTCTTTAAAAGTATACCGTCCTCGCAGTCCAGGAAAAGTATCTCAAAGCGATTGTTTTCATTTTCTATTTCCGATAAAAAGCTGAAAAGCTCGCCAAAAAGGCTGCCGCCTCTTATGTCTATTCCCAAAGCCACATTATCGTTTCTGAATGAGGGATTTTCGCAAAGCTCTATAAACTTAGGTATAAGACTGGGAGGCAAATTGTCTATGCAAAAAAAGCCTATGTCCTCCAGAAACTTAAGCACAGTACTTTTTCCTGCGCCCGACATACCCGTCACTATTACAAATCTCATACCTATCCCCTCCTTAGCTACTCCCCTATTATTCTTATCTCAGGTTCCAGCATAACGCCAAAATTGTTGTAAACCGTTTCCTGCACGTGTTTAATAAGGTCAAGTACTTCCTTGGCTGTTGCTCCGCCGTTATTTACCACAAAACCGCAGTGCTTGGGACTTACCTGCGCCATTCCCACTTTATATCCTCTCAGACCGCTGTCGTCTATAAGCTTACCTGCAAAATAGCCTTCGGGTCTTTTAAAGGTACTGCCTGCGCTTGGCAGCTCCACAGGCTGCTTTAAGCTCCTCTGCTCTGCAAGTTCGGTCATTTTTGACTTTATATCATCATATCTTCCCTTTGTAAGTCTGAACACGGCTTCAAGAACGATCATGGACTCTCGCATTATCCTGCTGGTCCTGTAGCCGAATTCCGAGGATGCGTTGTCTATTATTTCGATACTGCCGTTGACAAGTACCTTGCCCGATACGAACACATCCTTTATCTCGCCGCCATATGCTCCCGCATTCATACAAACGGCGCCGCCTACGGTACCGGGGATACCGCTTAAACACTCCATTCCCGTAAGAGAATACTCCAGAGCCTTCCTTGCCGCTGCAGACAAAAGAGCGCCTGCTCCCACAGTGACGATATTGTCACTGATATCAATATGGCTCAAGCCCTTATATATCTGTATAATTATACCTCTGAAGCCGTTATCCTTTACAAGAAGATTGCTTCCGTTGCCTATGATATAATAGGGCATACCGCTTTCCCTTGCAAGCTCAACGGCACTGCGTACCCCTTCCATACCTTGCGGAGTTACAAATATATCGGCGCTTCCTCCTATGCGAAAGGTAGTGTGCTTTGACATAGGCTCGTTGAGCAGGACATTATCATCTCCGAGAGCCTTTCTGAATTTATTTGTAATTTCTCTCATAATCGCTCCTTTTATTTTCTGCCCAGCATTGCAGCGCCTACAATGCCTGCGTCGTTGCCGAGAGTCGCTATTTTAAGCTCTGTTTTGTTTTCTCCGCCGTATACCTTTTCATCAAGTATTTTCTGTATAGGTTTTATTACTCTGTCGCCTTGGGCGCATACTCCTCCGCCTATGACAACTGCCTCAGGCTGGAATATATTCACAAGATTTACAATACCTATTGCAAGATAGTTTATATATCTGCCGAGTATGTATTCGGCTACATTGTCGCCCATATCGGCGGCATCGAATACTGTCTTTGCATCTATAAGCTTTATATTGCCGTCTACAAGATCGTATATTTTGCTGCTGGGGTATTTTGCGGCAGCTATCCTTCCTTCTCTCCTAAGAGCCGAAGCTGAAGCATATGCCTCCCAACATCCCTTACGTCCGCAGCTACAAAGCTCTCCGTCAGCCACTATTACCATATGACCTGCCTCTCCGCCTCCTCCGAAGGAACCTGAGAACACCTTGCCGTTTATTATAATGCCTGCGCCTACTCCCGTACCTATGGTAACATATATTATATTTTTGTTGCCATGGGCGGCGCCGCATACATTCTCGCCTATTGCGGCGCAGTTTGCGTCATTTTCAATATATACGGGCAATCCTATCCTCTTGTTCATCTCCTTTACAATATTTATATTTTTAAAGTTGAGATTATTGGCATAGAGAAGTATGCCCTTCCTTTTGTTTATCATACCCGGCACGCCTAAGCCAAGGGATTCTATGTCCTCAAAGCCGATCTCCAGCTCCTCGGCAAGCTTGTTGCACAGCGTCGCCATATCGTTTAAGATATCCTCCGCTTCTCTTCCGTTCATTGTAGGCGTAACTGCCTTTGCAAGTATCTCTCCACTTTCATTTACTATCCCTGCGGAAATATTTGTTCCGCCCAGATCAATACCAAGATAATACATAATATCGCCCTCCGTTGATAATTATCAGTTGCCCTTCATTGCGCTGTTCATAATAGCATCATTAAGAGCCTGCGCCGCATTGTAGCCCATCTTCTTCTGACGGCAGTTGACTGCGGCAGATTCGCATATAATAGCAAGGTTCCTGCCCGGACGAACCGGAATGGAATGACATATTACCTTATTGCCCAATATGTCCATATATTCCTCCTTGATGCCAAGTCTGTCATAAGCCTTGCCTTTTTCCCAGTATTCCAGCTTTATAACAAGATCTATCTCCTGAGTGTCCTTTACGGACTGAACGCCGAACATCTGCTTAACATTTATTATGCCTATACCTCTTACCTCTATGAAGTAACGTATAAGCTCGGGACAGCTTCCCACAAGCACATCGTGGGACACCTTCTTTATCTCCACAGCGTCATCCGCAACAAGTCTGTGACCCCTTTTGATAAGCTCAAGGGCAGCCTCACTTTTACCTATACCGCTTTCGCCTGTTATAAGAACGCCTTCGCCGTATACATCCACAAGTACTCCGTGTACGGTAGTTCTGGGAGCAAGCTCTACTTTGAGCCATTTAAGAAGCTCTCCCGTAAACTCAGAGGTAGTGTCCTCAGACTGGAGTATAGGTATTTTCCTCTCCCTTGCATAAAACAGCATTTCGGGATGCGGTTCAAGTCCACGGCATATCACTACGCACGGCATATCATACTGGAATATCTTCTCAAGGGTCTCCTGTCTGAATTCGGGAGTAAGCTTGCACAAATAGGTATATTCCACTATGCCTATTACCTGTATCCTTTCGCTGTCAAAGTAATCGAAAAAGCCTGCCAACTGTAATGCCGGTCTGTTTATTCCCGGGGATTCTATATATATTTCTGAAATGTCTATATCTTCCGTCAAATTCTTAAGTGAAAATTCCTTTGCGATCTCCTTTAAGCTGACTGAGTACATATTTGTACCTCCTATAACATTTTACTTTAGTTTTCTCTGCTTATTTAAAAAAATCCATATTAATAATAACTCATTTTGGCATATATTTCAATTATAAATTGATTTTTTAAACAAATTGAAATATAAGCAAAAGCACCTCGAGGCGATCCCCCGAAGTGCTTTAAAAAATTTTACTTTTCTTTCATTTCAATATGAACAGGCTTTAAGCCCCAAATCTCCTCGGCATATTCCTTTATTGTTCTGTCTGATGAGAACTTGCCGCTGCATGCAGTGTTCATAATAGCCATTTCAGCCCACTTATCTTTATTCTTGTAAACGGCGTCTACCTTTGCCTGAGCCTTTGCATAAGCCTCAAAGTCCTTAAGCACAAAATATTCGTCGGCTCTTGAGCCGTTATATCCGTTGAGAAGAGATTCGAATATGGGTTTGAAGGTATCTGTATTCTTATCCAGAGTACCGTTTATAAGCATATTAAGGACTGCCTGGATATCGGGATCCATATTGTAAATATCCCATGGATTATAGTCGTTTCTTGCATACTGGTCTATTACCTCGTCTGCCTTCATACCGAATATGAATATATTATCCTCGCCAACTTCTTCCATTATCTCAACATTGGCTCCGTCAAGAGTACCCATTGTAACGGCGCCGTTAAGCATAAACTTCATATTGCCTGTGCCTGAAGCCTCCTTGGACGCTGTTGATATCTGCTCTGATATATCGGCAGCAGGTATAAGCTTTTCTGCCAGACTTACTCTGTAGTTTGCGGCAAACACGACCTTAAGCTTTCCTCTTATGGAAGCATCGTTATTTACAAGATCCGCTACCTTGTTTATAAGCTTTATTATAAGCTTAGCCATTTTATAGCCTGCCGCTGACTTGGCGCCGAATATAAATGTTCTCGGTACCATATCCATATTGGGATTTTCCTTAAGCTTGTTATAAAGACTCATAATATGGAGTACATTGAGAAGCTGTCTCTTGTACTCGTGAAGTCTCTTTACCTGAATATCGAAAATAGAGTCGGGGTTAATGTCAATATCCATATTCTCCTTGAAATATTTGACAAGTTTGACCTTATTCTCTCTCTTTATTGCCATAAATTCATCTCTGAACTTCTTTTTCTTAGCCAGAGGTTCAAGCTTGTGAAGCTCGTTAAGATCTGTATACCAGCCGTCGCCTATTTCCTTTGTAATAAGCTTTGCAAGGTCGGGATTTGCATGACCGAGCCATCTTCTCTGAGTGATACCGTTGGTTTTGTTGTTGAATCTCTCGGGATATATCTCATAAAAATCCTTAAGCTCCTGATTTTTAAGTATCTCGGTGTGAAGAGCCGCAACGCCGTTTACGGAATGGCTGCCAACTATGGCAAGCCATGCCATTCTTATCTGACCGTCTGCAATGATCGCCATTCTCCTGATCTTATCAGCGTCATGACCGTACTTTTCTATAAGCATATTGCAAAATCTCTTATTTATTTCCTCAACTATCATAAATATACGAGGAAGCAGTCTTGAAAACAGGTCATAGGGCCACTTTTCAAGAGCCTCGGACATAATGGTATGATTTGTATATGCGCAGCACTTCTTTGTAATTTCCCATGCCTCGTCCCAAGGCACATCGTTTTCGTCTATAAGAAGTCTCATAAGCTCTGCAACTGCTATACTGGGATGAGTATCGTTAAGCTGGAAGGCATACTTTTCCGGAAGAAGTGAAAAATCATTTCCGAACTTCATCTTGAACTTTGTGATGACTCTTTGAAGCGTAGCCGATACAAAGAAATACTGCTGACGAAGTCTTAACTCCTTGCCTGCATAGTGTTCGTCTGCAGGATAAAGAACATCTGTAAGAGCCTTTGCAATATTCTGCTCCTCAACAGCCTTCTGGAAATCGCCTGAGTTGAATTTCTCAAGGTCGAACATATTCTTTGCCTCTGCGTCCCAAAGTCTTAATGTATTTACAGTGTTGTTATTATAGCCTATAACGGGATAATCATAGGGAACGGCTATTACGGACTGATAGTTTTCATGTACATATCTATATTCGCCGTTTTCCTTCATCTCACGTCTTACATTGCCGTAGAACTTGACCTCAACGGCATATTCCTTTCTTCTTACGCCCCATACATCGCCGTTGTGGAGCCAGTCGTCGGGAAGCTCCATCTGAGCGCCGTCAACTATTTTCTGCTCGAAAATACCATAGTGGTATCTTATGCCGCAGCCGTAAGCAGGCAGCTCAAGAGTTGAAAGAGAGTCCAAAAAGCATGCGGCAAGTCTGCCCAGACCGCCGTTTCCCAAGCCCGGATCTCTTTCGGCATCCTCTATAAGATTATAGTCTATGCCAAGTTCATCTATAACTTCCTTTATCTCGTCAAACATAGTCATATTCAAAATAGCATTGCCCAGAAATCTTCCCATAAGGAATTCCATTGAAAGATAGCATACTATCTTGCAGCCTGTTTTGTCATATGTTTCATGGGTCTCAAGCCATTTGCTCGTAACATAATCTCTGATAGTAAAAGCAAGAGCCTCGTAAAGCTGCTCCTGTGTTGCGGTCTCGATAGTCTGTCTTGATAATATTCTTACATTTGCAATAAGTTTGTCTTTAAATATTTTCTTATCAAACTTCATAAGCTCATCTCCTTGTATTACTTAGTTTATATCTTCACTGCCGGCTTTAAGCTTTTCAGCCTGCTCGGTAGTTATCAACGCATCCATTACTTCGTCCAGATCTCCGTCTATTATAGAATCCAGTCTGTGAAGAGTAAGACCTATCCTGTGATCCGTAACTCTTCCTTGGGGATAATTGTATGTCCTTATTCTTTCGTTTCTGTTGCCTCTTCCTATTTGAGATTTTCTCTCGGCGGATATTTCGGCATGCTGCTTTTCCTGCTCCAGATCATAAAGCTTGCTCATAAGCACCTTTAAAGCCTTATCCTTGTTCTTTAGCTGACTTTTCTCATCCTGGCAGGATATGACTATGCCTGTGGGGATGTGTGTAAGCCTTACGGCAGAGTCCGTGGTATTTACACACTGACCGCCGTTGCCCGATGCTCTGAATACGTCGAATTTACAGTCGTTCATATCCAGCTTTACATCCACAGCCTCTACTTCGGGAAGCACTGCCACCGTAGCCGTAGAGGTGTGTATCCTTCCCCCGGATTCCGTGGAAGGTATCCTCTGTACCCTATGCACGCCGCTTTCATACTTAAGTCTGGAATAAGCGCCGCGCCCGTTTATCATAAACGTAATCTCCCTGTAACCGCCTGCGTCGCTTTCATTGGCGTTCATAAGCTCTGTTTTCCAATGATTTCTCTCGGCATATCGGGAGTACATCCTGAAAAGATCTCCGGCAAATATGTTTGCCTCGTCGCCGCCTGCTCCGCCTCTTATCTCTACGATCACATTCTTTTCATCATTGGGATCGCCTGGGAGCATAAGTATCTTAAGCTCCTCTTTGAGCGCCTCTATCCTTGCATTGCCTTCGGCGATCTCTTCTTTAGCGAGAGCCTTCATTTCCTCATCGCTGTCATTAAGCATCTCCTTAGCCTCTTCAACATCAGAGGAAACCGCCTTGTATTCCCTGTATTTTTCAACTATGGGGGCAATATCGCTGTGTTCCTTCATAAGCTTGCGCCAATTTTCGTTGTCTGCGATCACGTCGGGATCGTTTATCTTGTCTGATAGATCGATATACTTTTTTTCTATATCGGCAAGTCTTTCAAACATAATAAGCCTCCGTTACAAAGCATATCCCCTAATCACCCTGTCAAGACCCGCAAGATCCTTTGATAGGGATATGTTTTCAAAATTGCTTTCTTTTAACAAATTATAAAGTGCATATCCTTGATTATAACCTATTTCAAAAATAATGCAACCCCCTTTTTTCAAAAAATGCGGGGAGCCGTCTATTATTTTTCTGTAAAGATCCAGTCCGTCTTCTCCTCCGTCAAGAGCCAAAAGAGGCTCGTGATCCTTTACCTGAGCGTCAAGATCGGCTATTGCACCTCTCTCTATATAAGGAGGATTTGATATTATCATATCATATCTGTCATCTATGTTTTCAAAAATATCGCTTTTTATAAATTTTACATTAACATTGTTTTTACGAGCATTGCGCTCAGCCATATCCAAAGCCGCCCGAGAAATATCGGAAGCCGTAATATCGGCATCTGTATATTTCCCTATGCTCACGGCTATGGCGCCTGAGCCTGTGCCTATATCCAGTACTTTTTTATAGCCCTTTTCCTTTATAATGCTTATAGCTATCTCAACTGCATTTTCCGTATCCGCTCTCGGTATAAGCGTATTTTTGTTCAATTCAAAATCCAGTCCCATAAACTCGCAATGACCGAGTATATACTGCATTGGCTCTCTTCTGAGCCGCCTTTTCGTATATTCTTCTATTATATGAAGCTCCCGCTCATTTATTTCATCATTATTGTGGGTAACAAGCTTTATCTGAGGCAGATCAAGGGCTTTTGACAAAATAAGACGGGCATCAAGGGAATAACTCTCAATGCCCTTTTCTTTAAGACTTGTCTTTACACTATCAAGAACAGCCTGTATTGTCTGACTCATCCTCCGGTTCCTCCTCCAGTACAGCCTTCAGAGAGGCAATAGCCACCTCTATCATACTATCATCAGGCTCCTTGGTGGTAATAAGCTGCATAGCAATACCCGGAGCGCTTACTATATTCACAAGAGGGTTGTCGTGTGAGCCTGCCCACCTTATGACCTCATAGGAAAGTCCCGCTATGAAAGGCACAAGTATGACTCTGGATATTATTCTGAGCCAGAAATCATTTGTCCTTACAAAGAGAAAAACTATTATGCTTATTATCATTACTATTACCAGAAAACTGGTGCCGCAGCGCTTATGGAAGCGTGTGTTCTGCTTTACGTTTTCCACGGTAAGCTCCATATTGTTTTCAAAGGTATTTATTGTCTTATGCTCGGCGCCATGGTACATAAATGTCCGCTTTATGTCCTTCATCTGAGATACGAGTATCATATAGCCAAGAAAAATAACTATCTTAACGATACTTTCGGCAACGCTCCTTACATCTGTGCTGTCTCCCGCAAGATGAGATATCCAGCCGCCTATTATGGTAGGAAGCACCATAAACAGACCGATACAAAGAGCTATGGACAAAATCACGCTAAAGTATACCAGATAGTCGGCAAGCTTGTCGCCGAACTTTTTTTCAAGCCACATTTCAAACTTGCTTTCATTGTCGTACTCTATATCTTCCATACCTGCCATTTCAAAGGAACGCTTTGTTACCTTAACGCCCATTACAAGGCAGTCGAAAAAATTGACCACGCCTCTTATTATGGGCCAGCCCAATATTTTGCATCTGTCCTTGGGCTGCTTTATAAATTTCTTTTCGATCACTATACCCTTTTCGGGATTGCGCACAGCCATGGCGTAAAGAGTCTTTCCTCTCATCATTACGCCTTCTATAATGGCTTGACCGCCTATGCCTTTACCCTTTGCAGGGCATTTTCTAAGTTTACTCATATACCCTCCACGGCTTATTTAACAGCCTCTGCCAGAGCATTCATTTCGGCGTTTATGCTCCGGGCTTCACTAAGTATTATCTTAAGCTGCGCCTCAGCCTCATCATAATCATAACTGTTGCTGAGCATATCCTTAAGCAGTACCGCCAGCTCGCCAAGTCGGACGACGCTGTCCTTTGCCTTTATATGGAACTGCTCATATTTACTGTCAGGAGTAATTGAAGACAATTCCTCTGAAACCTTTTCTATCGTTTCAATATTGCCGTCTATATTATCTCTCATTTCCCCAAGCTTATCGGTAATATTGTTATCGTTTATGGAATTGAGAGTGGAAATAATATCACGGCTGACGCTATCGAGAGGTTTAATACAGCTCATATAGCGGCTGATATAAGGGTCTGTTACTATTTCGGGGCTTATTTCCCTTGTAATAGTCCCTATGTGTACCGTCTTTGTATCTGCATCCCAATTTACCGCCGCCCCGGTAGCCTCTGATATAGCCCTCAGAGGGATCATCATAGAATTATTTATGATCTGAGCGGGAACATCCAGAAATGTACTGTTCTGATTGACCTGCAGCGCCTTGTGTCCGCTTCTCATGGATATGATATTGGAGCCGTTTATAAGAGTCGCCGTCTTGGTAGCAGGCTCCCAGTCAATAGTATAGCCCATTTTTTCAAACAGTCCTCTCAGCGGTATAAGAGTTCTGCTGTTTACTATAACGGGCTGAGCGTTGCTGAAGGTCACCGCCTCTCCGTTAAGATTTACCTTGATCTTCTGCTCTGCGGAAAATACGCTTGCAGATAAAGTCCATACAAGCAATACGGCTAACAATATTTTTATTCCCTTTCTCATAAAAAATCACTCCTTGTCCTACATATTAACACAAAACCCCCTTTTTTTCAATAGTTATTATTTATAATAACAAATTATAATAGGGCTGCTGCAAAGATAAATATACCAAATTTCGCCAATATTTAAGCGATCGGCAAAGCCGAAATATTACGGCTCCTCATTTTGACAAAAAGCATGATAAGGGCAAATAAAATGCTTTAGTATCAAGGAAAAGGAACATATTATATAAATTTTTTGTAAACTTAGGCAAAAGTCATAGACATAATTTTACTTATATGATACAATTTAATTGTTATAAAGCAACACTGTTTATATAATTTCCGTACTGTAAGCGGCAATTATATATTTCCCAACCATGGTCGGTTCTTTTATAACAAAACATTATAAACTATTGTGTGTCTTACTGAGAAGAGCAGCCTCTTTATGTGGCTGCGCTTTTCAGTTTTATGAGACAGACCTAGGCGGCAGACTGTATCTCCATGCGGCGCATATGCCCTATTTTTTTATATTTATACAGCTTGACTAAACGGTTAATTGTAATTATAATTATTGTATGCCCCAAAAAAAGGAGGGATAATATGGATAACCAAAATACAAGAGAGCCTAATTATGCCGAGGAGCTTGTTGCTCTTATACGAAGCGGCATGGATGAAAACAAGCTTATAGAATGTATTGAAGACTATCACGAAAACGATATAGCAGACGCTTTTGAGCTTCTATCCGGGGAAGAAAGGCGTTATCTCTATAAAATACTGGGACCCGAAAAAATATCGGAAATATACGCCTATTTGGAAGACGCCGAGGAATATCTTAAGGAACTGGATATCAGAAACGTGGCAAAGATCATCGAGAATATGGACTCCGACGATGCGGTAGACGTGCTGGAGGAAATGGATGACGATGTGCAAAAGCAGTTGACACGTTTAATGGACGAGGAAACAAACGCCGATATACAGCTTATTCGATCCTATAACGATGATGAGATAGGCAGTATCATGACCACAAATTTTATACTCATACAAAAGGATATGTCCGTAAAGTCCGCAATGAAAGCTCTTGTGTCTCAGGCTGAAAAAAATGACAATATCTCAACTATATATGTAGCCGATGAGAAGGGTAAATATTACGGCGCCCTTGACCTTAAGGATCTTATTACCGCAAGGGAACATACGGTTCTTGAGCCTCTTATGAGTACCTCATATCCATATGTGACAGATCATGATATTATAAGCGATAATATAGAGCGTATCATGGATTACGCAGAGGATTCCATACCCGTACTCAACAGCGATATGGAAATACTGGGAATAATAACAGCACAGGATATCGTAGAAGTCGTAGACGAAGAAATGGGCGATGATTACGCAAAGCTGGCAGGTCTTACATCAGAAGAAGACCTTGACGAAACTCTTGCGGAAAGCATGAAAAAAAGGATACCCTGGCTTGTGGTGCTGCTTTTTCTCGGAATGGGAGTTTCCACAGTCGTCGGTATGTTTGAAAATGTTGTGGCTCAGATCGCCCTTATAGTATGCTTCCAGTCGCTTATACTCGACATGGCAGGCAACGTAGGTACTCAATCTCTTGCGGTCACCATTCGTGTGCTTATGGACGAAAATCTTAAGCCGGGACAAAAGTTGTTCCTCGTGTTCAAAGAAATGCGTGTGGGATTTTGCAACGGTCTGCTTATAAGCATAATAGCCTTTTTGTTTATAGGGGCGTATATAGGACTGTTCAAAAGCGGAAGCTGGATATATGCCTTTTCCGTTTCGGGCTGCGTAGGCATATCTCTTATTGTTGCAATGATAATTTCAAGCTTTGTGGGTACCGTTGTGCCAATGTTTTTCCACAAAATAAAAATAGATCCCGCTGTGGCATCGGGACCTCTTATAACTACGGTAAACGACCTTGTGGCAGTTGTTACCTATTACGGACTGTCCTGGTTCCTGCTTATAAACATTGCTCATATAGCATAACAAAAAACAGGGGCGGCGCAATAAAGCGCCGCTCATGTTTTATATATCGTAATTGTCTGACAGATTATACTAATCATTTGACGCGCCGTTTGACTTTATTTCGGCAATACGCTTTTCATCCATAAGCTTTACGCACTGGTCAACGCTTATCTTTTTACGCAGCATCATATTCAGAGCGTCTACCATATCCTCTGCGCTGTAGCCCACTATCCTTGAAGCGGCAGTGGAGACTCTTTCATTTGCCTTTATCGACTTTTGCGCATCCGTTACCATTTCCGATTGGATATTGGTATTTTGCCCTTTAAAGCAATTTACGGTAGATATACCGTCAAAAGCTATATTGTAGTTTTCCTCTGAGGCACAAAACTCCAGAAAATCCAATGCGATATCAAGCTTATCGCTGTTTTTATTGACCATCATCATATTCAGATTGCCGCCTTCATATGTACCGTTTTCCACAGTGTTTAAAAATACGGGCATAAGCGCAAAATCGTCTACGGTATACTTATTTCCCTTTTCAAAATCCGTGTAGAACCATGTGTCCCATATAAATGTCATTACAGCCTGACCTGAAGCCATTTCACTGCTTATCTGATCCCAGCCCGTTTCCAGATATTTTTCTCCAAACCAGCCTTTATCCGCAGCGTCTGATATCCACTGTACCATATCCTTTACGGCAGGTATGTCAGAGTAGGATATCTCATTATTGTTTATATTATCAAGAAGCTTGGGATCGTCTGCAAATATAGGGTCAAGACCAAACTGTACCATCCATGAGCAGCCGTTTGCGGGCCAGCATATAGGCGTATAGCCTGTATCCGCAAGGGCTTGACACAGCATATCGAACTCTGCCTGTGTTGAAGCGGGCTTAAGTCCCAGACTGTTAAGAAGCGTCTTATTGTAATAGCAGCCCGAAACGGAATTCTCCCAGAAGGGTAACCCCAAAAGATTGCCGTCTTTATCCATACAGTATGCTTTTGCGCTGTCTGTCAGCTCGTCTGCCCAGTCCTGATCGTTAAGATAATAAAAATTATCGGAAACACGGAACCTGTTAAGATCCGCATTGTGAAAATGCAAAAATATATCGCTGCCCTTTCCCTTTTCAAAGGCGTCGGCAGCAGCCCTTTCATATTCCGAATCCTCATAGGCTATAATATCAAGCTTATTTCCCGTGATTTTTTGATAACGGTCAAATATGCTTGTCATGTAGCTTTTTTGAAGATCTGTCTGCTTACCCATAATGGTAAGCGTAACGCTTTCATCTTGAGCAGCCTTGTTTGAAGCACAGCCTGTAAATGAACATATCATTACAACTGCAAGCATTGCAAAAATAAGTCTTTTTTTCATATACCGAAGTCTCCTTATTACTTGTTTGTCGATGGGGCGGAAGGACCTAAAAGCCTTATTACCGTTTCCCTTACCGCATCCATATCTATGGGCTTGGCAAGATGACCGTTCATGCCTGAATCCATGGCGTTTCTCACATCCTCGGCAAAGGTATTTGCCGTCATTGCCACTATGGGTATAGTAGCGGCTTCCGGGTGTGAAGAAGCGCGGATCTTCTTTGTAGCCTCATAGCCGTTCATAACGGGCATCTGAACATCCATAAGTATCATATCATAATATCCCGGCTCCGATGCCTCAAACATTTTTACAGCCTCAACTCCGTTTGACGCCAGCTCGCATTTTACATCCTCGATAGCCAGTACCTCTGTAAGTATTTCGGCATTCATTTCATTATCCTCTGCCACAAGGAAAAGACGCCCTGCCATGACCTTTTCGCCTATATCCTCGCCTTCGTTGTCCCTAACCGTTATCTCGGAGAACAAAGGCTCCAGCGTCTGCCAGAAGGTGGATACGAAAAACGGCTTTGGCATAAAGGCATTTATTCCCGCCTTGCGTGCCTCATTCTCAATATCGCTCCAATCGTAGGAGGTCAGCACAAGTATAGGCACTCCGCCTCCCAGCTTTTCTCTAAGCTTATAAGCAGTCTGTATGCCATCCATACCCGGCATTTTAAGATCCAGAAGTATAACGTCAAAATCCTCATTCTTATTATGGGCGGAAACAGCCATATCCACGGCGGCGGCTCCGTTTGTTGCATAATATACGCCTACGCCGCTGTCCTTCATAAGCTCTTGTATATCGATACATATCTCCTCGTCGTCATCGGCAACAAGTATATTTGTTATCTTCTTATGATACCAAAGCTCATTTTCTTCCTCATCGGGAACGGCAAACGTCAACTCTACGGTAAATGTACTGCCCTTTCCGGGACAGCTTTCCACATTTATAATGCCTCCCATAAGATCCACAAGGTTCTTTGTGATCGCCATACCCAGACCCGTTCCCTGTATCTTATTGGTAACGGAATTTATCTCTCTGCTGAAAGGAGAAAATACTTGCCGCTGAAACTCCTCACTCATACCTATGCCGTTGTCCTTTACCGTAAAGCAAAATGTTGCATACTGCTGAGTACTCTGGGGCAGCTCGCTTATGGTAAAGTCGATCTTTCCGTTATCCTGAGTATACTTGACCGCATTTGAAAGCAGATTTATAAGTATCTGATTAAGTCTGAGCTTATCTCCTATTACCTGTTCATGAGCAACTCCCTGTACATGTATCCTAAGCTCCTGTGTCTTTGCCTTTGCCTGAGGCATAAGTATTATGCCAAGCTCATCCAAAAGCTCCGGGATACTGAAGCGCTCTACATTAAGAGAGGTTTTTCCGCTCTCTATCTTGCTCATATCCAGCACATCGTTTATAAGGCTAAGCAAATGATGGCTTGATGCCGTTATCTTTCTTGTATACTTTCTTACCTTGTCGGGATCGTCGGCATCCTTTTCAAGAAGCATTGAAAAGCCCACTATGGCATTCATCGGCGTTCTTATATCGTGGGACATATTTGACAAAAAGTTGCTCTTTGCCTCATTTGCGGTCCTTGCTGCCGTAAGTGCTTCTTTAAGCTGCTTATTCATCTGAAGCTCCATGGTGCGATCCGACATTACAAAAATATATTTCCTTACATCCTGTATGCTCATGTGATACACGGTCATTCTGTAACCACGGCGTTCCCCTGTGCTCTGGTGGACATATTCGCATTCCCTGCTTATATTTCCCTGAAGCGGTATCGCTTCCAGAACGCTGTCGGGAATAACGATATCGCTGTTGACAACACAATTAAGCAGTACCCTTATGTCCTTATGAGCTTGTTCGGCGGGAATGCCTATAAGCCTTTCTATATTGGGGCTTATGTAGTCAACGCTGTGTTTCTCCGCATCCAGCATTATGAATATATCGTCAACGCTGCTTGAAAGCACGTCAAACATACGCTCTCTGTACTGAAGCTCTGTCCTGCTTTTAAGCGACATTTTTCTGTATCGCATAACAAGAAGAACTATAACTGCTGCGCCTATGAGCATGGAAAGCACTATCATAACATTTGTGGTAGTTTTCTGCACTGACAAAAAGCCTGCGCTCACAACGCTCTGAGGCACTGCGCTCAGCAGTATATAATCCTGATAGCCCACAGGCTGATACAGTATGGAATAATCCACCTCTCCTATACGGCAATACAAAAGACCCGACTTTCCTTCCGACCAGTCCTTTTGTATTTTGGCTATACTGCTGTCGCTTATATCCGAAGCAGCCTTTAAATAAACGAGATAATTATCATAAACATTCCCTCCCGTTTGAGTGGAGAGAAGTATCTTGCCGTCATTATGCACTATAAAGCACTTGGCATTGCCCGAAAAGGCATTTACATTAAGAGAGCTTGCCATATCGGCATTGGTATAGCATATGGCAAGGGCGTCGTAAGAAAAGCCCTTATATTCTCCTTTAGGCACGGGAGCTGCAAAGACCGTTACCTCTTTGCCCGAAGACAGCGTTTCTCCTGCCATTACGGGTTCTCTTTTCTCGGTAAGGTTCTTCCATTCCTCGCCCATATCAATGTTTTCATCAATTCCTTCAAGAGAAATACAGCCATTGCCTGAGGAAACGAAATAAAAATCGGAAAATCCCCAGTATTTCTGTTCCTTTGCGATAAGGTCATGTACCCTATCGCTCTGTTCATCATCGGCAAGGGACATATAACTGCCCCAGCTTTCCAGCAGACCCCAGTTCTTTTCCACAAATGCGCCAAAGGAATAATTTACCTGATCGTAAATTTCTTCAAGATGATTGGTACTGTCCTCATAAATGCGCTGAGAAATAAAATGGAAGTAAATCGTTCCTATTAAAGCCGCTGCAATGCCTATAATACATATCAAAAACAGCAATGCCATTCTTCCGATCCATTTTTTCATAATATCTCAAGCTCCCCGATTGGAAATCACGTTCTTAATACATACCTGTTCCATAATACATTATTATATAAAATATTATCACACAAAAGCGCAAAAGTCAACGTAAAGGCTTATAAGAGGTATTGCCGATACCCGTATAAAAAAATCAGGGACTGCTCTCAGCAGTCCCTCGTTGACTTTAATATCCTGTGCATCCCGCTCCGACAGCAGACTACAGACGTTACTTGGGTATACGGCTCAAACCAAGCTACCTTACGGCACATAGGATTGCTTGCTTAGTGCTGCTTCCTTCCGGATCTGACACGGTTCACAAGGTCCTATTGCGCAAGACTCGATCGTCAACACCGCATAGCCCAAGGCAGCTCCACAGCCTGAAACCTCGGCAGGGACATAAACTCTGCTAAAGCGGATTGCAGACTACAGGGCACCGCTACCTCCCCGGCTAGCACAAGACTATATTATTTTACAATCAATAAAGCAATTTGTCAACAGAAAAAAGCCATATAAATTTCTACATTTCACTAAAATCCATTATATATCCGTCGGCAGATGCCTTTATCTCCTCCCACCTGCCGTCGTTGGACTTATCGTATACCGCTATTACCTCCATACCTGCGGACTTGGCTGATATTATGCCCTTTATAACATCCTCGTATACCCTGCATTCGTGCGGCTTTGTGTTAAGTCTTTCGGCGCAGAGCAGATATATATCGGGGAAATCCTTATTTCTGACATTTTTATCGGAGCCGTCGGCAAAGGCGTCAAAATATCCTGTAACGCCCTCTCGCCTAAGTACGGGAAGATAGAATTCGGGATTAGAGGCGGTGGCAAGACCGATCCTTATATTTTTTTGTTTGAGCCTATATATGTAGTTTTTAACATAGGGCTTTAGCCTGACGTTGTTTTCATACTCTTCAAGGGCATGAGCGTTCCACTCAGCCATAATATCTCCAACGCTTTCTTTAATATGGTATTTTTCCTTGGTATATACGGCGCCGTTGTAAAAGCTCATGGTACTTATGGCGTCTACATAGCCCTCAGGCACTTCCATGCCCCTTCCCGCAAAGAAATCTCTGTCCACCTTGTTCCACACATATGTACTGTCCGCTATGGTACCGTCAAAGTCAAATATTACCGCTTTCATTTTCTGAACCTCTTAAAAAAATCCTTCATTATCTCGGAGCATTGTTCCTGCAATATGCCTTCCTTTATTTCCGCAAAATGATTAAAGCGGCTGTCCTGAAGTATATTGTATATAGAGCCTGCGCAGCCTGCCTTGGGATTTCTTGCGCCGAAAACTACCTCCTTGACTCTTGCCTGAAGTATAGCGCCTGCGCACATGGGACACGGCTCCACGGTCACAAAAAGAGTGCAGTCTTCCAGACGCCAGTCCCCTATAAAGGCGCACGCCTCGTTTATCGCTATGATCTCCGCATGAGCAAGCACATTGCCCTTTGTCACTCTCATATTGGCGCCTCTGCCTATTATCTCGTCATTATACACTATAACGCAGCCTATGGGTACCTCGCCCATATCATAGGCTATATGCGCCTGTTCAAGCGCCGATCTCATATATTTTTCGTAATCCATGCCATCACCTTAAAAAGAATTTGTAAATGGGATATATAAGCTTGAGTCTTTCAAACACTATGTCCGCAAGATCCTCGGAATAGAATTCCACATTGTTGTAGTCCTCATAGCGTATGAAATCCAAATACTTCCTCTGCGCCCAGTCGTTTACGTCCTCGGGCAGCTCTTTGTTGAAGACCCTCTTGTACTTTTCGCCGCTGAGTACAAACAGATCCTGCGAGTTATATTTTTTTATAACTCTGCGGCATGCCGCTACATTTGCATTTATTTTGTTTCTGAAGGCTTCCATGCCCTTGGGTTCCGCATAGAAGAAAAAGCCGTACCTCCACCAATCGGGAGATATCTCAAAAAAGAATGTAGGGTTGGGATAAGTAATATGCGGGCTTCCGTCGGCTCTCAGAAAGAACCACTTACACTCTTTGTAAGGATTTTTGTTGTTTGAAAATCTTATATCTCTGTTGGCTCTTGACACCTTGGGCTTTTCGTTAAAGGTCTTGTCGTAGTCGTGGAACCTTTTGAAAAGCTCCTCGGATAAATGCTGCATGGGCTCATGCACATATTCTCTGTACATATCCTTATGCTCCTGAAACCACTGTTTATTGTTGTTGTATCTTATGCCTATAAGATATTCGTTTGTTTCTTCCGTAAAAAAATCTGCCATTGTATTACCTCTGCTTATGCTAAAATCATACTTCCTTAAAAATATACTGCTAAGGGAACCACTCCCAAAGGCGCCTGCCTTTAAAAAGACCATATCCCTTATACATATTGTTTTTAATGCCCTACGCCCGGATAAGTCCGTCTCTTCGTTTTTTTGCAATATGAAGGACTGCCAATATGACAGTCCTTATTATAACACAAAATTTCAAATTAGTCCATAGCACGTATGGTCTCCATTATGTAGTCGGCAAGCTCGGCGCTTGTACAGCCATCCTCATGACCTGTTATCTTTATCTTCTTTTCTGTCTGAGTACAGATATCAAGAGCCTTGTCCAGCTTATCCGCCTTATTGCCGTATCCTATATGAGCAAGGAGCATTGAAGCCGCTCTTATGATCGAACATGGATCGGCATACTTATCTCTGCCCTCTTCCACCATTCTTGGTGCTGAGCCGTGTATAGCTTCAAACATAGCGTATTTTTTGCCCATATTAACGGAGCCTGCGGTACCTACGCCGCCTTGGAACTCAGCCGCTTCGTCTGTAATGATATCTCCGTAAAGATTGGGAAGCACAACGACTTTAAAGCTCTGTCTTCTCTTGGGATCTATAAGCTTGGCGGTCATAATGTCGATATACCAGTCATCTGTCTCTATTTCGGGATACTCCTTTGCTATTTCCTTAAAGGTGTTAAGGAACTTACCGTCGGTAGTCTTTATAATATTTGCCTTTGTAACGCAGGTCACCTTGCCTTTGTTGTTTTTTCTGGCATATTCAAAGGCAGCCCTTATTATCCTCTCGGTACCGTCTGTGGTGGCAACCGTAAAGTCAAAGGCAAGATCCTCATCGATCTCAAAGCCCTTTGAACCCAATGTATATGAGCCTTCCGTATTCTCTCTGTAAAATGTCCAGTCAATGCCCTCCTCCGGTATCCTTACAGGTCTTACATTGGCAAAAAGATCGAGCTCTTTTCTCATAGCCACATTGGCTGACTCGATATTTACCTTGTCGCCTGCTCTTGGTGTAGTGGTAGGCCCCTTAAGTATAACAGGGCATTCCTTAAGCTCCGCAAGTACGTCATCGGGTATAGCCTTGCCTGCAGCTATTCTGTTTTCAATGGTAAGTCCGTCTATTACCTTGAACTCTACCTTGCCTGAATTTACCTCCTCTGCAAGGAGAAACTCCAATATCCTCTGAGCCTGGGCTGTGATAGCGGGACCTATACCGTCGCCTCCGCATATACCTATCTTTATTACAGGGAGCTTTGAAAAATCTATAAAGTCCTTGTCCTCCTTCATTTTTTCAACTCTGGCAAGCTGTTCTTCTATAAGCTTTCCGAATTTTTCCTTTGCAACAGCGATCTTATCCATTTTAGTTTTCCTCCGATTTAACATTATTTTCTTTGTATTTCTTATATTCCTTTGCAACTATGCGCATAAGCTCCTTATCGCTTATCTGCGTGACTCTGCCGTTCTCATACTGCTTGTCTACCCATTCCTTTACCTTTACGACAACGGGATGCTGCTTGCTTACCTGATCGTCTCCCTTGAAATTAAAGTAGGAATTTATCCAGTGGGCAATGCCCGCAAGTCCCGATGTTTTGCCTACGGCGATCTTAACGGGTCTGTTCAGCAGAAGATCCGTATTGAATATATTGTATATCTCTTCATTTTTAAGTATACCGTCTGCATGTATGCCTGCCCTTGTCACATTAAAGTTTTCTCCGACAAAGGGTGTCATAGGCGGTATCTCATAGCCTATCTCATTGCGGTAATAATCGGCAAGCTCCGTAATAACGGTGGTATCCATACCGTCAAGAGTACCTCTTAGCTGCGCATACTCAAATACCATAGCCTCAAGGGGAGTATTGCCTGTTCTCTCGCCTATGCCGAAAAGAGATGTGTTTACACCGCAGCAGCCGTATATCCAAGCTGTTGACGCATTTATGACGGAGCGATAGAAATCGTTGTGTCCATGCCACTCCAAAAGCTCGTTGGGTACACCGGCATAATGATGAAGACCGTAAATTATACCCGCTATACTTCTGGGCAAAACGGTACCGGGGAATGTAACGCCGTAGCCCATAGTATCGCATACTCTTATTTTAATAGGCATACCCGTTTCTTCCATAAGCTTCATAAGCTCAGATGCAAAGGGAACAACAAAGCCGTAAAAATCCGCTCTTGTTATATCCTCAAAGTGGCATCTTGGTCTTATGCCGGTCTCTATGCACTGGCGTATAACAGAGAGATAATGCTTCATTATCTCGCTTCTGGTCATATTCATCTTATAGAAAATATGATAATCGGAACAGCTTACAAGTATGCCCGTTTCCTTAACGCCTATTGACTTTACAAGCTCAAAATCCTTCTTGCTGGCTCTTATCCATGAGGTCACCTCGGGGAATCTGTAATCCTTTTCAAGGCACTTATATACCGCTTCCTGATCCTTCTTGGAATATACAAAAAATTCGCTTTGCCTTATTATGCCCTTAGGACCTCCAAGCTTATGTAAAAGTCTGTATATATGCTCTATCTGTTCAACGGTATAAGGCTCTCTTGCCTGCTGACCGTCTCTGAATGTGGTATCGGTTATCCATATATTATCAGGCATATCCATAGGCACGATCCTGTGGTTAAAAGCTATTTTGGGGACCTCGTCATATCCATACAGATTTTCAAACAAATTCGGCTTCTCAACATCCTGAAGAGGATAAGTCGATTCACGTCTTTCAATAACATTTGTCTTTGGATTGAATATGAACATTGCTTCGCCTCCTGTATTCTGAAATCAATATACATTTTATTCTACAACCAAACAACGGATATGTCAACAGAAAAGCCTTATTTTTGAATAATTTATAGTTAAAGTTTTCAGAATTGTTTAAATATTAAGTGAAAAACAATAGTTTTTTACATTTTTATGAATTTTTTTACAGTAAATAATTCATTTTTATATTCCCATAAGCTTTAGGATATCCATGATCCTGTTTCTCTCCGCCTCCGAGGAATTGACAAGAAGGGCGTTGAGCATCGCCCTCTTTTGATCGGGCGTAAAGCTCATATTCCTTGGCATAGACCTTAAAAAGCTCATTATTATAGGCAGGCTCTCCTGCTGAGATCTTCCCTGTAAGCTACCGTACAGCCTTTTAAAGGCTTCTTTTGTGTTTTTGTCCATACAGTCAAAAGCCTTATCGTTAAGTATCGTATCTGCCGATCTATTCTCCAATTCGCAACCCCTCCACTATATCGGATATTTCCATTGCCTTTACGCATACGTCAAGCATCTGCTGTTTCTTATGATCCAGCTCGGGCTTTATCGCCATGAGCATTTTCTTTTTAACGCCTCTGCTGCTTGCGCCGCTGTCAAAAGACATTGTCTGAAAGGTGTGTATCAGCTTATCTATTTCCATAAGCTTTATCATTATGCCTATGTTCCGTTGATAGGGCATATCCAGATGCGGTAAAGCCTCTTTTATTTTTTGGAGTGCAGTAACATTATCGCAGCCTGCTGTTTCCCGTGTTTCCACAGTATGCTCGCTGCCGTTTATAGACTGCATAAGCTTTACTACTGACATTATCCTTTCCAACTGTGACATATCAATGCTGTTTTCTTCCATACAATCACCTCTGTGTAATTATATGATAGCCAAAACAAAGTAATTACTATTTAAAAAACAGGAAAAATTTTACAGTATATTGCTGTGTTTTCGGTCCATAATAAAGATGTAAGGCAAATTAAAAAAGCTTAAAGTAATGAGGAGGTTATTTTTTTATGAATAACAGAAGCGAAAGAAACTCAAGCAATAATCAGAACAGCTCTAACAATCAGTCAAACAGAGATTCAAGCAGAGTTGAGTTTGCTAACGAAATAAGCAACGAAATGGACAAAAAGAGTTCAAACAACTCTAACAGAAATTCAAACAAGAATTCTTCAAACAATAACTGTAACAGCAGATAGTGCAAAAAACAAAAGGCAGATGAAGGTGCAGATCTTCATCTGCCTTTTACCTTTTACATATCAATACTTTTCCAATATATTGAAAAGTTCTTGACTTTAATATAGCGCAATGCTATAATTGAGATACAAAGGATAATAATTATCAATTAAACTAGGAGGTTTTATTATGAAGAAATTTGTTTGTCCCGTATGCGGCTATGTTCATGAGGGTGACTGTCCTCCCGATAAGTGTCCTCAGTGCGGAGTTCCCGGTTCCAAATTCAAGGTAGTTGAAGAAGCTGATCTGAACTGGGCTTGCGAGCATCAGGTAGGTATTATAGACGGTGTTGATCCTGAAATAGTACAGGGTCTCAGAGATAACTTCAACGGCGAATGCTCAGAGGTCGGTATGTATCTTGCAATGAGCAGAGTAGCTGACAGAGAGGGTTATCCGGAGGTTGCCGAAGCATATAAGAGAATAGCCTTTGAAGAGGCTGAGCATGCAGCTAAATTTGCTGAGCTTTTAGGCGAGGTAGTTACTCCTTCCACCAAGAAGAATCTTGAGTTAAGAGTAATGGCTGAACACGGCGCAACAGAAGGCAAGCTTAAGCTGGCTAAAATGGCTAAGGAGCAGAATCTTGACGCTATCCATGATACGGTTCACGAAATGGCAAGAGACGAAGCAAGACACGGCTGCGCATTCAACGGTCTTCTTAAGAGATATTTCGGTTAATACATATTTAGGGGCTGTATTATAACAGCCCCTAATATTTTTATAATATCCATGTGTACCGATAAAGCCTTTCGGCGTTTTTATTTTTATAACGATGAGCTTTTGCCGAAAACCAATCTGTACAACGTAGGTTCTATATGGTATTCTTCTATTATCCTGTCCAGTTCCTTACGCTTTTTGCTCTTATCCTTTCTTTCGGTTTTTACAGAGCGTATCATAATATTCTTAGGCGTATGCTCCATATCCACAAATTCCATTACCTTGACCTTGTAGCCCATAAGTTCAATTATCCTTGCCCTTATGGAATCCGTAAGCAAAGCTGCAAAGCGTTCCTTTATTATGCCGTGTTCCAGCATAATATCCATATCCTCATTTTTGATCTGACCAAAAAGCTCATGCTGACAGCAAGGTACGTTCATCATTACACGACATCCCCAGCGTATTCCATGGTATATGGCGTGATCCGTAGCTGTGTCGCAGGCATGGAGAGTTATTATCATGGATATTTTCTTGTCCTTATTTTCAATATCGGCTATATCCTTACAGTAAAACCTAAGATCTTTAAAGCCCATATCCTCTGCCAGTAAATTGCAGTGCTCCACTACATCCCTTTTAAGGTCATAGCCCTCTATCGAAACCTTCTTATGCCTGATATCATTAAAATAGTGATACATGGCAAATGTAAGATAGCTCTTGCCGCAGCCCATATCCACAATAGTGCTGTTTTCGGGTATCTCGTCTTCAATATCCTTCAGCATTTCAACAAATTTATTTATTTGTCTGAATTTCTTCTATTTATTGCTGTGAATATGCCCCTCCTTATCCATAAGTCCAAGTCTGAACATCCAATCCACATATCTGCCCTCGGCAAATATATAGTTTTTTGTATTGTTGTGCTGTACCGTCATTTGAGGGATCTCGTTTTCCTTTACGCCCGTTATCGTAAAGAGCTTTTTCTTGTTCCTAAGCACGGTGCAGCGTATATTTGCTTTTATCTCGCACTGTTTAAAGTTATTTTCCTCTATGGCGATAAGCCTTTCTATTATCTCGTCGGGCTTTATATTCTTATGGTAGACCTTATCGCCTACAAAGCTTGAAAGCTGATACATAAGCTCTCCCTTTACCATAACAGGCTTTACCTTTACCTTTGACGCCGTACCCTCCGTCTTTTTTACGGGATCGCTTATCACTGCGGAGGATACCTCGTAAATATTTATTTTGTTTTTAAGTTCGTTTATTACTTCTTTTGTATTCAGCATATCTATTTACCCTTTTTTATTTCATAGCCATCCATATCCACAAGTATGATATCGTCGCCTATTTTCACTACGGAACACCAGTTTATGAACCTTTTGTCCCTTTTGCAGAATATTGAAAATATACCCTTCATGGCAACGGCTATTATCTGGTGTATGGCACCGCAGCCGCAGTCTACCACAACATCCTCTACACAGCCCAAACGGGCTCCGTCTCTTATGTTTATGACTTCCTTGTTTATAAGCGTCTGATTGCCCTTCATATAATCACCTCTGATTGATTATATGATGAAATCCTCTCTTTTAAGCCAGTTACAAAAAAGCGAGAACCACTGCTTGGTTCCTTCTATGCCCTCGGCAAGATCCAGTCCATGCCTGCCTTTGGGGAAAATATGAAGCTCAAAGCTCTGTTCCTTTGCCTTCATGGCTAAGGCAAATTCAAGAGAGTTGCGACAGTCAACGCTTTTGTCCTCAAATGTGTGCCAGATAAATGTATGGGGCATATCTTCCCTTACATTCAGCTCGCAGGAAAGGAGATCTCTTACATCCTCGTTTCCTCCGCATATATTGTCTCCCGAACGCATATGGGATATAGGCTTTGTAATGCTTACCACAGGATAGCACATACAGAGCAGGTCGGGTCTTGCATCTGCGCTGTCTATCTCATCTACCCTATCATATTCAAAATTATCATAATGCTCGGCACAAAGGCAGCTTAAATGTCCTCCTGCGCTAAAGCCCATTATCCCTATGCGGCAAGGGTCTATACTGTACTTGTCCGCATTATACCTTATGTAACGCATTGCCCTTTTAACATCCCAAAGATATATGGGATGAGCATAGGGCTTGAGCCTATAATAGAGCACAAAGGCGCTTATTCCCTTTTCATTCAGCCTTTTAGCCACATTTGCTCCCTCATGATCCGACATATGATCATAGCCGCCGCCGGGAAGTATAAGAAAGCAGCTATGCTTTCTGCCGTCCTTTATGGCAAACTCTTCCATTAAAGGCATATTCTTATTGTGTTTGTTATCGTATTCCTTTTTATGACCCAAAGGGGTACCGTTCCATATGTTTATCATAATTACCTCGTAATGATCTCAACACCGTCTTCGGTAACAACTACGGTATGTTCCCACTGAGCGGACAGGCTTCCGTCGGCTGTGGTTACAGTCCAGCCGTCGTCCTGAGAAACATTGCAGTCCCATGTGCCTGCATTTATCATAGGCTCTACCGTAAACACCATATTAGGCACAAGTATCATTGTTTTCCTGTCTGTCCTGAAGTGATTTACAATAGGGTCATTGTGAAATGCAAGACCCACTCCGTGACCGCACAAGGCTCTTACAACGCCATAGCCGTATCGATCCGTAATATCGTTTATAACATTTCCTATATTACCTACCGGCATATAAGGCTTGATACTTTCAATGCCCTTGTACATACATTCCTTTGTCACTTCCACAAGCTGCTTAGCCTCATCGCTGACATTACCTATCATATACATTCTGCTCATGTCCGAATAATAGCCGTGGAGTATTGTGGTAACATCCACATTTATAATATCTCCCTCTTTAAGGACTGTGTCATCGGGGATACCGTGACAGACCACATCATTTACGGAGGTACAGCAATGCTTCGGGAAGCCTTCGTAATTGTAGGGCGCACATATACCTCCTGCATCCTCTGTCATCTTTGCCACCAGCTCATCTATTTCAATAGTCGAGATCCCCTCCCGAACAAATTTATCAAGCTCATCCATAATGGCAACGGACACCTTGGCGCTTTCTCTTATGCCCTGTATATCCTCGGGAGAAAGTATAAGCTCTCTATCGGGCATGGGATAACCCTGTTCAATAAATTTACTTAGATTTTCTTCATCGCTTCTTTCATGACATTGCTTATATTTTTTACCGCAGCCGCACCAGCACTTGTCGTTTCTGCCTATTTTAAACACGATTCCACCTCGTTTCTGTAAAAGTCTGCTATATCCTTATAATCCTCGTCGTCAAGCACTCTAAGACCTGCTTTTGTGGCAGAGTACACGCCCTTGTCAAGCTTTACAAAATAATTATAATGATTTTTGATAAGGACATTTTTTATATTGTCCTTACATTTTCTTGTTTCTATTTTTCCGTATTTTTCTATGTAACACAAAGCGGCGATAAGGCTTTCCTTATGAGCTGTTACCACCTTTTTTCTGCTCTGACCGCCAAGATTAAGAGATACCTTCCTTGTTCTTACTTCCTTTTCAAGACTCCTTCGGCGTATCATATTGGTACGGGTGTCCTCTCCCTTAGGCTCCAGTATAATATCGACTCTCTTTACCGAATTGAGTACAACAAGAAGCCCGCAATCCAGAGCCTTAAGTATATCCAGCTTTTTTCTGAATTCTGCGCTGCGCATATTCTTGGGTCTTGGTATAACGGCATATACATAAGGAGTAAGTTTTTTCCTCTGTACGAGCTGATACACAAGCTCTATGGTAAAGCCTCTTTTAAGCTCGCATATTACTACGGTATCGTCTTTGGTCGCCACAACGTCGCAATTTTTTACCTCGGCGTCTACCTTGAAGCCAAGCTCTGTAAAAAATTTCTCAACAGGCTTGTAAAGTTCAGTTTCTCTTTGTATCATTTTCATTACCTGCCATAAATTTTTCTATGTCCTCAGCTTTTTTTATAATATCCGCCGAAAGCACAACACAGCCGCTGTCTGTTACCATTACATCGTCTTCTATCCTTATGCCTATATTCTCTTGTTCAATATAAAGCCCCGGTTCTACGGTAAATACCATTCCCTTTCTTATAAGTCCCTCTTTTCTCCTGCCTATGTCATGAGTTTCAAGTCCCAAGGAGTGGCTTACGCTGTGGTAATAATATCTGCTTACCTCCTCATCCGAAGAAATAAGACCTATCTCCTTTAATTTTACAGCATAATATTTTTTAAGTATCTCGTTGAGCTTTTTAAACTCTATACCGGGCCTTATGGAATCTATTACAAGCTGCTGTCCCTCCAGCACGATATCGTATATGCGCCTTTGGGCAGGGGTAAATTTGCCGCTTACGGGAAATGTTCTGGTAATGTCGCCGTTATAGTATCCGTACTGAGCGCCTACGTCGCAAAGCACAAGGTCGTTCTCTTTTGTTTGGCAGTTGTTTTCGGAATAGTGAAGCACGGTGCCGTTGTGACCCGATGCAACTATGGACTTAAAGGCAAGATCTCTTACCCCCTGTCTTTTAAGCTCATAATCAAAGCAGGCTTCTATCTCATATTCATACATACCCGATCTAGCCCTTTTCATCATGGCATATATACCGTCTTTTGTAATGGATATTGCCTTTTTGATATATTCTATCTCCGTATCTTCCTTTATGATACGCATTTCCCCAAGCGCATCGTGTATATTTGCAATATCGTAGCTTCTTCCGAGAGCGTCGTATTCAGCCTCGGGCAGACCCTCCGGGGTCTTTTCGTTATCCTCGATATCCATATATA
Organism: uncultured Clostridia bacterium; assembly: GCA_947624015.1. GTDB lineage: Bacteria > Bacillota > Clostridia > Lachnospirales > CAG-274 > CANPXH01. Next base: position 108,805 of record CANQIA010000002.1, read on the forward strand.
TCTTATTTATGCCGTTTTTATGCACAATACCTTCAAGTATATCCTTAAACTCGTTGTTATATCCTATATTTTCGATACCGCTTATTTTTGTGATCTCATCGGGAAGCATGGCTGCCCCTGTCCACTTTGCCTTTACTTCGTCATAGGGTTCGGCAAGCAATATGTCCCCGACGCCCTTATCGGTCATATACATTATATATATCATATCCTGTCTGTCAAGACCCGTCATATAATAAAAATTGCGCAAGGGCGTGAATATATAGCTTTCGTCTCCCAGCTTCTTCGGCGCCCTGCCGCTGAAAAGCACTGCCATTTCCCCTTTATTCAATATATTGCTTAGTTTTTTTCTGTTATTTTCAAAAAAATTGGGATCCATAATATCACTCCGATCATTTTCTATAAACGATTATAAACTTTTTTTACATTTTTTTCAACACTATTAATAAAATCCTTCAACCTGAATTTGATCTCTATATTTTCAATACGGGAATAGTCCTCGGATGTAATATGGTTGCCTTCATTGTCTATTGAAAGAGCCGTTACCGCCAGCCAGTTCTTGGACTGAGCGCCCTGAACCGCCGTTAAACAAAGTATTGATATACATAAAAGTTTTTTCAATATGATCACCTCTATGTAATTATTGCCCCAAATAAAAAAGGTATTCCTGGGAATACCTTTGCGTGTCGATAAAATCGACACGATTGAAAGAAATGCTTGCATTTCTTTCAATTCAATTATTAAATATCTCAAATTTAATGCCGCTTTCCTCCATCATTTTCCTGCCCATTTCATCAGGATAGTATTCCTTGGCAACAACTCTTGCTATACCGGCATTTATTATCTGCTTTGTACACATGGTACAGGGGCTTGCGGTCACATAGAGGGTACCGCCCTTACAGCTTACGCCGTTTACGGCGCATTGTATTATAGCGTTGTTTTCCGCATGTACCGCTCTGCACAGCTCATGCCGTTCTCCGCTCGGTATTCCCAAGGTCTCTCTTAAGCATTCTTTAAGATCGCAGCAGTTGTCAAGCCCCTTGGGCGCCCCGTTATAGCCTGTGGACAAAAGCTGATTGTCCTTTACGATAACTGCGCCTACCCGACGTCTTAAACAGGTAGAGCGTTTGCTTGCCAGCTCTGCCATACTCATAAAATATTCGTCCCAGCTTATTCTGTCCATAAAATCACATCCTCTGTCTTACTGCCTCATATATCATAATTGCTGCGGCTACGCCTGCATTCATGCTTTCCGCCTTTCCCGGCATCGGTATCTTTACCAAAGCGTCTGCCCTTTCTGCCAGTCTGTCCGTTATGCCCTTTGCCTCATTGCCTATTATTATTGCCAGGCTCTTTGTCATATCTATTTCATAGGGCGTTTTGTTACCCTTTAAATGAGCGGCTACGGATAGGGCATCTGTTTCGTCCAAAAGCCTATGGATATCCACATCCCTGTATATGGGAATGTGAAATACAGAACCCATAGTTGAGCGCACCGTCTTAGGGTTATAAACGTCCACGCAGCCCTTTGAAAGAAAGATCCCGTCTGCTCCCGCAGCATCGGCAGTCCTTATGATCGTACCCATATTGCCGGGATCCTGTACATTCTCAAGCAATATGTAAAGAGGCGTTTTATTTTCGGCTGTATGGTCATATTCCATTATACGGCATACTGCCAATATGCCCTGTGGATTAACGGTATCGCTTATCTTTTCATAGAGCCTGTCATCTACACGGTAGTTCGGCTCTATATCTCCCTTATAACTCAGAGAAGCAACGGTATAGTATATATGTCCCTTTGCCTCCTTTACAAGCCTTTCCCCTTCTGCAATAAAGAGTCTTAGCTTTTCTCTGTTTTTTTTCAGTTTAAGGGAGTTTATTTCTTTTATTATCCTGTTGTTTTCACTTTGTATAAACATCAGTCAAGTTCCTTTATCTGATTGTTTTCGCCTATTACGGTAAGTATATCGTCTCTTTTTATAAGTGTCTGAGGAGACGGAGATACCATATAGTCGTTTCCTCTCTTTATGGCTATTATGCTTATTCCGTACTTGGCTCTGAAATTGTTCTCGATAAGATTTTTGTCCCACCATTCACGCCTTGAGGCTATCTGAGCTATAACAAACTTATCGGAGAATGTAAGATAATCCAGTATATTGGTGTGTACAAGATTTACGGCAAGTTTTGTGCCCGTGTCTATTTCAGGCATTACTACCTTTGTAACGCCTATTTTTTCAAGTACCATTTTCTGATGATTGTTTTTCGCCTTGGCTATTACCATAGGCACGCCTGCCTCTATGGCATGCATAGCCGCCATAATGGTGGCTTCCAGATTATCGCTTATGGCTATTACGACGCAGTCGTAATTTTCAAATCCTACGCTCTGCATTGCACTGTCATTTGTAACATCCAACTGCATAACGTCTGTGGCATATGCTTCAAACTCCTTTACAAGAGCCATATTCTTGTCGCAACAAAGCACATCGCAGCCGTTGTCTATGAGCGTGGCGGCAATGGAGCGTCCAAACTGTCCCAAGCCTATTACCGCAAACTGTTTATTTTCCTTTACCTTATTTACCTTTGTCATGTTATCCACTCCTTAACCCACCAGTATATTGCCTTCGGGATACTGTATTTCTCTCTTTTTGCCGTTTACCGTAAATATCATAGCCATGGTAATGGGTCCTATTTTGCCTATATACATACAAAGTATAATTATCATCTTTCCGATATTGGAAAGATATGGAGTTATCCCCGTAGTAACGCCTACGGTACCCATAGCGGAAAATACCTCGTAAAACAGATCCATACCGTCATGGAGAAACTGTGAATTTCTCTCTGCCGCCGACAGAAGCATTACAGCCACAAGCTCCAGAAATAGCATCATCATTATTACGGACAGCGACTTTCTTATGGTCTTAAATGAAATACTTCTCTTAAACACAACCACCTCGTCTTCGCCCTTAAGCATAGTGAATACCGAAAACAGTACCACCGCAACGGTCACCGTCTTTGCGCCGCCTGCCGTAGAGGCGGGAGAGCCTCCTATAAACATAAGTATAAGAGATATGAGCTTGGAGCCGTAAGTCATGCCTTTCTGAGATATGGAGTAATAGCCTGCCGTTCTCAGTGTAACGGACTGGAAAAAGCTTGCCAGTATTTTATGGGGCATCGTCATATTTCCTATGGTCTGAGGATTGTTGTACTCGCATATAAATATTGCCAACGCTCCCGATACAACAAGAAACAAAGTGAAGCTCAAGGCGATCTTGGAATGGAGCCTCAGATTTTTAAGGCATATCCTGAGTCTGAATTTCTTGATAAGCTTATTTTTAAGCATAAGATAGAGATCCAATACTACGGGAAATCCTATGCCCCCTGTGATTATAAGCAGCATTATCGTAATATTTACAACATAGTTCCCCGAAAACTCCACAAGAGAGTTTTCGCCTATAAGATCAAAGCCTGCGTTACAAAAAGCCGATATGGAATGAAATACCGAATAGAATAATCCTTTGTCAAAGCCGTATATCCTTACAAACTGTGTTGCAAGAAGAAAAGCGCCTATGCCCTCGGCTATAAATGTAAACTTTATCATGGACACCATAAAGGCTGCCATACCGGTACCCTCGTAAAGATTATAGGACTCCTTTATTACAAGCCTGTTTCTGAGAGTTATCCTTTTTCCCAGCACAAGGAATGTCAGTGTAACAAAGGTCATAAAGCCCAGACCGCCTATTTGGAAAAGTCCCATTATGACCACTTTGCCAAAAAGGGACCAATGCTCGACGGTAACAACAGGCGTAAGCCCCGTAATGCAGGTAGCGGATGTAGCCACAAAAAGAGCGTCTATAAATGCCGTGCCTCTACCGTCGGCAGAGGACACGGGCAATGTCAGAAGCAGTGTACCCGCTATGATTATTAGCAGAAAACCCATTGCTATTATTTTAGGCGGACTCATATTTTTTAATATTCTAAATAAATTCATAAATATCACCTAAAAAAATGTTGTAAAAAGCCAAAAAAAATGATAAAATTAAAAATCATACTCAAATTTTTCAATATATATATAAGTATACACAAAACTGACAGCTTTTTCAAGTAAAAATCGAGGTGATAATATGTCAGGCTCAATATATGGAAATATATTCAGGATAAGCACTTGGGGAGAATCCCACGGCAAAGCCTTAGGCGTAGTGATAGACGGCTGTCCCGCAGGCATATCTCTTAAGGAAAGAGATATACAAAAGGAAATGGACAGGCGCAAGCCCGGTTCCACCAAATACGGTACTCAGCGCAAGGAGGGCGACAAGATAGAGATACTTTCCGGCGTTTTCGAGGGCAAGACCACAGGCACTCCCATATCATTGATACTGTATAACCGGGATCAGCGATCCGGAGATTATTCTCACATACAGAACATATTCAGACCCGGGCATGCCGATATGGGCTTTGAAAACAAATACGGCATAAGGGATTACAGAGGCGGCGGACGTTCCTCCGGCAGGGAAACGGCTGCAAGGGTCGCCGCAGGCGCCGTAGCCAAAAAGTTTTTAAGAGAGCTTGGAGTAAAGATAAACGCCTACACGCTTTCCATAGGTAATGTAAAAGCGGAGAGCATAAATTTGGAACAGTGCAAAGAAAATCCTCTGTATATGCCTGACAATCAAGCGGCAAAAAAGGCTTCTGAGCTGCTGAACAGCGCCATAGCTGAAAGAGATTCTTTAGGCGGTATAATAGAGTGCAGGACAAAGGGTCTGCCCATAGGTATAGGCGAGCCTGTATTTGATAAGCTTGACGCCTCTGTTGCCAAGGCAATTACATCCATAGGCGCAGTAAAGGGCATAGAATTCGGCGACGGTTTCAATGCGGCTCTTTCAAAGGGTTCCGTAAATAACGACGATTTCTACATGAGAAGCGGCAAGATAAGAAAGCATACCAATCATTCGGGCGGTGTGCTGGGAGGTCTTTCCGACGGCGCAGAGCTGATATTCAGAGCAGCCTTCAAGCCTACCCCGTCTATTTCCCAGGTACAAAAGACCATAACAAACTCGGGAGAAAGCACGGAAATAGTGATCAAGGGAAGACACGATCCCATAGTGGTGCCAAGAGCAGTTGTGGTGGTAGAGGCAATGACAGCCATTACGCTTGCCGACCTTATGCTTGTAAATATGGCGTCTAAAATAGATAATATAAAGAAATTTTATTCATAAAAAAGGAGAGAGAAACAAATGGAAAAAATGAACTCAAAGGTGACCGATTCGGTAAACTTTTTTATGGGAAACAAGCCCTCTGAGCTGACAGCCAAATTCGGCAGTCCTCTTTATGTGTATAACGAAAAAATACTGAGGGAAAAATGCAGAGAAATAAAAAACCTTGTAAAATATCCCCATTTCAGCGTTAATTACTCAGCAAAGGCAAACAGCAACATTGCATTTTTACAAATAGTACGCAGCGAGGGACTTAATGTTGACGCCATGAGTCCCGGCGAAATATATGCGGAGCTTAAGGCAGGCTTTAAGCCCGAGCAGATATTTTATATAAGCAATAATGTTTCAAAGGAAGAAATGCAATATGCCATTGACCGCAACATTACCATAAGCGTAGACTCTCTCTCACAGTTGGAGCAGTACGGTCAGATAAATCCCGGCGGAAAGGTAGCGGCACGCTTCAACGGCGGTATAGGCGCAGGCCATCACGAAAAGGTAGTGACGGCAGGCAAAAAAACCAAGTTTGCCATTAATCCCGAAGACATTCCCGTTTTTAAGGAAATACTTGCAAAATACAATCTTAAATTAGTGGGCATCAATCAGCATATAGGTTCCCTGTTTATGGAAGGGGAAAAATATGTTGAAGGCGTTAAAGCCATACTTCATATAGCAAAGGAATTTAAGGATCTGGAATTTGTGGATCTGGGCGGCGGCTTCGGTATACCCTATGAAAAGTTAAACGATCAGCCAAGACTTGATCTTGAAAGCTTAGGCAAACGTCTTGACAGTGTATTCAACGAATTCACTGCCGAATACGGCAAGGAAATAACATTTAAGGTAGAACCGGGCAGATATATTTCAGCCGAGTGTTCTGTACTCTTAGGCACGGTACATGCCATAAAGTACAACCACGAGGATAAATATGCCGGAACGGACATAGGCTTTAATGTGCTTCAAAGACCTATTATGTATGATTCACACCATGATATAGAAGTCTATAACGGCAGTGAGGACACCGAGGATATAACCGTTGTGGGAAATATATGCGAATCGGGAGATATAATCGCAAAACACAGGATACTTCCGAAAATGCAAATAGGCGATACCATAGGCGTACTTGACGCAGGCGCCTACGGTCATGTAATGTCCTCTAACTACAATAACAGGCTCCGCCCTGCCGAGGTACTCATAAGAGAAAACGGCGAGGCTGTGCTTATAAGACAAAGAGATACTCTTGAAGATCTTACAAGACATATGATACCCATAGAATAATAACAAACAAAAGGGACTGCTGCGATATGTTCTCATTAAATAGAGCATATCGGTCAAGTCCCTTTTTGCTTTATATTTATTCCAGATTATCGGCGCATTCTCTAAGCCTTTCAATAACATTTATCTGCTGAGGACAAGCGCTTTCACACTGACCGCAGGCGATACAGTCGGATGCCTTTCCTCCGTTTATTACCGCCTCAGAATACATCTGTCTGCCCTTTTCAAGCTGACCCCATACTATCTGCTGATTACGGGCGGCAAATATTTCGGGTATGGCTATATTCTGCGGACAGCCTGCCGTACAGTAATGACAGGCGGTACAGGGTATGGACCTTATATTTCCCATTATCTCCTGCGCCTTATGTATAGCCTTTTGTTCCTCTGAGTCAAGAGGCTTAAAGTCCTTCATATAGGAAATATTGTCCTTCATCTGTTCTATGTTGGACATACCCGAAAGCACAGTTATTATGCCTTCCAAAGATGCGGCATACCTTATTGCCCAGGAAGCCACAGACGCCGAAGCATCTACATCATTAAAGGCATCAAGCACTGCCTTTGGCGGAGCGGCAAGAGCGCCGCCCTTTACAGGCTCCATTACAACAATGCTTTTGCCATGCTTTCTTGCTACCTCATAATTGGCTCTGGCAGTAACATCGGGATTTTCCCAATCGGCATAATTGAGCTGTAGCTGTACAAATTCCGCATCGGGATGAGCGCTAAGCAATTCGTCAAGTATATCGGGAGTGGCATGAAAGGAAAATCCCCAATGCTTTATAAGTCCCTTGCTTTTCTGCTCCTTTACAAAATCCCATATATGGTATCTGTCGTATGTCTTATAATTTCCTGCCTGAAGGGCGTGAAGGAGATAGTAGTCAAAATATCCCGCTCCCGTTCTCTCAAGGCTCGTAAAGAACTGCTGTTTTGCGCTCTTTTCGTCATGAGCGCCCATCCATGCGCACAGCTTTGTGGCAAGGGTATAGCTTTCCCTTGGATATCGGTCTACAAGGGCAGCCTTTGCAGCCAGTTCCGAATCGCCGCCGTCATAAACATAGGCAGTATCAAAATATGTAAGTCCCGCTTCCATAAACAGATCCACCATTTTTTTGACCTGCTCAATGTCAATCTTTCCGTTTTTAAGCTTGGGAAGTCGCATTAAGCCAAATCCCAGCTTAGGTACCTTTTCTCCAAAATATTTTTCCATAGCGCACCTCCTTATATGATTATAATTATAAAACTTAAAGCTGACTGTAAGTCAATACCTTTTTGCATAAAAAAAGAGCCTAATCCAGCTCTTTTAATTTTCGTTATTTCCCCTGCACTCCTCACACACGCCGTAAAAATTCATATCCAAGGCAGAGGTCTCAAAACCGAAGCTTGTTTTAAGCTCATATATAACATGCTTAAGGTCAATATCTCCGTAGTAGTCATACACCCTGTGACACTTTGTGCAAAGAAGATGGGAATGCACATCTTTGTTGGCATCGTAACGATTGCTGTCCTCTCCCAGATTAAATTCTTTTACAAGATGACAGTCACGAAGTGAAGCCACAGTCTTATATACAGTAGCCAGACTCATGGCAGGATAATCCTCTTTAAGATGATTGTATATGGTCTCAACTGTAGGATGCTCGTTTGTGCCTACAAGATAGCTGTATATGGCAAGGCGCTGAGGTGTGACCTTAAGCTTGTTTGCCTTAAGATCTTCAGCCAGCTTGTTCATAGTAGGACCTCCTCTTTTATTTCCCTAATAAATAACTATTATCAATTAAAGATTAATATAAATTAACGGCAATGTCAATATTTTTTTTATAAAAAACATCTTATTATGTTGTAAATTATTGGCTTTTGTGCTAAGATAGGCTTATAGTACGCAAAAGAGAGTGATAAATATGAATATAGTACTGCATCAGCCGGAAATACCTGCAAATACGGGAAACATAGGCAGAACATGCGCCGCAACAGGCTCAAGGCTCCACCTTATACGTCCCTTGGGCTTTGTTATAAATGACAAAATGCTAAAGCGTGCAGGCATGGACTACTGGAAAGACGTAGACGTAAGCTATTACGACAGCTTTGAGGATTTTCTCAATAAAAACAGCGGCGCCGTAATATATATGGCTACCACAAAGGCTGAAAAATGCTACACCGATGTTGAATACGGCGAAAATGATTTTATAATGTTCGGCAGCGAAGGTTCCGGCATACCGGAAGAGATACTGCTGAAGTACAGAAGCACGGCAATAAGAATACCTATGCTCGAAGAGTATAGGAGCCTTAACCTTGCCAATTCCGTTGCGATAGTGCTTTATGAAGCATTAAGGCAGAACGGATTCAAGGGCTGTCTTACGGAAGGACATTTGCATAGGCACAATTGGGACGAAGCGCAGTGAAAGGGAGTATACTATGGAAGAAACGGTAATCGTTATCATGCTTAAGAATAAGTCAACGGGCTTTTTGGAAAAAGAGCTTATATCTCTGGATATTACGGAGAATGTTGACTATATGGTAAACATATTTGCCACAGAAGAAGAAGGTATGAAGCTTCATATAAAGCTCTCTACGGCAAAGGATGTGGCTGACTGGGAATACAATGCCATATACGACTACTATGACACAGATGTATTCAAGGGCATAGCCGATATATCGGAAGCAGACGATGACTATAACCCTGTGTGGGAAGCTGTCACAGATTACAGCGACGACGCCGAGGTAACGGCAAAAAAGGTCGCCGAGATATTGGCTGTACACAAAAAGGAAATAGAAGACGTATATGAAACAATAAAAGACAAGGAGAGTGAATACTCCTATGGAGAATAACGAGGAGAAGAAAAGCAGTAACATATTGCCCATAGCCTTGTGCGTGGTCGTAGTCGTGATAATACTGGCGGCAGCCTACTGTGTAAATCACAAGGACGAAATATCCCAAAAGGATCAGTTTTTGCCCGAAAGCAGCCCCGACACCGTGGAAATGCAGGTAGGCTCTTCCGATATTGCGCTTACGGATACAAATAAGGCAGGGCTTGAAAAGGCTCTTGACGCAGCAGAGGACTACTTGGCAGACAATATGGAGAATCAGCGTATCGTATCGGAATACGGTTTTTTATACAGCTATGCGAACAAAGCCGAGATAGCGCCTGCCCATATACTTTCGGGCAAGGACACGGGACTTACGGAAAAAGAGAGCTCCTCTTTAACGGATATACTGTATATACGTCCCTCCGATCTGGGAGCCGTAACGGGAAAGGACATACCGGGAAACGATCTTGCCATATTTGCGGTGCTTAATACCAAGGACGGATATTATACAATATCCCACAGCACAGAGCCTGTCCTTCTTTCCCCGGAACAGTACAGAAATTTGGTAATGCTTTACTCCTTTGCCCACGGAAGTCCCAGAAATCCCAAAAGAGGCGAGGAAGAAAACACCAATATACTCAAAGCCTGTGATATGGTCAACTATGATATAAAGCATATTGCCTGTGACGACAAGTACGCCGTTGTGGTAGGCAATATGATAGAGGCTCCAAATGATATAAAGCATATGGCTCTTATGAAGGACTCGGAGGGAAAATGGAACGTAATATGCAACTCTCTTGAAAAGGAAAAGGACGCCGTTGTTTATATAAATGAGAAATATCCCGATATGGAGCTTGGACTTATGCCCATATACAATATTGCGGACTTTGGCGAGATAGATACGGAAAGTATGCCCGATATAATAGATAATCTTAAATCACTTGGCGAAATAACCGATGCAGATGCCGCCAAGGGCTACTATGCCTGCGGCTGTCAGCGATTTGCCTATATAGAGTGCCTTGCAACAGGCAAAAAACTGCTGGGCGTAATAGGCGATGACGGCGCTCTTCAATTCAACAAAACGGAGAATGTTACGGCATCTATTTCATATATGCTGAAATTTCAAGAAGACCCGCCTGTATTTATATTAAAATTTGAGTAGAAAAAGCTTGCATTTATTTTACAGCTATGGTATAATATCGAATTGTAGTGAAAACGAATGGTCCGCTGATGCTTCCCACAAGGGTCGAAAATGCATTAAGAACATTTATGATGAAAGGGAGGATCACCTCATGAATAATGAAATTATAAGAGAAATCGAAAAGGCTCAGCTTAAAGACAACATTCCTGAGTTCAATGTTGGCGATACTGTAAGAGTATATGCCAAAGTCGTAGAGGGTTCAAAGGAAAGGATCCAGATGTTTGAAGGTATTGTCTTAAAAAGACAGGGCGGCAGCTCAAGAGAGACCTTTACCGTGAGAAGACTTTCTTACGGCGTAGGCGTTGAGAAGACATGGCCCCTTCACTCTCCCAGGATCGATCATATCGAAGTAGTAAGATATGGTATCGTAAGGAGAGCTAAGCTTAACTACCTCAGAGACAGAGTTGGTAAGGCTGCTAAGGTCAAGGAAGACATTACAAGAAGAACTTCAAAATAATTCTATGGTACAAGACAGAGTGTTTCTCTGTCTTGTATTTTTATAAAAAGGTACAAAATCAAGAAATACAGATCAGGAGCGGCTTATGAACATACAATGGTATCCGGGACATATGACAAAGACCCGCAGGATGATGGAGGAAAATATTTCTCTTGTGGACATAGTTATAGAGCTGCTTGACGCAAGGCTTCCCTTGAGCAGCAAAAATCCCGAAATAGATGAACTTGCCAAAAACAAAAAACGAATAATAGTGCTTAACAAATGCGACCTTGCCGATGAGGAAAAGACCAAGGAATGGGAAAATCACTTTAAGGAAAAGGGCTTTGAGACAATACAGGTAAACTCTGTAAGCGGCAAGGGTATAAAAGAAATTGCGCCTATGGCTCAAGGTCTTATGGCGGAAAAGATAGAAAGGCTTAAAAAAAGAGGAAGGATTTTCGTGCCTACAAGAGCAATGATAGTAGGCATACCCAATGTAGGCAAGTCCACGCTTATAAATAAGCTTGTGGGCAAAAATATGGCTAAGACGGGAGATAAGGCAGGCGTTACAAGGGGCAAGCAATGGATAAGGATAAAAAAAGATCTTGAGCTTCTGGATACCCCCGGCATACTCTGGCATAAATTCAAAGATAGATCTGTGGGGCTTAAGCTGGCGTTTACCGGAGCGATCAATGACGATATACTTGACAGCCCCGAGCTTGCCTGTGAGCTTATAGAATATCTGGATAAGCTCTATCCCGACGCCATAAAGCAAAGATATTCCATAGAATACTCTCTCGAAACGCCTCCTCACGAGGTTTTAAAGCTTATAGGCGAAAAGAGAGGCTTTGTTAAAAAAGGCAACGAAACAGATCTTAAAAGAACATCCGATATACTGATAGACGAGTTTCGAGGAGCAAAGCTTGGCAGGATAACACTGGACATAATATAAAGGAGCTGTCTCTTGACAGCTCCTTTATGCGTGTTGATAAAATCAACACGCTTGCAAGAAATGCTTTTTGGCATTTCTTTCAGTTATTTAAAGAAGGAACCAGCCGTGTTTTCCGCAATTTAGGCATAAATGCCTAAATTACAGAAAAGTTCCTGTCCTCGGAGGAAGTGAATTCCTCCTGCGGATTAAAGTCTGCGACGCTTTTTTTGCAAGCTGTTCTTTATTCTAATTCATGTTTACTGTCAAAATATTGTTTTTTCGACAGTCTGAGGAGCTGTCTTTTGACAGCTCCTTTTAAAATGCAATGATTTAATTTCCTGCCGCTACTTTGTCGTGCTTTATCTTCTGGGCATATGCCATAAGATAAGGCGCAGCGCCTTTTGCGTCGTTTTTTGCTGTTTTTTCAGAAATATAGTAATCAAAAGAACCGTCTCTAAAGTTATAATAAGGGGATCTTCCTCCCGCACTTTCCCATGTAGACTTGGAAGCTTGGTTTTTACGGCTGTTGCCTGACACACCGCCTAAACCGGCTTGACCGCATATATCAAATATGCCATTTTCGGATGGTTCATATTTGCCATCAGTATTCTTTTTAATATTAAACTTATAATCCGTAATTGCATTAAAGGCATTGAGACCGGCATTATAATATTTTTCATCCGTAAGAACACCAAGGTTAAAACCTTTCATAAGAGAAACAGCATAAGCAGCGCTTCCGCTTGTTTCAATATAATTCTGTGACTTATTATTTTCATCCTGCGGATTGTCAACGACCTGATACCAAAGACCCGTGCAGACGCCTGATTTTCCTGTAGGATTTCCATCAGATCCTATCTCATATTGATATTCAAGTATGCTATCCATTAATTCGGTAAAGATTTTCTTAATTGAATCCTTTTCCTCACTTAATGATTGTTTGCTTCTTTCTTCAGCTATGGTCATTTGCTCATATGTATCTATAAGCGCCATGGCATACCAACCCATAGCTCTTGACCAAAAGCTATCCGAACATCCAACCTTGCTTGCTTGTGAATCAAATTGCGAATAATAATTTGGGGTAGGACTACCATCGTTTGTATCCTGAATCAAATAACAGTTATCTGAATTTTCTCCTTTTGACCTTGCAGTAGAACCTTTTGCCCAACTCATAGCATTATCGGTGTTGTATATATCTGATCCCATAGCGCTGTCAGCCTGAGCATCATAGCCATGATAATATAGACCTGTTTCTTCATCCCTCATTTTATCATGTACTGTTTGAAATTGTCTCGTAACATCCTGTGCCACAGATTTCAGATTTTGGCTGTTATTTATAATATATTCATTTTGGATCATATACGGCAGTACCATATATGTTCCGTCAAGCCATATCTGATAAGGATATGAATCCTTATGCCAGAAATTCAGTTCAGTTCCATTCTTATCTTTTATCCTACTCGTAGCCTTAATTATATCATTAAGCTGACCTACAGTTGTTTTAAATTCATTAGCATGATCAGACTCATTATCAATGAGATCGAGTAATGATTTGCCGGGATTTATGTCATCAAGTTCATGTCTTTTGCTTATATCACCGGCAGATTTTACCTTATTTGTTCCTGTATCCAAAAACTTATACATATATGTATCGGCATTATTTTTATAAACTTCTTCTTTTGTAACATCATACATATCCATAAAAGCAGTCATCATACATCCGTTGATATAAGACCATTTGAATTCTCTGCTTTCAGAATTCCATACAGAACCATCCCATGGGTCTTTAGAATTTTTGCCGCCTGTAGAATTTGGATCAACTTCTTTAAGGAGTATCTCATTAATATATGTATTTATTTTATATTCTCTCTCAGCCTCAATATCCTTAATTTCTATCTCCACAGGCGTTTCTGCATTGGCTGTAACATTTTGGGCATTACCTGTTGCGGTCTCATCGTTTATTTTAGCCGTAACGGTATAATCACCTGCAGGAACGCTTACATAATATTCGCCGTTGTCTTTTTCGGGTACTGTAAATTCGATATCGCTATCATCTTTTTTCTTTGCCGTTACCTTTGCGCCTTTTACGGGTGTGTCTTTAACGCCTTCTACCGTAGAACTGTTTTTAAGCGTTACCTTTATAGTACCCAGTTGCGGAGCGGAAGGAGCAGAAGTCTCAGGTTCTGTGGAGCCTTCTGTCTTTACGGCAACATCCATGGGATTGACCATTATTTTATTAACGCCTTCCCTGTTCATATATATTGTAGATGATGTATCTGCTCTGTATTCATATATATTGCCTTCCTCATTTTGTCCAAGCAATTTCATGCCGCCAATACCCGAAGGCTCTCCGCTTTCTGTATAAACTCTTATCTTATCGCCTACATTGGCAGTAAATGTCAATTTATCGGTTTCAATTGTAAGACCGTTTATTGTTTCGTCGTCCTTTGCATTGACAAATATACCCTTTTCTAAGTCCCATGTCTTTATCTGCGCCTTTGCGCCTTCATCATTAGTCAATTGGGCATCGAAGTTAATGGGACTGCCTGCCTGGATACCGCTTGAAACTATATACTGGAAAGTATTTTTAGAACTTTCGTCATATATATTCTGTTCCGCACTTGTTGTGAATTTCTCGGAATTATTTTCATCGTTTTCATTGGCACGTTTCATTTCCGAACGTCCGAATATAATATCGGCAGTTGTTTCGCTTGCGTCTATTTTATCTTTGGCAGCTACAACGGAGCAGTAAAAATATGTATTGCCATCCTTAAATTCCGGATTTTTGTACATACCCGCCTTTACGCTGTCCCCTGAATGATCCGCCTTTTGAGTACCATATACAACATTTATTGTCATAGGAGGATCTACAAAAAATGTAAAGCTCTCATCATAGCAGGCATCATAGTTTCTGGCTGTGGTCACATATTCATAATGAGAAAAATATTTGCCGTAAACTTCGGGATCTGCATTTATCGTTGCCATACGACCGACAACAAGAGCATTTGTGTCTATATTGCCATCGCCTATCTTTTTTCCGCTCTCATCAACAATATTTACCACAACTTTTTTATCTTGGTTCGAATTTGTATAATCGACCGTTTCGGCAGAAACTGCCGTACCCATAAGCATAACTCCGGCAAGAGCTGCGGAGATAATTTTTAATAAATATCTTTTCATGTTCTCAGCCCTCCCTAAAAGTTAAGTCTGCCCTTAGTATACTTTACGGTATTGGTCGGTGCATTTTGGGGAATTACAGATGCGCTTATAACACTTTCAGACGAAAATGTTCCAATATTTGCCATGGGCTTTACATAGGTTTTTTTCATCTTGATTGCTCCTTTTCACAATAGAAATAAAAACAGAAAGGGCGCACAAATACAATGCTTTGTGTATACCCCTTCTCCAATAAAATAACAAGTCAATAATACGCCTTTTTTAATTTGTTTTCAATGGTGTAAATATACAAATATTGCCGCATAAAATTGGACAAGTTTTTATAATAAAATGTATATAGTTCTGCCCGACTGCAAAAATCAGACCTAAAGAAATTCAAGCGCCTCTTTAAAGCGTGCAGATCTTTTAAATGTTGCTAAAAGCACTGTATAGATTAAGCAGCCCGAAGCCCCACAAATTGTTGGGATATATCTCCGCAGCGTCTACCGTCTCTGCGCCTCTTATAAGTATGGATTTAACGGTAGTGGTGTTGATGTTAAGGTCATTTCCCCTTATTATGCCCCACTGCAGCAGCAATGCCGCAGCGCCTGCGGTAACGGCGGCGCTTATGCTCGTTGCTCCCGTAGAGGGAGCGGCTATTTCGGGCTTAAGTATATTGTAGCGTGTAGGTCCTCGCCCCGAGGTAGGCACCATTGACCTTGAGCGGTAGTCGTAAGCCCCCGTTGTTATTATTTCATAGAGGGTACCCGGAACCGTTACTGTAGACGCCGTATCCGGGGAAAGGAATACAGTACCCGATACCAGATTGGATATAGGCAGCCAGCAATCTATACGAGAATACACAGAGGTGCCGTATACCCTTACTTTCCACACTCCTGCTATGGGACGCCTTATGCTTATTATCGTAAGCTGGCTTGTAGTCTGATAATAGGGTATCCTGTACTCCACCGTTACCTCGGAGCCTATAAGCGGCAATGAATATGTTCCCAAAAAGTTGCTGCGGGATTGTATCCTGTCTATATCTTCGCCTACGGGAGGTACTATGCCTACGTCTACTCTGTCTACTATATTGTTCCACATCCAGACAGTGGCGACCTGAGTATTCTCATCTATTCTTATCTCCACATCATGATAACCCGCTTCCCCTATCTCAAAGGATGTATGGCGCTGAGCAAGAGCCTCGTTGCCTGCCGCAGAGGTAATGCATACCCCTGTTTTGGTACCTACGTCCAAAAGATACTTTTCAAGGAAGGTCTGACCGTCGTGACCTCCTTCGTTTGTACCCAGAGCCAAAAGGATAGAAATAGGGCGTCTTGCCTCCCTTGCCTTGTCTATTGCATAGTCGACTCCCAGCATAACGTCTGAGGATTCAAATACCGTGGCATTTTCATCTATTCCCATTTTCTCCCTGTAATATCTGCTTGCTCCCTTTAGCTTTACTATAACAAGCTCTGCATCGGGCGCCGCCTTAAGTACGGTCTTTGCAAGCACGGTGCCGTGACCCTCCTCGTCTGTTACATCTATGTTGCCTGCCGTTATTTCCTCCTGAGTGTATTCTCTGCCAAAGCATACCTTACCGCTGTCGTCAATATATTCGGCGTCCTGCACCCATATGGAATATATCCTGCTGTCGCCGTTTTCGTATCGGAAGGCTTCGTCATTGTAATCTATTCCCGTATCTATTATGGCTATAAGCACTCTGTTACCTCTCAGATCAAGAGGCGGCTCCTGTACTCTTGTAATATCCGCCTCGTCGGTAAGCTCATCCATTATACCCATTAAAAGAGGAGTAAATGCCCGCATACCTCTGCCTATACCCGTATCCGCAAGCATTCTTTCATACTCGCTCACGTCTATGAACACAACGATATAATCTCCGTAAAAGAGCCTACAATATTTACTTCCCATACTTTCAAGTATAAGCTCGTTTACCTCATTATAATCCACAACAATGGGTATCAGATCGCTGCCCGGAGCATTTACCCGCATTGCGCTTACGGGTATAAGACTGTCGTATACATTTCTCAGACACAGCTTTCCGTATCCCTCATTTATGTTGGGATATGATATGCTCCTGTCCCTTGCGGCATAGCGCCTTAAAAATGCTTTGAGTCTTTCTCCGTACATATTGGGATCGTTGCCCTTTACTATGCCCCATTCCATAAGAAGCGCCGCAGCTCCCGTCACAAAAGGCGCCGCAGCGCTCGTACCTGTAAATACCGTATATCCTCCGCCAAGGGCTGCCGTTTCAATATTTACTCCCGGAGCTACTATATCGGGCTTAACGTACTCCACCTCTCTTGTATATCCCCTTCCCGAAAAGGGCGCCATGGCTCCGCTTACGGGATCGTATGCGCCTACCGTCAAGGCTCTGTAAGCCGTGGAGGGTATCGTGAGAGTAGTCCTTATTTCGGGCGAAAGAAATCTTGTGTTCTCGTCAACTCCTTCTCCTACTGGCATCCATATGCTGTAACCGTCTGCCACCTTATTGACCGCTCTTATTTTAAGCCGCCATATGCCGCTGTCCACAAATTTTATGCCCTTCAAATCAATATATATGCTTTGATCCACACGGTCGGGTTCGGGATCGTTTATGGTAATGGTTATCTGTGTGCTTTGCAAAATAAAATCTGATACCCTGTTGTTTTCGTCAAGAACGCCTCCCGTATTTCCGTTGGGTGATATTATTTCATAGGTATAGCTGTCCGCAAAGCTTTTCCACAGCTCCATATGTATAGAAGGCAGGCTGCCGCCTATATTGAACTCTATATCGTTGTTGCCCTGTCCTCTGTAATGATGACCTTTGTCCCCTTCATTTCCCGAGGATACAACTATAACGGTATTATATTCAGAGGATATCCTGTCTATATACTGCTCAAAATACGACTGTCCGTTATGGGAGCCTGAATTTGTGCCATAGGATATATTTATGACCACAGGCATACCAAGTTCCCTGCCCTTTTCCTCTATAAACTCTATGGCACGCATTATATCCTCCTGAGAATTGCGCCTTATCGCCGCAGCTATTATAGAGCTTTCATAGGCAACGCCCTTTTCTCCGCAGGCTATGCCTGCAACTGCCGTGCCGTGTCCGTTTATATCCCTTTCTCCTATATCTCCATTTTCTATTTCTTCTTTAGTGTATACTCTGTCCTCGGACATATCCCATATGTACAGTATACGTCCCCTGAATTCCCTATGGGTATACTCTATTCCCGAATCTATTATCCCTACTATTACGCCTTTACCTGTCAGACCGCCAACATTTTTGCCGCCGACCGTTATGCATGACGCTCTCTTTCCCTGTTCTGACATGAAAATCACCTCATACTATTATATTGACCCACATAAATCAAATATGATAGTAGGGAGCCGTTAGTATAGGTTTTGTTATCTGTAGCTTTCCAGATCCACACTGTCTACGATATCCTGCATATCCTTTTTACCATATCCTTCAAACACAAGGCTGTACTCATAATCTCCAATATGAGTGGTGTATATATCAGCGGAGCCTCCTTCGCCGCTTTCGATAAAGGTATCGAATTTATAGCCTTTGGCAGAGGTGTAGCTGTCAAGAGTACCTTCGTCTATATCTCCCGTTGTTACGGAGGTTTCGCCTTTTTCAAGCTTTTCGTAACCTAATGTTATGCCAAAATGCTTTGTTTCGGAGCCGCCGTATATTATATACATATCCTTTCTTCTGTCGTTAAGTATACAACCCTCTACTTTGTCAAGCTCAAGGTTCGGCATTATCTCGGGCATAACCACTTTCATACCCATTTTTTCTTCCGCCTCGGCAACAGAGTTATAGACGATCGTATCGGCGACCATAACATTTCCGCTTTCAATATCATGGGTATCCACATTTGCATTCCGGGCTATTTTCTCAAGCTCTTTTTGGTCAATATCCTCATCCGAAGCCACCTGTATATACCTGTTGCCGTGTTCCAACGAATAATGCTTTACAAGGGCGGAGCCTGCTACCGCTACGCAGCTCAGTCCAATAACTGCCGCCGCAATACCTATTTTTGAAATTTTGATCTTTTTCATAATATTTTTCTCCTTACACTTTGAAATTATAAGAGAAGCAAATCCCGTGGGCATATCCTCTGCATCGGGCAGCATATCCAGAAGCCTTTCGACCTCCTCTGTATTTCCCGTATCTATTGCCCTGTCTATTGCCCTTCTCATTTCCGTTTCATTCATATTTATCCTCCTCGGAAGCTTTCTGTAAGCGCTTACATTTATATATGTCATTTACATTCTGTTGTAACTAAAATTTTTCCTCGGCAAGCCTTCTGACCATTTCCTTTATCTCCCGTCGCAGCCGTACATAACGCATACGCAAAGCCGTATATTCTATGCCCAGCTTGTCCGCAATTTTATCCATAGGCATATTATCTATGTAGTAAAGCTTATATAATCTGTATTTTTCATCACTTAGCTGAGATATGATATCCGTTATATATTCATACTCGTCTATACGGCTGTCTATTTCCTTTTCAACGGAACCGCTGCCCATAAACTCCCTATCTTCCCTTATTTCATGCATAAGCGTTGTATAAAGCTTTCTTTTATGCTCGTTTATTATATTCTTTGCCGTCTGATATATGAAGCCGCCTATATTGGGGTGGCTTTTAAGTCGGTCAAGCTTTTTATACACCACAATAAAGACCTCCTGTACTATATCGTCGGCAATATCCTTATCCTTAACGCAAAGAACAGAATATTTCAATATCTTTTTATAATATTTGTTGCACAGACCTTCAAAAAAATCCTCGGTCATAATTATCACCTCATATATATATGCCGCTTATAGGTAATTGTAACATAAAATTACGGACTTGAACAAATCGCCGAATATATGTTATTATATCTTAAAAGGAGAATGTCCATGAAAATTTATTTAGCCCCTATGGAGGGCATTACAGGATACATATTCAGAAGCAACCTATGTAAATACTTCGGCGGTATAGACAAATATTTTACTCCGTTTATATCTCCCTGCGCCAAGGGAGTACTCGGCAAAAAGGTACTCAAAGATATACTTCCAGAAAACAATAAGGGGCAAAACCTTGTACCCCAGATACTTACCAACTCGGCGGAAGGGTTCATAACAATGTGCAAGAGCCTTGAAGGATACGGATATACCGAATTTAACCTTAATTTAGGCTGTCCCTCGGGTACGGTAGCGTCAAAGGGCAGAGGAGCCGGCTTTCTGGCATATCCCGATGATCTGGACAGATTTCTGGATGTGATATTTAAAAGCGGCTTTAGGATATCCGTAAAAACAAGGATAGGGATCAAGGAACCCTTGGAGTTTTATAAACTTATGGAAATATACAACAGATATCCCATACACGAGCTTATTATACATCCCCGCACAAGAAAGGATATGTATAACAACAAGCCCAATACCGAAATATACGCTTATGCCCTTGAAAACAGCAAAAATCCCCTATGCTACAATGGGGATATATTCAATATGGGATATTACGGCGAATTTATGTCCTTGTTCCCTCAGACCGAAAAAATAATGATAGGCAGGGGCATTATTTCCGACCCCTCTCTGCCCCTTGCCATAAAAGAAGGAAAGACACTTTCAAAACAAAGACTCAGAGATCTCTATAACGGGATATATGAAGGCTACGCCGAGATAATGCACGGCAGCACTCCTCTTATGTTTAAAATGAAGGAGCTTATATCATATATGGTCTATTCCTTTGAAGGCTCGGAAAAAATAGCAAAAAAAATAAAAAAGTCAAAAACCTTGGCGGAATTTGACAATGGTATTGATGAGCTTTTTGAGTTGTATGAAATAAAAAGTCGGGGCGACAGGATTTGAACCTGCGACCTCAGCGTCCCGAACGCTGCGCGCTACCAAGCTACGCTACGCCCCGATAGTGTTAGTATACTAGTTTTCAGCCGAAAGGTCAAGAGTTTTATTTTTTTACGGTATGTTTTGTTTGGAGAAATGCTATGAAAAACACTGATAATTGTATGTTATGCCCAAGAAAATGCAATATTGACAGAACAAAAAAAATAGGACTGTGCGGTATGCCAAAGGATATCTACTGCGCAAGAGCCGCACTCCATTTCTGGGAAGAGCCGTGTATATCCGGGGAAAGAGGCTCGGGAACGGTATTCTTCACAGGCTGTCCTTTAAAATGTATATACTGCCAGAATATCGATATAGCAAAGGGCAGCATAGGAAAAAGGATATCGGTAAATAGGCTTGCAGAAATTTTTATTGAATTGCAAAACAAAGGCGCACACAACATAAATCTTGTTACGCCTACACATTATTCCGACGCAATAATAAAGGCGGTAAATATTGCAAGAGAAAAGGGACTTGATATACCCATAGTATACAACACAAGCGGATATGAAAATGTTAAAGCTCTTAAAGCTCTCGAGGGTATCGTCGATATTTATCTTACGGATATAAAATATATGGACAGCTCTCTTGCGCTTAAGTATTCCAATGCAAAAAATTATCCCGATATAGCAAAAGCTGCCCTTGACGAAATGATGCGTCAGACAGGCAGCCCTGTATTCGACAGTCATGGTATAATGAAAAGAGGCGTTATCGTTCGCCATCTTCTTCTGCCTAACTGTTTAGAAAACGGTAAAGCAGTTGTAAAATATGTATATGAAAAATACGGCGATCTACTGTATATAAGCCTTATGAATCAGTATACGCCCATAAAGCATTTTGAAAAATTTCCCGAACTTAACAATAAGGTCGGCAAGGAAGAATACGATGCTCTTGTGGACTACGCCCTTTCAATAGGCGTTGAAAACGGCTTTATACAAGAAGGAGATACAGCAGAGGAAAGCTTTATACCGCCCTTCGACTGCGAAGGAGTCTAGGCGTTTTCAAAAAGTGCGGCTGTTTCCTCCAGCAGCTTTCTTATTTCAAGATGCTGAGGACAATGGTTTTCACACCTGCCGCATTTTACGCACTCGGAAGCAAGACTTCTGCCGTTGGCATATCTTCTGTAATACATACCTGCATTTCCCATATTGTGTGTAAGCTGATAGGTATTAAAGGCAGAGAAGTATTCGGGGATCGGTATGCCCTTGGGACAGTCCTCAATACAATATCTGCACTTTGTACAGCCTATGGCGCTCTCTTCCTCCAATATCATCCTTACCTTTTCTATTATTTCCTTTTCTTCATCATTAAGGGGAGCGGGATCGTCCATGATACCGATATTGTCCTCAAGCTGAGCTATACTGCTCATGCCGCTTAATACAAGGCGCACTCCTTCAAGAGATGCGCAGTATCTCAAAGCCCATGAAGCGTTTGAGCTGTGGGGCGCATATGCCCTCATAAGCTTTTGAGCCCTGTGGGGAAGATCTATAAGACTCCCGCCCTTGTTAGGCTCCATAACTATTATTTCCTTGCCGTGCTTTCTTGCTACGTTATAGCACTCCTCCGAACGAACGCTGGGACTTTTCCAATCCAGATAATTCAACTGGAGCTGTACAAATTCCACCTCGGGATGTTTTGAAAGCACAGTGTCCAAAAGCTCAGGCTCATCGTGAAAGGAAAAGCCGAAATGCTTTATACGTCCTTCCTTTATCTTCTCGGCAATAAAATCAAAGCCTCCGTATCTTTCGGTATCCGCAAAGCTCTTTTTCCAAATATTGTGCAGCAGATAATAGTCAAAATACTCTACGCCGCAGCGCTTAAGCTGTGTTTCAAAGAATAGGGGATAGTCCTTGGGACCCGTTACCCTTACCGTAGGCATTTTATCGGCAATAATAAAGCTGTCCCTGGGATATCGCTTTACAAGAGATTCTCTCAGAGCTTCCTCGCTTTTCTCTTTGTGATAGGGATATGCCGTATCAAAATAATTGAAGCCGTTCTCCATAAAGATATCCACCATTTTATTTAACTGAACCATATCTATGCCGGCATGATCCCCTTCGGTAAGTATGGGCAGCCTCATAAAACCAAATCCAAGCTTTTTCATGATCATCCCCGCTTTATATCTCAGCCATTACATCCTGCATATCATACTTTCCTGCAGGCTTGCCCTTTATGAACTTAGCCGCCTTTACGGCGCCTACGGCAAACACTTCCTTGCTGTGAGCAGAATGGGTAAACTCTATTACCTCATCCTTGCCTGCAAATATTACCTCATGGTCGCCGACGATAGTACCGCCTCTTACGGCAGAAATGCCCAGCTCCTTGCGATCTCTCTTTTGCCTTACGCTGCTTCTGTCATACACATACTCCAGCTCGTTGCCTACGCCTTCGTTTACGGCGTCAGCCAGAAGTATTGCGGTGCCGCTTGGCGCATCTATTTTCTGATTATGGTGTCTTTCCACTATTTCCACGTCAAAGCCTGCATCGTACAGCACCGAACTGTATTTTTTAAGCATAGCCGCTATAAGATTTATGCCAAGGCTCATATTTGCGCTCTTGAACATTGCCACCTTTTTGGCAGCATTTTCTATCATATCGTTTGTTTCATCGCTTAAAGCAGTAGTGCATATAACGGCAGGGATATTTTTATCCACAGCATATTTTATAACATCGGGTACGGCAGCCGCCGTAGAAAAATCTATAATAACATCCGCCTTGATATTGCAATCCTTAATATTGGTAAAAACAGGGAAATCCGCATTGGCAGGAGCTATGTCCACACCTGCTGCGATCTCGGTATCCTTGTCGTTTCTGACTATATCGCATATAACTCTGCCCATTTTGCCGTTACAGCCATGCACAATTATTTTTATCATAAGAATTTACCTTCCTTCACGGTCGGAGACCGCTCTTTTTAAATTACAGTATGCCAAAGTCCTTCATAGCCTTTTCCAAAAGCACTCTGTGTTCTTCCTCCATATCAAGAAGAGGAGAACGATATGTACCTGCATTCATGCCCATCATATTAAGAGCAGCCTTTATAGGTATGGGATTGACCTCTGAGAAAAGATTCTTAACAAGGTCAAGACAGTCGAGCTGCATTTGGCAAGCCTTCTTTACATCGCCGTTTAAATAGCTCATTACCATATCATGAGTATATTTTGGCGCTATGTTTGAAAGCACTGATATTACGCCTTTTCCGCCCAAAGAAAGGAGAGGTATTACCTGATCGTCGTTTCCGCTGTATATATCCAGATCTCCTTGAGTAAGCGCAGCTATCTCAGCTACCTGAGAAATATTTCCGCTGGCTTCCTTAATACCTACTATATTGTCTATCTTAGCTATCTCGGCAGCGGTTTTAGGCATAATGTTCACACCTGTTCTGCCTGCTATGGAGTACATTATCACAGGAAGATCCGCAGCGCTTGCCATTTCCTCATAATACTTTACAAGACCCTTTTGTGTAGTCTTGTTATAGTACGGAGTAACAATAAGCAGACCGTCGGCGCCTACTTCTCTGCACCTTTTGCAAAGCACTCTCCCATGCTCGGTATCGTTGCTGCCTGCCCCTGCGATAACGGGTATCCTGCCTGCGGTCTTGTCTACCGTATACCTTATTACTTCTATCTGTTCATCGTCGCTTAATGTGGAAGCTTCTCCCGTGGTGCCGCATATTATAATGGCATCCGTATCGTTGGCTATCTGATTTTCTATCATATTGCCAAGAGAGTCAAAGTTGACGCTTCTGTCCTCATTAAAAGGAGTTACAATGGCAACGCCTGCGCCTGTAAATAAAGTCTTTTTCATAAAAAATACCTCCTATCTGTCAAAATAGCCCTTAGATGCAAGAAGCTCTGCCATAAGTACAGCGCCGCCTGCTGCGCCTCTTAAAGTATTGTGTGAAAGGCATACGAACTTATAGTCATATTGGCTGTCCTCTCTGAGTCTGCCTACGGATACAGCCATACCGTTTTCAAGCATTCGATCCAGCTTTGCCTGGGGTCTGTTATCCTCCTCAAAATAGTGTATGAATTGCTTTGGCGCAGAGGGTAGCTCCAATTGCTGCGGAACACCGCTGAACTCCCTCCAAAGCTTGAGTATTTCCTCTTTTGACGGCTTATTTTCAAAGCTTACGAAAACTGCGGCAGTATGACCGTCTGAAACCGCTACTCTGAGGCACTGAGTCGTAATATTCGGCTCTGACGCCTTTTCTATAACGTCTCCGTTTATTTTGCCCCATACCTTCAACGGCTCCTGTTCGGACTTTTCTTCCTCTCCGCCTATAAACGGTATAAGGTTATCCACCATTTCGGGCCAGGTCTCAAAGGTCTTGCCGGCTCCCGATATTGCCTGATATGTACAGGCAAGAACATTTTTTATACCAAACTTTCTAAGCGGATGAAGAGCAGGCACATAGCTTTGTATGGAGCAGTTGGACTTTACGGCTATAAAGCCTCTCTTGGTGCCGAGGCGCTTCCTCTGAGCCTCTATTATCTCAATATGTTCGGGATTAAGCTCCGGAACTACCATAGGAACATCAGGGGTAAACCTGTGGGCAGAGTTGTTGCTTACAACGGGACACTCCGCCTTGGCATAGCGTTCCTCAAGAGCTCTTATCTCGTCTTTTTTCATGTCTACGGCGCAAAATACAAAATCTACCATAGACGCTATCTTCTCTACGTCGGCGGAAGCGTCCATTACCGTAAGATCGCCTATTGCCTCAGGCAAAGGCTCTGTCATAGCCCATCTGGAGCCTATGGCGTCCTTTAGCTTTTTGCCTGCTGAACGGGGACTTGCCGCAACGGCAACAACATTGAACCACGGATGCTTGTCAAGCAGAAGAGTAAATCTCTGACCTACCATACCCGTAGCGCCTATGATACCTACATTAAAGCTTTTCATTTCAATACACTCCTAATCGTAAATAAAAAAGATTGACAAAAGCCAATCTGTGAAAACAGCTACACAGATAGCTCTCCATTGCATAAGCAATGACAGTCGCCGCACTGTTGGTATCGGCAACCAGAATACGACCTGTCAGAGAGATCATATCCTTCGGCATCTTCCCCTTTCAATTAATATCATCTGCCCTCTGCGGCATCAATTAATCTACTTATGTAAATGCACCTCTATCCCTATACTATTTTAACTATAACATTATTTTATTCCTATGTCAACACATAACGCACTCTATGTTGAAAATAAATTATCCCCTTGCAAAATATCCTCATATGATATATCATAGTATTACAAAAACAGATATTGGACATAACAATAATTACAAAATATAATAAAAAGGCGTGAGCGTGTGGATACAAATATACAAAAATTTATGGCTTTTGTCAAAACAGTTGAATATGAAAGCTTTACCAAGGCAGCCGAGGTACTTAAGTATTCTCAATCCGGCATAAGCCGTATGATAAACGACCTTGAAAAGGAATGGGGCGTATCTCTTCTGGAACGCAACCGCTCCGGAGTGCGCCTTACATCAGACGGTTTAAGGCTCCTGCCCTATGCCAAGAATGTGTGCATAGACTATGAAAGGCTCCAATCTCAGGTAGAAGAGCTTAACGGACTGCGGTCGGGACTTATAAGGATAGGCACCTTTTCCAGCGTAGCCACTCATTGGCTGCCCAATATAATAAAGGAATTCCAAAAGGACTATCCCAATATTGACTATGAGCTGCTTGTGGGAGAATACAAGGAAATAGAAGAATGGACCGCTTCGGGCAGAGTGGACTGCGGATTTATAATACTGCCTGCTTCAAAGGATCTGGAATCCATATTTCTGGAAGAAGACAAGCTCCTTGTGGTGCTTCCCCCGGATCATCCTCTGGCAGACTGTCAGAAATTCCCCATAAAAGCTCTGTGCGACTATCCTTTTATGCTGTTGGAAAAAACCGCCAAGGCGGAAATATCGCAGATATTCGAAAGGCATAATATATCGCCTAATATACACTTTACGACGCTTGACGACTATGCCATTATGTCTATGGTGGAAAGTGGTCTGGGAATAAGCATACTGCCCCAGCTTATATTAAGAAGGATACCCTACAATATCGTGGCAAAGGAGCTTGAGGTACCTGCCTACAGACAAATAGGACTTATACTTAGGGATAAAAAAACCACCTCTGTTGCGGTAAAAAAATTTATGGAATATATAAAATACAAAAATATGAATTGATATTTGCGGCGGCATCTAAAAAGATTGCCGCCGGTTTGTTTTTACTGTCAAAAATCGGCGCTATCGCTCTGTCTGTCCCATATCCTTTTTTCTGTCTCGCATACAAATATAGGCACAAGGCTCAGGCATATTACTATAAGCCATTCTCCCGCTCTGAGCGGTACCGTGGCAAAAACGCCGTTCAATATCCCTGCCCCGACAACGCACCACTGAAGAGCCATACCCGCAATAAGAGCGCCTATAAGATATATATTCTCAAATATATTTATATGCAGCAGAGAATGTCTGCTCCTCATGTTAAAGGCATGGAAAAGCTGCGATATGCTCAGCACGCAAAAGCACATTGTTCTTCCCGTGTCGGTATTTCCGTATAGTGTCTTTCCCAATGCGAAAGCTACAAGAGCAAGCGAACCTATCATACAGCCTTCAAGTATTATCCTGTCCCACATATGACCTCTGTTTTTGACATACATTATATCCTCGTCCCAACTGTCAACGCCAAGGGCAACGGCAGGCATACTGTCGGTAATAAGATTGACCCACAGCAGTTGTATAGGCGCAAGGGGAACGGGAAAGCCCATTATTACGGAAAGAAATATAACAAGTATCTCTCCTATATTTGAAGAAAGCAAAAAATGTATCACTTTAAGTATATTTTCGTATATGCCCTTTCCCTGCTCCACTGCCTTTACAATAGTATTGAAATTATCGTCTGCCAATACGATATCCGCCGCCTGTCTTGCCACCTCCGTGCCGTTTTTGCCCATGGCGCAGCCAATATCCGCAAGCTTTATGGCAGGCGCATCGTTTATACCGTCGCCTGCAAAGGCAACCACTTTGCCCTTTGCTCTGAGTCTTTCCACTATCCTATATTTGTGTATGGGAGTCACTCTTGCAAATATGCTGCATTTTTCAAGGACATCATCAAGGCGTTCTTTAGTCATGCCGTCCATTTCTTTTCCCGTGACGGTATCGGATACTATGCCTATGCTCTTTGCTACGGCAGATGCCGTTACAGGACTGTCTCCCGTTATCATAACGGTTCTTATGCCTGCCCTTTCGCACATTTCCACCGACTGCCTTACGCCTTCTCTGGGATCGTCTCTCAGGGCGATAAGTCCGCAGTATACATAGTCCGCTTCGTTTTTAATGGGAGCTGAGCCTTTTTTTACAGCCACAGCCAGCACTCTCAGACCCTTTTCTCCAAGCATATCGCTTTCTTTTATAACAGCGTCTGTGTTTTTCAATCTTTTTTTATTTCCGTTATTGTCAATATAAAACGTACAGCCCTTAAGCACCTCCTCACAGGCTCCCTTTGTTACGGCTATATACTCGCCGTCGTATTTATGTACCGTAGTCATTTTCTTCCTCTCGGATGTAAAGGGCATCTCATATACTCTTGACATATGGTACTCCAGCTCCGACTTATCGATACCCAGCGTCGCCGCTCCTCTTACAATGCCTATTTCTGTTGCTTCTCCTTTTTCTCCGTCCGCATCGCAGCAAAGACACGCAAGAGTCATTATATCCTTTTCGCTGTAGCCTATGACCTTCTTTAAGCTCATTTTGTTTTCAGTGATAGTTCCTGTTTTATCGGAACATATTATATCGGCATTTCCCAGGGCTTCCACGGCTGACAGCCTTTTTACCACGGCATTGCTTTTTGCCATTGTCTGTACTCCTATGGCAAGCACTATCGTTACAACTGCCGTAAGACCCTCGGGTATAGCGGCTACCGCAAGGCTTACCGCCGTCATAAACATGGAAAAGGCTCCTATGCCCCTCATAACGCCTATTACAAATATCATAAAGCATATTCCCAATGCGCCAATGCCCAGTATTTTACCAAGCTCGGAAAGTTTTTTCTGCAAGGGCGTTTCCTCTCTTTCGGAAGAGAGCATGTCCGCTATCTTGCCTATTTCCGTGCATTGCCCCGTTGCCGTTGCCATAGCCGTTCCCCTGCCCTGCACAACGCTTGTACCCATATACAGCATATTGCTCCTTTCGGCAAGTATTGTATCCGTATCCACTGTTTTTTCGGACTTGTCCCTGCCCTCGGTCTCTCCCGTCAATGCCGATTCGTTTGCCTTAAGGGCAATGCTGTCTATAATACGGCAGTCCGCAGGCACGATATCTCCCGCCTCAAGCTTTACTATATCGCCGGGTACTATATACTGAGCCTTTATCTGAATATATCTGCCGTCTCTCAGCACAAGGGCAGACGGTTCCGTTATATCCTTCAATGCGTCTATGGCCTTGTCCGCCTTGTATTCCTGCACGGTACCTATCACGCCGTTAAACAGCACTATTGCTATTATTACGGCGCTGTCCGTAAAATTTCTGCCTCCAGAATATATTTCCACAAGAGTGCTTATTATGGCGGCGGCTATAAGCACAAGCACCATAAAATCCTTGAACTGTAATATAAATCTTATTAAAAGAGATGTTCTCTTCTTTTTCGCAAGAGCGTTGCAGCCGTATTTTTTAAGCCTTTTTTCAGCCTCTCTGCTGTCCAAGCCGTTGTTGATGCTTGTACCAAGCTCTTTTACCGCTTCCCTTATATCTACGCTGTGGTAATTCATTTGATCATCCTCCTCTTTACAAATATATACGCTGACAGGCACAAATATGTCTTAAGCGCATACTGTAAAAATGAGGTGAGTAATATGGCTGAGATAATTGCGCTTTCGCTGGTGCTTTCACTTGACGCTCTTTTCTTTGGCATATCCTTTGGGGTAAGAGGCATAAGAGTTCCCTTGAAGGCTTTCTTCACGCTTTCGCTGACCGCCTTTTGCACGGTGCTTTGCTCTATGCTGCTGGGAAAGACGTTGAGCATTTATATTCCCTTTTGCGATACGGCAGGAGCGTTCCTTCTTATAGGTATAGGCATATGGATATGCGCCGACAGAAAAAGAGAAAACTCCGATATAAGAGAAATATTGGATAACCCCGAGCTAAGCGATATGAACAGATCGGGCATAATAGAAGCTCCCGAAGCAATAGTTATGGGTATAACTCTTTCCCTGGATTCCTCGGCAGCGGCAATAAGCACCGGTATGTCGGGTACAGCCTCTGTTCTGATGCCCTTTTCACTTATGACCGCACAACTGCTGTTCATAATTTCAGGCACATATATGGGCAAAAAAATAAAGCCCGGTATAAACGGCAGATATATTGCTGTCATATCAGGCTTTATTATAGTTATTATAGGACTTTATCGGCTTATGCCCATATTTTACTGAACGTCGGTATCCACGGCAGCCCTTGACTCCACATCGTCGTCAACGGGAGAGGGTACGACATATTTCTTCTCTTCCTCTGAGGTAGGTTCATTTTCCTCTTCCACGTCGCTTTTTGTCTTAAAGCGATCCCAAAAGCTGTCGCCCTCCTCAGGTATGCTTTCGGTAGAGATCTCAATGTTTTCTTTGTTCTGCGCTCTTTTTTTGATTGCTGAGACCTCTGCGGCTATTATTATTACGGAAAATGCCATTACAAGCACAACGCCCCATATCATTGCCTTGAGCCAAAAGCTCTTTTGTGTATAGAAATCCACGGTATGCTTTTCTGCTTTTTTTACTCTTTCCCAACGTCTTACGGTATTTTTACTTTTAAGCTCCGCATAGAATTCATCAACTGTTGCGGTCCTGTTTTCCGCCTTTATGTTAAGGGCGTTCATTATGGCGTTTTCCATACCGGGTCTTATTTTTATGCCCATTCTTGACGGAGGCATAAGGGTATCCTGCTTTTGTCTTTCGGGGGCAGCCAAGGGTATTTCCCCTGTAAGCATTTCATAATATATTGCGGCTATGGAATATACATCCACAGCTACCGTGAGCCTATTGCCCATAGTGTACTGCTCTATTGGAGAATATCCTTCATTTGTATATACGGGTATTATCCTGGACATATATCCGCAAAAGCCAAAGTCTGTCAATACAACGGAATTGTCCTTTCTTATAACTATGGTATCGGGACATATATTGCCGTGTATTATCCCTGCCTTGTGTACAGGCTCTATTACCCGCATTATATTTACAATAATGTTTTTTCTGTAATCCTTCGCTATTTCAAAATTGCCGTCTATAAGCTCGGCAAGAGTACGACCGCCTTTTATTATTTTCCTTACGGCATAGTAGGTATTGTTCTCCTCAAAGCCGTCAACGATATCCAAATTATTAAAGCCCATAAGGTCTTCGCACTCGTCTGAAAATGCGTCAAATCCCGCATAATAACGATCGGCTATATCGCCGCTTTTTGTAACAACATTAGAGCCGCCCTTTTCTCTGTAAGCAAGATTATTGGGCAGATACTCATTAATAAGCACCTTTCTTTTATTTTCACTGTCCCAACCGGCATATGTTACAAAAACGCTGTTGGTATCAACAGCGTATCCTGCAATATATCTGTCGTTAAGCACGGTACCCGGCATCAGATGTCTGCTGCTTTCGGGCATACCCGTGTCCCGTTTGCCGCAATAGGGACATTTATCTTCTCTGTCACTGTATTCCTTCATACACTGCATACATCTATGCATATGTATCCCTCCCGATCTATGTAAATATACAACTTATATTAAAACGAACATTATACATTATAGTATT
Source organism: uncultured Clostridia bacterium (assembly GCA_947624015.1). Classification (GTDB taxonomy): domain Bacteria; phylum Bacillota; class Clostridia; order Lachnospirales; family CAG-274; genus CANPXH01. The sequence goes on from CANQIA010000002.1 coordinate 140,485, forward strand.
ATTTGCCTATAATTTCAACAGTTATTTTTACGATTTTATCATTTTCGGGGATTTTTCATGTTTTTTACAATCAATGCCAAATAAATCCCTTATTATACGGCAATATTTATAAGAAGGAGGGCATATAAATTCTCTGCCGTCAAGATATGACAGAATATTTTCATCCGTATGGAATACCAGCTTGTAGCTGTGAAGAAGCTGACTTTCAATGCCGTACTTTTCCTTGAAGTACTTATTTGTTACGGCGTCGCCGTATTTGGTATCGCCTATTATGGGAGCGCCCATAAACTGCATAGACGCCCTTATCTGATGACTTTTGCCTGTCTCCAGCTTTATTTCCATAAGAGTATACTCGCCGTTGTCGGCTATTGGTCTGTATTTTGTAATGACACGATCTCCCTCTCCGTCTTTATCCGAAAGCCTTACAAAATTGTCGCTGCTCTTTATATGCCGACCCTCTATTGTTCCCTTCTCCTTTATAACGCCCTTTACCACAGTTATATAATACTTGTCTATAAGCCTTTCCCTAAAGCATCTGTTAAGCTCCTGCACGGCGGAAAGCCTCTTGCCTGCAGTTACTATACCGCTTGTATTGCGATCCAGTCTGTTGCATACAGAGGGTACAAAGGCTCCCTTGGGATCGTATTCATTTTTTCCGTAGAGATAATACAGTATACTGTCGTTGAGAGTATCGTTATTATTTTTATTGTCCGAATGAGTCAGTATACCTACGGGCTTTGAGCAAAGCAGTATATTTTCATCCTCATATACTATCTCAAAATTACGCTGCACAGGTTTTACATACCTTTCCTCGGTAAAGGACATAATCGTATCCTCCCTCAAAAAAAGCTTTATGCTGTCGCCTGTATCCAGCATCTCTCCGCCTTGGGCTTTTTTGCCGTTAAGCTTTATGTTTTTTTTCCTCAACATCTTGTATATAAAAGATCTGGGCGCCTTATTCATATATTTGAGCAAAAATTTGTCAAGTCTTTGCCCTTTTTCGTTTTCGGTTATTTTTATTTCTCTCATAATACCGCCTATCTCCTTGAAGCTATAAAAATATAATAACATATATAAACAGAAAATACAAAGAAATTATACTTTAGCTAACTGAAAGAAATGCAAGCATTTCTTTCAAGCGTGTCGATTTATCGACACGCAAAAGGCTCCAAATAATTGGAGCCTTTTTAAGGGGAAGTTATTCAGGAATATTCTGTTTATATAATTAAGCAATACCCATATCGTACTTGCTGTCTGTGCACTGTACTGCCGCTGCGCCGCCGTTGTGTCCCATA
>CANQIA010000003.1 GCA_947624015.1 uncultured Clostridia bacterium
GGCTGCGGAAAAAATACATATTACAATATTGCTTTTTACATTGATATTTAAAATATGAAGTCCGCATACAGAAAGCATTATAAGTACAACTGAGGGCGCCGAAACGCTCTTTGCGATAAAGGCGCAAAGAAGCAATACTGCCGTAATGAAAACAAAGAAGCACCGTGTTTTTTTAAAAATAAAAGTAAAAAGGGAAATAAGCTCGCCGCTGAAAACGGCAAGGGCAAGCATAAGATATGAAATGTCGTAGTTTCTGAGACTTTTGCTGTCTGTAAGGGCAAAAAATACGTTCTCTGCATAGGGTATGAGCTTGTACCGTTTTATGTAGGCAAAAAGCCCAAAGGCAATAAAGAACAATAATATATGGACGATATAAGCCTTCCTGTTATGTGAAAAAAGGAATATCAGAACTGCCGATACAATAATAAAAGGGATGATAAAAGACTTGACGCTGCCGCCGAATATATCGGTAAAACCACAGAGTATTCCCGTGATCCCCATTAAATAAAACAAAAGAGAAAAGACGGGAGTATATTTATTTTTTTCATTTTTTTTACTTGTGTTTTTCATATGCTTCGCCTATATGTCAAGCCTTACAGTTTCCAGTTCCTTTTCAATATTTTTGCTGCTGAATCTATATATGGACTTTTTTTCAAAGTACAGCTCAAGCCTGCTGTTGAGCATAAAGCCGCCCCGGGCATTTACACTGCGGACATCATTGCTGTCGAAATAATATATCCTTGCCAGTATATGGGGAATATTTTCTTTCGAATCCATAAACATGGGCGCAGAACCGTCTGTAAGCCATATATTTAAATTACCCATATTTTCAAATATACCCAGTATCACAGCCGAACACAGCTCGTAAAAAGCATCTGCATTTTCTCTGTCGGCAATATCTGTCCTATCGATATCTATGATAAGATCCAAAATATCCCTTGCGGAGCTGCGGTATTCTTTAATATAAAGCTCGTCTGTTCTGGCGGATATATTTCTGTGTATGTTTTTAAAGCTGTCGCCTGTTCTGTATTCCCTTATTTGGTATATCTCCTGCATATCCCCTTTTTCTCTGCCTGTATTTTCCCCGGAGTCGTTGTAAAACGCCGGGCTTTTGCGCTTTATAAAAAGGGGCTTTGTCCGTGGCAGTATAAGTATATCGGCAGAGGAGACCCATTTTTTTGAAAGCTTGAATATGCCCAAAATATCCTCTGTGGCTATTTTTTTGCCTTGAATATGTATGATACCGCAGCTATCTCCCCTTATAACAGCATTTTCCTTACTGTGTGAACAGCCGTTTAGGGAAGATATTATTTTGATCCTTTTGCCTTTTTTACTGCCCTTGTAAAAATATACGCAGTAAAAGGACACCCTATGCTGAGGTATAAAAATACTGTCGATGATATTGACAGGCACTCTTACAGGCGCATTTTTATAGCCGTATATTATGCTTTCGGTAAATCCTCCGCTTATATTTCTGAGCATAAATATGCAGAGGATAAGCATGAGCGCAAGTATAATGCCCTCGGCGGCTGAAAGCGTCATAAGTGGTATGCTCCTGCATATGCCGCCTGTATAAAAGGTCATAAGGGCTGTAACAATAAATATTATGGCGGTCATCTGTTTACTTCCTTCCGGGCAGCGGCTTCTTTACAGTATCCAGTATTTCGTTAAGCACCAGGTCCTTGTCCTTGCCTTCAAGGGTAGCGCCGCTGTTTGTAACTATCCTGTGCTTTATGGCATAAATAAACTGTTCGTCTACATCGTCGGGAGTCACAAAATCATTACCCTTAAGCCAAGCTGAGCTTTTTGCAAGCTTTACAAGGGCTATGGTACCTCTTGGGCTTGCGCCCATTTCTATATATCTGTTATCTCTTGTAGCGGACACGAGCCTTACTATATAGTCACATATGCTTTCATCGATATATATATTTTCGATCTCATCTCTTATGCCGAATATTATATCCCTGTTTATTACTGGAGCAAGGGAGTCCGCTTTTTTATATATAGTCACGTGCTTTGCTATTTCTATCTCGTTGAGAGGATCGGGATATCCTATGGACATGGATACCATAAACCTGTCCATTTGCGTTATGGGCAGCCTTTGAGTGCCTGTGCCGTAGGGATTTTGAGTAGCTATTACCCAGAAGGGCTGAGGTACCTTTCGTGTGACTCCTTCAACGCTTACCTGCTTTTCCTCCATGACCTCCAGAAGGGCAGACTGAGTTTTGGGCGACGTTCTGTTTATCTCATCGGCAAGAAGTATATTGCAAAATACCGCTCCCTCCTGATATACAAATTTTTCGGTATCTTTTCTGTATATTGAAAAGCCCGTAAGATCGGAGGGCATTACATCCGGCGTGAACTGTACTCTTTTGCTTTCCATATCCATTGAGCGTGCAAAGGATACGGCAAGGGTGGTTTTTCCCACTCCGGGATAATCCTCCAGCAGTATATGACCCTCTGCAAGCAGTGCGATCAGAACCTCTTTTATTATGTTTTCCTTGCCCAATATTACATTGTTTATATTATGGAGCAATTGCTTTGCTTTTTCTCTGTACATACTATCGCCTCCTTTATATATTTTATAATATAAAGGGGGCTTTAAGTCAAGTGTGTATAACAAATATCCCTATACTTTTAAGACCTACCGAAAGCATAACGGAAAAGAGTAAGAAACCCACTAATACATTTTTGCCCCCAAAAAAATAAAAAGGACGCCGAAGCTTCCTTTTTATATACTTATCTTGAGGTATTAAACACTGTGGTAATGTACACCTCTTTAAATCTGAATTTGTTTTTTATTGCCTTAAGTCCCTTAAGGGCGGTCTTATAATCCTCGTAAAAGCCGAAAACCGTGGGACCGCTTCCGCTCATCATACTGCCTATGGCGTCGTTTTCCATCATTATTTTTTTAACATCGGCTATAATGGGATATTTTTTTATGGTAACGCTTTCCAGCACATTGCACATATTTTGGCATATCCCATTCAGATCCTTAGCCCTTATAAGCTCTATCATTTTATTGTTGTCGGGACGCTTATCCACATCCTTTGCAGCGAAGGAGCCGAAAACAGCCGCCGTAGATACATTAATAGGGGGCTTTGCTATAAGCACGGTACAGTTGGGGAAAGGGGGAAGGGGAGTAAGTATCTCGCCTATACCCTCGGCAAGAGCGGTGCCTCTCATAATACAGTAGGGTACGTCTGCTCCAAGCTCCTTGCCTATTGCCATAAGCTCCTTGTCGCTGACGTTTAAGCCAAAAAGATTCCTTATTCCTATAAGCGTGGCGGCGCAGTCTGTGCTTCCTCCCGCCATTCCTGCGGCAACGGGTATGTTCTTGGAAAGCTCTATTTTTATGCCGTCTTCAATGCCGTATTTCTCCTTCATCACAAGGGCTGCTCTGTATACGAGATTTCTTTCATCGCATGGCAGCCAGCTAAGATTGGAACTCATTTGTACATTTTCCGTATCGGTCTTTTCTATAAAAATGTTGTCGCACAGGTTTATGGTCTGCATTATCATTGACAGATCGTGATAGCCGTCGGCTCTTTTGCCCAGTACGTCAAGGGTTATATTTATTTTTGCTCTGGCATTGAGTTTGATAGAATTCATATATCTTCTCCTTGTCTATGTACTTTAAGTTAAGTATAGCCTCTTGTAAAGCAGTAGTCAAATGATTTTTTAATAAAAAAGTTGAAAAATACCGATATATATGATATTATAAAATCAAGTAATTATGCATTAACGATCAAGGAGGTAACATATGAGCTATAAAAAGGAATTTATAAAATTCATGTGTGATGCGGGAGTGCTTACATTCGGCGAATTTACTCTTAAGAGCGGAAGAAAAGCACCTTATTTTATAAATACCGGAAATTATAAGACGGGAGAGCATATTGCAAAGCTGGGCGAATTCTATGCAAAATGTATAGAAGAAAACGGTGTTGACGCCAATGTATTTTTCGGACCGGCTTATAAAGGCATCCCTCTTGCGGTAGCTGCGTCAATAGCCCTTTTCAACAATACGGGAAGATCGGTAAACTATTGCTTCAACAGAAAGGAAGCAAAGGATCACGGAGAAGGCGGCGTCATAGTCGGACACAAGCTCTGCAAAGGGGACAGGGTTGCTGTAATAGAGGATGTTATAACAGCAGGCACCGCTATAAGGGAGACCCTGCCGATACTTAAAAATGCCGATGACGTAGATGTGAGCTGCGTTATCATTTCCGTTGACAGAATGGAAAAGGGCAAGGGCGAAAAGTCGGCTGTGCAGGAGGTATATGATGAGTTTGGCATAAAGGTATATCCTATTGTTACCGTATGCGATATTATTGAATGTATCGAGGACGGCACCATAGAGGGCAAAGAATACCTTGAAGCCATGAAGGAATACAGAAAAAACTACGGCATTGAAATGTAATTGTAATAATTGTCATATAATGGTATTTGATTAATGGGCAATTATCTGTTATACTAGTTCTATAAGGGGCAGGAAATTATAACCTGTTATTAAAAAGAAAGGTGTGAAATTTATGAAGAGAGTTGTAAGCTTATTTATAACTATGGCTGTTATGCTTTCGGCAGTATGCTTTCCGACGTTTGTCAATGCTGCTACTGAGTATGTAACGGTATATCTTAATGAAAAAGCCATTGACTTTCCGGCAACCGACGCAAGACCGCAGATCTTCAGCAACAGGACATATGTTCCCGTAAGAAAGACCTGCGAGGCTCTGGGACTGACAGTTGACTGGAATTCCAAAACAGAAACCCTGACATTTAACAGAGCAGGCGTTGTTATTTCTCATACAATGCGTTCTACCATAGTTTATGTAAACGGCGAGGCAGTCAATTTCGACACTCCGTCCATCAACAAGAACAACAGAACTCTTATGCCTATAAGAATGTTGGCTGAGTCTATCGGCGCTGTTGTTACATGGGACAATCCTACAAGAAGCGTACATATTACCACAAACGAATCTGTAGTGGTAACTCCCACTACTCCTTCCTCTTCTGCGACTGATGTTATGATCAATTCTCTTTCAACAGACAAGCAGAACGTGGGCAATGAGGATACGGTCACACTTACCGCTGTGGCAAATGCTTCAACAGAGAAGGTAAGATTTGTAAATGCTTCAAATAACAATGTACTGGGCGAGGCAGACGAATTTGTTGCCAACAGCGACGGTACAAGGACATTCATATATGAACACAAGTGTGTAAACGATACAAACAACCAGATAATATTCAGCATTCAGGCTATACCAGGCACCTCCTCCGCTTATTCCGATACGGCTTCCGCATCCAAGACGGTAGGTATTATAATATCAAATGAAAAATCAAGCAGCAAAGACGATGACAACAGCGGAGATTTTAAGTCAAAGTATATGTTGAGCTGCAAGCTCCTTACTCCTAAGGTACAGACCGACAGCGAGGCAAGGATAAAGATAAAGACTACGGACGATGTAAGAAGAATAAAGATCACAAATGACTTTAACAGCCGTTCCGTTACAGAAGACGAATACGATGAGGACAGCGATGACAACAGAACATTCAACTGCGAAGTCGAGATGCCGGAAGAGGGTAAGCATAAGCTTTATGTATACCTTTATGTTTCAAGAGACGGAGACTATGAGGAAGTCTATGAAACTCTTAATGTAGATGTAGACGATGATTATGACGAAGACGATATAGAGTACGACGATCTTGAAATAATAGATATGTGGCTCAACAACGACTACGGCTACAAGGGCTATGATTCCACAGTATATGTAAAGACATCCAAGGATGTTGAGTACCTTGAGCTGCTCAGAGAAGGTCAGGAACCCGGCGAGGGTCTTACCCGTTCCGCTACTGAGGAAAAGTACACAAGCTACTACTACTGGGAGTTCCCCTTTGAGGTAAAGCAAACAGGCGATACGAAGTATACGCTTCTTGCTTACAATGAGAATGAGGACTATGTATCCGAGACCTTCAAGCTGGAGGGACGTCCCTTTGACAGATATGATCCTGCAGTTTTGAATATTGACCAAAGAAGCTCTACGGTAATAGAAGGCGACGAAATTACAATAAGCGTTACCTGTACAGGCGTTACAGACAGGATAAGAGTAACAAGAGGCACTACCAATACGGTATATGAGTCAGAGAAGCAAGGCTCAAGCTCAGGCTCCACAAAGACATTTAAGGCTACATTTACCGTAGATGATATCGATGCGGACTATTATGTAACGGCATATGATACATCCGATAACTATGACAGGATGAAATTTAAGATAACAGGGGATGTTTACAGCGAAATAAAGATCGTGGATTATAATCTTGAAGACGATGATATAGACGAGGGCGATCTTGTAAATATTACCGTTACCACATCTAATTCCTGTGAAAAGATATGGATAGAAGATAACAGAGGCGAAAGAGTTTCCGCTATCTACAGCAAGCCAAAAAGAGAAAAGAACGACAACTATGAATGGGAGATTACCTTCTCGCCAATAGATGACGGCAGAAGATCATACACCATAATAGCAGAAGACGATAACAAGAATCAAGATACCGATGATTTTATCGTAAGAGTAAGATAATGACACGAGCAAGGGGCTGTACGGACAGCCCCTTGATTTATGGGATATGATAAGAGGCGTATCATTCATATCCCCGATATGATGTAGCTATTTTTACAGGAGGATATTATGCTTCATATACTTTGCGGCGACGGAAAGGGCAAGACCACCTCTGCCATAGGTATGGCGATAAGGGCGGCAGGCAGAGGGAAAAAGGTAGCCTTTGTTCAGTTTTTAAAGGGAATGGATACGGGAGAGATACATATACTTTCGCAAATCAAAGGCATAGATGTAATAAGAAACGATTCCCTTACATCATTTGACTACAAAAGCGTACCCGATATTGACATTATATTCAATAAAATGCTTGATAGCATAGATATAAAGGCTTATGACTTGGTAATACTTGACGAAATAGCCGCTGCCTATAAATACGGATATACGGACAGGGAAAAGACCGACGGCTTTATATTCGGTTTTCCCAAGGATAAGGAGCTTGTGCTGACAGGCAGGGAACCAAATATCAAATGGATAGAAAGAGCCGATTATGTAAGCGATATCAAAAAAATAAAGCACCCTTATGACAAAGGCATAAAAGCAAGGGAGGGAATAGAACTGTGAATGTAAAAGCAATTGTATTCGATATGGACGGTACCCTTATAAATTCCCTTGAGGATATAGCTTACAGTGTGAATTGCGCTCTTACGGAATTCGGTTATAATAACAGGAGCATAGATGAGATAAAAGCATTTGTGGGAAACGGCGCAGATATGCTTATAAGAAGGGCGCTGCCTTCGGAAGGGCAAAAGGACTTTGAGGCAGTGTTCAGCGCTTACAGAGGCTATTATAAGCAGAACCTTTGTGTCAGAACAAGACCTTACGAGGGTATAGAGGAGCTTTTGGACAGGCTGAGAGAAAAGGGGATAAGCACCGCTGTCGTTACAAACAAAAATGACGATGATGCAAAATACATTGCAAAAAAGCTTCTGCCGGGCAAAATAGATGTAATTGTAGGCGCAGATCCGGGAAAAAGAAATAAAAAGCCTGACCCACAGCCTGTACTTATGGCTCTTGATATGTTGGGAGTAAGCAAAGAGGAGGCATATTATGCGGGAGATTCGGAAACGGATGTACAAACGGCAGAAAACACAGGTATGAAGTGCATAGGCTGCAGTTGGGGCTTTAGAGAAAGAGCCGTGCTTGAAAAATGCGATATCATAGTCGATAAGGCAGAAGATATGATCAGTCTGATAGAAAGCGGGCATTAAATACATATGAAAAAGGACTTATGGTTGCCCATAAGTCCTTTTTCATATGTTTAATATTAGATCTCGAAAAAGCTATCGTCTGATCCTTCGCCATTAAATACATAATAGCATCTGCCTTCTTCAGGCTTATAGTAAAGATCAACTGTCTTTAAGTCCTTGACCTTATTGCCGTCTGACTTCCAAATTTCTTTTGCAGTGTCTAAAAGATGTGTATCGTCTACATCATGACCCTGATACTGAACTGTTAATACGCTTTTCATTTGTAGTTATCTCCTTTCTAAAATTACTTTAAATAAGTAATTCACCCAATTGACTTCTCTATAATACTCTTTTTTTTAGGTTTTGTCAACATTTTATGTAGTATCTGTGAGATTTCAACAATTAAAATTGCCAATAATATGTTTTTTTATTAAATTTCGTCAATAAATTCGTTAAAAACTTCGATTTTTGATACAGATACCTCATATGCCGTTTTTTCGATAGTTTCTTCTTCCGATATTTTTTTCTGATATATACGGGATTGAATCCTTCCCGAAATGATAATATTGTCTCCGACTTCAAAGCTCTTTGCAAATTTTGCATTTCTTCCCCAACATATTACGGGGATATAATCGGATTTATTATATAATCTGTTTACGGCAAGCAGTATATCTGCGATCTCTCTTCCGAAAGGCGTTTTCCTGTATACGGTAGGCTTGCATATATATCCATTTAAAAATATAGAATTAATATCTGCATCCGAGGGCGGGTCGATCTCAATTTCCTTTGCAAACACAGTAAGTATAAGATGTGTTTTTCCCTCCGAATAGCTGTTGTAGGAACGGAGCTGTCCCTTTATCTCCGCTCTGTCTCCCGTCTTAGCTTGGTTATCTATAAGAAGCCTTTCGGATACGGTAACAGGCAGTATATCCTTGGCTGAGCTTAATCTCTGGCATTCCAGCATAAATGTATAAAAGGCCTCTCCGTGAGCGCTGTGGCTGAATGTAAATTCAGATATTATTCTTCCGCTCAGGTGTACGTCGTTATTCTTATCATAATTATTTTCCATTTGTTTTGCTCCTTTCTTAAGTTACCCTTATTATTTCTATTCACATTAACAGTAGTTTAGAATAAAAAAGTAAAATATCTGTTGCAATATCCATTTTATGGTGGTATCATATTAAATAAATAATTATGCATGAAAGGACGAATAATATGAATATGAAGGATGCTATCAAAAAGGTAGTGGAGGGAAATGATCTTACTCTTGACGAAGCAAAATCTGTAATGGAGCTTATGCTCAGCGGCGAGGCAACGGAAGCCCAGATGGGAAGTTTTCTTACGGCTTTGAGAATGAAGGGCGAGACCATTGATGAAATAGTAGGCTTTGCCACTGTTATGCAGTCTGTTGCAAAACACGTGGCTCCTTCTACGGACATTAACTATATAGACCTTGTAGGCACAGGCGGAGACGGAGCCAACACATTTAATATTTCCACAACCTCCGCTCTTGTGGCAGCCGGCGCAGGAGTTCCTGTGGCAAAGCATGGCAACAGAGCAATATCCAGCAGAAGCGGTGCGGCTGACGTGCTGGAAGCCTTGGGCATAAATATTATGCTGGATGCGGATAAGGTTGAAAAATGTATAGAAGAGGTAGGAATGGGCTTTATGTTTGCGCCTATATTCAATCAGGCAATAAAGAATGTAGGCAAAACAAGAAAGGATATAGGTATAAGGACGGTATTTAACATATTGGGACCCGTATCCAACCCCAGCAATGCCAAGGGAGCGGTAATAGGCGTATTTACAGATGGACTTACAGAGCCTCTTGCAAAGGCAATGCACGCCATGGGCGTTGAAAGAGGCATGGTAGTATGCGGAAACGGCTCCACAGACGAGATAACAAATATAGGAAAGACTCATGTCAGCGAAATAAAGAACGGCAGTGTGGTCTCCTATGATATCACTCCGGGAGATTTTGGTATCGCCGAGGCAAATGCCGACGATATAAAAGGCGGCACAGGAGAAGAAAATGCCGTGATACTCAAGGATATACTTTCAGGCGCAAAGGGACCCAAGAGAGATGTTGTGCTTATGAATGCAGGCGCAGCAATATATGTGGCAGGCATAGCAAAGAGCCTTGCCGAAGGCATAAAGCTTGCCGAGGAGTCCATAGACGGCGGAAAAGCAAAAGAAAAGCTCGACGCCCTTGTTGCATTCAGCAATAAATAATTTGTACACATACTTTACACATAATTTAAAAATAACCAAGACCGTAGTTTTTCTGCGGTCTTTTTTGTTTAAAATATCCAGTAATTTTTTTTTGATTGTATATTTTACTAAAAAAAGTCAAATAATAATTGTGAATAAATGGTATGACAAATTCTTTTTGGATTTGTTATATTAATAACATAGAGAAAGTATCTGAACCAGACGTAACCTTATATATAAGTAAGAAAGGAGGGAAAAATGTGTTTAATGTAGGCGACAGGGTGGTGTACCCTATGTATGGAGCAGGAATAATCGAAGGGATAGAAGAAAGGGTTATTGACGGTAAGAGCCTTACCTATTATGTACTTAACATATCTGTGGGTAATCTTAAAATAATGGTATCTAGGGATAAGGCTGAAAAGGGCGGTCTGAGAGATATATGTCCTGCTGACGAAGTGCGCAATATAGTCAGCGGCGCCAGACCGATAGAGATGTCCGATAATTGGAATCTCAGATATAAAAAAAATATGGAAACTCTCAAAACAGGCGATCTGTTTAAAATAATGGAGGTTTTTAAAACACTTATTCTGAGGGAAAGAAACAAAAGTCTTTCCAGTGTTGAGAAAAAGCTTATGGGAACGGCTAAGCAAATAATATTAAGCGAGATCATATTATCACAGAATATAGACAAGCCGTGTGCCGAGGAGCTTCTTATGAACGGCATTGCCGTATCATTATAAATATAAAAGAGTGAAAATAACTAATTTTTAATTATGGAGTGCTGTAAGCGCTCCATATTTTAATATAAAATTAAGGGTCGCATTTGCGACCCTAAAAATTTTAACTGAACATCTTATCAAAGAAGCCCTTTTTCTTGGTATTCTTATCCGTAAGGGTATCGCCGAACTTTTGCAGCAGATCCTTTTGATTTTGCTTAAGATCTGTGGGCACTATTACCTTAAGAGTGACCACAAGATTGCCTCTCATTTTGTCGTTCCTTACGTTATATGCGCCCTTTCCCCTTAATGTGATCTTTGTTTCGGGCTGTGTTCCCGGCTTAATGGTATACTTTTCTTCGCCGTCGATAGTCGGTATGGTTATTTCATCTCCGAGAGTTGCCTGAACTATGTTTATTGCCGCTTCAGTATAGAGATCGTTGCCGTCTCTTCTGAACTGTTTGCTCGGCATTACGTTAATTTTAATGTAAAGGTCGCCGTTGGGTCCGCCCTTTTGTCCGGCTCCGCCCATACCGTTTTTGCGTATGGATTGACCGTGCATTATGCCCTTGGGTATGTCTACCGTAATATTTTTCTTTACCTCAACATTGCCTCTTCCGCCGCAGTGAGGACATTTTTCCTTTATTATCTTACCCTCTCCGCCGCAGTCGGGACATACTCTTTCAGACGCCATAACGCCGAAGGGAGTTTGCTTTGAGACTCTTACTCTGCCTGTGCCGCCGCATTTTGTACAGTTCACAGGAGAGGTACCCTTCTTGGCGCCGCTGCCGCCGCACTGGGAGCAGGTCTCGGATACGGGAATATTTATCTCCTTTTTACATCCGAACATAGACTCCTCAAATGTAATGGTCATATTCATCTGAAGGTCAGATCCCCTTGAAGGTCCGTTTCTTCTTGAGGAACCGCCGCCGAATATATCGCTGAAGCCGCCTCCGAAGCCGCCGAATATATCGCCGAATATATCGCCCATATCCATACCGCTGAAGTTGCCCGTAAAGCCGCCGGCGCCGCCCATTCCGCCTTCAAAGGCAGCGTGTCCGTATTGGTCATAAGCAGCCTTTTTCTGAGGATCGCTCAGTATCTCATATGCCTCGCTTACCTCCTTAAACTTTTCCTCTGCCACTTTATCGCCCGGGTTTGCATCGGGATGGTATTTTTTAGCCATTTTTCTGTATGCTTTTTTTATTTCAGCGTCGGTTGCGGACTTATTTATGCCCAGCACCTCATAATAATCCCTTTTGGAAGCCACAAATATCACCTCGTTTTATATATCGCAAACAAAGAGCCAAAGCCATAGCCTTGACTCTTTGCGTTAATTATCGGAACATGGTTCCCCAATGTACTTGCTTATCAGCCGTCAATTATATCGTCGTTGGCAGAGCCTGCGTTTGCCATATCCTCGGGATTTACGCCTGCTGCCTGTGCCTGCTGATACATCCTTGTAGAGAATTCCTGAACTACATTGCTTAAAGCCTCGCAAGCCGTCTTTAATGTAGCCACATCGGTCTCACTCATATTTTCGGCAACGAGACCGTCGTTTACCTTCTTGAGGTTTTCCACTTCAGCCTCTATTTTTGCCTTGTCTTCTGCGCTTATCTTATCGCCTAAGTCCTTTATGAGCTTTTCGGTCTGGAATACAAGAGAATCGGCTTCGTTCTTTGTTTCTACAGCTTCTTTTCTCTTTGCGTCCTGCTCGGCATACTGCTCTGCTTCCTTAACCGCTCTGTCGATCTCTTCATCGCTCAGATTTGTGCTGGAAGTGATAGTTATATTCTGCTCTTTGCCCGTACCCAGATCCTTGGCGCTCACCTTTGTAATACCGTTGGCGTCAATATCGAATGATACCTCGATCTGAGGGATACCTCTCGGAGCCGGAGCAATGCCGTCAAGACGGAAGCGACCCAAGCTCTTGTTATCTCTTGCCAAGGGTCTCTCGCCCTGTACAATGTTTATATCAACAGCAGTCTGATTATCCTCATAGGTTGAGAATATTTGCTTCTTGTTGGTAGGAATGGTAGTGTTCCTTGGAATAAGAGCGGTAGCAACGCCGCCTGCGGTCTCGATACCCAGTGTAAGAGGAGTAACATCCAGAAGGAGTATGCTGCCTGCGCCCTCGTCGCCTGCAAGCTTAGCGCCCTGTATTGAAGCGCCTATGGCTACACACTCATCGGGATTGATACCCTTGAAGGGTTCCTTGCCGGTTATCTTTTGTACTTCTTCCTGTACGGCAGGGATCCTTGTTGATCCGCCTACAAGAAGTACCTTTGTAAGCTCGCTTGCTGTAATATCCGCATCCTTAAGGGCAGTCTGAACGGGACCTAAAGTAGCTTCCACAAGGTCTGAGGTAAGCTCGTTGAACTTAGCTCTTGTAAGAGTTATGTCCATATGCTTGGGACCGTCAGCGCCTACGGTAATATATGGGATATTAATATTTGAAGTGGTAGCTGATGAAAGCTCCTTCTTAGCCTTTTCTGCAGCTTCCTTTAATCTCTGCATTGCCATTTTGTCGGCTGAAAGGTCGATACCTTCCTTAGCCTTGAAATCCTTTACAAGATAGTCGATGATCCTCTGGTCAAAGTCATCGCCGCCTAAGTGGTTGTTGCCGCTTGTGGCAAGTACTTCTATAACGCCGTCGCCTATCTCTATTATAGATACGTCAAATGTACCGCCGCCTAAGTCATATACCATTATCGTCTGCTCCTGCTCGTTGTCAAGACCATAGGCAAGAGCTGCTGCGGTAGGCTCGTTTATTATTCTCTTAACATCAAGACCTGCGATCTTGCCCGCATCCTTTGTAGCCTGTCTCTGAGCGTCTGTAAAGTATGCAGGTACAGTAATAACAGCCTCTGTAACGTTTTCGCCAAGATAGCCCTCCGCATCCTTTTTAAGCTTTTGTAATATCATAGCGGAAATCTCCTGGGGAGAAAACTTCTTGCCGTCATTTTCAAACTTATAGTCTTCGCCCATATGTCTCTTTATAGAGATAACGGTACCGTCTACATTCGTAACAGCCTGACGCTTTGCAGTTTCGCCTACAAGTCTTTCGCCGCTCTTTGTAAAGCCTACGATAGAGGGTGTTGTCCTCTCGCCTTCAGCATTGGCTATAACAGTGGGCTGACCGCCTTCCATAACAGCTACACATGAATTTGTTGTTCCTAAATCAATACCTATAATTTTTCCCATTTGTCATCTCTCCTTAAATTAATTGAATTCTATTAGTCATATACATTGGTTTTGTTTAAAACCCTAGTTGGCAACCTTGACCATGCTTGGTCTTATTACCTTATCTCCATGCTTATAGCCCTTTTGAAATACTTCCACAATAACATTGTCATCGCAGCTTTCATCGTCTATATGCATTACTGCCGCATGTACGTTAGGGTCGAAGGGCTGACCTTCGGCAGGTATCTCTTCAACGCCTATGCTCTGCAATACCTCGATAAACTGTTTGAGTATCATTTCTATACCCTTATAGGTACTGCTTTCCTTATCCTCAGACATATTTACCGCTCTTTCGAAATTATCTAATACGGGGAGTATCTTTTCAACGGTATCTCTTACGCCGTTGCTGTACATACCCATTTTTTCGGAATTCGTCCTCTTGCGGAAATTTTCGAATTCGGCAAGTTGTCTGAGCCATTTATCATAATTTTCTTTAGCAAGAGCCTCAGCTTTTTCAAGCTTTTGTTCAAGGGTCTCCTCCTTTGGCTCTTCAGCTTGTTCATCTGCCGATGCTTCGGCGGATGTATCCGGTGCTTCCTCGGAAGCCTCCTTGACCGGTTCTTCGCTCTGAACCTCAGTATCCTTATCTTTTTCCAAATTTTCCTCTTTATTCATCATAACCTCCGTCCTCGCCGTCCACAAAGGCGCCTATTACATTGTCAAGCTTCTTGACGATCTCATTAAGCACCGAAACTGTCTGGCTGTAATTCATTCTTGTAGGACCGATAATACCTATCTTGCCAACCGAATTTTTGCCAAAACGGTAATTGGTCCTTACTATACTGCAATCCCTCAGCTCCTCCATATTATTTTCTCCGCCGATAATTATTTGTATTTTATCGGCTGATGTATCATCGCCCTCTCCTAAAAGGGTTATGAGCATATCCTTTTCCTCAAATGTCTGGAAAATATTCTTTGCCTTTGCTACATCGCTGAATTCGGGAAATCCCAGAAGATTTCTGACGCCGCTTGTATAAACATGCACATCCTCTTCCTGCTGAACAGTGGATATAACAGCCTTGAATACCTTTGTTATAAAATCGCCGTAGCTTGTATATTTGCCTACAAGCTTTGCAACATCTCCGCTGTTTATATCATCTATGGAATAGCCCTTTACAAGGCTGTTTATCTCGGCGGAAATGGTATTCAGTTCATCTGTGTTCGGAATATTTCTGCCTCTTATTATATGATTTTTGATAGCCTTGTTATCAAGTACCACAACGGCGGCAGCCTCATTCTCGTCTATGGGTATGAGCTGAATATGCTTTATACTGACCTTTTTGCTTTTAGGCTCCGTAACGACTGTGGTATAGCTTGTAAGCATAGCCAGAGCTTTTGCCGTTTGTTCCATCATATATTCTATCCTGTTTACGTTAAAGGATATGGCATTTTTAAGGAAATCCTCTTCCTCTCTCGAAAGCTCCTTGGATCGCATAAGATTGTCTACATAAAGTCTGTATCCCTTTTGCGACGGTACTCTGCCTGCCGAGGTATGAGGCTGCTCTATAAAGCCAAGCTCCTCAAGATCGCTCATCTCATTTCTGATAGTAGCCGGAGATATACCCAAGTTGTATTTCCTCGCAATAGTACGGGAACCTATGGGCTCTGCCGTAGCAATGTAATCAGTGATAATAGCCTCTAATATTCTTATCTTTCTGTCATTTAGCTTCATAGTATCACTTCTCTTTCTGTTAGCACTCATTTTAACTGAGTGCTAACTGTAAGTATAATATACCACAGCAGTCAAACTTTGTCAAGCGTTTTTAATAAATTTTTTTGCAAGTTTTAAAAAAATAAAAACTGCCGCAAAACATAGTGTTCTGCGGCAGCAATTTTGCTATATATGCCGTATCGAATCGGCTCATCATATATTATATATGTCTTATAGGGTATCAGATCTTGTCAAGCGCCTGCTGAAGGTCGGCAATTATATCATCAACATTTTCTATACCCACAGACATTCTTATAAGCTCGGGCTTAACTCCGCATTCCACAAGCTGTTCGTCCGTAAGCTGTCTGTGAGTTGAGGATGCGGGATGAAGAACGCTTGTTCTGGCATCGGCAACGTGGCACACTATCTTAGCAAGCTTTAGGCTGTCCATAAGCTTTGCGGAAGCGGCTCTTCCGCCTTTGGGACCGAAGGCGATCACGCCGCTGCATCCCTTTGGAAGATATTTGCAAGCATTCTTATAGTCGGGGCTTGATTTAAGTCCGGGATAGCTTACCCATTCTATTTTATCATTGTTTTCCAGATATTCGGCTACCTTTAATGCATTTTGCGAATGCCTTTCCATTCTCAGGTGGAGGGTCTCAAGTCCCAGATTGAGAAGGAAGCAGTTCATGGGAGCAGGTGTGCAGCCCAGATCTCTCATAAGCTGTACTCTTGCCTTTACGATATATGCAGATCTGCCGAAAGCCTCTGTGTATACTATGCCGTGGTAGGATTCGTCGGGAGTGGTAAGCTCCTCAAATTTTCCGCCGGTCTTCCAGTCGAAATTACCGCTGTCAACTATAACGCCGCCCAATGACACCGCATGACCGTCCATATATTTGGAAGTAGAGTGTATAACGATATCTGCGCCGAATGTAATGGGATTGCAAAGATAAGGCGTAGGGAAGGTATTGTCTATAATAAGGGGAATGCTGTGGCTGTGAGCCGCTTTTGCAAATTTTTCTATATCCAGCACACGGAGAGCAGGGTTTGCCAAGGTCTCGCCGAATATTATTTTGGTCTCGGGTCTTATTTCCTTTTCCAGATCTTCGGGGGAAATATCGGGATCCACAAATGTTACGTCAATGCCGAATTTCTTAAGAGTGACCGAAAGGAGATTGTATGTACCGCCGTATATGGCAGTAGAGCTTATAATATGATCTCCTTCGTGGCATATATTCATAATTGCAATAAGTGAGGCAGCCTGTCCCGCTGAGGTAAGCATAGCGCCTACGCCGCCTTCAAGCTCTGCGATCTTTTTTTCAACGGCATCTGCTGTGGGATTGGCAAGACGGGTGTAGAAAAATCCGTCTTCTTTAAGATCGAAAAGATCTCCCATTTCCTGAGCTGATGAATATTTATAGGTAGTACTCTGTACTATGGGCACTACTCTTGGCTCTCCGTTACCGGGTTCATAGCCTGACTGAACACATTTCGTTTCGATTTTCATATTTGTACCTCCAATTGTATTAATATCATTAATGAAATAATAACACAATACGCAGCCGTTTTCAATTAATTTTTATCAATAGCCGTATGTTTGACATAAGAAAGATCCCGGCAATGGCTTGGTATTCACGGGATATACGGATATTATGGTACTTTTGTTGACAAAACGGCTGAAGGAGTATAAAATCAAATTACAGGTTGACAAAACGGCTGTAGGAGTATAAAATCAAATTACAGTATATATGGGATGGTGATATGTATGAAAAGATTAATATTTACACTTGTGGTCTGTATGATGCTTTCATCTGTCTGCTTCGGACAGGAAACAAATACTTCAGATGTGTCGGTAAACAGTGCGGTAAAGTATTCTCAGAGGTTTGACCCGGGCATATACGTTATAGGAAAGGATATAAACAGGGACAGGTATATGCTTATTGCAAACGATCCCGATGAAATAGCCTGTGTCGCCATATATGACGGCAAAAATTCTGTGGGTAAGCCCTTCGGCAGGAAATATTATCTCAAGGACAGGGAGTTTTATGACTATCCCAATATTTTTGAAGGCGAGGATCAGTTCGGAACAAGGGATGTGAGCTATCCGGAAAATCTGTATACACCCCTTTATTTTGATTATTTTGAATATGACACCATTCTGGATCTCAGTGGGTTTATAAATAATAAAACCCTTGAGAACTGCTATATAGAGCTTGTGAACTGCTATGCCGTTTTGGAAAATGAGGCGCCGCCTCTTGATCCGTCAAGGAATGGTATGTTCAGAGTGGGGACAGATCTGCCTCCGGGAGAATATACCGTAAGCAGTGTAATAACGGACGAGGGAAATGAAGAATATGCCATAATGGGCGATTATTTCAGCATAATAAAGTCTGCGGGACTCAATTTCAACGACAGCAGGCAGCCCTATTATTCATCTGATATTGCCGACAGATATTCCGTAAAGCTAAGCTACGGAGATTATATCGTAAAGAAGGATGTTACCCTTGAAAACAGCGCCGTATCATATAAGCTGACTCCCAGAAAAAAGACGGCTTTGACAACGGATAAAAAATACGACTTTTCGCAGGTGGGCGAAGGCTTCAGGAAAAACGTTATGGACACCGTGTATTCAAAGCTTATGGGAAAAGCATATTTCAGGACGGTCAATGAGGAAAACCGTATAACGGATGCGTGGCTTTCATCTGCAAAAAATGATTCGGAAAGAAAATTTGCCTATATGGTAAAGGAAATGTACAGGCTCTATAATTATGATATGCTGAATGTCTCCGAAATAAAAAATCGGTCTGCCATTGCAGAGAGAAAGGATGAAATATATGATGAGTACAGACAGCTTTTCAACAGAATAAAGGCTGCGGAAAGCTTTGCCGATATAGAGTATGTATGCGGCAAGGTAGTGCTCAACAGATATTAATAACGATTTTAAAATATAAACTGACCTATATACAAAAAATAAGACTGTCCTTGCGGACAGTCTTTCTTTTGTAAAAAAATCCGAAATGCCGTTCCCGGTATTTTGACACCTAGCCAAGCTAGGTGGGTTATCGCAACGATGCAATCTGTCTTCCTCTGCCCAAAGGGAATTAGCTTGAGGCCTGACATATACAGCGTATATAGAAATCCCGTTATAATAATGTAGGTTCAAAATAGTAGGGTGGCGAACATTCCAGACTATATTTACTTTTGTTATTTTGAGTATACCATATTGTTTGTCATATTTCAAGGTATTATGATTAAAAATATATTACAGTTTTGCTACAATTTACATTGATCGATTTTCCCGTGACCTGGTCACGGGAAAATTGTATATATTATGGCAAAAAGCCGAGGTCGTGTTCAGAAGATAAAAGTTTTATAATATATATTCATCTTTATCTCCATCCTTGTCATCATTATTTATATGATCTGATGTATCTGTGTTTGCAACTCCTCCGAGAGCTGCTGCTATGACTACTATGGTTCCCAATAAAATTGCACCGACTTCTACTATGACTTTTAGATGAAATACTTTATTTTCTCTGTCGATCAGGCGCATTTCACAGCTTACATTATTCATTTCATCCAATATATCTTTTTCTTGCTCAAAGGATAAATCGCCTTTATTTAAGATTTCTTCGAGAGCATCCATTCTCCGGATACATATTTTGACACGCTCCTGAACGGTTTCTTCATTATTTTCCAAAATTTTAAATGAAATATCTTTATAGTCATTCACTATATCCAATGCAGACGCTGTAAAATTTGGAATTTGGTCTAAAGCTTTCTTTACTACTTCCGGATCCATTCTGTTCATCATTGACGCAAACGGAATGAGATGCTCCTTTCTTAAATGATAAAAATCGGGAATATCTAATTTTTTTAAAACTTTATTTTCAGTTAAGGCTCTTCTCATATTTTTCACCAACCTTATGCTTTTTTATAAATTATACCACAGGGAGGTGGGCAGAAGCAATACGCAATTTTAGAACAGAAGAGTCTGATGCGTTTTCCAAAAAATATAATTAAACTATTGTTTTTATTTTGCGGGAGTGGTATAATCAAGGTAGATTAATTATAAATTTAAAGGAGGATTTTTATTATGGCATTAGTTACAAGTACGGAAATGTTCAAGAAGGCTTATGAGGGTAAGTATGCGATCGGTGCTTTTAACATCAATAATATGGAGATAATACAGGGTGTTACAAGAGGCGCCGCTAAGATGAATTCAGCTTGTATACTTCAGTGTTCCAAGTCTGCTCTTAATTACGCAGGTCCCAAGTACCTTTTAGGTATGGTAAAGGCTGCTGTTGACGAAACGGGCATTGACGTAGCTCTTCATTTGGATCATGGTCCGGATCTTGATACAGTTAAGGTTTGCGTTGAGAACGGCTTTACATCCGTTATGTTCGACGGTTCTCACTTTGAGTATGAGGAAAATGTTGCCAAGACTAAGGAAGTAGTTGAGTATGCTCACGCTCACGGCGTTGTTGTTGAGGCTGAGCTTGGAAAGCTTGCAGGCGTTGAGGACGATGTAAATGTAGACGCTGCAAACGCTACTTACACAGATCCAGATCAGGCAGTGGATTTTGTTACAAGGACAGGCGTTGACTCTCTTGCTATCGCTATCGGTACAAGCCACGGCGCATATAAGTTCAAGGGCGAGGCTAAGCTTGATTTTGACAGACTTGAGGTCATTACAAAGAAGCTTGACGACGCAGGCTTCAAGCAGTACCCTATCGTTTTACACGGCGCTTCAAGCGTTGATCCCGCTGTTATAGAGCTTTGCAATAAGTACGGCGGCGCACTTAAGGGCGCAAGCGGTATCCCTGTGGAAATGCTGAGAAAGGCAAGCGGCATGGCTGTTTGTAAGATAAATATGGATACGGATATCCGTCTTGCAATGACTGCAGGCATCAGAAAGAGCTTTGTAGAAAAGCCTGAGGCATTTGACCCAAGAGGATATTTAGGCGTTGCCCGTGATATGATACAGGAGCTTGTTGAGTATAAGATCGAGAAGGTATTAGGCTCAGTTGATTCAATGAAGTAATTTATCACATTTATCACAGCATATATCGATCATAGAATATATTGATCTATTATAAAAGAGAGCATTGTAAATGCTCTCTTTTTGTCGGCTTTGGGGTAAATTATCCTCTGTCGGTCGAAAAAGATCAAGCAAAAGTATAAAATATCAAAAACCACTTGGCAAAGCGTGATTTTTGTGGTATCATATTTTATAATTTCGAAGCACAAACGACTATATGGAAGGAGAAATAAAATGGCATACTATTATAAGGAACCGTCCCATACATTCAGCGAGTATTTACTTGTACCCGGTTATTCATCAGCAGAGTGTACGCCTGCCAACGCAAGCCTTGTGACACCTGTTGTTAAATACAGAAAGGGCGAGGAGGAATGTCCTCTTACGATGAACATACCTCTTGTTTCCGCTATTATGCAGTCGGTTTCTGATGACAATATGGCTATTGCCCTTGCCAAGGAGGGCGGCATATCGTTCATATACGGCTCTCAGACTGTGGAGCAGCAGGCTGAAATGGTAAAAAAGGTAAAAAACTATAAGGCAGGCTTTGTTAAGAGCGATTCCAATATAAGACCCGATCAGACGTTGCAGGACATACTGGATCTTAAGGAAAAAACAGGACATTCAACAGTTGCGGTAACTGAAGACGGAACAGCCAACGGCAGGCTTGTAGGCATCGTTACAAGCAGAGATTACAGAATAAGCCGTATGGATAGGGCAACTAAGGTGTCTGAGTTCATGACTCCTATTGAGAATATGATATATGCCAAGGAGGGTACATCTCTTAAAGAGGCAAATGACATTATTTGGGACAAGAAGCTTAACGCTTTGCCCATAGTAGACGAAAATCAGAGACTTGTGGCATATGTTTTCAGAAAGGATTACGACAGCCATAAGGAAAACCCAATGGAGCTTTTGGACAAGCATAAGAGATTCATAGTAGGCGCCGGTATAAATACAAGAGATTATGCCGAGAGAGTACCGGCTCTTGTGGAAGCGGGAGCAGACGTGCTGTGTATAGACTCCTCAGAGGGCTTTACACAATGGCAGAAGCTTACCATAGACTGGATAAGAGAGCATTACGGCAATACCGTTAAGGTAGGCGCAGGTAATGTGGTAGACAAGGAGGGCTTCCGTTTTCTTGCTGAGGCAGGCGCCGATTTCATAAAGATAGGTATAGGCGGCGGCTCCATATGTATCACAAGAGAGACCAAAGGTATAGGAAGAGGTCAGGCTACGGCTGTTATAGAGGTTGCCGAGGCAAGAGATGAATACTTTAAAGAAACGGGTATTTATATTCCCATATGCTCAGACGGCGGCATTGTTCACGATTACCATATTACCCTTGCTCTTGCAATGGGCTGTGACTTTTGTATGCTGGGCAGATATTTCTCAAGGTTTGAGGAAAGCCCTACAAATAAGGTCATGGTAAACGGCAATTATATGAAGGAATACTGGGGCGAAGGCTCTGCCAGAGCGAGAAATTGGCAGCGCTATGATATGGGCGGCGCCAACAAGCTTTCATTTGAGGAAGGCGTTGATTCATACGTTCCCTATGCAGGCTACCTTCATGACAATCTTATTGTAACATTGGCAAAGGTAAAACATACCATGTGCAACTGCGGAGCCCTTACTATCCCTGAGCTTCAGCAGAAAGCAAGGATAACTCTTGTTTCCTCTACGAGCATAGTCGAGGGCGGCGCTCACGATGTAGTGCTTAAGGATCAGGCTTCCATATCCGTAAAATAATATATCGACATACTTGCAAGAAATGCCTTACGACATTTCTTGCAGATATTCGGGTATAAAAATATTGAGCTTTACGAAAGCCAATTTATGGCTTTCTAAGCTCAAATTTTTTCCTCAGGCGGGCAAAGCTCGCCTTGCGGATTAAAGTCTGCGACCCGGATGCGTGGCGAGCAGCATTACGAAGTAATGCGACCAGCGCTTTTTACAAGCCGTTTAACTTAAAAAAAATTTTATTTTTAGTCGATTATTATTTTTTCGACACGCAAAAAGGAGCGCCGCATATGCGGCGCTCCTTTTATAAAGAATCAGAAGAAATCAATTTCGCCAAATACTGAGCCGTATTTCTTTTTAAGTTGTTCTGCGGCAGTCATATTGCTTGCGGTAATTATATCCTGTGATTTGATGCTCGTTATAATTAATTCGGGTCTAGTATATTTTTTCATAACGCTCTCCTCCTTAATCTAAGCTTACAGG
The DNA here is from genome assembly GCA_947624015.1 of uncultured Clostridia bacterium. Classification (GTDB taxonomy): domain Bacteria; phylum Bacillota; class Clostridia; order Lachnospirales; family CAG-274; genus CANPXH01. The sequence continues at coordinate 22,890 of CANQIA010000003.1, forward strand.
GGCAATGCCTTCGCCTTGTTCTACAGATGATGCTATACTGTAGTAGCCATCATGAGTTGCTGAATTATACTGTTCCTCGGTACATGCAATTATATAAGCCTTTGCGCTTGGCATATAAATATTATTGACAAGTACTCCGAATTGGCTTCCGCTCATGCTGCCTACAGGATAAGCCACTCTTATTGTGTGATTGTCAGGATTTACCGCTTTCTTTATACCGTCGATGCCGTCGTCGGAAGTAAGCGTAAAGCTTTCTATACTTTCCTTATCGGTCTTTATATAGCTTTCTGAACCGGCAGGTATGAATATATCGCAGAGTATATGTGTATTGCCTGCGTCAATAGTTTTGTCGAACAATGTAGCTACAGTATTTTCTGCGCCTGTATCCTCATTTGTTTCTATACCTTGGGTGGTTTTAATATGTGATGAATTAAAATCGCCTTCATAATCCTTGCCCGTTTGCTTTACAAATGAAGCGGAAGGATCAACCGATTCTGTAAATTCCCATCTTCCGTCAACATATTTGCCGTTTATCGTTTTTCCGCCAACAGATGCTCTTACAACATAGGAGGATCTGGTAATAAGACTCTCTCCTGCCTTTATTATGACTTCCTTCTGGTTAAACACTTCGCTTCCGCTTTGTGAACTTGAACCAACCGTCAACTTCGTTCCCGGAGCAAGACCGTATATAGCACCTACTGAGCCATTTTGTCCACCTATTGTAGTACCTTCGGGTATCTGACCTACTATAGCGCCGCCTTCCATTGTCTGGGTACCGCCGTCGGAATATATTGCATAGCAGTTGTAATTGTTATGTATAGTTGCGTTAGAGCCTGCTCCCATTACAAAGGAACCCTTATTATATATAACGCCGTCTTGATCTATTTCGTCATCCGCATGTACTCTTGATATGGATGAATAACCATACATAGCTACAGTACCTTCATTATATACACCGTATTTAACATTTTCGGCAGTCTCTACATGTGAATGATCCGTATCATCGAATTGATCTTTATGTGCTTTACTTACTCCATATATATCAACTTCATATATTGAGAGATTAGCGCCCGGCTCTACCTTGATAATAGAATAGGATGAAAAATCTCCTGAATTAATGTGATATATTTCGCCATTGGAGCCGTTCAGTGTAACTGCTCCTTTAACAGTGATACAGCTTTTATCCGTACCTGAGCTTGCTACGGTAATTCCGCCTACAGGTATCGTAACGGTAATCAGACCGTTCGTTTTTCCGTCCAGTATAAGGTCTGTATAAACCTCATCTGCATTAAGCGTTGTACTTTTGTCGATAACATTACCGTCTGTTACCGTTACCTCACATTCGGCATATATGCCGTCATGAGCAGAAGCTTTTACTTTTGTGGTTCCCCTCTTTAAAGCTGTTATCGTACACTTGTTTCCGTCAGGCTGTAAAGATACGATACCGTCAGTGGAACATGACCATCCTTGTATTGTATGACCATCGGGACATATTACTTCGGCTTCCAGTACCTTGGACTTCATACTCTCGTCTGTTAAGCTTAAAAATACTTCGGTGTCTACCAGCTCAACTTTATGTTCGCCATGGTCTTCTTCGTAGAAGTGCCACTTGTTGGAGCTGTATAAGCCTCTGTAACTCTTACCGCCGCTGGTTATGAAAATGTTGTGAAGAGGATCGGCGGTAAGATATGAGTTTTTCGGTGATACTTCACTTAATGGTATTGAGATACCTTGAGTTTGATCACGTAATTCGCTTGCGCTGTTAAATACAGATGCGCTTTCGCTGTCCACAACGCCTGAGTGAAGAGTGCCTCCGTTATTATAGCTTCCCGCTATCTGTCCCAGTATAAGACCGCCGCTCATATTCAGCTTGCCTGATACACATGTGATGGAATAACCGCTGTTGTCATATATAAGACCATTTGTTATATTGACATCGCCCTGCATATAAATACCATTTCCTGCACGGCCAAAAAGCTTGTTGTTTTTTATAACGCCGCCGTTGATATTAAGAGTACCCTTTGTGTTTATTACGGAGCTGAGGGCAAAGCCCGTTCCCTTTGAACCAAAGTTTGATATAACAGCACCTTCGTTTATATTAAGAGTACCTTCGTTTACTATTCCGTAATATAATCTCTCATTAATAGGAACGGATGAGGCATCAAAGCCTTCCTTTCTGAAGCTGACCGTAACATTGCTGATCGTAAGCTCTGCCTCGGGATCTATCTTGATAAGACTTTCCGCAGAGGTGCCGGTAATATTGTTGTGATATATTATGGCGCCTTCTTCTCCTTCTATCCTTACATGGCCGCTTTTAATTTCAAGAGCATGACCATAAGACTTTCCGGAAAAGATAACGCCGCCTGCGGGGATCTTTATGACCACGGGGTCATCGGCGCTGCTTGAACCTTCTACGGAACAACAGTGATATGTATCGCCCTTGGTAAGTGTTTCGCTTGCTGTATAGGTCACATCGCTGTGAGTTTCTGCCATAGATATAACAGACATGGCAAAGACCATTACCGATGTTATCAGAAACAGCTTAAAAAAGTTTTTCATAAAATGTCCTCCTTATTTTTTTATTGTGCTTTGCTTTATGTGTAATAATTATAGCATATTCTTAACATATATACAAGAGTTTTTAACAATTTACAAATTTTGTTCATATTTTATTTTTTATATGATACTGTCGGTATAAAGCCGTTTTTTATAACTAAGAAAGCAGTATCCCTTCCGTATCGGAGAAAGGATACTGCATGAATTTGTTATTTGGGATTTACGTGTACCATACAATGCTTGACAAGGGGGAAATTGCTCTCCATTTTATCATGTACCTCTTGGGCTATACTGTGAGCTTTATACAGAGGAAGCTCTCCGTCGGCGGATATTTCTATATCCACATATATCTTAGAGCCGAAAAGCCTTGTCTGTATAAGGTCAAGAGCTTCAACTCCCTCAACGGAGCAGACTACCCTTTTCATTTCAGCCGTAGTCTTTTCATCACAGGCTCTGTCTACCATTTTGTCAATGGAATCCTTGAAAATGTTAAAGGATACCTTTAATATGAAGGCGCATATTATAATGGAGGCAAGAGGATCCAATACAGGGAAACCGAGTCTTGCGCCCATTATGCCAACAAAGCTGCCTACGGATGAAAGAGAGTCCGAACGGTGGTGCCATGCGTCTGCCATAAGCGCCCCTGAGTTTATCTGCTTTGCGGCGTTTCTCGTATACCAGTACATAGCCTCCTTTACGCCTATGGATATAAGGGCTGCGGCAAGGGCAGCCATTCCCGGCACCTCAATGGCTGAGGAATCCATTTTTGCTATTTTTCCTACGCCTGCCATACCTATGCCAAGTCCTACAAGGAAAAGAAGGGCTGAAAGTATTATTGCCGCTACGCATTCCAGCCTTTCATGACCATAGGGATGATGAGCGTCGGATTTCTTATCCGCTATTTTGACTCCCGCTATTACAACAAAGGTACTCAGTACGTCGGAAAGAGAGTGTACGGAGTCTGAGATCATGGCTGCGGAATGCCCTATAAGTCCGGCTATGAGCTTACCGACAGAGAGCATAGCGTTTACCGCTATGCTTACGGTAGAAACCTTAAGGGCAATTTTTGTATTTTCCATACATATCACTCCAAATCAATGTGTTATTATATGATACAACGGTGGTTCTCGGTTGGTCAAGAGCAACTTATATAAGTTTTTTTAATTTTTTTGTTGTTTACAAAACCGCTTATTTGATTTATAATTATACTAGGAAAGTTTTACATAACTATTGTTTTCAGAAGGAGCTTTTTTATGAAAAAAATTTTTATTTTGCTGTGTTCTGTTCTAATGCTCACAAGCTGCGATTCAGGCGGCAGCAAGCTTAAAATATATGCGGCATCCAGTATAAAAGAGCCTCTGTTGGAGGTAATAAAGACCTATAACGAAGATTCTCCCGTTGAGATAACGCTTAACACGGGAGGCTCCGACGCTATGGCAGGGTCTATAAGCGGACAGCAGAGCTGCGATATATTTATACCCGCTTCCCTTAAGCAGACAGACGAGCTTATAGACAATGAAATAATAAATGAGGATAATGTATTCCCGTATCTGGACAACAGAGTAGTGCTTATAAAGAATCTGGACACAAGATCGGATGTTACAGGCTTTGAAAATGCCAACCAGGCAAAGAGCATAGCCATAGGCAAAACGGGAGTACCCATAGGCGACTATGCAAGAGAAGTGCTTATAAATACGGGCAATCTGGAGGACATACTCAGAAATATAAAGGTAAAGGAATATAATTCCGATACGGAGGTAGTGGACGCTGTTATAAAAAACGAGGCGGAGATAGGCATTGCATATGCTACCGATGTGGCGCTGCATACAGACAAGATACAGGCTATATCAGAACCGCCTAAGGATACACTGAACACTCCCGTTACATACCCGGTGGCTCTTATAAACGGCGATAATGCCTACGCAACCGACTTTATAGATTATCTGACCGGGCAGGAGGCTGTGGAGATATTTGAAAAATACGGCTTTTCAATAAATGATAATGTTGAAATACAATATTCGGAAAAAGCAAATAATAACGAAACGGAGGTTTCCGAACAAAATGGATAAAACCAAGAAACTTACAACATCAGCAATGCTTGCGGCAATAGCGTATCTTGTAATGCTTGTGAGCCACGTGCTTCCCCCTGTTATACCGTCGGCTCCCTTTATAAGCTATGACGCCAAGGATGTGATAATAGTCATAGGCGGATTTATACTGGGCCCGTTGTACTCCTTGCTTATAACGATAGTGGTCGCCTTTGCGGAAATGCTTACCATAAGCTCTACGGGTCCAATAGGCTTTATTATGAATGTGATAGCAAGCGCATCCTTCTGTCTGCCTGCGGCGTGGATATACAGCAGGAAGCATACTCTCAACAGGGCGGTAGCGGGTCTTGTAATAGGCGCGGTACTTCTTACGGTAGTTATGGTTTTATGGAACTATCTGCTTACGCCTCTTTATATGGATATGCCAAGAGAAGCTGTCGCCAAGATGCTCGTTCCCGTATTCATACCCATAAATGTATTCAAGGGATCTCTCAACACTGCCTTTACGCTTATGCTCTATAAGCCCATAGTAACGGCTCTAAGGCGTTCGGGTCTTGTGGCTGAGACCCTTAGTACCCAAAGGCACGGCATAAATGCGGGAGTTTTGATATTTTCTGCGCTTATAATAATATGCTGCGTTATGTTCATTCTTCTGGTAAGGGGACTTTTATAAGGAGATACCGATATGGAAAAATATACTGAGGAAGTCATTGAAATGGCAAGTAAAATATCTGAGATAATAAAAAAAAGCAGTACCTACCGAGAGTATGAAAAGGCTATGGAATATATAAAGGGTAAGCCCGAGCTTATGGAAAAGATAAATAAGCTCAAAATAAAGCATATGGAATATGCCGATGAAAGAAACCGTGGGCATGAGAATTTTGACAAGGAAAAATATATTTCACAGGAATTCTACAAGCTTATGCTGGATAAGGAAGTAGAGACTTTCCTTATGAATGAGGAAAAGCTTGTAAAGATATTCAGCGAGATATATCTTAAGGTAGCCGAATCATGCAGTCTTGATATATTTATGTAGGTGACAGATATGGAAAGCGGAGTTATACTGTCGGGAAGCGCCAATATTTACTATGAGCTTTACGGCAACGAAAACAACAAGGTCCTTGTGCTTCTTCACGGCAACGGAGAAAGCGGAAGACATTTTAAAAAGCATATTGAGATACTTAAGGATAAATACAGGCTTCTTGTAATAGACAGCAGAGGACACGGCAGATCCGAATTTGGAAAGGGTCAGCTTTCATTGGGTACCATGTCTGTGGATCTTGTTAATGTTATAGAACACCTGGGCTTTGACAAGGTAAATATAGCAGGCTTCAGCGACGGCGCCAATATAGCCATGCTTACAGCCATTAAAAACAGCGATATCATAGACAGACTCATACTGATAGGCGGCAATTATAATATACACGGCTTTAAGCCTGCCACCGCTCTTATGCTGAGAGCAGGTTATTTTTGCGCATCTCTCAGCGCATTCGTAAGCCCTCTCAACCGTTTCAACAAGGAATATTTCTCACTTATGGTAAAGGAACCGGATCTTAAAAAGGAAGCCCTGTCGGTCATAAGAGCAAAGACCCTTGTTATAAACGGTAACAAGGATATGATAAAGACTAGCCACGCCAAGGCTATTGCGGCGGCTATACCCAAGGCTCAGCTTAAAATAGTTGAAGGAGATCACTTCTGGATATACAGAGATCCCCAAGAGGCTTGTCGCATCATAGATGAATTTTTATCATAATTGTTATGAGAAATTAATATGTAAGATTGACAAAATAGGCTTGTTATGGTAAAATTTAAGTAAATTTATCACTTTAAAAAAAGAAAGGATGGTCCACGATGAAGAAATTTTTATCATTATTATTGGCAGGTGTTATGACATTATCACTTGCAGCTTGCGGCGGTTCTGCCGACAGTACCGAGGCTGAGGCTCCTGCCGAGGGTAGCGGTCAGAAGTATGTTATAGCTACCGATACGGCATTCCCTCCCTTTGAGTTTACCGACGCTTCAGGCAACTTTGTAGGTATTGATATGGATATCGTTAAAGCTATTGCCGAGGATCAGGGCTTTGAGGTAGAGATACAGTCTCTTGGCTTTGACGCAGCTTTACTTGCGGTACAGTCAGGACAGGCAGACGGCGTTATAGCAGGTATGTCTATTACAGATAAGAGAAAAGAGACCTTTGACTTTTCAGATCCATACTATACGGCAGATGTTACCATGGCGGTTGCCAAGGGTTCAGACGTAAAGAGCTATGAGGACTTAAAGGGCAAGACAGTTGCCGTTAAGACAGGTACAAACGGCGCCGACTATGCTAAATCCATAGCCGATCAGTATGGCTTTACCGTTACAGAGTTCAAGGATTCTCCCACAATGTATCAGGACGTTATCGCAGGCAATACTGTGGCATGTTTCGAGGACTATCCCGTTATGGCATATAATGTACAGCAGGGCGCTGAAATGGAGATACCCGAGGGTATGACGGCAGCAGGCTCCGATTATGGCTTTGCCGTAAAGAAGGGCGAAAATGCCGAGCTTCTCGCAGCCTTCCAGACAGGTCTTGCAAACATCAAGGCTAACGGCAAGTATCAGGAAATAATCGACAGTTATACTAAGTAATAGGATCAAGCAATATATAACTAATCACAATGACGTGGCTGCCCTTATTGCCTTTGGGCAGCCATTTTTAAAGGAGGAAGTAAATGTTAAACATAATACATGATTTTTGGGGTATGCTTCTGCTTTCTCTTGTTCAGACAATGCTGCTTACGCTTTTATCTCTTGTATTTGCCTTTATTATAGGTCTTATATTCGGTATAATGAATGTAACAAAGATAAAGCCTCTTAATTTTATAGCTACTGTTTATGTAGACGGCGTCAGAGGCGTGCCTCTTATAGTTCTTGCCTATTTTACATATTTCGGCATACCTATGTTTATAAGAAACTTAGGATTTTCGGACTTTAGATTTTCGGCGCTTACCGCCGGCACAATAGCTCTTTCCATGAACGCAGGCGCATATATGGCAGAGATATTCAGAGCGGGTATACAGTCTGTGGACAAGGGACAGATGGAGGCTGCCAGGAGCCTCGGTCTCGGCTACGGCAAGTCTATGCAGAAGGTAGTTCTGCCCCAGGCTATAAGAACTATGATACCTTCTATAATAAACCAGTTCATAATCTCTCTTAAGGATACATCCATACTTTCGGTCATAGGTTTTCCCGAACTGACTAAGGCAGGCAACATAATCGTTGCCATAAACTTTGATGTATTCGGCGTGTGGGCAGTGGTAGCTATCATATATATGGTAGTTATCGTGACATTATCCCGTTTGGCTAAGAAAATAGAAAGGAGGGTTAATGTTGGAAATGAAAGATAATACCATAATAGATGAAAACACAAAGATACTTGTTAAAAATCTCAAGAAGAACTTCGGCAAGCTTGAAGTGTTAAAGGATATCAATACTGAAATAAAGACAGGGGAGGTAGTGGTGCTTCTGGGTCCTTCGGGTTCGGGAAAGTCCACATTCCTCAGATGTCTTAACAGGCTTGAGAACATTACTTCGGGAGATGTGTATATAGATGGCGTAAATGTGGCGGACAAAAAGACGGATCTCAATGCTGTACGTCAGAATGTAGGTATGGTATTTCAGCATTTTAACCTTTTTCCCCATATGAATGTTCTTGCCAACATTACCCTTGCTCCCGTAGAGCTTAAGAAGATGACCAAGGAAGAGGCTGAGAAGAAGGGCATGGAGCTTCTGAAGAGAGTGGGTCTCGATGAAAAGGCAAACGCATATCCGCCTCAGCTTTCAGGCGGTCAGAAGCAGAGAGTTGCCATAGCAAGAGCCTTGGCGATGAATCCCGACATTATGCTTTTTGACGAGCCTACATCGGCTCTGGATCCGGAAATGGTAGGCGAGGTGCTTGCCGTTATGAAGGAGCTTGCCAAGGACGGTATGACAATGGTGGTGGTAACTCACGAAATAGGCTTTGCAAGAGAGGTCGCCACGAGAGTCATATTTATGGACGGCGGATATATCGTTGAAGAGGGTACTCCCGATGAGGTCATACTTAATCCTAAGGAGCCCAGAACGATAGACTTTTTGAATAAGGTATTATAAGGGGGAATAAGTCTGTGAAAAAAATAATAACCATAAGCAGACAGTTCGGCGCAGCAGGCGGCACCATAGGAGAAATGCTTGCGAGAGATCTGGGCTATGAGTATTACAACAAGGAGCTTATACTTTCTGCTGCTGCGGAAAGCAATATAGACATTTATTCTCTTGTGGAGTGGGATGAAAAGGTACCTGTGTCCTTTGGCTTTACACAGAGCCTTTTTGATTTCTATAACCGCCCCCTGAGTGAGAAAATAGTAGAAGCTCAGAAAAAGGTCATAAGGAAATTTGCTCAGAAGGGCAACTGCGTTATAGTGGGCAGGAATGCCAACACAATACTTAAGGAATATGACAATGTGCTTCATGTTTTCATACATGCCGATTTTGACTGGCGGCTTGAAAGAATGAAAAATAAAATGAAGGGCGTTGCCGAAAATAAGGTAATAGACGGCTTAAAGACAGTGGACAAAGCAAGGCAGAAATACTGCGCTTACCATACAAACACCGTTTTCGGCGCAGCGGAAAATTATGATCTGTGCCTTTGCTCCTCAAGCTTGGGTATAGATAAATGTATTGAAGTGATAAAAAGTGCGCTTTAAGTAAAAGAAGGACGCTGCATAGCGTCCTTTTGCTTTGTTTTCGGGCGGCATAAGATAAGTGTTCACATGATGCCATGACATAGCTTTATCAGTCCGTTTATTTCTTATTTCTGAAAAAGTCATATACGGCTTGGGCTGAGCGCTTATCCATGCCTTCCGTCTGCAAAAGCTCTTCCAAGCTTGCGTTCATTATTTTGTCAATATCGCCGAAGCGCAGCATAAGAGCCTTGCGCCGTACAGAGCCGATACCCTTTATATCGTCGAGTATACTGTGTATCTGCTTTTTGGAACGAAGACTTCTGTGGTATTCTATGGCAAAGCGGTGTACCTCGTCTTGTATTCTCGTAAGGAGCTTAAAGCCCTCTGAGGAATAGGGCATTGATATTTCCCTGTCCTCATATATTATTCCCCTTGTTCTGTGGTGGTCATCTTTTATCATGCCGCATACAGCCACATCTATATCCATATCCCTAAGGGCTTGCTTGACAGCCGTTATCTGCCCCTTGCCCCCGTCAAGGAAAAGCATATTGGGAAGCCTGTCAAAGCCTGCTTTTTTGCCTATATTGTTTTTTTCGTTTATATATCTTGTAAATCGCCTTGTAATTACTTCGTACATAGAAGCATAGTCGTTTGCGCCTATTACTGCCTTTATCTTGAATTTCCTGTAATCGCTCCTTTTGGGCTTTCCCTTTTCAAATACCACCATTGAAGCAACGGATTCAAAACCCTGTGTATTTGAAATATCGTAGCTCTCTATTCTGTTCAGCTCAAATTCTATACCCAAAGCTTTTTGTATTTCTTCCAAGGCGCCCCTTGTCCTGTCCTGTTCTCTTTTCATTTCGGAGCCGAACTTGTCAAGAGTAATGCGGGCATTTTGCCTTGCCATATCCACAAGTCTTTTTCTTTCTCCCTTTTGAGGTATAAGTATATTTACTCTTTGTCCCTTTTGTTCGCTGAGCCATTGGCTTATAAGGTCATAGTCGTCTATATCGCATTGGAGTATTATTTCCTTGGGAATATAGGGCGTGCCGCTGTAGAATTGCTCCATAAAATCCGAAAGCATAGCGCTGTCGGAGGTATCCTGACAGTTTTCCGGCATAAAATGCTCACGACCCGTAATGCGTCCCCCTCTTATAAAGAACACCTGCACAACGCATTCGCCGCCTTCGTTCCTTGCAAAGGCTATTACGTCTCTGTCGTCAATATGCATATTTTCTATTATCTGCTTTTCGTTAAGAGTCTTTACATTTTCTATCGTATCTCTGTATTGGGCTGCTTTTTCAAATTCCAGATCCTCAGACGCCTTCTCCATTTTTTCCTTAAGCTGAGCAATAACGTCTTCGGTCCTGCCGCTTAAAAAGTCTATTATGCCGTCTACCATTTTATTGTATTTTTCCTCGGAAATAAGTCTGTTGCAGGGAGCGTTGCACTGACCTATGTGGTAGTTGAGACAAGGTCTTTCCTTTTCATAATCTCTGGGAAATACCTTATGGCATCTTCTTAGCTTCCATATTTTATTGATAAGATCTATATTTTCCTTAACTGTCAGCCCGCTTGTAAAGGGACCGAAATATTTTGCCTTGTCCTTAAGATGCTTTCTCGTCATAAACACACGGGGATACATTTCGTTTGTGGTCACCTTTATATAGGGGTAAGTCTTGTCATCTTTAAGAAGTATATTATAGCGGGGCGAATGCTTTTTGATAAGAGAGTTTTCAAGTATCAGAGCCTCCACTTCGCTGCCCGTTACAATATATTCGAAATGATCGATGTGGCTTACCATGGCTTTTACCTTTGGCGAATGGGCAGAGCTGTTCTGAAAATATTGGCGCACTCGGTTTTTAAGTATCTTTGCCTTGCCCACATATATTATTTCATCGCTTTCGTTTTTCATTATATATACTCCGGGACTTTCCGGAAGCTTCTTAAGCTCCTCCTGTATGTCAAACATTATATCACCTCGGTGGATCTAAACAGAGCTTTTCACTTTAAAGCATATGCGTAAATATATATCTGCATCGTTATTAAAATTATACCTCAAATTTTATTCCTTATCAACAAATATTGATACCTTGAAATAAAATTATATCTGCCTTCATAGAATAGACTTATAGGGACAAGGAGGCACATATGTCAAGAAGAACTATCATAAAAGGCGCATTGATACTGACAATAGCAGGCATAATAACGAGGGTACTCGGCTTTTTTTACAGAGTATATATGGCAAAGACAATAGGAGCCGAGGGCATGGGCTTATATCAGCTTATAACGCCCCTTTATATGCTTGTGTGGGCGCTGTCCTCATCCGGCTTTTCAACGGCAATGTCAAAGCTTACGGCTCAGGAAAAGGCAAGAGGCGCAGAGGGAAATGTAAAAAGACTGCTGCATATGTCGCTGGGTCTTTCGACCCTTATAGCTGTTGTGTCGAGCTTTATTACATATTTTTATGCGGATGAGATATCGCTGTATATAGTAAAGGACAGCAGGACCGCCCTTTCCCTGAGAATAATAAGCCTTTGCTTTCCCTGTATGGCAATGGGTTCCGTGATGAGAGGCTATTATCTGGGGCTTCAGAATACGATCGTTTCGGCTGTAAGCCAGGTGCTTGAACAGACCGTAAGGATGGCAGTCATATTTTTGCTCTCCGCAGCCCTTATACCCAAGGGTCTTGAATATGCCTGCGCCGCAGCGGTATGGGGCATGGCGGCAGGCGAGATCATATCCTTTTGCTACGTATTTTTTTACTATGCTGTCAAAAGAAAAAGAACTCCGCCCCCTATATTGGAAATAAAAGGCTCTATGGCTATGATAATGGCTGCGGCTGTGCCTCTTACCCTCAACAGAGTAACGGGTTCTCTTTTTTCAACAGCCGAAAATATACTTATACCCGAAAGGCTTCAGCTTTTCGGCTGCACCAGAGCCGAGGCTCTCAGCATACTGGGGCGATTGAGCGGTATGGCAATGCCTCTTGTTATGTTTCCGTCGTCCTTGCTCACAGCCCTTGCTACGGCAACCATGCCCGTTATATCGGAAAGCCATGCTCTTAGACAGTATGGCAGGATAAAAAGCGCCATACATCAGTCAATGGTAATAACATCCATAATAGGAGCCTTTACATCGGGTATATTCATATTTTTCCCTGAGGAGGTAGGCATACTTATATATTCTCAAAAACAGATATATGAGATACTGAGGCTTTTGGGGATAATATGTCCGTTTTTGTATATACAGGTCACTATGTCGGGGATACTGAACGGATTGGGGCAGCAGCTCTTTATTTTTGAGATAAATCTGTTTTCATCGGCGGTAAACCTTGTTGCAATATATTTTATAGTGCCTTATTACGGCATAAGAGGTTTCCTTATGCCCTGGATATTAACGACGGGGGCTATAACGTCGGCAACGATAATAAGGGTAAATAAATTGCTGAATATCGATATACCCGTGTTCACTCAGTACATAAAGCCGGGACTTGCCGTAATTTTCGCCTGCCTTGGAGCAAGGCTTTGCCAAGATCGTTTATGGTATGGCATATCCTATAAATACGGCGTCATGCTTACTCTTTTAACGGCAGGGGTATTGTATACATATTTGGTTTTCAAGCTAAAATGTATAAGCAAAGAGGATCTGCGAATGTAAATAACAGGAATAAATAGGCTGTAGCTTAATATAATATAGTGAGGTGAAAACTATGGATAAAAGATATTATTCCGAAAAACACAGAAGAAACAACAAAAAACGCCCATACAGTACAAAAAACGACAGACGGGATATAAAGGAAAAGAATACGTTCCTGCTGCGCCTTAACATATGCTTGGGAACTGCCATAATAGCGGTGGGAATATACAGACTGAACAACGATATCTCCGCTCGTATGATGGACAAGGTAACTGCCCTGTTAAGCGAGAGTACCTCGGCGGAAAGCATTAAAAAAACAGCGGTGTCCGTATTCAATATGGTATCAGAGGGCAAGCGCACAGGTATAATGGCAAATCTGGGAAACGATGTTGCTCTCTCCCAAGAAAGCCTTGACTATATAGCAAAGAATGAAAATGCATATTACATCAGACAAAAGTCTTTGGAATCTCCCTAGTGAGGATTGGGCTATGCCTGTTGAAAATGCCGTTGTAACAGACGTATTCGGTTCAAGAGTAAATCCCGTGACGGGAAAAAACGAAAATCATAAGGGATTGGATCTCGGAGTGCCTGCGGGGACATCCGCCCTAGCCGTTAAGAGTGGAGAGGTAACGGACAGCGCCTATTCGGACAGCTATGGCTGGTGGGTCAGATACAGGACTTACGACAACTATGATATACTTTACGCTCATCTCAGCAGGGTAATTGCCGATAAGGGACAGAAAATAAAGCAGGGAGACGTATTGGCGTATACGGGAAGCACAGGTCAGGCAACGGGACCTCATCTGCACTGGGAGATAATGTATGAGGGAAAAAATATCGATCCTTCCCAATTTCTGAAATAGAATGGAGAAAGTATGGACAGATTCTATATTAAATTCAGACCTTCCTTTTTTATTTTAATATTACTTATGATTGCTCTAAATTATTTAGAGCAATTTTTTATTGCATATTTTTTCATGGCTGTACACGAAGCCTTGCATATGGCCTTGGCAAAGGAATACGGCGGAAGGATAAGAGGCGTTACATTTATGCCTGTGGGACTTAAGGCGGATATACAGGAGCTTGAGAACATAAGCCTTGTAAAAAGAACGGCTGTCTTGGGCATACCTCCCGTATTCAATATTGTTTTGGGCATACTTTTTAAGGACAGCTTTGTGGGGATCGTAAATATACTTATAGGTATATTCAATCTTATGCCCGTATATCCTCTTGACGGCAGCAGACTGCTGCTTTACATGGGAGGATATATGTGGGGTACGCTCAGAGCCAACAGGCTCATAGGCAATATAAGCGTTATATTCTGTGTTTCATTTATAATCATAGGTTCGTTACAGTTGGCGCTCCTCAGCTACAATCCCTCTCTTTTGCTGGCGGCGGCGTATATAATAAGAGAGAGCAAAAAATATGAGCAAGCCACCGCCTACTATTTTTACAAGACCCTTATGACAAAGAGCAGAAGCATATATGCCTGCAAAATAATAGCTGCTAACGGTCTTACGGATATAAAAAGCATAATAAACAGAATGAGTATAGATTATTACACACTGATAGCCGTAAGGGATAAGGATATAACCGTGGAAATTACAGAGGATACTCTTCGCTCTTTTGTAGAAAAACAAGGTATAGATCATAATTTGGTTGATATTCTTTCGGATTTGAGCTATTATAATAGATAAATGAATATTGGATACGGAGGATAAAATGCTTAAGGAAATTTTACTTCAGGTGGAAAAGCCTGCAAGATATATAGGAAATGAAATAAATATGATAATTAAAAAGCCTGAGGATACAGACATAAGGTTTGCCTTTTGCTTTCCCGATGTATACGAGGTGGGCATGAGCCACCTGGGGCTTCAGATACTCTACTATTTTCTCAACAGGAGAGAGGATACCTACTGCGAGAGAGTATTTGCTCCTTGGCAGGATATGGAGGAAAAAATGAGGGAAAGGCATATGCCTCTTTTTGCCCTTGAAACGGGAGATGAGCTTAAGAAATTTGACTTTGTGGGCTTTACGCTCCAATATGAGATGAGCTATACAAATGTTGTGAATATGCTGGATCTGGCAGGCATACCCATATGGTCAAAGGACAGGAGAGAAGAGGATCCCATAATAATTGCAGGGGGGCCCTGCGCCTATAATCCCGAACCCTTGGCAGATATTGTAGATATGTTCTATATAGGAGAGGGCGAGGTAAGCTACGACGAGCTTTTGGATATATACAAAGAGAATAAGAAAAAGGGCGGCACCAAGAATGATTTTTATGAAAAGGCTCTTGGGGTAAAGGGCATATACATACCCAAGTACTACGATGTGGAGTATAATGAGAACGGCACTATAAGATCGTTTATGCCAAACAATGAAAAGGCGCCCTCTGTTATCGAAAAGGTAATAGTTAAAGATATGGACAGTGTATTTTATCCGGACAAGCAAATGGTACCGCTTATTGAGACAGTACACGACAGGGTCACTCTTGAAGTGTTCAGAGGCTGTATAAGAGGCTGCCGCTTTTGTCAGGCAGGCTTTGTGTACAGACCCGTAAGAGAAAAAAGCACAGGCAGACTGACGGAGCTTGCCGATAGGCTTATAGAAAATTCGGGACACGAGGAAATAAGTCTTATAAGCCTTTCCACAGGCGATTACAGAGGATTTAAGGAACTGGCTGAAAAGCTTACGGAAAAATATGCCCGTGACAATATAAACATATCGCTGCCGTCTCTTAGGATAGACGCCTTTTCTCTTGAGCTTATGGAAAAGGTACAGGCTGTGAGAAAGTCGGGACTGACCTTTGCTCCCGAGGCAGGTACACAAAGGCTTAGAGATGTTATAAACAAGGGGATCACCGAAAAGGAGATATTAGACGGCTGCAAGCTTGCCTTTGACGGCGGATGGACAAGGGTAAAGCTGTATTTTATGACGGGACTTCCCACAGAAACAGACGAGGATCTTATGGGCATAGTACACCTTTCAAACGCCATAGTCGATAAGTTTTTTGAGATCCCCAAGGAGGAAAGAAAGGGCAGACCCATATCCGTTACCGTAAGCTCCGCTTGTTTTGTACCCAAACCCTTTACCCCATTTCAGTGGGTGGCTCAGTCTACCGTTGATGAATTCAGAAGAAAGCAGAGATATGTAAAGACAAATATAAACAGAAAACAGGTAAAATACAATTATCACGAGCCTGAACTCAGCTCTCTGGAGGGGGTCATGGCAAGAGGCGACAGACGCTGCGCCAAATTAATAGTAAGAGCTTGGGAGCTTGGGGCAAGGTTTGACAGTTGGTCCGAGCTTTTCAACTATGACGCATGGCTCCAAGCCTTTGAGGATACAGGGCTTTCAATGGAATTTTATGCCAACAGGGAAAGAAGCTATGATGAGATACTGCCTTGGGATCACATTTCAATAGGCATTGGCAAGAAGTTTTTTATAGACGAAATGGAAAGGGCAAAGAAGGGACAGATCACGCCTAACTGCCGTCGCCAATGCGCTCACTGCGGAGCGGCTTCCTTCGGAGGAGGTGTCTGCTTTGAATAACAACATAAAATACCGAATAGAATTTTCAAAGACCGACAAAATGATATTTATAGGACACCTTGATCTGTTGAAGCTTTTCCAGAGAACCATAAAAAGGGCAAAGCTGCCCATAGGCTATTCATGGGGCTATAATCCTCATCAGTTGATAACATTTGCGGTGCCTTTGCCCTTGGGTATGTCAGGCGTCGGAGAGATAATGGATATACAGTTGACCCACAGAATGGGCTGCGACGAAATAAAGGACAAACTGAACGAATGTCTGCCCGAAGGTATTTTGGTATTGCAGGTAATGGAGCTTGAATTCGGAGATACAAGCTGCGCCGCCGCAGTAGCCTGGGGAGATTATTGGGTCAGACTGGACAAAAGGTATGAAAATTTTGAGGCGATCATAAATAATGTCCTTGAAAAAAAGGAAATATATATAGAAAGGACAGTCAAAAAGAAAACAAAGATCGTGGATATAAGACCTCTCATAAGAAACATATGGGTAGACGATACAGCCGACGTTACGGAATTTAGCTGTAATATTGCAACGGGAAGCCAAGGCAATCTGAAACCCGATGCGCTTATAGGATATATATTTTCCCTTATGGGCGAGACCCCGAATATGTTTAAAACAGATATATTGAGAGGAACTCTGTATACGGAAGAGGAAGGAGTGCTGCTGCCGCTATGTCCGGGAGAAAAATTTATGTAGACGCCTATTCTGAGCTTTACAGAACGGCTCTTATGGAAAACGGCGTGCTTACGGAGCTTATAATGCAGGACAGGAATGAAAGTGTCCTTGCGGATAACATATATGTGGGCAGAGTGGAGAAGGTACTGCCATCGGGTATCGCCTTTGTGGATATAGGCGAGAAAAAGCCTGTGTTCCTACAGACAAACGACAGCAGGGAAAGCGCCGAGATACAAAGGGTCAGACCCGGCAAGGAAATAATGGTACAGGTAATAAAGGAAGCCTATGACGAAAAATGCGCCGTTGTAACGGGTACCCTGAGCATAGCGGGAAAGTACGCCGTTATAATAATGGGTCAGGAGCAAACAGGCGTCTCATCAAAGATAACAGACAGCGCTTCAAGACAAAGGCTCAGAGAGATAGGCAATAAATACTGTGTCGGCGACATAGCCCCCATTATCAGAACTTCTGCGGAAAATGCAGATGAGGGGGATATAGAAAATGAGCTTAAAAAATTGTACGATAAGCTTTGCCAAGTTATTGAAAAGGGCAAATACACAAAGGCGCCCGCTCTTATATACAGCGAATCGTCGCCTTTGGACAGAGCCGTTAAGGACATGGCAGATGAAGATTGCGCCATTGTGGTAAATGAAAAAGAGGCATACGGTAAGCTAAAGGCAAAATACAAAAATGTTACATTATATGAGGGCAATATCCCTCTTTTCAGAAATTATTCCATAGAAGGGCAGATAGAAGAGCTTTTCAACAGAAAAATATGGTTGAAAAACGGAGGCTATATTATAATAGACGAAACGGAGGCAATGACCGTAATAGACGTAAACAGCGGAAAGGCGTCGGAAAGCGGAAATTCGGCTAAGATAAATATGGCTGCCTGCGAAGAGATCGCAAGACAGTTGCGGCTCAGAAATATAAACGGAATGATAATAATCGATTTTATAAACAGTAATGACAAAAAGGAAAACGAAAGACTTCTGGAGCATATGCAGCAATGCTTTGCAAGGGACAGAGTCAGAGTCTATATAGTGGGTATGACGGAGCTTGGACTTATGCAGATAACAAGACAGAAAAAGAGAAAGCCACTGAGCCGCTATATTTTCAGAGAATGTCCTGTCTGCGCAGGCACAGGCTATGTAAAAAATATAAGCTATGTATGCGACAGTATAAAAAACCTTATAACAGATATATTTGCTTCGACAATATACACTAAGGTAACGGTATCCTCAAATGAAAATATAATAGCTCATCTTAAAAAGAATTGTTGTTTTGCAGAGGAGCTTTCGGATAAAAGGGTGGAATACAGGATAATAAAAACCGCAAAATGGGATCATTATGAAATAGAAAAGGGAATGCTGTATAAAAATGAGCCTGCGGATACCGACGAGCAGTATCATATGCCTTCGGTAACATAGGCGGATCGTAATAAAAGGCATTGCCGCTTCACAGCGCCGAGGATATGTGTGGATACATATGGAAATGGCGCTGTGTTTTTTTTGCGCTGCCAATATGGGGCTAAGCTTGGCGCGAAAACACTAATTTTCAATTATACTTGACTTTTTGGGTAAAAAGTAATAAAATATATAGCGTAAATATAAAAATATATGTATACGTGCATTATTACATATGTTTTTTACACGCATATAAAGCTATCGGGATTGTTCCTGTTAATGCTGCAAGAGGAACGGTTCCGGTACTTTATGGGTGTTGACTTGAACATTGAAAATTTAATAGGGAGGTGTCCGGACTGATTACTTTAACCCCAATCATATGGTTATGTATAGTCTTTGCTTCCGTTATTGTTTCTTTGATAATAGGTATCTTTATAGGTAAGGCTTTGAGAAAGAAATTTGCCGAGGCAGAAATCGGTTCTGCCGAAAGAGAGGCTGAGAATATCAAACTTGAAGCTAAGAAAACCGCCGAAGCCGATAAGAAGGAGATCCTTGTAGAGGCAAAGGAAGAAGCTATTAAGATAAAGAATGATGTTGAAAAGGAATGTAAAGACAGGAAAAATGAGGTACAGCGCCTTGAAAAACGTATTGCTCAAAAGGAAGATGCCATTGACAAGAAAACGGCGTCTTTGGAAAAAAAGGAAGAGCAGCTTGCTGCCAGACTTGAGGCTGTGGAAGCCCAGAGGAAGGAAGCGGATGCTCTTAAGGCAAAGCAGCTTGCGGAGCTTGAGAGAATATCAGGTCTTACTGTGGAACAGGCCAAGGAATACATAGTAGAATCTGTAAGGGATGAGGTTCAGCATGAGGTTGCTGTGTTGATCAAGGATATGGAAGCCACTGCCAAGGCGGAGGCGGACAAGAATGCAAAGGAGATAATAGCCGATGCCATTCAGCGCTGCGCTTCGGATTATGTAGCAGAAACTACCGTTTCTGTTGTGAATCTGCCCAATGATGAAATGAAGGGTAGGATTATAGGTCGTGAAGGCAGAAACATCAGAACTCTGGAGCAGCTTACAGGTATCAACTTTATCATTGACGATACCCCCGAAGCCGTTATATTATCAGGCTTTGGCGCAATGAAGAGAGAAATTGCAAGGATCGCTCTTGAGAAACTTATTATTGACGGTCGTGTTCATCCCGGAAGGATAGAAGAGATGGTCGAAAAGGCTAAGAATGAAGTTGAGGCTTCCATTAAGGAGGCAGGCGACAACGCTACCTTTGAAACAGGAGTGCACGGTCTTCATCCTGAATTGGTACGTCTTTTAGGTAAGATGAAATTCAGAACAAGCTATGGACAGAATGTATTACAGCATTCTATTGAGGTATCGCATTTATGCGGTATTATGGCAGCCGAACTCGGTGTGGATGTAACGCTGGCAAAGAGAGCCGGTCTGTTGCACGACATAGGCAAGTCGGTTGATCATGACGTTGAGGGAACTCACATTGAACTTGGTGCTTCATTATGCAGAAAATATAAGGAGTCGCCTATTGTTATTAATGCTGTAGAAGCACATCACGGTGATGTTGAACCGGAAAGCATTATTGCAGTACTGGTGCAGGCGGCAGACGCTATTTCGGCTGCGAGACCCGGAGCCAGAAGAGAGACTCTTGAATCATATATTAAGAGACTGCAATCACTTGAAGCTATTGCAGACTCATTTAATGGAGTTGAAAAATCTTTCGCAATTCAGGCAGGTCGTGAGTTGCGGGTTATGATAATACCTGAAAAGGTGTCAGACGACGGTTTGGTATTAATGGCAAGAGATATTGCAAAGAAGATAGAAAACGAATTGGAATATCCCGGCAATATCAAAGTCAATCTTATAAGAGAGACCAGAGCCGTAGAATATGCCAAATCCTCTAAAGTAAATTAAATCATTTCAAAATTAAAAGGATGTTGCATTGAAAATGCAACATCCTTTTTTCGTTATATTTTCCCCGTCTCGTATAAAAACGAGACCCCTTTGTCTTATAGCGGATTATTAATTACTCAACATCCTGAAGTGCGTCAAAGTCCTCTTCTCCTGTACGGACCTTAACGACCTTTTCAACACCGTATACAAATATCTTACCGTCGCCGATATGACCTGTATAAAGAGTTTTCTTAGCGGCTTCGATGATCTTGTCAACAGGTATCTTGCTTACAACTACTTCTACCTTTACCTTAGGAAGAAGTGTAGCGTCTACTTCAACACCACGATACTTTCTGCCTGTACCCTTCTGGATACCGCAGCCCATTACCTGTGTTACGGTCATACCCGTTACGCCCAATTCATTCATAGCCTTTCTTAAATTATCATATTTATCAAGCTTGGCAATAATAACGACCTTGTGCATACCGGTAGGAGAAACGGGAGCAGATTCGACTGTAACCGCTGCATTTCTCATTGCCTCTGAAGCTGCCTCATAGTCAGACTGACCAAGGCTTGTGTTCTCGTTTACATCCATTACCATAGTATTTGAAATATCCATAAGTGAGAAGCCTGCGTAAGCTGAAGGCAATCCGTGTTCCGTAGCGTCCAGACCCATTATTTCCTCTTCCTCTGTAACTCTTAAGCCGAAGATAGCCTTTATTACAAGAAATGCTATTGTAATAGTAATAGTTGTCCATGCTGCCGTAGAAAGCACGCCTAAAAGCTGAAGACCTAACTGATGGAAACCGCCGCCGTAGAAAAGACCTTCGCCTGCGATCTGGTTGGCGCCGAAGGTAACGCCGTCTCCGATACCTCTTGCAAAGGCAGGAGCGGTCTCGGTTGCAAAAAGACCTACTGATATTGTACCCCATATACCGTTTAAGCAGTGAACTGCAACAGCGCCTACGGGATCGTCTATACGAAGCTTGTTATCCAAGAACCATACGCCAAATACTACCAGCAGACCTGCAACGGCGCCTATAACAATGGAACCGAAAGCGTCGCATACGTCACAAGGAGCTGTGATGGCAACAAGACCTGCAAGAGAAGCGTTAAGACACATAGATACGTCGGGTTTGCCGTACTTTATCCATGTGAATACCATACATACAACAGTTGCAACGGAAGGAGCAACAGTAGTTGTTAAGAATATGGAACCTAATTCGGAAATAGATGTTGCTGCTGCGCCGTTAAAACCGTACCAGCCAAGCCACAGTATGAATACGCCTAAACATCCTATTGGAAGATTGTGACCGGGGAATGCATTTACTTTGGTCACATTTCCTGACTTATCCTTTACAAACTTACCTATACGGGGACCAAGTATAGCGGCGCCTACAAGAGCGGATATACCGCCTACCATATGGATACAGTTGGAGCCTGCAAAATCATGGAATCCTATCTGAGCAAGCCAGCCGCCGCCCCATGTCCAGTGAGCCTCAATGGGATATATTATAGCTGAGATAACGCCTGAATATATACAGTAGGACAAGAACTTAGTCCTTTCAGCCATAGCGCCTGAAACTATTGTTGCTGTTGTAGCGCAGAATACAAGGTTAAATACAAAGTTTGACCAGTCGAATTCCGCAAAGTTTGTGAAAATATCAAAGCCGGGCTTACCTATAATGCCCATAAGGTCTTCGCCCAATAACAGACCGAAGCCTATCAGTATGAACATAACTGTACCTATACAGAAGTCCATAAGGTTCTTCATAAGTATGTTGCCTGAGTTCTTTGCCCTTGTGAAGCCTGCCTCCACCATGGCAAAGCCTGCCTGCATCCAGAATACCAGTGCGGCGCCTATAAGGAACCAGACACCAAATACTTCGCCGTTCACAGCGTTTAAAATTTCTTCCGTCATATTAATTCCTCCCTATAAAACAAAAATAGCGATACTTCAGGCTCCTTTACGAAGCTCCGTTGCATCGCTTTAAAAAGGAAAGGTGCTATGGATATCCCGGGTTCATCCATAGCACCTTTGCATGCAATTAGTATAGCACTTTGATTTTTGAATGTCAATCATAAATATTAAACAGTTTTGCAGGAAATATTTATAAAAAATTCGTTATTGTGTACATATTTGTATAAATAAAATGATTTTTGTCATTATAAAAAGGACTCGGCAGCTTCAAAAAAAATCGGGACAAATAAGAACATCTTAATAAAATACCGTAAATTACGGGCTTTTTTATATTGCCTATCCTGTAAATAAAATATTATAGGTTGAGGGGCTTCGAGCATATGTCAAATTTTGTCCCGAAATCAAAAATGAATTTTTTGGACTTTTATATTGCATTTTGCTTGACATACATATTATAAAGAGAGTATAATGGATTTAATTGATATTTCATTTGCGTGAAATATATGCCATATCTACATAGGAGGGATAATATGACCTTTTCATCCGATATAAAAAAGGAAGAGCTTGAGGATGTCCAAAAGCGGCTTTTGGCTGCCTATGATATAATTAAAAATAAAAATCTCGATCTGGATATGTCAAGAGGCAAGCCTGCTGCCGAGCAGTTGGATCTGTCCAACGGCATACTGACCCTTCCTATACATAATTACATTAACTGCGAAGGAATAGATGTAAGAAATTACGGTATATTAGACGGTATAAAGGAATGCAAGCATCTTTTTTCACAGTTGCTCAATATAAAGGAAAGCAACATTATAATAGGGGGAAATTCTTCCCTCAACATTATATATGATTCCATTGCCAGATATTATATATTCGGCAAGCTGGGTTCAACTCCCTGGTGCAAGCTGGACAAGGTTAAATTCCTCTGTCCCGTACCGGGTTATGACCGTCATTTTGCCATATGTGAGGAGTTTGGCATAGAAATGATAAACATACCTATGCGCTCAGACGGTCCCGACATGGATATGATAGAAGAGCTTGTGGGAAATGACGCTTCTATTAAGGGTATATTCTGCGTTCCTCTTTATTCCAATCCCACAGGCACCTGTTACAGCGACGAGGTAGTTGACAGATTGGCTAAGATGAAGACAGCCGCCGAAGATTTTACCATATTCTGGGACAATGCCTACGGCATACACCATATATATGAGGAAGAAAAATTAGCGGATATATTTGAGGTCTGCGCAAAATACGGTACCGAGGATAGAGTTCTTTACTTCTTCTCTACATCAAAGATGACCTTCCCCGGCTCAGGCGTTGCCTTTATAGCCTCCGGCGACAAGGCTATCGCCGAGATAAGAAAACGCTTTAGCATACAGACCATAGGCTACAACAAGATAAATCAAATGAGGACATACTGTTTCTTCAAAACTCCCGACGGCGTAAGAAAGCATATGAAAGCCCTAGGCAAGCTTTTGAGGAAAAAATTCGATATAGTGCTTGACAAGCTCAACAGCGAATTCGGAAGCAGCGATCTGCTTACCTGGGAGCATCCCAAGGGAGGATATTTTATTTCCGTATATACTCTTCCGGGCTGCGCCAAGGAAACAGTAAGACTTGCCAAGGAATGCGGTCTTGTTCTTACAGACGCAGGCTCTGCCTATCCCTATCACAAGGATCCGGAGGACAGAAATATAAGGATAGCTCCTTCATATCCCACAAACGAGGATCTGAAAAAGGCTATGGAGGTATTTTGTATCTGTGTTAAGCTTGCGGCAGCGAATAAACTTATAAAGGAGAACTAAAATGGCAAAATTCAACGAAAATTACTTAAACCTTAAGGAAAGTTACCTTTTTTCGGAAATAGCAAAGAGAGTTGACGCTTTTACAAAGGCTAATCCCGATAAGAAGATCATAAGACTTGGCATTGGAGATGTGACACTTCCCTTGAGCGGCAAGGTCATAGAAAGTCTTCATTCTGCCGTTGATGAAATGGGCAATGCTGAGACCTTTAGAGGCTACGGTCCCGAACAGGGCTATGACTTTCTCAGAAACGCCATAAAGGACTATTATAAGAGAAACGGCGTAGAGCTTGATGCAGACGAGATATTCGTATCAGACGGCGCAAAAAGCGACACAGGCAATATTACGGATATGTTTTCCGTTGACAATACGGTGCTTATACCCGATCCCGTATATCCCGTTTATGTGGATACCAACACTATGAACGGCAGAAAAATAATATATATGGACGCCACTGCCGAGAACGGCTTTCTTGCCATGCCGGACTACAGCGTTCATGCGGATATGATATATCTTTGCTCTCCCAACAATCCTACCGGCGCAGTATATAACAAAGAGCAGTTAAAACAATGGGTAGACTATGCCCTTGCCAACGATGCCATTATTCTTTTTGATTCGGCTTACGAAAGCTTTATACAGGATGACAGCCTGCCAAGAAGCATATATGCTGTGGAAGGAGCCAAAAAGTGTGCTGTTGAGTTCTGTTCTCTTTCAAAAACCGCAGGCTTTACGGGTACACGCTGCGGCTACACCATAGTGCCTAAAGCCATTGTGCAAAAGGCTGCCGACGGTACACAAATGAGCCTTAATAAAATGTGGAACAGACGTCAGACCACTAAGTTCAACGGTGTTCCCTATATCGTACAAAGAGGCGCCGCCGCCGTATTTACGGAAGAGGGCATGAAGGAAGCTAAGGCTATGATAAGCGTTTACAGAGAAAACGCCAAAATAATAGCCGATACTATGGACAAGCTGGGCGTAAAATATTTCGGCGGCATAAATTCGCCATACATATGGTTTGAGTGTCCTTTCGGCATGTACAGTTGGGATTTCTTTGACAAGATGCTTAACGACATACAGGTCGTAGGTACTCCGGGAGCAGGCTTCGGCTCCAACGGCGATAATTTCTTCAGACTTACATCATTTAACAATAAGGAAAATACCCTTGAAGCAATGGAAAGATTTAAAACAATGTTTAAATGATGACATAGGGATATTTTGTAAAATATAAGGGACTGTTGATGCAGTCCCTTTTTTATGTTTGTATATTATATCTGATGAGCAGGTATTTTATTGTGAGATAGCTGCTTGCAGGACAACACTATTACCGCTGCGGATATAAATGCCGTCAGAATGTCCGATACGGGCATGGAATAGAGTACCCCGTCAAGACCGAACAAAACAGGAAGCGCCAAGGCAAAGCCAACGCCGAATACTATCTCTCTTATCATAGAAAGCATAGTTGACGCCACAGCCTTTCCCATAGCTTGCAGAAATATAAAGGCAGCCTTGTTTATACAGGCAAATATCATCATACAAAAATATATTCGGAAGGATCTTACGGCAAAATCCGTATAGTATATACTTTCGTTGGCAGCCCCGAATATGGCTATGAGCTGCCTTGGGAACAGCTCTGCCGTAATAAGGGCAAGGGCGCCAATAGTAGCTTCTGCCGTAAGCAGATACAAAAACAGCTTTTTTACACGATCAAAAAGGTTTGCGCCCATATTAAATCCCACTATGGGTATACAGCCGGCAGCCATACCTACGACTGTGGAGATCACTATCTGGAAAAATTTCATTACGATACCTATGACTGCCATGGGTATTTGTGCATACTGCTCCTGACCGAATATAATATCCGCAGCCCCATATTTCCTTATCATATTGTTAATGGCTGCCATTGCGGCAACAAGTGAGATCTGGGACAAAAAACTGCATATGCCCAGCGTAAGAGTCGATGTTATTATACGGGCGTTCAATTTAAAATTATTTACGGTAATGTGTACGGTCTTTGCATGGCATATATACCACAGGGCAAGGGCTGCCGTTATGATCTGACCGATCACAGTGGCTATGGCGGCGCCTGCCATGCCCCATTTGAATATAAAAATGAATATGGGATCCAGTATAATGTTTGTGATCGCTCCGCACAGTATGGATACCATGGCGAATGCGGGACTGCCGTCTGCTCTTATTATGGGATTCATTGCCTGCCCGAACATATAAAAAGGTATGCCGAGAGTTATCCAGAAGAAATATTCCTTTGAATTTATAAAGGTCTCATTGTTTATCCTTCCGCCGAATATGGTTATTATAATATCGCTGAAAATCAGATATAGGGCTGCAAGCATTATGCCAAGAGCTATTGTCAGCAAAATGGAATTGCCTACGCTTACGCTTGCTTCTTTAGGCTCGTTTTTACCCAGACATATGCTCACAAAGGCGCAGCATCCGTCGCCTATCATAACGGCAACGGCAAGAGCGATGACCGTAAGAGGAAACACCACAGTGTTGGCGGCATTGCCGTAGGAACCAAGATAGTCGGCGTTTGCTATAAATATTTGATCCACTATATTGTATAGGGCGCCTACCAGAAGCGATATTATGCAGGGGATAGTATATTTTACCATTAGCCTGCCTATTTTTTCCTTTCCAAGATAAAGTTGATCTTCCATTTTCATTACCTCCTAAAAAAAATAAAAGGTGCAGATCCAAAGCCGGACTTACACCTTTTAGGTTACACACTGATAGCATTCTATCACATTTTTTTATTTTGTTCAAAGGCATAAATGCACAAAATTCATAAGGCGCATATTTATGCAATATGACCTATATAGGCAACAGACTGCGGTGTTTTATGCTGCCTGCCATATTGCTTTTTCCATATTTGACAAATTTACCATGATATAATATAATAAATTAGATGCATAAGCGTCAATAAATATAAAAGGAGAAAGACAAATGGTAAAATGGTTGATTCTGGCACTGTACCTTTTGCTTATGGTGGCGATCGGTGTATATTGCAACAGAAAAACAAAAAGTGTAAGTGACTTTGTTCTGGGAGGAAGAAGCATAGGACCTTGGTTTTCGGCGTTTGCCTTCGGTACCTCATATTTTTCAGCAGTGGTATTTATAGGCTATGCAGGTCAATTTGGCTGGAAATACGGTATTTCCGCATTTTGGATAGGTCTTGGCAACGCATTTATAGGTTCGCTGCTTGCATGGCTCGTTCTCGGCAGACGTACAAGAACCATGACAAAGTATCTTGATGTAACGACAATGCCTGAGTTTTTTGAAAAGCGTTATAATTCAAAGAGCTTAAAGATATCTGCGTCTGTTATAATATTCCTGTTTCTTATACCCTATACCGCATCGGTATATAACGGATTATCAAGACTTTTCGAGTCATCTTTGGGCATACCGTACATATATTGTATAGTTATAATGGCTGTTTTTACTGCCATATATGTTATAGCAGGCGGTTTTCATGCCACTGCGCTCAATGACTTTGTGCAGGGAATGATAATGCTTGTGGGTATTATAACCGTTGTATTTACGGTACTGAGCAAAGCAGGAGGCTTTGGCGGAGCGATGCAGGGACTGGCAGCCATAGCCGACGACAGCGGAAATACGGGAACTCTCAATACAGTTTTCGGTCCATATCCTGCGGATCTGCTGGGCGTTGTTATACTTACGTCATTGGGAACATGGGGACTTCCTCAGATGATACAGAAATTCTATTCCATATCCGACGATGCCGCTATAAAAAGAGGTACTATCATCTCAACTATATTTGCTGTGATAGTGGCAGGCGGCAGCTACTTCTTAGGCGGTTTAGGCAGACTTTTTGCAACGACGGATCCTGCCGATACCACAAAGACTCTTATAAATGTAATAGGCGGCAAGCTGGAGTATGACGCAATAGTTCCCGCTATGCTTGAAAGCGTATTGCCGGCAGCTCTTATGGGACTTATTGTTGTGCTGGTGCTTTCAGCGTCTATGTCAACGCTGTCTTCACTTGTAATGACGTCAAGCTCTACGCTTACTCTTGACCTTATAAAGCCTGCTATGATCTCAAAGGGCAAGACTTTTGACGAGAAAAAACAGGTGTTTATTATAAGAATATTTATAGCAATATTCCTTGTTGTATCAGTCCTTATGGCTGCAAAGAAGAACGCATATATCACTACGCTCATGAGTATTTCATGGGGCGCTCTTTCAGGCTCCTTCCTTGCTCCGTTTATGTACGGACTTATTTCAAAGAAGGTAACGCCAAAGGCGGTAGGCGCATGCTTTATATTTGCGGTAGGCTTTACTCTTATACATACCTGCTTGTTCCTCTTCGGCTGGTTCCCGGAGCTTACAAAGGCTGCGGCAGGTTTACCTCTTCCGTTTACCGTTACGTCTCCTCTTAATGCAGGCGCTTTCTGTATGGTATTTTCACTTATACTGTGTCCTATCGTAAGCAAGCTTACAAAGCCTCAGGACAAGGAATATGTGGATAAGGTGTTCGAGTGTTATAAATAAAATATGATCGATAAAAAACAGCTTAGAGAAGAATTATCCTAAGCTGTTTTTTGCTTGAAATATGAGCCAAAAGCCCTCCGAAATGACATAAGATCTCTTGATGAGAAATATTTTGGTCGAATTAGCATAAATAAAGGAAAAAAACGGCTTTTTAATGGCGTAAACGGTTAAGCTGACGGCACAAACGACACAAAAAATGCGGGTTCGATATGATATAATATAAGGTAAAATAAGGTCATAATGATTATATGGAGGTTATATGATGTATAGAATAAGAATAAAGGTCTTAACAGTATGCATTATATTTACGTTGTTTAACCTTAATGTATATGGGGCAAACCCTATTACAGACCTTTTGCAATCAGCTTCAAGCAGTATTTCCGACGAAATAGGACAGCCGGGACGGGTAGGAGATCTGGAGGAGACCTACGATATTGACTCAGGCTTTTATAACGAGAAGCTGGCAAACGGATACGAATTCCTTTCCTCAGTACCCAACGGCGCTGTTGTAAGCGATGCCGTGTATTTTGACGTTCCTATGGGACTTATGAATGCGGACTTGGAATATGAGGGAAGAAAGATAGACTTTAAGAACAAAACGCTTATATATGACAAGGGCTACTACATACTGAGACTTTCCGCAATGTCAGACGGAGAGCCTCTTATTGGCGTGTTTACATTCAGAATAAGCGGCGCTCCCTTGAACAGAACGGCGTCAGCCATATATAAATATCCCGTGGTAAGCTGTACCGCTGCCATTTCCGATTACGGCGACGGTATGTATAAATATTTATTACCGAATTATAAGGCATTTTTGACCAATATCTCCTCCTATGGGGAGAATGTGGAAAACGCCAAATTTATAATACCCAGAAATATGGGATATTCTTTGGTGCGAAACGGTCAGAAAATAAGCCTTGTGAACAATCAGGTATACAGCGCTCCGGGTAATTATTATCTGAGAGTGTACGGCTCAAGCTATGCTTCGGGCAACGGCTATGAGGCATATTACGAAACGGTGCTTAACTTTAGCATAGGTTCGACTACCGATAACGGCGCCTCATCCTCCTCTTCGGACGGAAGCTCACAGAGCAGCGGTGGGCTGAGCGGTGCCATAGGCAATACATTAAGCGGCTCTTCAGGCTCTTCCGTAAGCTCTGCTCTTAGTTCTGTAAGCTCTGCGGCAGGCAGTGTAGGTTCTGCCATAAGTTCCGCAAGCAGCTCCATAAGCGGTACGGGCAGCTCCGTAAGCGGCGCTCTCGACTCTGCAAGGAACAATCTGAGCAGCTTGACAAGCAGATTCTCATTTGGCTCGGGAGCCAATGAAGAGCTTATAAACGACTATCTTTCAGAGACCTATTTCGAAAATGCCCAGCTCTATTCGGAGACGTTCAGTTCGGGAGACGCATTTTATACAAACACTCCTGAAGACGGAATAGTAGGCGGCAATGTATATATAGATATACCCTATAACATGACAGTGTCCATGACCAAAGACGGTCTGCCCGTGTCCTTTGAAAATAAGACCTATATAAACGAAGAAGGCAGTTACGCCGTAATAATCGTTTATATTGGCTGAATAATCATCTGTATACAGCATCTGCGTGAAATTGGCTATGCTTTGTCCCAGCTCTTCAAAGTCGTTGAAATTATGGGATATGATATTAAGGCAGGATCGTCCCAGATCGTCGGCATAGCCTGACATGGCGTTGAGAAGTGCGTTATAGGTAGTGTTTTCAAATTCGGTATTTATTTTTTCATTCTGTGAGAGAATGATACTGCTTTGTATTACCATAAGCGCTATGGTTATTACCATAAATACCAATGTGGCTGTCAATAAAGAAAAAATAATTGCCTCTTTTATTTTGCTTTCTATTGATTTCAATATAATCACCTGCTGAATATAATGTTTCCGCTAAGATCGGTTATCTTTTTCAATGTCAGTATCAGTTCATGCCCATTATGACAGTACTTGATAGTTTCGTCTGTATAGCTAAAGTCTTCACATGAGGAGGGCTTGGAGGAAATAATACTGTCGGTATATATACGCTTGCCGTCGCTGAGGAAAAATGCTCCGCTGTGCATATACCTTGCCCGTATTTTCCTGTCTATGTCCTTGGGAGAGTCAAGGGGCGTTATCTCATAGTCCGAATAGGTCATTGCAGGGCGGTATATACCGTCTGTCACAGTATATTTTACACCCTGCTGTCCCGTAAGATATCTGTAAAGCCCGTCCAGAAGAAGGGGGATATGATCCTCGGTCTTATTGAGTACCTCAAGAGAGTTTTCGGTACCGTCCAGCTTTACGGTAACATCTTCGATGACTTCGCCTAAGTCTATATGTACATTTACCTTATGCAGACA
Organism: uncultured Clostridia bacterium; assembly: GCA_947624015.1. Taxonomy (GTDB): domain Bacteria; phylum Bacillota; class Clostridia; order Lachnospirales; family CAG-274; genus CANPXH01. The sequence goes on from CANQIA010000003.1 coordinate 54,007, forward strand.
TATTTTGGTCTCTCTTTCATCAAGCAAAACGCTCCATAAATGAGGATGATGTCCTCTGTTGGTGCGAAGATCTCCCGGATGTATATTGTAAAAATCCATATGTGAAAGTATTTCTGCCGTAAGAATAAAAGGACAGGCATTGATGAGAAAACAATCTACATCCTTTATTTCGCTTATCCTCTTTGCCAGATCGGACTTTGAGCTTATTATTTCAAGGCTTAAAGTCTCCTTGTATTTTTCTGCAGCTTCGTATACCTCACCGCAAAGTCTTGATCGGGGAGTGAGAAAATATTTGACATTAAATCTTTTGTCTGCCATAAGGGCGTCAACGGCTCTTGTGCCATAGCCCAAAAAGCCTATATTTATCTTTTTCATATATATTCATATCCTGTTATAATGAATTCATATACCTTATAAATTTCTTTTGGAAGCTGTCGCAGTATCTTCTGCCTATCGGCAGCACGGTACCGTTGTTCAGCGTGATTTCCGTTCTGGAGAATTCGTCTATATATCTCAGATTGACAATATAGCTGTTGTGGCATCTGCAAAAAAATTCTCCGGGAAGCATTTGCTCTATTTCAGCCATTGTCTGACGGAAGGTGGTTTTGCCTTCTTCGGTATGTATAAAAAGGCTGTGTCCTATTATTTCTATATAAATGATATCGCTTGTGTTTATGGTATAGGACTTGTTCTTAAAATTAAGCAGTATCTGAGACGTGCTGTGATTTATGCGCAGGTCGGCGGATATTGCGTTATAGAGCATATTGAAATCTACGGGCTTGATAAGAAAATGTATCGGCTGTATGCTGTAGCCGTATCGCAGATAGCCCTCATGGGAGCTTATAAAAATAATGCTTGTCATATCATTCCTTTTTCTAAGCTCCGTTGCCAGATCCAAGCCGCTTTTGCCCGTCAGATTAACGTCCAATATAATAAGATCGAAGCTTTCTCCTGTGTCCAAAGCCTCTTCAAGCGCCTCGGCATTTTCAAAGGGAGATATGCTGTAGTCTATTTCCTTAAGGTTAAGAACATCGGCGCACAGAGAACATATATCGTCCATTATCGTATTCTCATCGTCACATATTGCCACTTTATACATACTTTTTCATCTCCCTTTCATTTATTCCTTGCTCGCCTTTTTCGAAGGAACCTTGTTCCTAAGAGAGGTCTGTACTTTAAATATGCCGTTTCCGTAGCTTATATCAAGCAGACTTCCGTATTTCTTGGCAATAATATTCATTTGTTTTATACCAAAGCCGTGACCTGACTTGTTTATCTTAGTGGTCTTGAAAGCGCTGCTGTCGGAATCCGAAACAACGACGGAACCGCTGTATGAATTCTTACAGCTTATATTGAGAAATCCTTTATTGAGCCTTGCATTAAATTCTATAAAACGCTTTTTGCTCTCCGGTATATGATTACACGCTTCAATGGAATCGTCAAGCATATTTATGATAAGAGAACACAGATCCACATCGGAAATATTCAGCTCCTTGGGTACATATATGTTTGCTCGGAAGTTTACATTCTTTTCACGGGCTTTTTCCGCAGCGTTTATAATAATTGCATTTATCGTAAAATTATCCGTATAATGGGTAGTGTGAAATTCGGAAAGCTCCGAATTCAGCTTCTCTATATATTTTCCAAGCTCCTCTGTTTTTCCCTGCTTGTACATAATATCCATGGCTATGATATTGTTTTTCCATTCATGACGCATAGTGGATGACTTTTGTACATTTCTTACCATGGATTCATAATTTTTGGTTATGAGCCTGTTTTGTATTCTGAGTACCTGAGTTTTTGTTACAGCCTGAGCATATTTGCCTATATGATATACATAAGCTGAAAGGAAACAGGCAAACAGAAGATACCCTGTCAGATAATATGCAAAGCTGCCGAATATAAGAGAGCGGGGAAAATTATCGATAATATATTTTATTATATCGGGCAAATATATATCTTGAGCCACGTGTATAAGATATATTGTCAGAAGCACCGCTGTCGTTGTTAAATTGATATAGAAAAAATATCTTATAAAATATTTTTTACTGTTCAATATTACATATATGACAATAAGCACCAATGTTACGGGGATCATGTATCCGCGGGTAAACATGCCGCTGATAACAGGGGGCAAAAACAGATCCCCCTGGGCATAGGTCATGCCAAAGGCAGCAAATATAAAAGAAGCTGCCGCAGGTATTATCAGCGTATAATCGGGGTCATCGGCAAGTATATTAAAGAGAAAAAGACCGCTCAATATTACGAACATAAATAAAAAAATACCTGTGGGAACAGCATAGTGATTTGCAAAGCGTATAATGTCACGCATAGCATGGGTATCGCCGTCATTTGAATCGGCAGAGCTTTCCGCTTGTTCTATATAGTCGGAAATATTGCCTTTAAAGGAAATATCATGTGATGAAAACGATACAAAAGGATGTATGAAAGCAATTGCGGTCATACATACCAATGTGAAAACAATAAGACAAATAAATTCTCTTTTATCCATACTGCTTATACCCCTTTGGCACAAAATTACACTTGTCTTTTTAACATAAATATTGAAAACAGACAAGTGACCGAATAAATAAAGGCACAAACGGTCAATTTAACAGCGTAAACGACAAGGGCGGAAATATTGAAATATGGTATTATAAAAACAGAATAAAGTTATGCTCTCAAAATAGACGGTAGCTGTAGCTTTATATATATTAAAAAGGAGGCAACAACATGGCTGGTATCAATTTTGGCAATTACAGAGAAGCAATACATAATTTTGCTTTAGAGTCTGATGCCGAATGGCAGGCAAAACAAAAGAATCTTTTCGATGCCTTGGATAACGTAATAAATATAGGTGTAGACGGGCTTTCGGGCAAGCAATTTGGCTTTGCGGCAAATTCGGAAAACGACAATAAAAAGATACTTGGACTTCTTGCAGGCTGGCTCAGGTATAAGGGCTTTGATGACGATGCCATATTTTCAAATCCCGGCGGTAAATCATTGCTTTCGGCTATGCAGCCACAGGGTCAGAAGGCTGATGAGCGCAACGACGCCATACGTGAATTTTATAATATATTTGTAAACGGAAATTCCAAAGGAAGGGCGGAGGCTCTTGTTGCCATTGTGCAAAATATGGGCGAATACTCTGTTGAAATGCCTGATATTACAGGGGAAATGAACATAGGCAAATTCAAAAGCTATATAAACGATGCAAGGATAAACGGATTTATAGCAGACAGCCTTTCATCACTTTTCTTTTCTCCTGAGGAATACAACAGCGCAGAGAGACCTACGGACATACACTTTAACTCTCATACCATGAACGCTTTCTGGAGTCGGCTCAATGTAAAGGACATAGAGGGATTTAACAAAAGCGCCGATTACACGAGGATACACAGGGATATGGCTCTTGTAGCCGAAGGCTTTGTGGATGCTGCCAAAAGAGAGGAATTTTTGAACAATACCGATATGGATATGTCCGAGGCAGACAGTGACGCTCAAAAAAAAGCTGCCGCCGTGGAAAATTACATAGACAAATACGGCAAATATAACATAAGCGAATGCCGTAATTTCAAGACAAAAGATATACTGCCCGAGTTCTGCGATGAATTTGATATCCCGGATAATGCAGCCGAAGACAGCACAAAGACCTTCAACAGCTATTTTACAGGTCAGGACAATAAGGGCATTGAGCAGGGAAGGGCTGACAATACGCTTAGAAATACAAACACCCTGGATCCGTATATACTGGGCGGAAGCGACATAGATATTCTGAACACGCTGCTTGGTACGGAGAATAAATATTACAATAATTTCAGCTCTGACGAGGTAGACAGGATATTCATTAACGGTAAGTCCATACCCGGCAGAAAACCCGACATTGTTGCACAGGATCTGAGGAAAGCCCTTGTAAACGGCGTATCTATTGCCGTAATGGACAAAAAGCCGGATGCTCAAATGATAAATACGGAGGAATCCCGCATTCGTGTGTTTGTAAACGATCCCAATTCTTTTACGAAAAAAAGCAGATCCGGCGAAAAAAAGGAAAATGCAAAAATATTCTTCAACAGTCTTTTCGGCACCAAGGATAAGGACACAAAAGGTCTTGTGGCAAGACTTAGGACAGTTACCATAGACGGAGCAAGGGCGCCATTGGGCTGGGACGGAAAAGGCTTTGACATAGTTAAGGCATACGATGCTTTTATGGAAGCCGTAAAGCCCAAAGTTGATATTGAAAATTTTAAAACTACGCTGCCCAATGTTTTGATAAATCATACAAATGGACCCGATAAGAATAAAAAGGAATACATAGAAAGGGTGGTAATAAGTCCTTACTTTAATTCCCTGACCGAAAAAGAGATACTCAATTCGGTACTGGGTACCGATATCAGAAGTAATGCGGAGCTTAAAAATGAGCTGAACCGCATAATGATAAACAATAAAGGCATGGGTGAGCTTTTGACCGACAGCACCGACCAAATAAAGGATGCGGTAAAGCGTATCGAGGATGCCTGCCGTGATAAAGACAAAATAGATGTTTTGCCTCCTCCAAAGGGACACGTAACATTACGCAGTATGAGTTATGAGACCTCTGCCGTTCATGAGAATATCGATCTGAAGGCTCCTGCCTCTCATCACAGACGGCACAGAGAAAAATTTGAAGCGGATAACTTTATTGTGGCTGTGTCAGAGAGAGAAAAGCATAACGATAATATCTTTATGGATATTGAAAAGGGCTTTTACGGAAAATCCGAAAGGCTTACAAAGGAGCAGAGAACTCAGCTTTTGAGCAGTATTTATATTAACGGTCAAAGCGCCGTAGGTCTTACGGGCGATATAAAGGAAGAGGATATATTAAGTAAATATACCGATATAATGAATACGGTAAAAAATGCTCTTAAGGATCCTAAAAATACGGTTGCATTGATACCAAAGGAGGCTTTTGAGGATCCCGACAACCATAAGCCTAAAATAATATATAACGGCGCCTTAGACGCAGGCTTTAAGATGAATAAAGAGCTGAGCGATGAAATAATGGCAAAGGTCAATGAGCTTACGGAAAAGATAAAGGCTAAGGAAATAAAGACAAGAGAGGATATCATTAACGAAAGAGCTGCTGCCGAGGCTGAAAGAAAGGCAAGAGAGGAAGCCGAGAGAAGGGCAAGAGAAGAAGCTGAAAGAAGAGAGCGGGAGGAAGCTGAAAGAAGGGCAAGAGAAGAAGCCGAGAGAGCGAGAGAGGAAGCCGCAAGAAGAGAAGCAGAGCGCAGAAGATTTTTAGACGAACAGTTCAGAAGTCTTGATGCGGAAATGCCTGCAAGACCCAATATGAATATAATGGCTTACAATTTCGTTAAGGATGACGGAAGTCTGGAAACGGTGGGAGATCTTTACGGCGACGGTATAGCTGTTCTTTCAAAGCTTTCGGGACTGAGCATAAACAAGAATGATTATGTAAACGGAAATACTTGGTACGGCAGCGATCTTATGAGAGCCGCAGACAGACTGTACATAGGCGGAATACCTGCAAGGGCTTATTTCAATGTGGCAGAGGACGCTTCCGTCAGAGAGTATGAAGAAATGGGATACAAGATAAGGAGCATACTCAACCGATCCCTTGGAGCCGATAACAGCGGACAGTATGTAATGTTCAAGGCGGAAAATGAAGACGAGTTCCATGCCTTTACATTTACCTTGAGAGAACCCGAAAAGCCTGAGCCTGTAGAGCAGTTTACCGGGATAAAGCGCTTTTTCTCCTTTAAGGAAACAAAACAGCGCAAGGATGCGGAATACAATGCCTATCTTGAAGAAAAGAAGAAATATGACAATGAGTTCAAAGCCTATGAGACCACAAAGAAAACGGCAGATATTGCAAAAACTGCCGCAAGGTCTATCAAATATATCAATACGGTGGATATAAACAGTCTTGTTGCAAGAAACCACAGATCTCTTGAACCCACAAGAGCTGTGGAGACGGATCTGAGCAGGACAAGGGAAAACAACGGTATGAATATGAACTGATAAAGACCCTGCGCCAAATCGGAATAGGCGCAGGGTCTTTGGGCGCTTTGACCTTATATTTCGGTCGTAAATAAGATACTCCCCTTGCCGAACGGTTGTATTGTTTTGCAAGGGGAGTTATATTATTTAAGTTCCTTCAGTATCTGAAGCACATATTTCCATGTTCTTTGAACAGACTCTATGTCCATTCTTTCGTTAGGAGTATGGATATCCAGCATATTCGGACCGAATGACACACAGTCAAGTCCGGGCATTTTGCCTGCAAACAGACCGCATTCAACACCTGCGTGGAGAGCCTCTACCTTAGGCTCATAGCCGTATTGCTCTTTGAATATCTTTATCATAAGGTCTCTGAGCTTTGAATCCTTCTTGTATTCCCATGCAGGATAATCGCCTATGCAGTCGATAGTGCCGCCCAGAACATCCATAAGGTTTGCCATACGGCTTATAAGCTCTTCCTTTTCGGTGCCTATGCTGCTTCTTACGGCATATCTCATATACACTTCATTTTGGTCTGTCTTAAGAACTCCCATATTAAGTGAGGTCTGTACAAGACCCGGTATATTGGCGCTCATCCTCTGTATGCCCTCGGGTAGATTTATAAGAGCTGTGAGAAGTCTTCTCTGAACGCCCTCGGTCATTACGCTGTAAGTGCCTCTGCCCGTTTCGTCCATTTCAAATGTAAGATCGGGATCGGTGGTTATATACTCTCCTGAAAGGGTACCGTAGAACTTATGCCTTGCTACCTTTGCCGCTCTTACATCCTCTGATGATACTACCAATTCCGCAACGCATTCTCTGGGAATGGCATTTTCCTTAAGACCGCCGTTTATTGATATAAGTCTGCATGTGATCTCTTTGCTGAGCTCGTTTATAAAACGGCTCATGAGCTTGTTTGCATTTGCTCTGCTCTTGTTTATCTCAACTCCCGAATGACCGCCTGTAAGTCCGCTTATTCTTATTTTAAGGCAAACGCCGTCGGCTTTCTCACGCTTTACGGGAATATGGCATGTGGTATTGTTGCCTCCTGCGCAGCTTACCAGCAGCACACCCTCGTCTTCCGAATCCAGATTGAGCATAATGCGTGATGTAAGCACGGAGCAATCTATATCCGCAGCGCCGAACATACCCGTTTCCTCATCTACTGTAAATATTGCTTCTATGGGGGGATGAGGAATGTCATCGGCTGCCAGTATAGCAAGAGCAAAAGCGATCGCTATTCCGTCGTCGCCGCCTAGAGTAGTACCATCGGCTGTAACATAGCCGTCTTCTACCTTTAGCGTAAGACCGTCCTTTTCAAAGTTTATATTACAGTCGGCTTCCTTCTCGCATACCATATCCATGTGTCCCTGTATCATAACGGGAGCCGAATTTTCATATCCCTCTGTTCCGGGCTTGAATATTATAACATTGTTGAGCGCATCCTGTATATATCTGAGATGATGCTTCTTTGCAAAGCTTACACAGTAATCGCTTATTTTTTTGGTATTTCCTGAGCCGTGGGGAATGGAGCATATCTCCTCAAAATATTCAAAAACCGCCTTTGGCTCTAATCCTTCCAAAACTGCCATTTTATTTTCCCTCCTTGTTTTTCTGTTTATATACAGGCTTGCCCTGTACTGCCTGCTCTATCAGTCCGTCTGCGCACATAAGCTCCGTAAGCTTCTCGGTAAACCTCTTGTCCGCCTGCACCACAGCGCTGTTCCTGCTCATAAACTCCCTTGCCTGTATTCCTTCAACAAGAGAGCGCATTTCCTTTTCGGTAATTGTGTCATGGGTCTTAAGGTAGTTCATTACCTTGTCGGATGCCTTTGAAAAAAGCATATTGGCAAGCCTTTCCTTCTGAAAATACGCCTTGCGCATACCCCATAGCATAAGTATTGCCGTTACAAGAGCAAAGAGAAGAATACCGACTATCATTACTAGTATCCTCATTATTTTGCCCCCTTCAAGTTTATAAATCCGTTTCTCTGGAGCGTTGCCATGTATGTAACGACTCGATCCAGCATCCTGTCTTTTTCTGTTGGGAATTTTTTAAGCATAATGCCTACTATATCCGATATATTGTTCTTACCGTCTATACCGAGCCACACTTCGCTGCCGTATTTATCCAGTGAAATATGGCTTATACGGGGCTTTTTAAAAAATTTCTGCGCCAGAAAATGATAAAAGCCCTTGTTTTCCATATCTATTTCTACCATACCGTTTTCATCGATACGCCAAGGACGGGCATCGCTTTTTACGGGTATGCTCTCCATATAGTTAGGCGAGATCCTTTTCTTCTTAGCCATATACGACTCCTTACTTTAAAATAAAATCAAAGACGGGAAGCTGCCCTCAGGCAGCCTCCCTACCTTTTTAACACTTTAATATATTAAATATGCAGCGGATCATTTCTTCTGCTTATTGCCGAACATGAACCAAAGCATTATGGCAACGAGTACTATGAAGAATGCAACTCCGCCCCAGTTGCCAAGTTTTCCGTTTAAGCTCATGTCAATGCCAAATACTGCAAATAATGCAAGTAATATACCTACAAGACCTTCGCCTGCTATCATACCTGATGAGAAGAGTACGCCGTTATCGGCAACCTCTTTGCGTCTGTCTTCGGAAGCAAACTTTCTCTTATCGATCCAAAGACGGATAAGACCGCCAACCATGATAGGAGTTGAAAGATGAATAGGAAGATAAAGACCTATTGCAAAGGGAAGTACGGGAATACCGATTATTTCAACTGCAATTGCAATAAATACGCCTGTAAATACAAGACCCCAAGGAAGATTGCCGCCCATAACGCCTTCTACGACCATTTTCATAAGAGTAGCCTGAGGAGCGGGTATCTGGCTTGAGCCGTAGCCCCATGCAGCATTGAGCAGATAGAGAACGCCTGCTATTGCAAGACCTGCCGCAACAGCGCCTATAAGCTCGCCCACCTGCTGATTGAAGGGAGTAGCGCCTACAATGTAGCCTGTCTTAAGATCCTGAGATGTATCGCCTGCCATAGCCGCAACTATACATATAACGGTACCGATACATATAGCTGTGGTCATACCTGCCATTCCTGTATTTCCCGTAGCCTTAAGTATAACCGTGGAAATAAGGAGAGTAGCTATCGCCATACCTGAAACAGGGTTGTTGGAAGATCCTACAAGACCTACCATACGAGCTGAAACAGTGGCAAAGAAGAAGCCGAATATTACTATTATTACAGCCGCAAGAAGACTTACGGGTACGCTTGGTATTATCCAGAGGAGCAGCGCAATAATAACTGCGCCTATCATAGCCAAAGGAAGAGATATGGTCTTTTCGGTACGAGAAACTCCGCCTGTCTTACCAAAGCCCTTCATTGCCTTAGCAAATGTAGATATAATAAGGGGAAGTGATTTGATAAGGCTCAGTATACCGCCTGCCGCAACTGCGCCTGCGCCTATATAACGCACAAAGCTGCCCCATAATGTCCAGGTATCGAGAGTGTTGAAGGGTTCCGTAGCAGGATACATAACTGCGTCGCCGCCTACAAGAACCAACATAGGCATTATAACGAACCAGCCCAGAACAGCGCCGCCCAGCATATAGGAAGCAACTCTTGCGCCGCAGATGTAGCCAACGCCTACAAGAGCAGGAAGAACATCCATACCTATGCCTGAACCGGGATACTTCTTTATAGACCAGTCTACCTCGCTTGGGAACAGGCAGATACCGTCTGCAATAAACTTATATATAGCAGCTATACCCAATCCTGAGAATACAAGCTTTGACTTGTCGCCGCCTTCTTCGCCTGCAAGAAGCACCTCTGCACATGCGGTACCCTCGGGGAAAGGCAGAACTCCGTGTTCCTCAACTATAAGAGCTGTACGGAGAGGTATCATAAAGAGCGTACCGAGAAGACCGCCGCATACGGATACGCATGTTATCATAAGAAATGACGGTGTTGCTACGGAGCTGTCCTCCGCTGCCCACATAAATAATGCAGGGAGTGTGAATATGGCGCCTGCCGCAAGTGATTCGCCGGCAGAACCTATGGTCTGCACCATATTGTTTTCAAGTATTGAATTCTTACGCAGAATAACACGGATAACGCCCATAGAGATAACTGCTGCCGGAATTGAAGCGGACACAGTCATACCTACACGCAGACCCAGATATGCATTTGCCGCGCCAAATACTACTGCAAGAATAATACCTAAAATAATTGAAGTTGCTGTGAATTCCGGCACAACTTTATCCGCCGGAATGTAAGGCTTAAAGGATTGTTTAGAATTGTCCATATAACCTACCTTCCTTCTGTATTTTTTTGTGTATTTAAACAACTTACCCTATAATTTTACAAAAATATATGGAATAAGTCAACAAAAATTAAGATTTTATTAAGAATATTGTGTAAAATATATATAATTTTTCAGTGAATTCTATAAAAAATACACAGAAAAATTGCCTAATAGTCATGCTTTATACCAATGGCGACGGCGATAGGGCAACATATCTCTGTAAGTCTCGGAACAGACAGGGGAAAAGTAAGGTATCTCTGCCGATTAAAATAATCTTGATTATCCCGTCGAAATTATGTATAATATAACTTATCCGAAGGCACAAATAAAGCTCGCTTTAATTTGCGCCGAGGATAAGTTAACGATATGTTTTTCCTGTTTTGGAGCATAGCGACAAAATGTACTGCGTAAGCAGTAAAATGCGAAGCATTTTAGGAAAAACATAGAGTATCCAAAGGTACAAAAAGAAGCTTGCTTAGTTTTTCTGCGAGGATAAGTTAACGACACGTCAGTGGAGGGCTTCTCGCTGCGATAACTTGTTTTTTTGTCAAAATATCGTATCGGAAATGAAATTTTTTGCGTTTTCTCATAAGGGAAAATGTTATATTTATACAAAAAGGAAGGTAAAAAATAATGCCAATAATCAATTATCTTGAACGAAACGCATCTCTTTACGGCGACGATACAGCCCTTATAGAGGTAAATCCCGAGCAAAAGGAGCCGGGAAGGATTACCTGGAAGGACTATGAGCTTATACAGCCCACGTCAAATCAGTTCTACAGACGTGAAATAAGCTGGAGCGTATTTAACGAAAAAGCCAACCGTATGGCAAATATGCTTATAAGCCGTGGCATACTTAAGGGAAACAAGGTGGGTATACTCATGATGAATTGTCTTGAGTGGCTTCCCATATACTTCGGTGTGCTTAAGTCAGGGGCTATAGCCGTACCTCTTAATTTCAGATATTCAGCAGACGAGATACTCTACTGCTCAGAGCTTGCGGAGCTGGATATACTCATATTCGGTCCCGAATTTATAGGCAGAATAGAGACCATAGAGCACAAGCTCAGCAAGAACAGACTGCTTATATATGTAGGCCCCTCATGTCCTACATTTGCAGAGGACTACAACGAGCTTGTATCATATCATTCAAGCCAGAATCCCGGACTTGACATAACGGACGACGATTATGCGGCAATATATTTCTCATCAGGCACCACAGGCTTTCCCAAGGCCATACTCCATAAGCACAGGAGCCTGGTACATTCTGCCATAGTTGAGCAAAAGCATCACGGACAGACAAGAGACGACTGCTTTTTGTGTATACCGCCTCTATATCACACAGGCGCAAAGATGCACTGGTTCGGAAGCCTTATATCAGGCTCCAGAGCAGTTATATTAAAGGGTACAAAGGCGGAATATGTATTCAATGTGGTATCGAGGGAGCATTGTACAATAGTATGGCTCCTTGTACCTTGGGCTCAGGATATACTTGACGCTCTTGACAGCGGAGAGCTTAAAATAGAGGATTATAAGCTTTCACAGTGGAGGCTTATGCATATAGGCGCTCAGCCTGTGCCTCCTTCTCTTGTAAAGCACTGGAAGGACTACTTCCCCGATCATGATTACGATACCAACTACGGCTTAAGCGAATCCATAGGACCCGGCTGCGTACACTTAGGCATTGAGAATGTACATAAGGTAGGCGCCATAGGCATACCGGGATACGGTTGGGAGTGCAAGATAGTTGACCCTCAGGGCAATATTGTAAAGCAAGGCGAAGCAGGAGAGCTTTGTGTAAAGGGTCCCGGAGTTATGGAGGAGTATTACAACGATCCCAAGTCAACGGCAGAGGTATTGAAGGACGGCTGGCTCTGGACGGGAGATGCGGCTATACAGGATAAAGACGGCTTTATATATCTTGTTGACAGGATAAAAGACGTTATCGTTTCAGGCGGCGAAAATCTCTATCCCGTGCAGATAGAGGATTTCCTGCGTACATTTGACAAGATACACGATGTTGCCGTTATAGGTTTGCCCGACAAACGTCTTGGCGAGATCGCAGGAGCGATCATTTCCATAAAAGAAGGCATGACCTGTACGGAAGAGGAAATAAACGAATTCTGTCTGGGACTTCCCCGTTACAAGCGTCCCAAGAAAATAATATTTGCCGACGTACCCAGAAATCCTACGGGCAAGATAGAAAAGCCTCTTCTCAGAAAGCTCTACGGCAAGGAACGTCTTGTGGCATATGAAAATGAAGGCTGACAGTCAGGAGGAAATATGATATGAAAGAAATAATGTTAGGTAATAAAGCCTTTGCCCGTGGTCTTTATGAAGCAGGCGCAGAGGTGGTAAGCTCCTATCCCGGCACTCCCAGTACGGAAGTGACCGAGGAGGCTGCCAAATACGATGAAATATACTGCGAATGGGCGCCTAATGAAAAGGTTGCAATGGAAACCGCTTTCGGCGCTTGTCTTGCAGGCAAGAGAAGCTTTTGCGGTATGAAACATGTTGGACTTAACGTAGCGGCAGATCCCCTGTTCACAATATCCTATACAGGCGTGAACGCAGGTATGGTAATATGCGTGGCTGACGATCCCGCAATGCATTCATCACAGAACGAACAGGATTCAAGACATTATGCCATTGCTGCCAAAGTGCCTATGCTTGAACCGTCAGATTCATGCGAAAGTCTTGAATTTGCAAAGCTTGCCTATGAGCTGTCCGAGAAATACGATACTCCCGTTATAATAAAGATGTGTACTCGTATCGCTCACTCACAGAGCATTGTAGACACAGGGGAAAGAATAATGCCTTCCCCAAAGCCCTATGAAAAAAATATAGCAAAATATGTTATGATGCCGGGCAACGCCATAAAAAGACACCCCGTTGTAGAGCAGAGGACTCTTGATCTTATAAAATATGCGGAAGAAACTCCTCTTAACAGGATAGAAGAAGGCAAGGATAATTCCATAGGCATAATCACATCAAGCACATGCTATCAGTACACAAAGGAAGCTATTGGCGACAAATATCCCGTACTGAAGCTGGGCATGGTAAATCCTTTGCCCGTTGAGAAGATAAAGAGCTTTGCAAAAGGCGTTGACAAGGTAATAGTTATAGAAGAGCTTGATCCCGTTATAGAAGATCACTGTAAGACAATAGGCGTAGATGTAAAGGGCAAGGAGCTTTTCTCAATAATGGGAGAGTTTTCACAGTCTGTTGTGGCAAAGGCTCTCGGAGAACCCGAAAAGGAAGGCTGTACTCCAATAGACAAGCTTCCCGTAAGACCGCCTGTTATGTGCGCAGGCTGTCCCCACAGAGGTCTTTTCTATATACTTTCAAAGAACAAGCTCAATGTGCTGGGAGATATAGGCTGCTATACTCTGGGCGCAGTGGCTCCTCTGAGCGCTGTTGATATGACCCTTTGCATGGGCGCATCAATAAGCTCTCTCCACGGCTTCAACAAGGCGCTGGGTAAGGAAAGCGAGAGCAAGACAGTATGCGTTATAGGCGACTCTACATTTATGCATTCGGGTATGACGAGTCTTGCAAATATTGCCTATAATCAAAGCAATTCCACAGTCATTATTTTGGATAATTCCATAACAGGTATGACGGGACATCAGCAAAATCCCACTACGGGCTACAATATAAAGGGCGATCCCGCAGGCAAGATAGACCTTGAGGCTCTCTGCCGTGCTATGGGCTTTAACAGAGTGACGGTAGTCGATCCCTATGACCTTGCGGAAACGGAAAGAGTTGTAAAAGAGGAGCTGGCAGCCGATGAAGCTTCTGTTATAATAAGCAGAAGACCCTGCGCTTTGCTCAAGTATGTAAAGCACAAGCCTTCTCTCCATGTAGATACGGATAAATGTAAGAGCTGTCGGGCGTGTATGAAAATAGGCTGTCCTGCCATAAGCTTTAAAAACAATAAGGCTCATGTTGACAACACCCTTTGCGTTGGCTGTGGCGTATGCCAGCAGCTCTGTAAATTTAACGCTTTGCTTGACAAGGAGGGAGAATAATGAACGGTACAACTAATGTTATGATAGTCGGCGTAGGCGGACAGGGCTCTTTGCTTGCAAGTAAGCTGTTGGGACACGTTGTTATGGCAAAGGGCTATGATGTAAAGGTATCCGAGGTACACGGTATGAGCCAGAGAGGCGGAAGCGTTGTTACATACGTACGCTTTGGCGATAAGGTATACTCTCCTGTTATAGATAAGGGCGAGGCGGACTATATAATATCCTTTGAAGTCCTTGAGGCGGCACGCTATCTGCCTTATCTTAAAAAAGACGGCAGAATAATAGTAAATTCACAGGAAATAGACCCTATGCCAGTTATTACGGGAGCTGCCGAGTATCCCGAAAAGCTCCTTGATAAAATGAAAGAGCTTGGCGTTGAAGTAAGCGCTATGGATGCCCTTGCTCTTGCAAATGAGGCAGGCTCCCAGAAGGCTGCCAATATAGCCCTAATGGGCGGATTTTCCAAGTTTTTCGAGGATATCACAGAGGATGAATGGCTCAAGTCCATTGAAGCCTGCGTACCTCCCAAATTCCTTGAGCTGAACAAAAAAGCCTTTTATCTTGGCAGGAACCACTGACGATCATTGCTTTGCTTATAAATAAAAACCAAAGAAAGGAAATACAAAAATATGAGCAACTATTTTAATCCCGAAATCGAAACGATGCCCGTTGAAGAGATAAAAAAACTGCAAAGTGAAAGACTTGTAGAACAGGTAAAGCACGTCTATGCAAATGTGGAGTTTTACAGAAAAAGAATGGACGAGGCAGGAGTCAAGCCCGAAGATATAAAGGGCATTGAAGACCTTCACAAGCTGCCCTTCATTACAAAGGACGACCTTCGCGACCAATATCCCTACGGCTTTTTGGCAGTTCCTCTTGAGGACTGTGTAAGAATACAGTCTACAAGCGGTACCACAGGCAGACGTGTCGTAGCCTTCTACACTATGGAGGATGTACTTATATGGGATACCTGCTGCGCAAGAGCTATTGTTGCCGCAGGCGGAACAAAGGACGATGTTGTGCATGTAAGCTACGGCTATGGTCTTTTCACAGGCGGTCCGGGACTTAACGGCGGCTCACATATGCTGGGTTCACTTACATTGCCCATGTCATCAGGCAACACGGACAGACAGATACAGTTTATGACAGACCTTGGCTCCACAATACTTTGCTGTACTCCTTCCTATGCCGCTTACTTAGGCGAAAGCATTAACGAAAGAGGCTTAAAGGACAAGATACATCTTAAGGCAGGTATATTCGGCGCCGAAGCATGGACAGAGGAAATGCGCCGTGGAATTGAAAAATCTCTTGGCATAAAGGCTTATGATATATACGGACTTACGGAAATAAGCGGTCCCGGCGTTTCATTTGAGTGCAGCGAACAAAAGGGTATGCACATAAACGAGGATCACTTTATAGCAGAGGTAATAGATCCCGATACAGGGGAGGTGCTTCCCGAGGGAGAAAAGGGCGAGCTTGTATTTACCTGTATCACAAAGAAGGCATTCCCTCTTCTCAGATACAGAACAAGGGATATATGTGTGCTTTCACGTAAAAAATGCTCCTGCGGCAGAACCCATATCAGAATGAGCAAGCCTCTTGGCAGAAGCGACGATATGATGGTAGTAAAGGGCGTAAACGTATTCCCGTCACAGATAGAAACAGTTCTTCTTAACAACGGCTATGAAGCAAACTACCAGCTTATAGTTGACAGAAAGAACAACTCCGATACTATTTCCTGTGATGTTGAGTGGCTGCCCGATAATCCGCCAAAGGATATTGAGGATAAGACAGAGCGTGAATATTTGCTTGTCAATAAGCTTAAGTCAATGCTTGGCATAGCAGTAAAGGTTAAGCTCGTTGAACCTAAGTCCATACCCAGAAGCGAGGGTAAGGCAGTAAGAATAATCGATAAGAGAGATCTTTTTGAAGAAAGTGCGCTGAAGTAATATGACAGTAGATTTTCACACACATATTTTTCCCGACAAAATAGCACCTAAGACAATAGAGTTCCTTTCAGATAAAAGCGGTATAAAGAACAATACCGACGGTACCGTTTCGGGTCTTTATGAAAGTATGCAAAAAAGCGGAGTGGATATTTCCGTTGCGCTGCCTGTGGCTACAAAGCCAAGCCAGTTCAACTCTATAAACCGCTTTGCCTGTGAGGTAAATGAAAAGTACGAGGGCAGTATAATTTCATTCGGCGGTCTGCATCCATACAGCGAAAACTGGAAGGAAGAGCTTAAGACAATAAAGAATATGGAACTTAAGGGTATAAAACTTCATCCCGACTACCAGAATATATTTATAGACGATATTGCCTGTAAACGTGTGATATATGAGGCGTCGGCTTTAGACCTTATTGTGATAGTACATGCGGGAAAGGATATAGGCTATCCCGATCCCGTACACTGTCCCCCGGAAAAAATGCGCAGCGTAATAGATGAGATAAAGCCTAAAAAGCTTGTTCTTGCTCATATGGGCGGCTGGAAGCAGTGGGACCGTGTGGAGAAGCTTTTATGCGGTCAGGATATATGGCTGGACACAGCTTTTTCTCTGGAATATATGGATAAAGAACAGCTTTACCGCATTATTGAAAAGCACGGTTATGATAGAATACTTTTTGCCACAGACAGTCCATGGAGCGACCAGAAGGACTATGTGGAAAGGATAACTCAGCTTCTGACCGATGAAAAAGTAAGGAACGCTGTATTGGGGGAAAATGCAGGGAGACTTTTAAATGGTATCTGATAATACGGACAACAGAAAAATAAAGAGCGTAAAGGATTCTCTTACGGAGTGTATGAGGATAGTCAGATATGAGGATATAAACGGCGTCTCACGTCTTTTCGGCGGAAGGCTTATGCAGTGGATGGACGAGGCGGCAGGAATATGCGCAATGCGTCACAGCGGCAGCGCTATCACAACAGCCGCAGTAGATAATCTCACATTCAAAAAGGGCGCATATATTGGCGATATAATACTGCTTTCGGCAAAAATAACATATGTGGGAAACACATCAATGGAGGTGCGGGTAGACGTATTTTCGGAGGAAATGAAAACAGGGCTGCGCCACGTTATCAACAGAGCCTACTTTACAGAGGTAAGCGTTGACAATAAGGGCAGACCTGTGCCTGTGCAGTATACCATAGTCCCCGAAAATCCCTCTGAGCAGGCTGAATGGGAGGGCGCATTAAAGCGTATAGAAATGCGCAAGGAAAGACGCTCTGAGGGCTATTGATCATAAAGCCCCTATGCTGCCATAGGCTCATAGAGGCTATGCTCCCCAATTTATTTCATAGAATAAGGCTGTTGCAAATGCCTATAAAACGGTATTTGCAACAGCCTTTTTATCATATCTCGTTATGGAATGTACGGGAAATGACCTCGTCTTGCTGTTCCTTAGTCAGTTTGTTGAAGTTTACGGCATAGCCGGAGACTCTTACCGTAAGCTGAGGATATTTTTCGGGATGCTGCTGAGCGTCCAATAATGTTTCCTTGGTAAATACGTTTACATTGAGATGATGACCGCCTTTTTCCGCATAGCCGTCAAGGATCGATACAAGATTGTCTATTTGTTGTTCATTTGCCATAATATTTCCTCCTTTGATCATTGCTCGTCGTTGTTGTCATAATCCCTCAGCTCGTCAATATCCAGTCCCTCTGTAAGTGTAGGTACATTGCAGGCAAGATCCCCTGCGGCGCAGTCCAGAGATCTCATTGTCGTGACCGATACCTCATCCAGAAGCTCTCCTTCGGTGCTTACCTCTCCTTCCGAGTTGACTGTAATATTCATATGACCGCCGTTGTTTTCCATAAAGCTGTCGATCATTTTGACAAGCTCGTCTATTGTTTTATTCTCCATATAATACTCCTCTTTATGGTATTATTTCAAATTATCTATATTCTCCAGTTCTACCTCAAGATCTCCCGCAAATACCTTATCATCCTTGCCCAAGGCTCCGGGAACGATAGAAAATGTATTTGAAATACCGTCCTGAGCATCCTTAAAGGGCAGCTTGGAAACTGAGGCAAGAGATGCTACGGCGCCGTGGCTGTCACGGTTGTGCATAGGATTTGCGCCGGGAGCAAAGGGCTGTCCGCCTTTTCTGCCGTCGGGAGTAGAGCCTGTATTTTTACCGTATACGACATTTGATGTTATAGTAAGGATAGATGTTGTGGGTATGCCGCCTCTGTAAGTGTGATTGCCCTTGATATAGCCAAGGAATTCCTCTACAAGATCTGCGGCGATACTGTCCACTCTGTCATCGTCATTGCCGTATTTGGGGAAATCTCCTTCTACCTCATAGTCCACAACAATGCCGTTGTCATCTCTTATGGTCTTTACCTTTGCATATTTAATGGCTGAAAGGGAATCGGCTACTACCGAAAGCCCTGCAATGCCCGTTGCGAACCAACGTGTTACATCCTTGTCGTGAAGAGCCATCTGAAGCCTTTCATAACAATATTTATCATGCATATAATGTATTATATTGAGGGCGTTTACATACACTCTGGCAAGCCACTTCATCATGTCCCTGTATTTGTCCATTACTTCGTCATAGTCCAGATATTCGGAGGTAATGGGTCTGTACTTGGGACCTACCTGCTTTTTGGTAATTTCGTCTACGCCGCCGTTTATGGCATAGAGCAGACACTTGGCAAGATTGGCTCTTGCGCCGAAGAACTGCATTTCCTTGCCTATTCTCATGGAAGATACGCAGCAGGCGATAGCATAGTCGTCTCCGTGCGTTACTCTCATAAGATCGTCGTTTTCATACTGTATTGAGCTTGATTCGATAGAAGTCTTTGCGCAAAAACGCTTAAAGTTATCGGGAAGCCTTTTAGACCAGAGTACGGTCAAATTCGGCTCAGGAGCAGTACCCAGATTCTTGAGAGTATGAAGATATCTGAAACTCATTTTGGTGACCATATGTCTGCCGTCGATACCTACTCCGCCTATGGACTCGGTGACCCATGTGGGATCGCCGGAGAAAAGAGCGTTGTATTCCGGCGTCCTTGCAAACTTTACAAGTCTGAGCTTCATTACAAAGTGGTCTACAAATTCCTGTATCTCCTCTTCGGTAAATGTGCCGTTTTTAAGATCTCTTTCGGCATATATATCTATAAATGTGGAGGTTCTGCCCAGTGACATTGCAGCGCCGTTTTGCTCCTTGACGGCGGCAAGATAGCCAAAGTATGTCCACTGTATGGCTTCCTGTACGTTTTTGGCAGGTCTTGAAATGTCAAAGCCGTATATTTCGCCCAGTTTTTTAAGCTCCTGCAATGCTCTTATCTGCTCGGAAAGCTCTTCTCTGTTTCTTATTACGTCAGAGTACATTATTGTTCTTGTACCGTTTTTCTGGTTGGTCTTATCTTCTATAAGTCTGTCTACGCCGTAGAGGGCTATCCTTCGGTAGTCGCCTATTATACGACCTCTGCCGTAAGCGTCGGGCAGACCTGTTATTATATGACTTGAACGGCAGGCTCTCATTTCCGGAGTATAGGCGTCAAATACGCCTGCGTTGTGGGTCTTTCTGTGAGTGGTAAAAAACTCCACTATCTCAGGATCTACCTCATAGCCGTTATCCTGACATGCCTTTACAGCCATTCTTATGCCGCCGTAGGGCTGCAACGAGCGTTTAAAGGGCTTATCTGTCTGAAATCCCACTATTTTTTCCTTGGACTTATCCAGATAGCCGGGACCGTGGGAGGTAATAGTGGATATTATTTTTGTATCCATGTCGAGAACACCGCCCGCTTCCATCTCTTTCTTGGAAAGCTCCATGACCTGAGCCCATAAGTCCTTTGTATTCTGAGTAGGATCGGTCAGGAACGAGTCGTCTCCGTCGTAGGGAGTATAATTTTTTTGAATAAAATCTCTTACATTAATTTCCTTTTGCCAGACACCCTTGGCAAAACCATTCCATTCCCGGTTCATAATGCTTTCCTCCTGAAGTCAAAATAAACTTAAAAAAATTACAAAATCAGACAAAGTAAGCCCTGCAAAAACCCCTTTGTCTGATGTTATCCATATGATAACATTTTTTGTGAAAATTGTCAATATATAATATTAATAAATAATAATAATTATTAATAAAAAAGAATTTTTTATACTTTTTATACAAAAACTACAAAGCCCTTATTTTGCCGCCTATGTTTCTTATTTTGCTGACGGGAGACTCATAGCCTCTCTCCACATATTCCTTGTTGTTTACTACCGTTATGCCTTCGGCGCACAATCCCGCAATAATAAGAGCGGCGCCTCCTCTCAGATCCCATGCATTTACATTGGCGCCCACAAGAGACCTTACGCCTGTTGTAATAAATGTCCTGTTGTCTTTTATGGTTATATCCGCTCCCATTTTGTTAAGCTCATCTCCGTGCTTGTATCTGCCGGAAAATATATTTTCTTTTATAACAGACTGTCCTTGAGCCGTGGACATAAGCGCCATTATCTGAGGCTGAACATCCGTAGGGAAATAGGGATAGGGCGCCGTTGATATATAAGGTATTGAATATATTCTTTGAGGCGCTTCTATATATATTGTTTTGTTATACTCTTTAATTATACAGCCTGTTTTTCTCAGCATTGCACATATTACCCGCATATGGTCCGTGTTTACATTTTTTATAAAAAGCTCGCCTCCTGTTGCCGCCGCCATTATCATATAGGTCGCCGCCTCTATCCTGTCGGGGATAATTGCTACGCTGCAAGGATGAAGCTCGCTTACACCTTTTATTTTTATACGCTTTGTACCGTGTCCCGTAATGTCTGCGCCGCACATATTCAAAAAATCGCAGAGATTGCATATTTCAGGCTCTCTTGCGGCATTATCTATTATAGTTGTTCCTTCTGCCATGGCGGACGCCAGTATAATGTTCTCGGTAACGCCTACGCTTTGTATCGGCAGATGCAAATTTGCGCCCTTGAGCCTTTTTGCCTCACAGCGTATTACGTTATCGTCGGTATTTATTTTTGCGCCAAGCATTTTCATTGCCCATATATGCATATCCACAGGTCTTGCGCCGAGAGCGCAGCCGCCGGGATAAGATATCTCTGCCTCGCCGCAGGCGGATAAAAGAGAACCGAGGAACAAAACGGAGGATCTCATTTTACAGCTTAGGCTATTGTCTATAACAGGTCTGACGATACCTGTTTCGGATCTTATCACGCTTCCCTCTGTGGTTATTTTTACTCCTATATTCTCAAGTATCTCTATGGTATTTGCCACATCTGAAAGAAAAGGCACATTACAGATGCTTGCCTCCTTCAGCAAGGGCAGAGCCGCCAGCACAGGCAATACCGCATTTTTGGCGCCGCTTATCGGCACCTCGCCGCTTAATCTGCTTCCTCCCGTTATAACATATTTACCCATAAAGCACCTCGAAACATATACTGTAGTATATTAAGGAGATTAAGAATTAGTGAATATAGAATTATTTTGGTTTACATAGTGAGAAAAATGTATTATAATTGTATTTGAGAAGGTGTAATTTTAGGCTTTTACAAGAGGAAATCAATATGGATAACAACAAAGATAACAATATAAATACAGATACAAAACAGCAGGAGAGCATTGAAGCCTCTCAGTCTGAGGGCAACAGTAAAAAAAAGCCTGAGATCAGCGATGCCAATGCTCCAAAAGACTCTGTGAGGACCAAGGGCGGCGCAGGGCATAAGAGCAAAGCTGATAAATCATCAGGCAAGGCAAAAAAGCCGGGCAAAGGCGGTACAAAGCTTAAGGTGGTGCAAAAGTATCCACAAAAGAGCCATAAGTCAAAAAAGTCTGCGCCTAAGACGATAAATGTTAGCAAAAGGGCTATAATTGCGGCAGCCTTCGTGATACTTGTAGGGGCGATACTTTTTATCAGCAGGAATTCAGTCGTTAAAATAGGCGAAAAGCAGGTAATGTTTTCACAGGAATATACAATGAATTCCAAAGCGGATTTCCGTGTGTGCGGCGATAACATATACTATGTGTCCAAGGACGGTATGATACTTCTTAACAAGAAGGGAGAGACCGTTTGGACAGATACGTTTACAATGACTTCTCCCGTAATGCTAAGGGACGGAGAATTTTGCGCCGTTGCCGACAACAAGAGCAAGACCGTAAATGTATACGATCTTACGGGTAAGCTCTATTCCGTAACGGCAGGAGGAGATATAACTACCCTTGCCGTAAATCCCATAGGCTGCTGCGCCGTTGTGTGCAAAGCGGACGACGACTATAAGATAGACGTGTACTCTGAGGCGGGAGAGCAGATGTTTGAAGGCTCCTATGCTGCCAAAGACGGTATCCCTCTTGCAATAGATATATCAGACGACGGTAAGCTTTTGGCAGTAAGTCTTGTAAGCATAAACGAGATAAATATGAGATCAAATGTGCTTTTTTACTATACCACAAAGACCGAAGCCAAGAACACCGAGTCCAGTGACGGTATGATAAGCGCCATAAACTGCAATGAGGATATGGCAGGGGTAATAAGATTTCTTCCCGACAACAGTTGTATAGTTGCCACCGATAAGAAGATAATGAACATAGGTAAAAAGAATTCGGATCCCTATCTTCAGAACTGGGAAATACCGTATACCAACTATGTGACGGCTATGGATATAGTGGATAACAAATATATTGCTCTTGCCTATGGCGAGCCTATATCCGCAGGGGATGAAGCAAAGCCCGTCAACTCCGTATATTGGTATAACTTAAAGGGCAAGGAAGTGGGAAAAGCTCAGTGCGATGAAAGGATCACAGGCATTTCATCATCTCTTGAAAGCTCTATAATATATATGGGCAAGAATTTCAAGGCATTTACGGTAGGAGGCAGAGAGCTGTGGAGCTACACGGCATTGCAGAATGTGGAGAGCATACAGTTCTATAATACTCAGGATACCATCGTTCTTGCTACGGCAACCAAAATGAATCTGCTTGATGTAAAGAAGGGCGCCGAAATGGAGGAGGAGGTATCTCCCGATATTGTGGATATAGCCGATAAAGAGGATAATAACAGCAACGAAAGCGGAGATAAAACCGAAAAAGAAGATACAAAAGAGACGACAGAGGCTGTTACCGATAACTCTCAAAATAAGGATACGACAGAAAAAAATGGGGAAATTACCACCTAAAGAGGAGAAAATGATATGGATCTTCTAAATAATTTTGCAACGGACATAATAATATTGGCGATACTTTTGCTGTTTGTAGTGGTAGGCGCATGGAGAGGCTTGGTCAAAACGCTTTCCAAAAGCTGTTCCTCACTTGTTGCCATAGGCGGAGCGCTTTTTCTCCACCCCATAGTGGGAGATCTGCTCAGAAAGTCTTTTATATACAATGCCATAAGGGAATTTATAGGCAAAAGCCTTGGCATAAATACAGTCACGGCTGTTTCACAGCCCGAACGCATAAATGTTATACGCACATTGCCTCTTCCCGACAGCTTTAAGACCATGCTGCTGGACAACAACAATTCGGTAATGTACGAGCTTCTCAATGCCAATTCTGTTACAGAGTATATAACAGGATATATTGCCAATATTTTTATAAACATAATTGTGAGCATACTTATATTCATACTTATATTTATAGCTATTAAGGCGCTTATAGGCGCGCTTAATCTGGCGGTAAACATACCTGTTGTAAAGCAGATGAATTCTCTTGGCGGAGGTCTTCTGGGACTTGTGTGGGGCGTGTTCATGATATGGTGCTTTATGACCATAATGACGCTTTTTATTACAACTCCGCTTTTTGCCCGACTTATGGTATATATAGACAGATCCATACTTGGGAGCATACTCTATGACAACAATATAATTATGAATGTTCTGCTTAAAAACTTATTCGGTGGTCTGTAATTATGCTGGAAAAATATATTACCGTTATGGGAGAGGGACAGGCTGAGATAGTGGAAAAGAGATCCCGCTTTATAGCCAATGTAAGACCCATAGTATCGGAAAACGATGCAATAGATTATATTGAGAAAATAAAAAAGAAATATTGGGATGCCCGTCACAACTGTTATGCATACCAACTTGGCGAAAAGAACGGTATTCAGCGTTACAGCGACGACGGAGAGCCGGGAGGTACGGCAGGTATGCCTATACTTGACGTGCTGAGAGGAAGAGATATAAAGGATACCATAGTTGTGGTAACAAGATATTTCGGAGGAACTCTTTTAGGCACAGGGGGTCTTGTGAGAGCATACAGCTCTGCCGCAAGGGCAGGGATAGAAGCCGCAGGGCTTACACAACGGGTACTCCACAGCCTGATAGATATTACTGTGGATTACACCTTATCGGGAAAGGTACAGTATGAGATCATGAGTAAGGGCTGTATCGTAAAGGACACGGTATATACGGATAAGGTAAAATTTACGATACAGGCGGAAAAGCCTTTTGCCCAAGAATTTATTAATAATATAGTAGATGTAACAGGGGGCAAAGCCCTTATAGAAAAAGGAAACGATGTATATTTAAACAAAAAAATTTAAAAGGAGAGTGTTACAATGAAAAGAAAATTATGTTTGACTCTTGCTTTGGTAATGACTCTTGGCACCTGGGTCATGGCGTCATCCACCAATTCGATCACTACCGAACAGAGAGTAAAGGAGGGCTCATCTCTTGCAGGGGAAAGCATTATAATTGAGCCTCACAACCAGGTGGAAACAGGCTCCTCCATACTTATAAGCTTTGACAATGCCGTTATATTCACTCAGGAGGTAATAGACGGCACTTGCACAGACGAGAATGAAGACGGCTACAATGGACTCGGCAATGGCTATCAGTATAAGGTAAAGGGCGGAAATTGGGATATAAACGACGGCTTTTTTGACGTAATGCCCGATGTGGATTCATTGCAACTGCCTTACAGCATTCGCAGATTAAACGACCATCAGATAGAGGTATATCTCTGTAATCTTCCCGACAGATATGCCGACGGCTCCATGTCCGACATAAACGGCATAAACAACAGACCATATTATTCAATACCTATGGTAGCTTATGCCGATATCGTAGGTCAGGTAACGATGTCTATCGACTCAAACGGAACATCTATATCAAATACTTCGGGTATCAAGAGCAACGACAATACAAAGCCTACGGAAACAGCTACCACGACAGTTACAGAAAGCTCAACGGAAACTACTACCGAAGCTGCAGAGAACGATATGAATACCGTTGAGATACAGATCGGAAGCAAAATAATGAAGGTAAACGGCAAACCGGTGGAAATAGACGCAGCGCCATATATTCAGCTTTCCACAAGCTCTTCAATGGTACCCTTAAGAGCGGTAAGCGAGGCGCTTTACGGCGGAGAGGATACCGTAAAATGGGATGCGGCGTCAAAGACCGTTACCATTACCTATAAGGGCAATGTGATAAAATTTATGATAGGCTCTGATATTATGAATATAAACGGCAGTGAAAAGCCTATTGCAAATAATGTAAAAGCAGAAATAAAAGACAGCAGGACATTTATACCCTTCAGAGCCTTGGGCGAGGCGCTGAGCGCAGATGTAAGCTGGGATGCAAATACCAAGACAGCAAGATTTAATTAACGGAGTGAAGATATGAAAAAAATACTGTCTGTTATAATACTGCTGCTGTGCGCCGTTTCCGTTCAGGGCAGCACAAGACTGTCGCTTTCGGAGTGCAAGGACATGGAAAGCGGCGAGATACTTAGGAATTATTTAAAAATAGTCCCCGATGACTATGTGGCGTCGGGTACCGTAATAACGCTTACCTACGAAAATGCCGATGTTATTGCTCAGGAGGTAATAGACGGAAGGGGTATGTCTAAAGACAAAGGCTTTAAGGGCAGCGGCGCATCATATCAGTACAGAGGCTTTAAGGGAGAATACAAATGGGACGGTAAAGAGAACTTTGAAAACGCAATGCCTAAGGTAAAGACCTCTCAGGTACCCTATCATATTACAAGAACGGACAAAAGCACCGTCAGGGTAGAGCTGTGCGGCATACCCAAGGATTATGTAAACAGATCCCTTGAGTATTTAAACTATATAGATGATAAGCCTTATTACTATATACCTCTTACGGCTACGGTAAAAGACGGAGGCAAGGAGGTAAAGGTAACGATAACAGGTCCCGCAAACGGCTTTATAAAGACAACCACACTGATAGCTGCCAACAAAGACGGCTCATCTTCCCATACAGAGGAAACCACACTAAGGGAAGCGACAAGTGAGACTACAACTGCCGATGTTCCAAACAAGGTCTCTGTCAAGATAGGCAGCAATGTCATGAACGTAAACGGGCAGGAATTTATACTTGATACTGTTCCTTATATACAACAGTCCTCCGCCTCTACAATGATACCATTAAGAGCGGTAAGCATTGCTCTTTCGGAGGGATATAATGGCGGCGGTTCGGAAAATATAGTTTCATGGGATCAGAATACCAAGACTGCCCTTATCAACTATAAAAATAAAGTGCTTGAATTTACAGCCAATGCGGATCATGTTATCGCAGACGGCAAAAAAATAACTATGAAGGGCGGAGTACACTCGGAGATCACAGACGGCAGGATGTTTGTACCCTTCAGAGCTTTGGGCGAAGCCTTTGGCATAAATGTAAACTGGGACAGTTCAACATGGACAGCGTCGTTCAACTAAAAAAAAGCTGCCGTTTTTTTGCGGCAGCTAAATTAGTATATGCGTTTTAATGATCATGCAGCAGATAAAGGATATGGCTATGAAATATACAAAAAATATTTTATTTCTTTATATAAGCATATTTACAGCCTATTGTATCAGGGAATTTTTGCCACGGTATGATACTTTGCTTACATATATTGTCCTTACGGTACTGTGTTTTATTGTAATAAACGCCGTTTACCGCATATCTTTTAAATACGGCAGACCTATTATATACACCGAAAAAAGAATACATAGTGACAAAAGAGAAGCAGGGATGGATATAGCAAGGACCATAGCCGTATTTTTTGTGCCGCTTATTCATTTTTTCGGGCTTACGGGCTATTATGATTCTCAATTCACATTGGGATATGCTCTGCCTTCTGCCGTAAGGTGGCTGGCGCTTTGCGCCGTACCTCTCTTTCTGATGATCACAGGCTATTTCAAGTGCAATAAAACAATATGCAAGGCTCATTACAAGGCTGTAATACCTGTGCTTGCAACACATATTTTCATATCATTTGTAAGAGTTATGGTAGACAGTAAATATCACGGCATAGATGTTGACGGAGCATACATAGCTGACAAAATACTGTTTTTTGACTATGGCTGGTATGTAAGGCTGTACATAGGTATGCTTATGCTCATGCCGTTTTTTAACGCAGCCTATAAATATCTAAATGAAAAGTGGAAAAAAGAGGTCTTTATACTTACGCTGGTAGGGCTTACCGCATTGGGACCTCTTACCTATGATATAGTACCGTCAAGCTGGCTGATAATATATGTATTTGCTTACTATATGATAGGGGCATACCTTTATGAATACAATGTAAAGATAGAACCTGTTGCCGCTGCCGTGCTTTTTGCAGGCATTTTGCTCATGCTGGGCAAGGCTACTTTGCTAAGGTGCGCAGGAAATACATTTGACTGGAACTTTATCGGCTATAAGAGTAATTCGGGCTATTCATCAATGGCTGCATATATCATATCAACACTTATAATTATAATATGCAGCAACATACATATTGAAAGCAAAGTAATATCATTTCCCTTTAAGGCGGTAAGCATGGTATCCCTTGAAATGTATCTTTTCAGTCAGATGTTCGACGGCTTTGTGTACAAGGAGTATATTGCCGATCACACGCCTTTTTTGACAATGTTCCGTATGCTGCCTAGGCTTGTGGGAACGGTGCTGATATTATCGTTTATTGCCTCATGGGGCAAAAAGCTCCTGTTTCGTTTAGCCAAAATATATATTGCCGCTGTGGGAAGTACCGATGATGACAAAGCATAATACCGCAAAATACTTGACTTTATTATTTTACGGATTTAAAATTATCATATAAGTAAAGAAAGGAGAATTTTATATGAAAAAAATATTTGCTGTGACGGCGTTTATATTTACTGCGGCTATGGCAGTAAGCGCAAATGCCGAGATAAAGATGAACTATGTAAACGACAATATGTCCACAACGGCTGCCCATTACAGCCTTGCGGGTCATTGCGATCCACAATATCCCTTGTATATAAACGGAAATAAGGTAGACGTTACCAAGGATGGATATTTCAGCTATTACGCCGACCTTAAGATAGGCAAAAATATATTCAGCGTTGAGAATACGTCTTCCAGAAAAACATATACCATAACCAGAACAGCCATAAATAAAACAGAGTCTTCGGATCCCTTTAAACCTATTAGCTTTGTAGGTAAGGTAAATATGGACAATCCTACTGTCCGTTCAAGACCAGATGAGGCAAACGATGACCTTATAACGCCTTATGTAACAGGCACTCTTGTTTATATCACAGGGGAAAATTCAGAGTATTACAGAACAAAACACGACAACTATCTTTACAAAAGCGCCATAGACAAGACAACAGAGGGATACGGCGCAAATACCGTAAGAGCCTTAAGCTGCTCAGGCAATGAATTTACATTTGTTATGGACAGACCTACGGAATACGCAGTTTCCCTTATGCCAGACGGTATAAAGGTAATACTCTACGATACCAAGGGAGGGGTGCTTCCAAATCCCGACAGCAGTATGTTCAGCAGTATAAGGTATGAAAAGGATGCGGAAGGCGATCCCGTATATACGCTGTACTTTACACAAAAGGGCAAATACATTGGCTACAAGCCCGTATTTGAAAACGGCAGCATGAAAATAATACTCAATGAAAAATCAACAGTGGAGAAGGGTACTTTAAAGGGCGCAACCATAGTGCTTGACGCAGGTCACGGCGGAGAAGACGCAGGAACGCTGGGTCTTGGCACCATATATGAAAAGACGGTAACCCTTTCTATCACAAATATGTTAAAGGATTATCTGGAGTCAAAGGGAGCAGAGGTCATACTTACAAGAGCTGACGACACCTATGTTGCCCTTGGCGCAAGAACTGCAAAAATAAATGAAGTAATGCCCGATGTGGCAGTATCAATACACTGTAATTCCAGAAATGAATGGGAGGATTTCGGCGCAGCAAAGGGTACCCTAGACCTTTATACCTATGATTCAACAACGTTATTTGTGGAGAAAATAAGCGAAACAATGAACGCTCCGTATGAAAAGAATAATCTTGCTCTCACAAGGTTATCCGTTTGTCCTGCGGTACTTATAGAAACAGGCTATATGTCCAATCCCACAGAATATTCTTATCTTACAAGCGAAGCGGGACAAAAGGACATGGCTCAGAAGATAGGTCAGGCTGTTGAGAAATACTTCGGAGAAATTTAAGTATGATAGAAATAGTTGCTATGCCTGTGCTTGGAGGTATCATTGGCTATATAACAAACGATATAGCCATAAAAATGCTTTTCAGACCCGGAAGGGCATTGTATATAGGTAGGCTGCATATTCCCTTTACTCCGGGACTGATACCCAGACAGAGGGAAAGGATAGCCGCTTCCATAGGAAATGTCATAAGTACTCAGCTTTTGAACCGTGACGCTATTTTGAACACCGTTACAAGCGATGAAAATATTAACAGGGTGTATTCTGCCTTCATGAACCTGGCGGAGAACATGAAAAGCAATGAGCGAAGGCTCGAGGAAATAATAGAGGATCACATATCCCATGAAGATATGGATATGTACGGCAGAGCTCTGCAAGAAAGGATAACGCTTGCCATAGCTTCAAAAATAAACGAGACAGATGTGGGAACAAGGCTGGCTCAAAGCGGCATTGAAATGCTTAAGGAAAAATCGGGTATGGGCTTTTTGTCCATGCTGATAGGCGATGATCTGGTAAGTAAACTGGGCGGCGTTATTAATAATGTTCTCAGAGAAAAGGCGCCGGAAATAATATACGATGAGCTGGGGAAAGCATCTGAGGATATTCTTTCAATGAGAATATGCGACATAATTACAAAATATGAGGACAGTATCCCCGGGATACTGCGGGGCTTTATCGGTCTTTGCAAGATAATAATAGAAGAGAATACAGACAGGATACTTAAGCTTGTGAATATAGAGCAGATAGTTTTTGATAAAGTAAGCTCTTTTGATGCGGCAGAGCTGGAACAGATGATATTCGGCATAATGCATAAAGAACTAAAAGCAATAGTATATCTGGGCGCAGTGCTTGGCTTTATTATGGGCTTTATAAATCTGATATTTTTATTTATATAAAGGGAGTGACAGCATGAAAAAAATAACTCTTGGCAGTACGGGCATAACCTCTGTGCAGAACGGATTTGGCGCCTTACCCATACAGAGAGCGAGCATGGATGAGGCGATCAAGATATTGAGAAGGGCATATGAAGGCGGGATCACTTTCTTCGATACGGCAAGAGCTTACTCTGACAGCGAAGAGAAGTTAGGCAATGCTCTTTCCGATGTAAGGAATGATATTTTTATTGCCACAAAGACCATGGCAAAAAATACCGAGGATATGAAGCGGCAGCTTGAAACTTCACTCAAGCTTTTGAAAACGGATCATATAGATATATATCAGTTCCACTGCGTTGATCGCTGTTATGCTCCAGGAGACGGTACGGGAATGTACGAGCTTATGGAGGATCTCAAAAGGCAGGGTATA
This sequence comes from uncultured Clostridia bacterium, assembly GCA_947624015.1. Taxonomy (GTDB): domain Bacteria; phylum Bacillota; class Clostridia; order Lachnospirales; family CAG-274; genus CANPXH01. The sequence continues at coordinate 85,018 of CANQIA010000003.1, forward strand.
ATAAAGCATATAGGAATAACAGCCCATAAGATAGGCATTGCCGAGGAGATCATAGAGTCGGGACTTTATGAAACGCTTCAGTTTCCTTTCAGCTATCTTTCGGGCGAAAGAGAGCTGGCGCTTGCTGATAAGTGCAAAGAAAAGAATATGGGATATATAGCCATGAAGGCGCTTGCAGGCGGTCTTATTACAAATTCACGCCTTGCTTATGCCTTTATAGGTCAGTATGACAATGTAATGCCTATATGGGGCATACAAAGAGAAAGCGAGATGGAGGAGTGGCTTTCATTTATGACGGATACTCCCGTTATGAACGATGAAATAAAGGCGGCTGTTGAGGCGGATAAAAAGGAATTCAGCGCAGACTTTTGCCGTGGCTGCGGCTACTGTATGCCTTGCCCTATGGGTATTCAGATAAATAACTGCGCAAGAATGTCACTTATGCTCAGAAGAGCCCCCTCAAAAGCATGGCTCTCAGAACAGTGGCAAAACAATATGAAACAGATAGAAAGCTGCGTAAACTGCGGTCAGTGCAAGAGCAAGTGTCCATACGAATTGGATACGCCCAAACTCCTAAGAGATAATTATGAGGACTATAAGAAAGTGCTGGCAGGGGAAGTAAGCGTTTAAATCTCAAACGGCTTATATTTATTTTCTTTTTATTTTTAATTTTATATTTGAATACATATCATAAATATGCTCAACGACAATAGGACAGTTTTTCTGTAATATGGAGTTGAGCTTTTTTTCTGCGGTTTCTCTTCTGATAATATCAATAATCAGAGAAATAAGGAATATAGCCGATATTTTTAAAATGGCATGGATATATGGGAAATCTATATATTTGTTATTGGGATATATCGTACACCATATATATTGCCGCATAAGAGCGTTTTCATGGATAAGGTAGATACCGGGTACAGATGCGGAAATGTAGTTTATTATCTTATTTTTAAAAAGAATGTTATTAAATGTCAGAAATATGGATATTGCCCATATTACGGCAACAATATTGTTGTAATCATGAAGGTATACTGCCTTTTCAATAAATATATTTGCCTTAAGTATTTTGCCTGTTAGGTCAAATGCCGGCACAGAGATCAACATTATAAATGTGGATAAAAGGCAAATGAAAATATTTACTTTATTGCTATATTTTGCTTTATCCTTAATATGAAGGCGTATATATGCTCCTATAATATACATAACAACAAAGAAGTCCAGATTACTCATTTTCCATGCATATGATGTGAATGTAGGAATAATAGACCATATAGTTAACAGTATAAATATGAGTAGAGAATATCTTTTTACACTCATGGCTTTAAGACCGGGATTGAGGAAAGGAGCAATGATATATAAAAGAATATAAAATACAATATACCAATTATCCCAGAAAAGAGGGAAAAATGATCTTACAGTCTGAGACATGGAAATCGGGACAGATTTTGTTATATACATGATGATCCAAATGGCTATGGAATAAAAAAACAATTCAAATACCAATGGTATGATTTTAATATAATATTTTATGCTTAATTCGGAATTTACCAAAAAGTAACCGGATATTAAAGCAAATACAGAGCAGGAAGCTCGCCCGAACATACTGATCATTTGTATAAAAATAACGCCATGGGTCAGATTATCGTAAGTAAAGGCTTTATAATCGCCATGACCATAGTAGTGACATGATATGATTAAAATAATGCAAATGATCCTAAGTAATTCAAGACTTGAATTTCTTTTATCTCTGTTCATATTTTATACCTATTTATATTTTTGTGATAATTTGAATATTCGTTAAAAATCTACATACTTATGTTCTGTTATAAATTCAATATCGATTTTTTTGCTATATTCCTTAAGAACGATACCTAAGCCTTTATTAACGATCTCAAGGTTCTTGTTTTTTATAAAATAAGACATATCATTTTCAATAAAGTTTTCTTCGGGTATAGGAGAATATCCGTCAACTCCTGCTATAAGCACTTTTTTTACTCCCATATTATAAAGGTATTTGATCAGCATAAGTGCAACATTATCCTTCACACTTTCTACGCCGTTTAACAGGCTTTTATAATCGGTTTGTATATACAACCCTTTTTGTGGTATATTTGACGTGCCAATCAATTTATTATCGGAAATATGATTCTTTTTAAGCATTTGTCTGTAACGTCTTATATTGCTTACAAAAATGTAATCCACATTATGTTCTCTATATATAAAATTAACGGAAATAGATATAACATTATCCTTTTCCATAGTTTTAATAAGAGTTTCTTTTTGTTTTTCAATACTTTTGCCGGGAGCAATTACCAGAACAGTTTTGCCCTTTATATTCTCCTTGAATTCATCTGTATTCTCGTCATATGTATTGCCTGTTGCCATATATGATATATAAAGCTTTTCTATGTATTCTCTGTTGAATACGGACTTGTTTTCAACGGTAATCAGTTTTAAAATATCATCAATATTATCGACCGAAAGTGTTTTTTTATTATCCAAGTATGTTGCGTAATTAGGATGGCAGTAATGTAGTGCGGATAAGTAGTAGGGTATGGAATAACCCCAGTAATTTTCAGAATAAATATGAGACAAAACCTCATCAATTATCTTAAGTAAAGGCTTTATATCGTATTCTGATTTTGTATTGTCGTTTAGGTAGCTTAGGAACATTTCTGAATTTAGATTCCCGGCTCCTCTGCCCATGCCGAAAGTACTTGAGTCTATTATAATATTGCGTCTGGTTTCAATTTCGCAAAGACTCTGAGCGTTAGAGTAAGCAAGCTGCATATTATTGTGAGAGTGATAACCAAATCTGATATTTTTATCCAGATTATTGTCATTTAGAAAAAAGAATCTCATAATGTCGCTTTGTTTCATTGCTCCAAAACTGTCTGCCATATAAAATGCATAGGGTTGTATTTCGTTGGCTGCGTCTATAAGCTCAAGCACCTCCCTGTCGGTATATGACATGGTTGCCATAGGCTGAACAAAAACCTTATACCCCTTGCTTTGTATATCTCCGCAAAGCTTCATTGCGTTTGTGGCATCATTTTTATGAAAAGCTACTCTTATGCCGTCTACATATCTGTCAGTATTATATGGGAGATCTTTTATATCGTATTCTCCGTAATTTACCATGCAGACAAACATGGATCTTCTTCTGTTATCCGGGATCAGATCGGCAATTTGTTCTACTGAATTAAATTTGGTACAGTTTTTATCATATTCCACACGATTTGTTAAAAAACCGCATTCAATAATATCAATGCCGGTATCTACAAGACTTGATAGAATATTGATAATATTTCTGTATCCGAATTTCCAGTTATTAACATATCCTCCATCTCTCAGTGTACAGTCAAGAACACTGATCCTTTTGTTAAGCTCGCTCATAATGATTCACCTTTTAACATATTATGGTTACTAATTTATGTTTTACTCTGCTTTTAGCTTTTCGGCAACGATCTTATTTACCTTTGCCAAGTCATTTTGAGTGTCTACGGCAACAGTATCTGAATCTACCTCTATGTACTGTACTTTATAACCGTTTTCTATAAATCTCAGTATTTCAATATCTTCAACAGCTTCAATTTTAGCTTTTCCGTATTTTTTGCCATAATCACAGTAAAACTTAAGCGCTTCAGGGGTAAAAGCATATACGCATACCTGTTTATAGTATGAATAGTCAATGCTTCCCTTGGGATATGGCGCTGTTGCTCTTGTAAGGTATATACCTATGTTCTCTCTATTGGTAATGACCTTGGGTACAGTAAAGTTTACGGAATCCACAGGATCTTTTATTTTTGTCATAAGGTTTGAGACCTGTATGTTATTGCTGTTACCGTCAATAAATGGTGTTATGGCTTTTGCTATGGTTTCGGGTTCGATAAGAGGCTCGTCTCCCTGTATATTGACATACAGATCTGCTTTTATTTTTTCCGCTACCTCGCCAAGCCTGTCGGTTCCGGTTTTATGAGCATCAGATGTCATTATCACATTAATGTTGTTTTCCTTGCACGTGTCGTAGATTCTCTTATCATCTGTGGCAACATATACCTCCGTAAGTTCTTTTACCTTGATGCATTGATTATATACCCACCATATCATGGGTTTACCGCATATATCGGCAAGAGGTTTGCCTTCAAATCGGGATGACTTATATCTGGCAGGTATCACTCCTATAATTTTCATTAAACTTTACCTCCGTTTTCCTCATATAAATGATAACTTTTTAAAACTAATATAATTAATGCAAAAATAGCCAAAGACCATCTGACTAATAATTTATCGATAAAAATATAGAATACAAACAGCGCAACAAAAACAGTCAATAATGAATAAAAAATACTTTTCAACTCAAAAACATTTTTATTGATATGTCTTCCGACCAAGCAATGCAGTAAAAACAGCAATATATATGAAAACAATGTTGTGTATGCTGCTGCAAAGACACCGTACTTTGGAATAAAAATATAATTTGTAACTATATTGAATACAGTTGCGGTAAATGTAAGAACAGAAATGGTTTTTGTTCGTTTTTCATACAATTCCAGATTTACATAATATTGATATAAATATATAAAAAATGAAGAAAGCACTAAAGGAGGTATCATAGAAATACCGCTCCAATAATCCTTAGGAGTTGCGATCATCAATATTTCAGGCATTACAAACATAATAACAGGCACGATCATCGACATGGCAAAGAGATATTGTGAAGCTCTCTTGTTTATGGCAATATACCGGCAATCACTATATTGTTTTGTGAACCATGGCACCCATACGCCGTCTATTGCCTGCGTAATAGCAAGTACCAACATGCTCATACTGTATATGATACTGTAAATACCTGTTTCGGAAGCTGATCTTAATGTTGTTATCATAATTCGATCAAGCTGTGACAGAGAGATTATGGAAAGACCGTGAAGTATCATGGGAGGGGATATTTTAAGAATATAACCCCAGTATTTTGTCGATATTTTTTTCTCTGTTTTAGCAAAAACATATATAATATTATAAATACCAAATAAGGATACCGCTACAGCATATCCGAGTATTCGTCCTAAAACTTTGTTCCGTATATTCAGTATTAATATGATACCCAAAATAACGCTTACGATATTTGGCATCGCAGTTATCACAGATCTTTTGATATAGTTGTTATCCATCATAAGCTTGCTACTCATTGCATTATTTATGTATGTCATAAATGATTGCATAAGGCAGCATATACATATAGGGACAGTAAGCATATGAAAGTACACTACATTTAATATAAGAATGATTGATGATATGATTGCAGAGCTTGTGATACCAAGCAGATACATAGATGCCATGTATTCCGGAATTTTTTCCTTAAAATCCACATAAGCATTTCTAACAGTGTATTCAGATGAAAGCCCCATAATATATTGCAGTATTAAAACATAAGAAGAATATGTACTTACGATCCCATATTCATTGGTCGTAAGAAGTCTGGAAAATATGGGTATAGTTATAAAGGCAATAGCTTTATTAATTATGTTTGCAATCATATAGATTGAACTCATTCTGATACTTTTGTTATTCAATATTCTTTTTAGCATAATTACTCTCCGATTGCAGAGATCTTAGAGTTTCAGATCTTCCAGCCTTACAGCCTGTACATTATTAGCCAGTCCGATATTATGGAGTTTATTTAACATATTATCGACCTGATTTATTTTATCGGACAGCGATCCAGACATATTTTCGGAATCGTATCTTATAAAATAACTTTTAACATTGTTGTCGATCAACGCAGATATATTCATAAATGCACCGGCATTTACAGTAAGCAGTGTTATATTCTCTTTATCCCAGTTCAGTTGAATTACTTCCCAAGGGATATAAGAGTTTTCCATTATATTAATGTTATTTTTTTTGTAAATATCATTTGTATCTCTAGGATGCATTTTTACAACAAGATCATCCTTTCCTACGATCTTTATTATTTTTTGAACAAGCTCGAATTCTTCTTTTGTTAAAGCATCGCTTTTGGGAGCAGCGGCAAAATAAATATACTTATATTTTATTTTTTTAGGAGTGTAATCAAAAATATAGTTTAATATATTTTTCAGTTCATCTATATCCTCTGTGATCCCGGGAATTTTTATAAATTCCCAATCCTTATGCCACTCTTCAAGCTCGGGAAACATACAATAATAGCTTGCGATATTTGACATAATATCATTTTTACCCAATAGTTTTCGCAGTTTCATTGTATATTTTACTCTATTACTTGAGCAGAATGTGTTTTTGTAAGTAAGTATGCCTTCTTCATAATGAGACCATTTCACATGGTGTCCGTTTCGTTTATAAAAGTCGTTAATTGCAAATAGCTGCAATTCCAGATTAAAAAAAATGATTTCGTCAAAAAAATCTATGTTGCTTTGTTTACTTTTGCCAATACTATATGTTAAAACATCACGCATATCTTTTATTATATTATTGTCATAACCGTAAACAAAATTTTTGTTCTTTGTATACTTGATATCTGAAAATAAGTTAAGTGCTTTAAGACGTTGTGCGACCGGCTCGGAATTATTGGAATGATCGGAAAGCCATAATTCTACATTGTCGTTATTGAAAAGACTTAATTTCATATGAATACCCAATATCAATTGATAGTATGTATTGCATATAATAAGCTTTTTCATTATTTCACCTGCTTTCTATCAAATGCCCCAATAATGTTTTCCTATGTATTCGGCAATTTTAAGATCTTCTTCCGTATTAATGTCTACTGCCTCAAATTTACTGACATAGTGTATATAAGGATTAGCTCCGATACGGCACCTATAATGCTCAAGCGCATTTTTTGTCATTCCGTAAAGACCTGTTGTTTCTTCTACGACAGCAAGCATGTCTTGACTTCTGGGTAAAATACACGGTCTGTAATTTATCGGAGTATCGTTGAGCCAGAAAAAACCTTGGTGCTTGACGGCTGTAAAGCATGAGTCATATACAGTACTGTTAAGCAATACTTCTGCACATTTTTTTATTGATTTCGGCTGAAGATAAGGCGCTGTTGCAAAAAGCTGAAAATAGTATGAGTAGTCAGGATACAACTCATAATGATAATTAAGTAAATCATTTCCGTTGGCAGTATTTCTTGCAAGCGCTTCTTTCCTGTCAATTACGTTACATCCTTTATTAATGCTATATTCTTTTATTTCATCGCTGTTTGTATCGATATAAATATCATCAAATACTTCAGCGGCTAAAGCATGCTCAATAATATATTCATATAATTTTTTTCCGTTAAGTACACGAAAATTTTTTCCCGGCACTCTTTCTGAGTTTGCTTTAATGGGAATAAATGCTGCTGTTTTCATTTTTTTCACCTTTCCTTTTATTTCAATGACAGTTCTTCTAAAGTAACCCTCTCAAAAACTTCCAGTTTCCCGCCTCTTGTAGCATTATATATTTTGATATTATGTTCATCTGCGTACCTTTTGGCTGTTTTATAAGCTATTATGGTGTTTTCCCCGGGATCATTTGGCGGAGCGTATCCATAGTTTACAAAGTGCTTTTTTTCTCCGCTATAGTCACAATCACATCCCAGCAAATATATTTCTTTAAACCCCATGTAAACGGCTATCTGTATCAATGAATAGGTTATTGTATTTCCATCATATACTATGGCATAAGCATCATCGGAAAATTCAGTTCTGAATTTGGGAGGATTGATATACATATGCTCAAGAAGATCAAGGGGAAATACAATATCATCCGGAGATGTCTCTTTTTCTTCCTGAAGCCAATCAGAAATAAACTTACCCTTTATGCTTTGGAAGTATTTATCATTGCATAATTTATCGTAAACCAATGCGTCCTGTATTCCATAATATGTAGGACGCCATGAGGACTGATTGAAAAATTTTACGATCGAATTCATGCTTATGGTATATTCATTTTTAAGCATTTCAACATCTTCCAGAGTAAGGCTGGGTCCTGTCGCTATAATAAAACATCTCTCGCCATGGTGTATATTTTTATATTCCAATAATCGTGAATATCGAGGATATCTTTTTCCGACTCTTCTTTTTTTAGCTTCTGACTGACAACGCTTGTGGCGTATATAATAGTGGATCCTATATATGTATTTGGCAGGAGTAAGCAAATTATATTTTGATAACGCTTCTTTTAATTTTTCTTTTTTTTCCAGTTTCATAGCCGTAATTACCTCCGGGTGTATTATTAAGAATATTTATCAGTACAGGGAATGTAGCCGCTTCATGACGCACAAAGGAACCAAAATCAGGTTCGAATAAAAAGGAGGTCATTAAGTACGCAATGAATACGCAAAGGGATGAAAACATAACGGTATTTTTGCTGTTAATTTGATTTAAGGATATAACCAGATAATAAGTTACAAAAATCTGAAAAACAATAAACGGCATATACCTTATGCTTATAAATAAAAGCTCAACAGGTATCATTATTCTAATAAAATTAATAATATAGTTAAGCATCCATATCCATATATTTCCGCCATTTTTGAATATATCATTTATCATAGTAACAGCATTTGGCGAATTTTCTCTATACTGATTAAGACTAGTTCTTATGACCATGAGCTGATTATATTCTTTCGGTAAAAAACGCTTTGTAATAAGCATAAAAATAAAAAGAGTTATCAATATTGAAAAAACTACACGAAGGACTTTTTTTATTTTTATTTTGCTTTTCGAATATATGAACTGCTTTAGTATAAAATACAATACGATCGTAAATATGGAAGTTAATATATAATAGCTTCTGAATATTATACTTTCATATGCAAACAACAGACTGCACAGTAATATTTTAAAAAAGGGTTTTTCAATTTTTCTTGTAAGTATAATGACATCTATCAACAAAAATATAGTCATTTGAATAATATCTTTTCCTACGTTGAATATATACATTCCGACAAGAAACACCCCGGAGCATAAGTAAATAAATTTATAAATATCTATATTGCGGGTATAACGCTTAATTATTGTATATATAATAGGTGTGTACAATATTGTAATAAGCGTAGCCCATTGCACAAGAGTCTCAAAGTTAAAAAAATTGATTTTCCTGAAAAGCAAAACGGTAAAACGATAGGAGCCTTCTATATATTCGGGCATATGTTTTACATAAAATAAAATGCTGTTTCCATCATATAGGTATTTTGCCGGCATAAACTTAAATTGGACTATTTTTGAAAAAATAAGCAAAGGCAATACCAAAATAAGCAATAGTTTTTTATATTCCACTTTTTTTGTCATTATTATCCCTCAGCTTTCATTTTCTGACTGTTTTTAATATGAAAAGTGTGGCATATAGCCCCAAAATACTATATACTCTTTTAACCTTTTTAACATTAAGACTGTAGTCGTATTTAAGAAGGTATGAATATGTTTTTATTTTATCGAGATATTTTCTTTTTTCGCTAGCGCTGACTTTGGAATAGACTTCCAGCAGCATTACATAATTATGCGCCAAATAACCAAGCATAATATTATCGTTGCTTTTTTTGGCAGAACCTGCCCATTTTTCTATTTGATAAAGTATATCTGATATATGCTTGCAGCTAAGGCTTTTTGTTATTGAACCGTTTCGCTGTCTGTATGCATACATAGGCTCTTCAAGGCAATCTAAGGAGCTTATATAATTGACAAGCATTGCACACCAATCTATATCTTCACTAAATAAGCCGTCAATAAAGAACATTTTGTTTTTAAAAATAATTTCACTCTTTACTGCTTTATCCCATGCGCATGCTTTAAAAAAATCATATTTAAAAGCATACTTAAGAGCGTCTTCTTTATTATGCTCGGCGACTTCGCTGCGTAAATATTTTTTATCTTTATAAGTATAAATTGATTTTTCATCGTCAAAATGTATTGGAGGTATAACAACAACATCGGCATTTTTGCTACTGATAGTTGCTGCTATTTTCTCAATGCAGTCAAGTCTGTAATAATAATCATCGCTATCTATAAAAATTATGTAATTACCTGATGCTTCTTTTAGACCGGAATTTCTTGCGCTGGATAAACCACCGTTTGCTTTATGAATAACTTTGATCCTTTTATCGGATGCCGCATATTTGTCGCATATTGCTCCGCTGTTATCGGAGGAACCGTCGTCAACCAAAATAATTTCCAAATGTTTATAAGACTGATTTATTATACTGTCTATACATTGGTTTAGGTATTTTTCTACATTATATATGGGAACGATTATACTGAATAATAATTTCAATAGTTTCACCTCATATAGGGCTTTTTCTGTAACAGGTTTAAATATATTTCTTCAAGACGAACTGTAGCAGAGTCAATTTCAAAGCCGGATGCAATCATATCTTTTTTTTCGTTACATCTTTTAAAATTATTGTATTTTATTATTTCCTCAGCCCATATTTTTGCATTATCTGAAAGAGATAAAAACTTGCTGCTGTTAAGGACTTTTGTTTCTCTTGTCATTGCGTCTGAAAGTATGCAGGGTAAACCGGCGGCTTGGGCTTCAACTCCCACAACAGGCAATCCTTCATAAAATGATGGGAGTACAAATACATCCATTGCCTGCATTATTTCATTTACATCATTTCGTTGTCCTAAGAACATAACGTACTCAGACAAATTTAGTCTATTGACTTTTTGCTTTATTTCATTCTCAAGTTCTCCTGTACCTATAAGAACAAGTACAGCATCCTTATCCTTTTTATGTATTTCATTGAAAATATCTATAAGAAAACTATGATTTTTTTGATATGCAAATCTGCCCACGTGACCGATCACAAATTTGTTTTCCAATCCCAATTCTCTGCGTTTATTTTTTCTTGTTCCTGCATCAAACAGAAATTTGTCCAGATCGACAGCATTCCTAATAAGTTCGGCATTACTCTTTCTAAATGCATTTTTGCCAAACAGCCATTCTCCGGCATATTCGGAACAAGCAAAATAATAATTAGGCATGATCTTGGCAAAAGGTCTTAAAGTATATTTCAATATGTTTTTCTTATATTCTCCTTTACCGGCAGTACTATGGTTATGAGCGATCCTCACAGGGACGCCTGCTCTTTTGGCTGCAAAAAGAGGAAATACGCTAAGCGTATTTATATGTGAATGAACTATTCTATAATGTTCTGTTTTGAACAGTTTTATTAATGTAGAAATATACTTATTGAGTTTTTGATATGGTGGTACTATTATCACTCTGCCACCCATAGCCTCGATCTCGTCTTTAGGAATATCTGTGGAATCGCTATCCACTATAAAGTCAAACTGTACCTGGTTTTTATCAATATGTTTATAGTAATTCATAACAACGGCTTCCACGCCGCCGCCTGCCATTTTCCCCATAACTTGGGCAACTCTTATAGCTGACATTTTGTATTACTCCTTATCGATAAGTTCAAGCTCGTTGAGCCATTTAATTCTTTCTTCAGAAAACTCAACGGCATCCTTTATATCTCCTGCCATTTGCTTAAATGAATATTTCCACCTGAAAATTGCCGAAAATATTCTTTGTACCCAGGCTACGGGAAGAAGAAAAGGACATTTCTTAAGATATTTATATCTGTAATCAAGCATTTTCACAGTAGGGAACAGTATTTTTCTTATTCCGCCTATGCTGTCATCTTCATGCTTTGCCGCTTGTGAGACCATTGTGTTCCCTTGCTTGCCGAAAACACCGTTCAGAAGCATATATTCAACAAATCTTTCTGTGTTTTTGTATTGGACAGTTATATTGGAAATATCTATATCAAACCATTGATCAATTGCGTTTATTATGTAGGTGTATATGTTAAATATCCTTTGTTCTTTGCAAGCTGCTTCCACTGTTTTAAAATCTATATGTTCTTTGTGCTTTTTGATAAAAAGAGCTATATCACATAGATTTCTTATGCCTGATCCCTCTCTCAAACAATGCTTTCCTGTATGAACTAACAAATGTATAAGAAAATATGTAGGCTCTAAACTACATATATTGTTTGTGAAAAGTATATTTTCAAAAAACAAGGCATCCCATTTTGAAAAACTTACTCTCATTTCTTCTTCGGTGGTCGTAAATATCTCCCAATATGCCCTGTTACTTTTGCACACTATTCCAAAAGCGTCTTTTTTTACGGTATAACCATTTTCTTTGAAAATTTTCTCTGTATTTTTTAGTGATTCGGGCGGTATAAGAATATCGAGATCCCCCATTGTCCTTAACTCAGGTACAGGATACAGATTTCTAAGTATACAGCCCTTTAATCCAATAAAGGTAATGCCATTTTCTCCCATAAGCTTGTTGATACGGAGAAACTCATTGTACCTGCTGTTCATTTCTCCGAAAGTTGCCAACATGATTTTTTGCCAGTTCTGCATCATTTCAATATTGGGTTTATACTTTTCATCGAGCATGTTAACCGATGCGTAGAGCAAGCCTGTTATATTTTGTTCCGAGGATTTAATGAAAATATAATCCCAGTCCAAAGATTTAATGGGAAGGGCAGGATCACTATTAAAAATTGAGGCTCTTGCCAGCTCAACTATATACTTATCGTTATAATTCATAGCAACACCTCATATTTAATACCTTTACTGGGCTCCGCTTTCTTTGAAAACGGATACGATAGTCTTAAAAAATATTTTTACATCAAGCCATAGAGACTGATTATGTACATAGTAAAGTTCCATTTTCTGCCTTTGACCGTCTTCGTAGCCTGCGTTATTTCTGGCATAAGCTTGCCAATAGCCTGTAAGTCCCGGCTTTACGCTGAGGAATTCATTCTTTTTATTTCCGTAAAATTTAACTTCATCTTCAACAATAGGTCTTGGACCTATAACACTCATATCGCCGCTTAGTATGTTGAACATCTGGGGCAGCTCGTCTATGCTTGTCTTTCTTATGAAATTGCCAAAGGGCGTTATTCTTGGATCGTCGTCTATCTTGAATTCCTTTTGGTACTGTTCAAGCTGCTCCGGAGTGAGAATATCCTCTAAAGCAGCAGCCTCTTTCTCCATGCTTCTGAATTTATAAAGCCCGAATTCCTTACCGTCTTTGCCTATTCTCATATGCTTATAAATAGGGCTTCCTCCGTCCTGCAAAAAAATTATGAGCGCAACAATAAGCATTGGTATACTCAGTATCACAATGCCTATAAGAGAACCACATATGTCAAAGCTCCTCTTTAACGCATAATATAATTTCTTTCTGACCGAAATTTTTTCGGTCTTATCTATAACAGTCCTTATACCGACGCCCCCATCGACATAAAGCTCGTTGCGTTCTATACTCATAGCAAACTGCCCCTCTGTACGAATAAATATTTCATCATTTCTGTGGGTAAAACTGCACAAAAACAAGTAAAAGCCCTTCCTAAAGTTACCCCCTTTAGGAAAGCTATAAATCATATCACATATAAAGATATCACGTTTTTTGCTATTAGTCAACAACAATTATAACTAATTTTTACTGTTTTTAGTCAATTTTTTTATAGTAAACGCCAAACGAAAGCCTTTTGTTATACAATATTTATTGCAAACACCTTTGTTTAGCGGGATAGGTTCATTATAAGTGAATTTTATACCGTCAATTTTTTTGTCAGAAAGGAAGATGAAGATGTCGAAAAAAGGAAGAAACATTTATAGGAGAAAGGATGGTCGTTGGGAGGGGCGTATATATTTAAACGGCACCAAAAAATATAAATCCGTATACGGCAAGAGCTATGCGCAAGTCAAGGAAAAGCTGTCCAACATGGATACAGGTAATTCTCCTACCAACGGTGGCAGTTTCTACCTATTTAATACTGCAATTCTTGAGTGGCTTGAGGAACGGAAAGAATACATAAGAGAAAGCAGTTACTATTGTTATAAGAGTAAAATAATAAAACACATAATCCCATTCTTCAAAAATATCAAGTGCAATATGTTGGATGAAAATAACATAACAGAATTTATAAAATTAAAAAAACAGGAAAGCTTTTCTGCCAAATACATAGCAGATATGGTTATTATAATAAAGTCTGCCGCAAAATGGTGTGAGAAAAACAAGGGCTGCATTAATCATGCGGCTTTGGTATCCAACATAAAGGTAAATCACAAGGAACCTGTTCTGCTGACGCAGATACAACAAAAAACACTTCAAAGCTACCTTCTCGCACAAAACAGCTACACTGCTATCGGGATATATCTTTGTATGTTCACAGGACTTCGCATAGGAGAGCTTTGTGCGCTTAAATGGTCAGATATAGATTTGGATAAGGGACTTATTTACATAAGCAAGACCGCTCAGCGTGTTAATTCATCAAGCAAAACATATGTTAAACTGACGGCTCCAAAGACAGTTAATTCTGTTCGCATTATTCCCTTGCCGACTTTTCTTGTAAAAAAGCTCATGGGCTTCAGAGCCGGCAATAATTGCTTTCTGCTATCGGGAACAGAAAAGATAGTAGAGCCACGCTGCCTGTCATATCGATTTAAAAAAATACTGAAAGATGCCGAACTTCCTTCGGTCAAGTTTCACTCATTGCGACACATATTTGCAACAAATTGTCTTCAACAGAGATTTGATATTAAAACTCTCAGTGAGATTTTGGGGCATGCCAATGTGAATGTTACAATGAAAATTTATGTTCATTCTTCCCTTGAAAGAAAAATTGAATGCATGAAGCTTATTAAACCTTTGACGTAGCTTATACCGTCATTATTATTGTATCCATAATAACAAAACCGCATAAAACCTAGCTTACACAAAAGCCTTTCCTAGAGGGGGTAACTTTAGGAAGGGCTTTTACTGGTTTTTGTGCAGTTTTACCCATAAAAATGATGAAAATATATTCGTACAGAGGGGCAGTTTGTTATGAGTATGGAACGCAACGAGCTTTATGTCGATGGGGGCGTCGGTATAAGGGCTGTTATAGATAAGACCGAAAAAATTTCGGTCAGAAAGAAATTATATTATGCGTTAAAGAGGAGCTTTGACATATGTGGTTCTCTTATAGGCATTGTGATACTGAGTATACCAATGCTTATTGTTGCGCTCATAATCTTTTTGCAAGACGGAGGAAGCCCTATTTATAAGCATATGAGAATAGGCAAAGACGGTAAGGAATTTGGACTTTACAAATTTAGGAGCATGGAAAAGGAAGCTGCCGCTTTGGAGGATATTCTCACTCCCGAACAGCTTGAACAGTACCAAAAGGAATTTAAGATAGACGACGATCCAAGAATAACGCCCTTTGGCAATTTCATAAGAAGGACAAGCATAGATGAATTACCGCAAATGCTTAACATTCTCAAGGGTGATATGAGTGTAATAGGTCCAAGACCGATCGTGGAAGATGAGGTCAAGTTTTATGGAAATAAGAAAAACGAATTTCTCAGCGTAAGACCCGGATTAACAGGTTATTGGCAGGCGTATGCCAGAAACAATGCCGGCTATGAAGACGGTCAAAGGCAGGAAATGGAACTTTATTATGTACATAATCAGTCATTATGGCTTGATGTAAAAATATTTTTTAAAACTATCGTATCCGTTTTCAAAGAAAGCGGAGCCCAGTGAAAATTAGAATATTTTCATGCTTTATTGTTTGAAATAATATTTATATTTAGTGTTTATAATATTAGTTATTTAGGTGTAGAAATGAATTGCAATTGGTTTAAACTAATTATGAAAGTTACAAAAGTAAAATATGGTAATAATCTACAATTAGATGGAATGCCGATTATTTTTAATCAAAAAGGAGCAAATTTAGAGATTGGCAATAATTGCACAATTAAAAGTTCCTTTCTTTCAAATTTGGTTGGGTTATATTCCAGAACAATAATTGTTACAAGAGTTCCTAATGCAAAAATAATCATTGGAAATAATGTAGGTATTTCAGGAGCAACCATTTATGCAAGAAAAAGCATAATGATAGGAGATAGAACTTGTATAGGTGGAAATTGTAAAATATTGGATAATGATTTTCATCCATTAGATGCAGAAAAAAGAAATCAACAATTATTTAACAAGTGTGATGGTGTTGCTGATAAGGATATAAGTTCGAAATCAATTACTATCGGAAAAGATTGTTTTATTGGATGCAATAGTATAATTTTGAAAGGTACGGTTCTAGGTAATGGTTGTGTTGTAGGCGCAGGAGCTGTAGTTTCCGGAGTATTTGATGATAATTGTGTTATAGTAGGAAATCCCGGAAAAGTCATAAAAAAACTTAATAATTAAAGGGGACAATTGCAAATGGATAAAAAGAAAATTCTTATTTTTGCCAATTATTACTATCCTGATGTGGCATCAGTTGCACAACTTCTAAAGGATCAAGCAGAAGGTATGTTGAATGATTTTAATGTTACTGTAATTACAGCGGTTCCTTGTTATGAGGGCGTTATAGATGAAAAATATAAATCACATAGATATTATTATGAAAATATAAATGGAGTAAGAGTAATTCGTGTACGAGTTCCTGAGTTTAAAAAGTCAGATAAAATAAGTCGTATAAAGAATATTATTACATATTTTATAAATTCTATTGGAGCAACCGTAAAAAGCGGTAAACAAGATTACGTATTTACAATTTCTCAACCACCTATACTTGGCGGACTACTTGGTGTCATTGGTAAATGGATCAAACATGCTAAAATGATTTATTGTATACAAGATTTTAATCCAGAGCAAATAATGGCGGTTGGCTACAGTAATAATAACTTGTTATTGAAGTTTTTAATGTTTATTGACAAGTTTTGTTGCCGTCGTTCTAATTTAGTCATAACAGTTGGAAGAGACCTGGTTGAAACTTTGAAACAGCGTTTTAACAATAAGAACGTACCTAAACACATAATGATAAACAACTGGATAGATGAGAAGCAAATTTATCCATTAGATATTATGGATAAAGGAGTACAGGAATTCAAAGCAAAATATGGTCTGCTTGATAAATATGTAATTATGTATTCGGGTAATTTGGGCTTGTTTTATGACCTAATTAATCTTCTAAAAGTAATTGAAAAATTTAAACCGAAAACCAAAACATCGGATGGTAGAGAGGTCGTATTTGCTTTTGTCGGAGCAGGAGCAGTAATGGAAGATATGAAGTTATATGTAAAGGAACACAACATGAATAACGTAGTATTTATTCCGTATCAAAGCAAGGATAGGTTAATTTATAGTCTGAATGCAGCCGATGTGCATTGGTGTGTTAATGCTAAAGGTATAAAAGGGGTGTCATGTCCTTCTAAGTTTTATTCATTAATTGCTTGTAATAAGCCAATTTTAGGCGTATTAGAAAAAAATTCCGAAATAAGGTTACTTATAGAGGAAATTGGGTGTGGTCTGGTATGCGAACCGGAAGATTATAATGTTATTGAAAAAAACATACAATGGCTTATTGATAATGCAGATAACGGTAAAGTACAGGCGTTAGGTAGTACAGGTCGAAAATACCTTGAAAAAAATCTTTCTAAAAATAAAAGTATAAATAAATATATTGATACTATTAAAGCAATATAAAACTATTTTGAAAAATTGCGGGAGTGCATATGGACAAGAAGAAAATATGCTTTATAGCACAATTTCCACCGCCTTTACATGGTTTATCAAAGGCGGTAGATACTTTATATAATTCAAAATTATTAAATAAATTCACATTAGAGAAAATTAACATTGCTGATAATAAAAAGATACTAATGAATTTGCTGCTGATATATAAAAGTAATGCCGATTTATTTTATTTTACTATAAGTCAAACAAGGCTTGGAAATCTAAGGGATTTATTGATATTAAATCTGTTAAATATACAACACAAAAAATGCCTTATTCATCTTCATGGCGGTTATTATAGAAAGCTGATAGATAATGATATTCCTAAATGGCAAAGAAAGGCTAATATCAAAGCTTTAAAAAATCTGGAGGGAACAATAGTTTTGGGGGAATCTCTTAAATCTATATTTAAGGATTTGATACCTGATAATAAGATATATGTTGTACCTAATTGCGTAGATAATGAATATTTGATGTCTGACAAGGAATTTGATTTAAAAATAATCGATATGAAAAAAAAGAAAATAAAGCATATCCTTTATTTATCCAATTTTATAGCTTCAAAGGGTTATCCTGAAGTTCTCAGAATGGCTGCTATTGAAAAAAACCGTTGTCAATTAGGCAAGGAGAAAGAATTTCATTTCGATTTTGCCGGTGCCTTTTTTGATAAAAATGAGGAAAAATTCTTTTTTTCTTATATAAGAGAAAATAAGCTTGAAGATTATGTCACATACCATGGTATTGTTACAGGAGATAGAAAACGTCAACTTTTACATGATAGCGATATTTTTATATTATTGACTCGGTATCCAAATGAAGGACAACCTATATCTATTCTTGAAGCGATGGGCAATGGGCTGGCTGTTATCACAACAGATCATGCAGGTATTCCCGATATTGTTAGGGAAAATATTAATGGAATTGTAATTAAAAATAAAAAAGATATAGCGGAAAACGTATATAAAAGAATGAAGCAGATTGAATACAAACAATTTGCTAATAATAATAGAAAAAGTGTTCTAAAAAAATATACACAAGATATATATGTGAATAATATATATGATCTGTTTTTACAAATTATAAAATAAACTTTATACTGCATAAATAAAGGAAATGTTTTTGCCAACATATATTTATCCTTGGGTTTATCCAAAATATTTCACTTAAATTATAAATGTAAATAAGGGATTTAATATAGGTAATGCAACAATACAGAATATCAAAGTTGCAAAAACTACATAAAGAAAGCCAAGCTTTAGGAAAACTGACACCTTATTGCACAAATTACGTTTAATGTTAAATAAGTTACTAAAATTAGGAGATGATTACTTGAAAGTAAAAAAAAGCTCTTTAATATTCGTAGTTATTTTATTTTCAATGCTGATTTGGTGTAGTTTTTTTAAAACATCTGCCAGATATGTAAATATAATAGGATTATTAAGTGTAGCAGCAGCATTTTATACTGCATATATTTTGCGCTCAAATACAAGTCTATGTATCTGCTTCTTTTTTATTGCCTATTCTATATATAGTATTGTTATTGCCGTATATTTATTTCCGGAATTGCGTCCTGCTTTTTATACACAGTTTCATGATTTTGATGTATATTGTGCCGGTATGCAATGCATTTTTGTATTTGTATTTGTACTTCTGATATTAATAAAAAATAGTAACTTAGAAAAAACTATATATTTGCAAACACATAAATTGACCCAAATAAATAACAACACAATACAAAATGATTCTATAGTTTTAGGCTGTGTGCTTGCTATAATTATAATTTCAGTAACTAATATTAAATTGGGAGATTTTAGTGAACGGTTTCGTATTACACCATTATATGAATACAGAATAATTTTTTTTATAATCGGAATGATTTATAGCGGAAAAAATTTGTTATGGAAAAGATTATGGCTGGTTTTAACAATTATCTCGTGTTTTATTGCATTTATAGGGGGCAATAGGGCAGATGCTATACCATTGCCTATTGCATATGTATATTTTTACTACAACAGGCTTAATCCAAAAAATTTATTTATTGGATTGATTGGCGCAATTATTATAATGATTTCGGTAGGAACTTTTAGACAGAATATTCTTAGGGGCGATTTTGCTTTCTCGATTTTGTTTCAAAAGATTTTAAATGAAAAACTTACATTTGATACTTCATACTGGGCATATGTACCAGCTATGGCAGCAATATCCTTATCAAACAAAACGCCACTGGCAAAAAAAGTTCAGTTATTTTGGGGACAAATAAAATATATATTTGGCGGAAGTCGATATAACGATTTTAGACTTGTTTTTTATACAAAATTATTTTTTGCCCATACAAATGGATTTGTCTCTCCTTTATATTTCTACTTTTGGTTCGGACTATGGGGCGCGGTAATTTTTGCTTTGTTAGTGTATGCGTATGTTAGATGTATATATGTAGTGCAATATAATAATGGAAAATTTAAAAAAGGAAATCAAAATATAAATAAAGCACTTTCCGCATATTTTGTGTCCTCAGTTCCCAGATGGTTTTTATATGAACCATTTGGGTTATTAAGAGGGGAAATGATAACTCTTATCGTTGCCCTTATAGCGGGGATTATAAATTCATTGATGAGTCGCAATATTGTTGGTCAATCTGATTTGAAAACTTCCAATAGTGTCGATTTATAGACAAAAATTTAATTAGTATCGGTTTAACTGCCATACAAGGTTTTTCTATGTCTAATGTCAACACTAATATATTTTTGCTATATTGCAAATTTAATCGAAAGGATGATATTTAAAATGAAAAGTATTTTGGTCACAGGCGGTTGTGGAATGATAGGATCTAATTTAGTTAAACGTCTTGTGAAAAATGGTTGGGATGTGTATGTAGCAGATAATTTATGGAGAGGAAAGATTGAGTATCTTAATGATGAAAATGGTAAACCCGTTATAGATATAAATACACATTTTTTTAAAAAAGACTTAACCATATATAAAGATACAAGTGAGGTTATTGGAGTTACAGATTATATAGTTCATCTTGCAGATGTTGTAGCAGGAATTGATTATGTGTTTAAGAATCAAGGCGAATTATTCAGAATAAACAATTTAATTAATTCCAATGTTTTTGATTGTTGCAGAAAAGCCGGAAAAGAAAAAATCAAAGGACTTATTTATGCAGGTACTGTTTGCAGCTTTCCGCTGACACGACAAAATATATTAAATCCGGAACCTCTTAGAGAAGATGAGTTATTCCCTGCTCTTCCCGAATCGGCTTATGGATGGAGCAAACTGATGGGACAATTAGAAATTGGGTATTTGGAAAAAGAAACCAACATACCATGTTGCACATTAATGTTTCATAATGTTTATGGTACACCAACAGATTTTGGTATAAGAAGCCAAGTAATACCCGCCTTGATACGTAAGGCAGTTAATTATCCGAACGAAGAATTTGTTGTTTGGGGAAGTGGCAAACAAGGAAGGGCATTTATACATGTAAATGATGTTGTAAACGCTCTTGTATTAGCATTAGAAAAAGGATGGGGTCATGGATATATTCAAATTGGTCCCCCCAATTGTACATCTATAAAAGAAATTGCTGAAAAAATAATTGAGATATCCAATAAAAAGATTACACCATTTTATGACGTTACAAAGCCTGAAGGGGACAAGGCTCGCTGTGCAGATTACAGTAAGGCAAAAACAATTTTAGGCTGGGAACCGATAATTTCTCTTGAAGATGGTTTGCGAGAATCATATAAATGGATTAGTAAACAAATAAAAAGGTAAAAATATGAAAGTATTATATATTGATATATCAATAACAGGTCATCATGTTCCTTATTTAAAGGCATTAAGCAATAAAGAAAACGAAAATATATATATAATACCAAAACATGTTGATGATTTATTAGGCAAAATACATATTGTTCCATATGCGAAACAGGATATAGTTTCATTTTATAAGTGGTATTTCAAGATCCTGAAGATAATAAAACAGGAAAATCCCGATATTATTCACTTTGCTTTTGCAGATGTATTGATTAAAACTTTTGGTATTGGATTAGGATTGATAAAAAAATATAAAATAGTTTGTTCATTTCATAGGATGGATAATAATACTTTCAAAAATTTTTCTCGAAATATAATAGCAAACAAAGTTGATATCGTGACTACGCATGTTCTAGGATCAGAGGAGCTTTTTACCGCAAGAAACCAAAAGAAATGTCACTTTGTTCCATATCCGTCTACACTTGAAGCATATTATTGCTCAACTAAAGAAGCAAGACAAAAGCTTAATATCAATACCAGCTATCCGGTTATTGCTGTTGTAGGAATAATGTCACAATATAAAAATCTCGATATTTTGTTTAAAGCACTTGAGAATGTGATATTACCATTTTATTTAATAATAGCTGGAAAACCATCATATTATTCCGAAACATATTTGAATGATAAAGTTAGTAAATTAAAATCAATAAAAAAAGATAAATTTGATGCTACATTAATATTAAGGTATATTAGCGACGAGGAATTTGTGCAATGCATATCTGCTTCGGATATCATAGCTGTTAACTATTCCAAATCCTTCGAGGGAACCAGCGGACCAATGACAGAAGGTATAAGGTTGAAAAAAACTATAATTGGCAGTAGTCACAGCAATATAGGGCATTACATAGCCAAGTATAATATAGGTTATAGTTGTGATGCAGATGATACAGATGCTCTTGCGGAAATTTTTGAAAAAGCATTGAAAAAACCAATTAAATATACAAATATTGCAGATGAATTAATTAAAATGCAGTCAGCAGAAGGTTTTAGGAAAGAAATTAGTGTTATATATAAATCGTTAAAAAATTGATATTTTTGATTTTATCAAAGCTCATGTTTTGAAACATATTTATTTTTCCGAAATTTGTATAAAGAAGATGGTAATAAATAGGTTTGGCGTGTGATCAGGTAACTAAGAATTTTTTCCATTACATTATTATAAGCATATATTTGGTCAATGTTGCCATAATTTCTATATTAAAACCGGTGCAAAATAATTTGCTATGATGGTTAATATCCGATCACGCTTGTATCTGCAACGCAAAAATATATATATCTTATACATATAATATAAAATTGCAATGTAAAAATAGATGTAAAACTTAAAATTTATAACATCTCACAAAGGAGTAAAAACATGGAAAAATATGACATATTAATTATGGTAACAGAAAAAGACTTAAATGTTTTAAAAATGATGTTGCCATATTGCAAAAAAAATATAGATTCAAAACGGATATGTATTGTAGCAAACAAAAAAATAAAGCAAAAAGTATGCGAAATAGAAGACATAACATTTATAGATGAAGATACAGTATATGATGGTATGACATTGGATTCTGTAGCAGATATTATTGAAAACATATGCAATGAAAGAAAGCGTGCAGGATGGTATCTTCAGCAGTTCCTGAAATTAGCTTGGGCATATAAGTGTCAAGACAAAAGATACATTGTGTTGGATTCTGATACTTTTCCATTAAATAAAATTGAATTTATTGATGATAATGGGATTTGCTTATTTACAAAAAAAGTGGAATATCACAAACCGTATTTTGATACACTAAAGAAACTTTTTGACGGAACTGTTTCTAGGGAAAGAGATTTTTCATTTGTGGCAGAACATATGATATTTGAATGTGAATATGTAAAAGAGCTTATTAAAAAAATAGAGGGGAACAAGAATCTTATAGGTAATACATTTTATGAAAAAATATTAAGAGCAATAAATAAAGACGATTTGCTAAAATCGGGATTCAGCGAATTTGAAACATATGGTAATTATATGCTTGTATATCATCCTGAAAGTGTTCATATACGCAGCCTACGTACTCAGAGAGAAGCAATGGTACTCATAGGAAGTCATCCCACATTGGCTCAGCTTGAATGGGCTTCAAAAGATTATGATCTGATTTCAATAGAGGGGGATTATTGCAACAATAGCTTAATGATAAAACTTTCTTCTTCAGCCATTATAAGAAAAATATTCAAATTAAAAACCTTTGCTAGAATAAGAAGTAGAATTCGTACAGTATATAGAAAATTAACAAAAAAGCAAGACTTCAAACTAGAAGACAATTAAAAAAGGAGCTTATGCTATGGAACGAAGCAAAAAAGCACTAAAAAATGTAACAACAGGCATTCTGAATAAGATGTTAATAATGCTGTTTGCTTTTGCTTCACGAACGGTTTTTATAAAAACACTTGGGGCAGAATATACAGGTATAAGCAGTCTATATACAAATATTCTTTCAATGCTTTCCCTTGCGGAACTTGGTCTTGGAAATGTATTATCATTTTACTTGTATTCTGCTCTTAGAAAAAATGATAAGGAAGAAATACGGGGGCTTATTAAAGAATTTAGACACATATATTTTTTGATCATTCTACTTATTTTTATATTTGGTATTGCTATAATTCCATTTATAAGTATTATGGTCAAAAGTAATATTAGCAGTCGTGAATTAATATTGTACTATATCCTTTATCTTATTAATTCATTGGCATCATATTTTGTTGTATACAGAACAATGGTCATTTCTGCCGATCAGAAAAGTTATGTATCCAACATATGTCATACATTTACAACTATGGTCATGTATGTTCTGCAAGTCCTTTATTTGCTGATATTTCACGATTTTTTAGGATATTTGATAATACAGGTAATGTGTACCATAGGTCATAATTTAATAATGAATCACATTGCATGCGTAAAATATCCATATCTGGTCAATTTAAAGAACACAACTGCAATCCTTATAGATAAGCGAAGTTTATTTAAAAATATAAAAGCAACATTTATATTTAAAGTGTCGGACACAATATTGGATCAGACAGATAACATTATCATTTCAATTATGTTTGGAACCGTTTTTGTGGGATTTTATTCTAATTACTATATGATTATTGTTTATCTTTGTAACATTGCAGCTATTATTGCTAATGGTCTGGTTGCAGGATTTGGAAATCTAGTAGCAGAAGCAAATAAAGAAAAAAATTATTCCATGTTTAAAAGTTCCATGCTTTTGTTCTCTGTATTTGGTACTTTTTCTACAGTTTGTTATTTTTGTCTTATACAGGATTTTATAAGAATATGGATTGGACAGCAATACATTATGAATTATGGTCTTATAGTAGCAATACTGACAGTGTTTTATTTGCGCATGGTTACAAATACTGTATGGATATATCGTATTGCCATGGGATTATTTAAAGAAGTTCAATACATAAACTTTATTGCAGCATTATTAAATATTATATTATCAATAGCTTTAGGTAGGCTAATAGGTATGTCCGGAGTAATTTTAGCGACTGCTGTATCCAGATTACTCACATCATTTTGGTATGAAGGACAAGTAGTTTTTAAAAAATTTAATAAACCAGTTAAAATATACTATTTTAAACAGGCTAAAGACTTGTTTATTGCAGCCATTATTATATCAATATCATTTTTTTTAACATCCCAAATAACATACGAAGGATTTGCGGTGTTGATAATTAAATTATTAATATGCGTGATTGTTACATTTACCATAGAAATTCTATTTAACTACAATACAGAAGAGGGACAAACACTAAAAAATAAAATTTTAATCGGAATAAAATCGAAGCACAAATAAGAAAAATTTATATAAGTAATGTTTTCGATCAGTAATTAAGAAAAATATATATTTTACTATCAATATAAAGTCCGAAAAAGGAGAATTACATATGAAAAAAGCACTGATAACCGGCATTACCGGTCAGGACGGCTCTTATTTAGCCGAATTTTTAATAGAAAAAGGCTATGATGTACATGGTGTTACTCGCCGTGCATCTATTTCAAATACAGCAAGGATAGATCATCTTATTGCGGATAATTTAATTACTCTCCATGATGGCGATCTGTCCGATTCATCGTCATTGATGCGTATCATCGCTCTTGTTCAACCTGACGAGATATACAATCTGGCAGCTCAGAGTCATGTTCAGGTCTCATTTGATGTCCCTGAATATTCGGGAGATATAGACGCATTGGGCTGTCTGAGGATCCTTGAGGCTGTGCGTATACTTGGTATGACTAAAAAGACTAAAATATATCAGGCTTCCACATCCGAGCTGTACGGCAAAGTTGAGGAAATTCCTCAGAATGAGAATACACACTTTCATCCATACAGCCCCTATGCTGTAGCAAAGCAGTATGGCTTCTGGATAACAAAGGAGTACAGAGAAGCTTACGGCGTGTTTGCTGTAAACGGTATTTTGTTTAATCACGAATCCGAGAGACGTGGCGAAAATTTTGTTACAAGGAAAATAACTCTTGCCGCAGGTCGTATTGCAGAAGGCTTACAAGATTATCTTGAGCTTGGCAATCTTGATTCACTTCGGGATTGGGGCTATGCAAAGGATTATGTTGAGTGTATGTGGCTTATTATGCAACAGGACAAGCCCGAGGATTTTGTTATTGCTACCGGCGTACAGCATACCGTAAGAGATTTTACGGAAAAAGCTTTTGCCGCTAATGGTATAGCACTTCGCTGGGAAGGTAATGGCATCGATGAAAAGGGTTATGATTCACAAACAGGCAAAATGCTTGTATGCGTAAACCCACAATGGTTCAGACCCACCGATGTGGACAACCTTTTGGGCGATCCCACTAAAGCAAGAACTGTTTTGGGTTGGGATCCGCAAAAAACAAGCTATGAAGAACTTATCAAAATAATGGCTGAACATGACAGAATGCTTGCCAAACGTGAAAAAGCTATGAAAAAATTACAGTAATACATAAAGAAGGTAAAATTATGATGGATAAAAATTCTAAGATATATGTAGCAGGTCATAGAGGAATGGTAGGTTCGGCTATTGTAAGAGAGCTTGAAAGACAGGGATATACAAATATTATTACGAGGACTCATGCCGAGCTTGATTTATGCAGACAAGCCGATGTCGAGAAATTCTTTTCTGAAGAAAAGCCCGAATATGTTTTTCTGGCTGCCGCAAAGGTAGGCGGAATTGTTGCCAACCAAAACGCATTGGCAGACTTTATGTACGACAATATGATACTTGAAATGAATGTGATACATTCAGCATGGCAGAATGGGTGTAAAAAGCTGGAGTTTTTAGGCTCCTCTTGCATTTATCCTCGTATGGCTCCACAGCCTATGCAGGAAAGCTGTTTGCTCACATCGGAGTTGGAAAAGACCAATGAAGCATATGCCCTTGCGAAAATTTCCGGTCTTAAATATTGCGAATTTCTCAACAGACAGTATGGCACCGATTACATAAGCGTTATGCCTACTAATCTGTACGGTCCAAATGATAATTATCATCCTGTTCACAGCCATGTACTTCCGGCGCTTATACGTCGCTTCCACGAAGCTAAGGAACAGGGACTTGGATCTGTGACCTGTTGGGGTGACGGTTCGCCGTTAAGAGAATTTTTGTATGTGGATGACCTTGCTGACCTCTGCGTATTCCTTATGAATAACTACAGCGGAAATGAAACTGTAAATGCAGGTACAGGCGAGGAGCTTACAATAAAGGAGCTTACAGAGCTTGTGGCTGATGTTATAGGGTATAAAGGCGAGATCAAGTGGGATACTTCAAAGCCTAACGGTACTCCAAGAAAGCTCCTGGATGTTTCCAAAGCCACAAAATTAGGATGGACATACAAGACGGAATTAAAAGATGGAATAAAGATGTCCTATGAGGATTTTCTCAATAATCCCATGAGGGCAGAAAGATAAATACAGGGAGAGAATGTATATGAATATTATATTGCTATCGGGAGGCTCAGGCAAAAGACTGTGGCCATTGTCAAACGATATACGTTCCAAGCAGTTCATAAAAATATTCAAAACAGATGACGGCACATATGAATCTATGGTTCAACGAGTATATCGTCAGATAAAAAACATAGACAAAAATGCAAACATAACAATAGCAACCTCAAAAACACAGGTTTCGGCTATACATAATCAGCTTGGCGAAGATGTAGGCATATCTGTTGAGCCTGCAAGACGTGATACATTTCCGGCTATTGCTCTTGCGACGTCATATCTTTACGACGTGCGGGGAATCTCGGAAGATGAAGCTGTTGTTGTATGCCCTGTTGACCCTTATGTTGAGGATGATTACTTTAGGGCATTAAAAGCACTTTATGAACAGGCGAAAAAAGGCGAAGCCAATATTGTACTTATGGGTATAAAGCCTACATATCCAAGTGAAAAATATGGTTATATCATACCCGAAAGCAGCGACAGTATAAGCAAGGTTTCTACCTTTAAGGAAAAACCCGATGAAGCGACAGCCAAAAAGTATATAAACCAAGGAGCATTATGGAATGGCGGTGTGTTCGCATATAAGCTTAAATATGTGCTTGACAAAGCCCATGAGCTTATAGATTTTACGGATTATGAGGATCTGTTTTCAAAGTACGATACTTTGGACAAAATAAGCTTTGACTATGCTGTTGCGGAGAAGGAAAAAATCATACAGGTAATGCGTTTTTCGGGACAGTGGAAGGACTTGGGTACCTGGAATACTTTAAGCGAGGCTATGGGCGAAAATACCGTTGGCAGCGCTATTATGAATGATAAATGCAATAACGTGCATATTATAAACGAGCTTGATGTACCTGTGCTTGCTATGGGTTTGAATGATGTTATTATATCAGCCAGTCCCGAAGGAATACTTGTATCCGATAAGGAACAGTCCAGTTATATCAAGCCCTATGTAGATGATATAGATCAGCAGATAATGTTTGCGGAAAAATCCTGGGGAAGTTTCAGAGTGCTTGATGTTGAGGAAGAAAGCCTTGCTATAAAGGTAACTCTTAACGCAGGCAATAGTATGAATTACCACAGTCATAGAAACAGAAACGAGGTTTGGGTAGTTATTTCGGGGGAAGGTCGTACAGTTGTAGACGGTATGGAGCAGGAGGTCAGCACAGGTGATGTTATAACAATGCAGGCAGGCTGTCGGCATACTGTTATTGCTACAACGGAGTTGAAGCTTATAGAAGTACAGTTGGGCAAGGAGATAAGTGTTCATGACAAGCAAAAATACCCACTTGAGCAATAAACCATTTTTGCTTAAACCTGCAGGAAAAGACTATATATGGGGCGGTAGCAGATTAAACGATGATTTTGGCAAGGGAATACCTATGGAACCACTTGCCGAAACATGGGAGTGTTCTACTCATCCCGATGGACCAAGCATTGCAATAAGTGGCGAATACAAGGGAATAACCTTAACACAAATTATTAAAGAGAATCCCGAATATTTGGGAACACATCCATCAACAAAAAATGAAATGCCAATACTTATAAAGCTTATAGATGCAAAAAAAGATCTGTCTGTACAAGTGCATCCCGATGATAACTATGCAAGGAAAAATGAAAACGGACAGCTTGGCAAAACGGAAATGTGGTATGTTCTCGATGCGACAAAAGACGCAAAACTTATATATGGTTTAAAACACGATACAACAGCCGACAAGCTAAGAAAAAGTATCGAAAACAGAACTATTGAAAAACATCTTCAAAAAATTTCCATAAAAAAGGACGATGTTTTTTATATAGAAGCAGGAACTATCCATGCAATAGGCGCAGGCGCTCTTATAGCGGAAATACAGGAAAATTCCAATATAACCTACAGGTTGTATGACTATGACCGCACAGACAAAAGCGGAAATAAAAGGCAACTGCATATAAATAAGGCTCTTGAAGCTGCCAATTTAAAAAGCAGTAAAGAGCCTGTACAGCCAATGAGAGTGCTGAAATATCGGCAAGGCTGCGCATCTGAATTATTGTGCAGATGTAAATATTTTGAGGTATACAGAATGCTTTTGAATACAGAGAGATGCAGAAAATATGTAGGATATCAGGCAGACAGCACCTCTTTCAGAGTTTTATTATGCATAAACGGATGCGGAACAATGCTTTTGGACAATAATGAGGTAATAAGCTTTTTTAAAGGAGACTGTATATTTGTGCCTGCAGAGTCTGTAAAGATAAGGTTGCATGGTAAGGCGGAATTTTTAGATGTAAGGGGATAATTGTTTATGAAAACTAAAGAATATTTTTTACATTTGCTTTCATCATACATAAACAATAATCCACCTATGGAAGAAAACTCAATTGATTGGAATGAAATACTTTATCTTGCACAGATACATTCTGTACAGAGTATTATATATATAAGTATAAATAAACTAAAAAATAAACCTCCTATATATGATAAGCTAAAAGAATTGTTCTACATATCTGTAAATTTATCCATAACACAGGATGTATTGATGAAAAATGTAATCGATGCCCTTACTGAAAATGGTATTGATCATATGCTTATGAAAGGCTACATATTGAAAAATTATTATCCTGATAAAGAAGCAAGAACTTTTGGAGATATTGATTTTCTTATAGATGAAAGGGATCGAGAGAAGTGCGATGCAGTTCTTAAAAATATAGGATTTGAATTTGTTGAGGAAGAATATGTCAAAGAAGTATGGGTATATAGAAAAAGACAAGTTACGCTTGAAGTTCACACAGAAATAATATACGAAAAGCTGTTTTTTGATATTGACTACAGAAATTTTTTCCATGATAAAGTAAAAAATAAGCAGCTTATAGCAGATAATACCTATGAACTTAAAAAGGAAGATCATTTCATTTATTTGCTTGTTCATCTGGCGAAACATTTCTATAATGCAGGTGTGGGAATAAGAATGTTTATGGATATAGCTGTTATGCTAAACAAATTTGGCAAAGAGCTTGACTGTAAATATATTTATACTGAAATTGAAAAGCTTAGACTTACAAAGTTTGCAAATATAGTTTATTTTATATGCAAAAAATATTTTAATTCCAATATTGATTGCCGTGATATAACTAGAAATGAAGAAAATATAATTATGGCGTATATACTAGATCATGGAATTTTTGGATTTGAAAATAAAGATTACTTTGATATTCTATATCATAAAAATGATGATAGCAAATTATCTACTATAAGAAAAAGACTTTTTCCGGATTATGAATACATGAAAGGGCACAATAAGTGGTTTTATAATGGTAAACGGATAATGCTTCCATATGCATGGAGCAGACGTTTACTTGGACATCTACTCAAAAAGAATAAGAGGAAAGAAATAATAGATAAATTGAACGTCGCCATAAAGTGTGGTAATGATTTTCAAAAACATAATAACATACTGAATATGGTTGGGTTAAAATAAGAAATATGTTTAATGAGGTGATGATTTGAAAGTATTGTTTTTAACAAACTATCCATCTCCATATAAAGTAGATTTTTTTAATGAATTAGGGAAAAAATGCGATTTGACAGTTACATTTGAAGAAACTCCGGAAGAACAAACACACAGAAATAAAAATTGGTTTCATACAAATTATGATAATTTCAATGCCATTTTTTTAAACAAAATAAGATTAGGGAAACCACATAAACAGATAGCATATGGAATATTTAAATATTTAAATGATGATTTTGATTATATTATCGTTGGTGTGTATTCTACAATAACATCCATTATGGCAATTTTATACATGAAGTTAAAAAGAATACGATTCATAATTGAAAGTGATGGAGGCATACCTAAAAATAAAAAAAATATCACTGAAAAATTCAAAAAATTTTTGATATCTTCTGCATATGCATGGTTTAGCCCAAGCGGAGAAACAGATAAATATTTAATTACTTATGGAGCACAAAAGTATAATATAATCCGATATCCATTTACTACTTTGCACAAAAATGATATTTTAAAAAATTTACCCGATAAGACATATGTAAATCAATGCAGACAAAAGATAAAACTGACAAAGAAATATGCAATTGTTACTATAGGACAATTTATACATAGAAAGGGATTTGATATTCTAATTGAAGCTATATCAAAAATGCGCAATAAAGATTGTGCTTTTTATATTATTGGTGGAAAACCAACGCAGGAATATTCCGAGCTTATTCAAAAATTAAATTTATATGATATTTATTTTATTGATTTTATGGAACAAGAAAAATTAAAGGATTATTTTATTGCGGCAGATATTTTTGTGTTACCTACACGAGAAGATATTTGGGGATTGGTAATAAATGAGGCAATGGCATTTGGATTGCCTGTTATAACTACTAATAGATGTGTTGCAGGCTTAGAAATGATAAAAAGCCATAGAGATATATGTCTTATTAATATTAATGATGCCGAAATGCTTGCACAATCTATGGATACGTTGCTTATTGATGATAGTTTAAGAATATCTTTAGCTATGGAAAATCTGAAAATATCCCTTAATTATACCATAGAAAGAATGGCAGATTCTCATATTGATTATTTTAAAGCTCATAGTCATTCTGTAAATTAGCTTTATTTAATGCCAATATAATATAATTCATTAAGGAGGGAATAAAGTGAGTAATATAAAAAGGAATTCAGGTATAGAATTGCTTAGAATTATCTGCGTTATCTTGATTATTTGTCATCACTATTCTTTCCATGGGGGCTTCCTTCAATTTTCTTACGATGATATTGGCTTAAATATAATTTTTATTCAAATGTTAAATATGTTTGGAAAGGCTTCTTGTTCTGTGTTTGCATTAATATCAGGATATTTTTTGATCAATGCAAAGAATGACATTAATTACTATAAGAAAATTGTTAATTTAATATTTGAAATGTTCTTTTATTCGGTATTGATATTATTTATCGCTTTATTAACAAGAGCCGTTCCTATATCCGGAGTAGCTGTTGTTAAGGCTCTTTTTCCTATATTTTGGGGCAATTGGTATGTTATTTTTTATATAATTCTTTATTTAATTGTACCTTTTATAAATCCGGGACTCAAAGCTATGAATAAGAAAGAATATACACTATTTTTAATGCTTTTATTATTTATATGGTGTATTGTTCCAACATTTACAGGTACAGCTTAGGAAATGTGTTCAATGGATTTCTTTATAGTTATGTATCTTATTGGCGCATATATAAGATTATATATAAAAAGTATTTATAGTAATAGAAGAAAAATATTTTTGTGTTTGGTTTTGTCAACCCTTATAATGCTTTTAACCGTTCCCGTAATTGATTTTATTGGAAAAATATTAAAAGCAAACGTTATAATAAACCATGCAACATATTTTATGAAATATAATTCTATTATTTCTGTGGTGTGGGCAGTATCTGTATTTTTGTTCTTTTGTACTTTAAAATTCAAAAGCAATATAGTAAATTATATTGCAGGGTCAGTACTTGGAATATATCTTATACATGACAATTTTATTTTAAGACAATATATATGGCAAGTAATTTACCCTAACAGTAATTATATAGAATTTCCATATATCCATGCTGCGACAAAAATATTCTCGGTATTTGCTATATGTCTTATTATAGATATACTTAGAAGAATAACTATAGAAAAAGTATTCAATAGCTGTTTAAGAAATTTATTTTAACTAAATTTCTTTAGTGTTGAAGTAAAGCATTCACATATCTTCTTACAAATAATTTAATTAAAAATTTGATTTAGTATATATAGGGATCAATATTATTACATATAAGAAAATAATTTTGTTCAAATTGGATATGTGTAAATTAAAACATATTCATGAGCAGTTATAAAGAAAAATTATTTTTACGGTTTTATGGATTGCAAACAAATGTAACCGATTTCCCGAATTTATTTGAAAATTTATATGGAGATTCGAGCATGAAAAAAATAACATCTGAAGAAATGAAAGCCTTACAAGTCAATATACTTATTGATTTTGCAAAATTTTGTGATAAAAACAATCTGCATTATACATTAGGATACGGAACACTTTTAGGAGCTATAAGGCATAAAGGCTTCATACCGTGGGATGATGATATTGATGTATTTATGCCACGACCTGACTACGAAAAGTTTATTAATATAATACGGGGAAATAAAATTTCTCCTTTTATAGATGTTATCTCATATAAATTTGGCAATAGCACATACCCATTTATAAAACTTATAGATAATCGTACAGAAGTAGAAGAAAAATTTGTAAAGGATGTAAGAATTGGTGTATGGATTGATATATTTGCTATTGATGGAAATTTTAATAATAGTTTTCTTAGTATGCTCCATTACAAAACAGCAGCGCTCATAAGAAAAGTAGTTGAAATCAAAAGAAATAATTTTGGCTCGGGAACAACAACGACAAAGAGAATTTTAAAAAGCTTTATATATCCTTTTACTATATTCTTTTCTTTTGATTTTTTATTAAAAACAATGGATAGAGTATGTTGTTTAAGAAAATATGATAAAAGTAATTATATAGGATGCGTTGTTTGGGGATATGGCAGCAGAGGGCGAATTGAGAAGAAAGGTTTTTTTGAATGCATAGATGTGGAATTTGAAGGACATATTTTTAAAGTCACATCAAATTATGACAAATATTTAAAAAATATATACGGAAACTATATGCAGCTTCCACCTGAGAATAAACGTATTAAACACAATTATGAAGCTTGGTGGAAATAAAATATAGCGTAAAGGAGTAAACCAATGAAAGCATTAATATTAAACTCAGGCTTAGGTAGTCGCATGGGAGTCCTTACCTCAGAGCATCCCAAATGCATGACCGAGATTTCAAGCAGAGAAACGATTTTAAGCAGACAGCTTAAACAGCTTGCAGACGCAGGTATAAACGAAGTGATAATGACAACGGGACTTTTTGACGGTGTTCTTGTGGACTACTGCCACAGTCTTGACCTGCCTTTACATATCACATTCATTAAAAATCCAAAATACAAGGCAACAAACTATATTTATTCCATTTACTGTGCAAAGGATCATCTTGACGATGACATTGTTCTTATGCACGGTGATATTGTATTTGAGAATGAAGTTTTTGACAAGCTTATTGCCTGTGAAGAAAGCTGTATGGTTGTAAGCTCTACCCTTTCACTTCCCGAAAAGGATTTTAAAGCCGTTATACAGAATGGTCTTATCAAAAAAATAGGTATTGAGTTCTTTAATGAGGCTATGGCTGCACAGCCCTTATATAAGCTGAATAAAGAGGATTGGAAGGTATGGCTTGACAGTATTGTTTCCTACTGTGAAAGCGGTAAGACTGACTGCTATGCTGAAAATGCCTTTAACGATGTTTCAGGTAAATGCAAGTTATTCCCTCTTGATGTTAAAAATATGCTCTGTAATGAGATAGACAACCCGGAGGACTTGGCTGTCGTATCATCAAGGCTTAAAGAAATAGAAAACAGGACTGTGTATATGTGCTTTTCAACAGACATCATACACAGCGGTCACATTGATATAATCAAAAAGGCTGAAAGGCTTGGCAAGCTAATTATAGGCGTTTTATCCGATAAAGCTATATCAAGCTACAAGAGATTTCCCCTTCTTCCCTTTGAGGAAAGAAAAACTATGTTCAAAAATATAGCAGGGGTTTACGATGTTGTGGAACAGAAAAATCTCAGCTATAAGGAAAATCTCGAAAAATATCAGCCCGATTATGTAGTGCATGGTGATGACTGGGTATCAGGTTTTCAGAAGCCTATAAGAGATGAGGTCGTATCAATACTTGCTTCCTATGGCGGAATACTTGTAGAGTATCCCTATTCCAACGATGAAAAATACAAGGCTCTCGACGACAGAGCAAGAGCTGACTTATCTCTGCCCGATATAAGACGTGCAAGGCTTAAAAAAGCTCTTGATATGAAGGGGACTATTACGGCTATGGAGGCTCACAGTGGTATAACAGGACTTATAGTTGAAAAAACAAAGGTATACCAGAATGGCGAAACACACGAATTTGACGCTATGTGGATAAGCTCTCTCTGTGATTCTACGGCAAAGGGAAAACCCGATATCGAGCTTGTAGATATGACATCCCGTTTCCGTACCATTGACGACATCATGGAGGTCACTACAAAACCTATCATATTTGACGGAGATACAGGCGGACTTACGGAGCACTTTGTATACACGGTAAAGAGCCTTGAGCGTATGGGCGTTTCAATGGTAATAATAGAGGACAAGACAGGTCTTAAAAAGAACTCCCTCTTTGGTACGGAAGTTGAACAGACTCAGGACAGTATAGAAAACTTCAGCGCTAAAATAGCCGCAGGCAAGAAAGCTCAGAAAACAAAGGACTTTATGATATGCGCCCGTATTGAGAGCCTTATACTTGAAAGAGGTATGGAGGACGCATTGGAAAGAGCCTTTGCATTTACCGTGGCGGGAGCAGACGCCATTATGATACACAGCAGGAAAAAGGACCCTGCTGAGATATTTGAATTTGTTGAAAAATTCAGAGAAAAGGACAAGACTACACCTATCGTTGTTGTCCCCACTTCCTTCAATACGGTTACGGAGGAGGAGTTCAAAGAACACGGTGTAAACATAATCATATATGCAAATCAGCTTACAAGGACAGGCTTCCCCGCTATGCAGAATGCAGCTAGGACTATACTTGAAAATCACAGGGCTAAGGAATGTGATGATATGTGTATGTCAATAAAGGACATAATAACGCTTATTCCCGAAGAAGGCTGACAAGGAGAAAATATGAGTGAGCAGATCATTATAAGGACAGACGGAAACTATGATGAATTGAATACATATCTTGAAAACAAGGGTATTAAGAGGATATTTCTTGTATGTGACAGCTCAATAGGCTTTCTCGGAATAAACAGCTTTTTTGAAAGCCTTAAAAATATCTATGTTACAAGATTCAGTGACTTTGAGCCAAATCCATTGTATGAGTCTATTGTTAAGGGTGTTGACGCATTTAACAAAGAAAAATGCAATTGTATCATAGCTGTAGGCGGCGGAAGCGCAATAGATGTTGCCAAGTGCATAAAGCTATATTCTCCTATGGATAAAAGCAAAAATTATCTGGAACAGAAAATAGTACCCAATGACATACCGTTTATAGCTGTTCCCACGACTGCCGGAACAGGCAGCGAAGCAACAAGGTTTGCCGTTATATATTACAAGGGAGAAAAGCAGTCTGTAACGGATATAAGCTGTATTCCCGATGCAGTTCTTATGGATAGTTCCGTACTTGACACACTGCCAATATATCAAAGAAAAGCCACAATGCTTGACGCTCTCTGTCATTCCGTAGAATCCTTTTGGTCTGTAAATTCAAATGACGAAAGCAAGGAATATTCCAAGAAAGCTCTTGAAATGATCATAGGAAATATGGACTCATATCTGACGAATGACAAAGACGGCAATACAGCCATGATGGAGGCGGCGCACCTTGCAGGCAAGGCTATAAATATAACCCAGACAACGGCAGCACATGCTATGTGCTATAAGCTTACAAGTCTTTATAAAATAGCCCATGGTCACGCTGCGGCATTGTGCTTGCCTGTACTGTGGGAATATATGCTAAGCAACATGGATAAATGTATTGACAGCAGAGGCAAGGTCTATCTTAAAGCTGTTTTTGACGATATTGCCAAGGTTTTGGGCTGTGATACACCGATAAAGGCTGTGGAAAAGCTTAAAGCAATAATAAACAGCTTGGAATTGCCGATACCAACAGCAGATGAAAAGGACTTTGAAATATTAAGAACGTCCGTAAATCCCATTAGGCTAAAAAATAATCCTATTGCATTGGATACCGATGCCATTGACGAAATATATCACAGAATACTTAATACGAAATAATCGGAGGAGTTGTATATGAAAGCAGAAAGTTTAGTCAGAATAATAGGTTCGGATTTTTATACGGGCGTACCGGATTCACAGATAAAGGCGCTTTGCAATTATCTTATGAATACATACGGCATAGATCCTAAGCATCACTTAATAGCGGCAAATGAAGGCAACTGTACCGCTCTTGCGGCAGGCTATCATCTTGCCACGGGGAAAGTGCCTGTTGTATACATGCAGAACAGCGGCGAGGGAAATATAATAAACCCGGTCGCATCGCTTCTCAATGACAAGGTTTATGCCATACCCTGTATATTTATAATAGGATGGAGAGGAGAGCCGGGTATTCACGATGAGCCTCAGCACATATATCAGGGCGAAGTGACCGTAAAGCTCCTTGAGGATATGGATATAAAGCCTTTCATAATTGGCACGGATACCACCGATGAAGAAGTTGAAAAGGCTATGTCCGATTTCAGAGAGATATTAGCAAAGGGCAAAAGCGTTGCCTTTGTAATACGCAAGAACGCTCTGACCTACGACGGAAAAGTCAAGTACGAAAACGATAATAAAATGGTCAGAGAGGAAATAATACAGCATATAGTCAAATATACAGGCGAAGACCCTGTTGTTTCAACTACGGGAAAGGCAAGCAGAGAGCTTTTTGAAACCAGAGTTGCAAACGGTCAAAGCCATAAATACGACTTCCTTACGGTAGGTTCTATGGGACACAGTTCATCCATAGCTTTAGGTATTGCCATAAACAAGCCCGATACAAAAATATGGTGTATTGACGGGGACGGGGCTGTGCTTATGCATATGGGTTCTATGGCGCTTATGGGCGCAAATGCTCCCCAAAATATGGTGCATATAGTTATAAATAACGGCGCTCATGAAACCGTAGGCGGTATGCCGACTGTGGCTGAAAAGATAAACCTTGTTGAGATCGCAAGAGCTTGCGGTTATCCCAATGCTATATGCGTTGACAACTTTAACGACCTTGACAAAGAGCTTGAAAAAGCAAAGGTCAAAAACGAACTGAGCTTCATTGAGGTAAAGTGTTCCATAGGTGCAAGGGATGATCTTGGCAGACCTACTACTACTGCATTGGAGAATAAAGAATATTTTGTTGGTTATCTTAAAGAGCTCAGCAATTAGAATTATTTTTCGGGGTTTATGATGAATAATAAAATTTATTTTTTGAAGCTGCTTAAATCATATATATATAATAAAAAAATAGAATATGATGAAAATGTTGACTGGTTCGAAATTCTAAGACTTGCGAATATTCATTCTGTTCAGTGTATGATATATCTAGCTATTGATAAATTGGATAAAAGACCTCCTATCTATGATGAGTTAAAA
Source organism: uncultured Clostridia bacterium (assembly GCA_947624015.1). Taxonomy (GTDB): domain Bacteria; phylum Bacillota; class Clostridia; order Lachnospirales; family CAG-274; genus CANPXH01. The sequence continues at coordinate 123,597 of CANQIA010000003.1, forward strand.
AAACTTTTTTTAAAAACTGTACAGATCTCAACTCTTCAGGAAATAGGTATGAAGCAAACAATAGCAACGCTTAACGATAATTGCATTGAACATATACTTATAAAAGGATATGTACTTAGAAACTATTATCCTAATAAGGAAGTTAGGAGTTTTGGCGATATTGATATTCTGGTCGATGAAAGCGATATAAAAAAAGCCAATAATGCTCTTTTAAATATTGGTTTTGAATTCAATGAGGATAAATCGGAAAATGCTGTGCAAACATATACAAAAGGTATCTTATGTTTGGAAATGCATACAGACCTAATATATGAACGACTGTTCAACGATTTTGATTATATCAACTATTTTCGAGAGAAAATAAAAAATAAAGAGCATGTCAAAAATTATACTTATACATATGAACTCAAAAAAGAGGATCATTTTATATATATTCTTGTTCATCTTGCCAAGCATTTTTATAACATCGGTGCAGGAATAAGAATGGTTCTGGATATAGTTGTATTTTTAAATAAATTTGGCAAAGTAATTGATTTTAAATATATAGAAAACGAGCTTGACTCTATACAGCTCAAATATTTTTCTAATGTTATTTTTTATATTTGCAAAAAATACTTTGATACGGATATTGAATGTACACCGATCGATGATAAGAAATTAGAACAGATAATTGATTATATTTTGGAACATGGTGTATTTGGCTTTGACAATATAGCGGTGCAGAGCGTTATGCTTAGGAACAACGGAGATAAAGGTATCAAGTTATTTTTAAAAATGATGTTTCCTGATATGGCAGTTATGACAAGGATCTATCCATGGTTCAAAAACGGCAATAAATATATGCTTCCTTATGCATGGTTAAGGAGATGGTTATATCTGCTTACTAACAAAAATAAACGAAATGAAATTGGAACAAAGCTATCTGCTATTATGGATGATGATATAGATGTAAATAAACATACTGAAATGATAAAATCTTTTGGACTAAAGCAAGATCGTCATACATAAACCGAAATTATATAAATATATATTGCAGGTTTCGATGGATATAAAAATAGCAGAAATTTTGTTATACCACAGTTAGAAGTAAGGGTAACAAAACAAATAAGAAAATCTCAATTTATGATGACTCAGATCCCGGTATCTATTAAAAAGATAATCAGATTTATTTTGTTATGCCTTCTTTTTTATGAGGAGAATAAATAATGGATTTAAAAAAACTGAACTATTTAGTCATAGATGTTGATGGAACAATGACCGACGGTGGGATTTATTATGATGAGAACGGAAGCGAAATAAAAAAATTTAATACCAGGGATGCGGCAGGCTTTTTTGCTGCAAAAGCGGCAGGAATAAAAATAATTGTACTGACGGGCAGAGAGTGTGCGGCTACGACCCGAAGAATGAATGAGTTAAAGGTTGATTTTATTTTTCAGAACATAAAAAACAAAAAAGAATTCTTGTCAGTGTTTATGGAAGAAAAGAATATCGTCAGAAAAGAAATTGGTTATATAGGCGATGATCTCAATGACCTTGCGCCAATGAAGCTAACGGGATATATAGCTTGTCCATCCGACAGTTGTCGGGAAATAAAAGATATAGCTGATTATATAAGCTCCAATAAAGGCGGTCATGGCGCAGTACGGGATATAATAGAACACATATTGCGCGAGCGTGGAATATGGAATAAAGTTGTATCAGAAATTTATATGAGCGGTATATAAGAATTAATAAAAAGGATAAATTATGTTTTAGAAATATAAACAGAAATTAACAATTTAAGTCTTAATGTGATTAAAAATAAAGTTTTTTATATACTTGGAGAAGTGTAACTGACATTGATGTAGAAAAGGGGTTAATATCAACAAAATCGCCCAAAGTAGATTATAGCAATGTGATAATAGCAAAAGCCTGCGGTTGTCTAAATGTAGTGTGCGTTGACAACTTTAACGACCTTGACAAAGAGCTTGAAAAAGCAAAGGTCAAAAACAAACTGAGCTTCATTGAGGTAAAGTGTTCCATAAGTGCAAGGGATGATCTTGGCAGACCTACTACTACTGCATTGGAGAATAAAGAAAACTTTATGGATTACATAGAAAAATTGAAATAATAAAAATGTAATATAAGCATGGTATGTTCTTCAAGGGGTTGTACTTTGGGATTTTTAGAATATTTTTTGCAAACCACCGAGCTTGTGCTTAATATTGTTTACAAGGTAAAGTATAGATATTTTTTGATGAATTTAACTACGGCATCCGATTTAGATATATCGAATGCCGTAAAGCTATATAATATTAATATTGAGTATTTATACAAATTTAATTATTTATAATTTCAACTCAGCAATAATTAACTTGATCTTTCCAGCTCTGCCACAATATAAGAGAGGAAGCACTACTTGGTACCATATCAAACCATCTAAACTTATTTTCAAAGCTTATGCGGCTATTGTCGTTATATTTATAATTTAAAAATCTTCCGGAAATACCATCAGGTAATATGCATATAAAATTAGAATCAAAATCTGCTGTGTTTAAAAAATAAATATAGTCTCCATCTCTTGTAAGATTAGGATTTTCATGCTTATATTCTACTAGAGTATTAAATTTCATATATACTTGTTCGGATGTAATATTTAATTTTATATAAATAAGTAATTGTGGTTTACCTCCTTCTACTAAATTCCTGTAAATATATATTATTTTGCACTTATCAATATTATTATTGTCTATATTTAGTTCATCCTTGGCTTCTTTTTTTATTGCATTATAAATTCCATCCTTTATATCCTTAGCTTCCTTTATATATTTATATTTAAAAGATGCTTGAACACCTAGCCCTAAATTATCTTTTTCTACGGAAAGATTTTTGGAGCGTTTTACAAATACTATTTTTTCATCAATTGTTTCTACTACTGCATTAAAGCCCAAATGATTTGATAATTTAGAATCGCTTAATGAACCTACTGAATTATCTAAAACAAATAGCTTTCTAAGATTAATGTTTCCATTAATTCTAAAATCCATAGCCCTGTTTGTAATAAGGGAATAAAAATATTGGGTTTCTCCCAAGTATACTTTTATAAAGTTTTTGTCTTTATCTATATGATTTACCCGATATAATTTGTTGTTATATTTTGTACTTTGTGAATGAGCTGAGAATAAAAAATTATGATTTTCAATTGAAAAGATAGGCGGCTTGTATTTTTTATCACTTTCAAATTCAAATAATAATATATTCTCGTCTATAATAATATATTCAGGTATAAGAGGACTTTTAATTTCTGCCCCATATGTACAATTTGAGACATTATTTGTGTGCTTTTTTGCTAATTTAAGATTTCTTTTGCTTACGCATTTCTGGGTATATTTCATTAAATTATCTTTGCTATAAATTTCACATAGTTTAGCATAATCTTCTGAAAGCTTATCGCTATCTTCTAATATTTTTTTAAAAAAATTAAAACAAAAGATATATACTATCAATGCAGCAAACAAAGTTGCCAAAATGTTAATAGTAAATGTGTACGCTATGCTATTTTTATAGGCACGAAAAAAATACATTGCAGATGCTATAATTATGATAATTATAGTTACAAGAGCATATGTATATTGCCCCTTTTCACTAAATTTCCTAAGAAATCTATATATTCTGTTTTTATTTTTTCTTCTCATGACATATCCTCCTTTAACTAACATTATAACACATTTTTTTATTAAATCAATACATAATTTAAAAATACTTAAAGACTTATTTTAAACGCTGAAGGAATTTTTGGATTTGACATTTTTATTTTGAGAATATTAATTTATTGTTCCTTAAAATAATATGTTTGTCAGAGATTGATCCAATGAATAATTTGATAATTTTTTTATAAAAATATTCTCGGGATAATTATTGTATTCTTTTAGATCTTGAACAGTTTTTCGTGTAGCAATCTTTTTTTATATTATTATATTGAATTGATATGTTAAAAACTGTTTAATGTATTTGATTATGTATCTGGCATTTATGATATTGAAATACAATAATTGTTTATTGTTTTATCTTGTCCTAAAAATCTACGCCAGTGATTATATTACAGGAACTCCAAAGGATCTTTATATATTGCTCTATAAAAGCTAAGTACTATAAATAGTTCTGTTATTGTTTTCATAAAGATATACTGTATAAATTTACATTAAAAAAGCACCCTTGAATTTTTCAAAAGTGCTTTTTTAATGCCGCATTATTTTGCTCTTCTTGGAAACAAAATATAAATTTGTAAGTTCCATAAGCTTTTTTGTGTGCAGGGGCGCTGTTTCGCTGTAACTTTTTGCAGATATATTATATCGGATCTATTCCTCTTTCATTTTCATGCTTTCGGACATCATACACACGCCAAAAGCCCCGACGTTTATGCAGCTTAAGGCGTTTTGGGGATCTATGCCGCCAAGGGCATACACGGGTATATCTACAGCCTTGCATATTTTTTCAAGCTCTGCAAGTCCCTTTGGAGCAAGACCCTTTTTGCAGTCGGTTTCAAAAATATGGCTGAAGGTAATATAGCTTGCTCCGTAATTTTGGCAGGTCAAAGCCTCATTGATGCTGTGGGTGGATACGCCCTTTAATTCAAAATCCCTTATGAGGTCCCTATTTTCGATAAAAAGAGAGTAGGGCAAGTGTATTTTTTTGTATCCAAGCTCAAGCGCCGTGTTGATAAATGTATGGAGTATTATTTTATCGCTTATATCAATTGCTCTTTTGGCAAGAAAAGTATACTCCGCTTGAGGCAGATCCTTTTCCCTGAGTATTATATACCGATAATCGGATCTGTGGAGTATTTCGATCTGCTTAAGCAGATCATCTGTTAAATTCCTGTTTGTTATAGCTATTTTAAACATATATGTATTCGCTCATTACAGGCTGTAAGCCCTGTTCCTTAATAGCCTTATATACTTCTTCCACATTCCTGCCGTCGGAGATCTCAAACTGCTCGTCCCCCTTGCGCTTTCCGTCATCGCCATGACCGCCTATGCCTACATCCACGCCGGCTGATATTTTTGTAGCCGCAATTTTTATAATATTGTCCCTGAATCTCTGACATTCCCTTGTAGAGATAGTAATGCTTGCAAAAGGCATAAATATCCTGTATGCGCATATTACCTGCAAAAGCTGAGGCTCATGTACGTCCTTGGGATTTATTTTATCGTTATTTATAATAGGTCTGAGCCTTGGGCAAGAAAAAGCAATATCGGCATGAGGATATTTTTTCTGTATGAGATATGCGTGCATACCTGTTGCAAAGGCGTCTTTTCTGAAATCGTCAAGTCCCAGAAGAGCGGCAAAGCCAACACCGCGCATTCCGCCTCTTATAGCTCTTTCTTGGGCGTTAAGGCGATAGGGGAATATTCTCTTGTGTCCCTCCAGATGAAGAGTTTCATATTTATCGGAATTGTATGTTTCCTGAAATACCGTTACATAATCTGCGCCGCATTCGTGAAGATATCTGTATTCATCCGTGTTCATAGGATAAACTTCAAGTCCCACTACCTTGAAATATTTGCTAGCCAGCTTACATGCCATGCCTATGTATTTCACATCGGACATATTTCTGCTTTCGCCCGTAAGTATAAGTACTTCTTCAAGCCCCGTATCGGCAATGGCTTTCATTTCTTTTTCGATCTCTTCCTCATTGAGCTTTGCTCTGTTTATTTTGTTATGACAGTTGAAGCCGCAGTATATACAATAGTTTTCACAGTAGTTGGCTATGTAAAGGGGAGTAAACATATTTATGCTGTTGCCGAAATGCTTTCTGGTCTCAGCCATAGCCCTCTTAGCCATTTCTTCCAAGAAATTACCTGCGGCGGGAGAGAGCAGCGCTCCGAAATCATAGGGCGTAAGCACATCCGCTTTCAGAGCCTCCTCTACGTCAGATACTGTATATTTATCGGGATCGTAGTCATTTCTTGCCTTTATGACCTTGTCCTGTATCTCCGAGCCTATGTTCTCCATATCCGGTAGATATGTCATGTGATCTATTCTTTTCTGTTCCATAGTACACCTCTTAATCCTGTAAAAATCCTGTTAAAGGAGATGATGCGCTTGCCTTTTCTATAACTCTGCCCATACCTGAAAGATATGCGGTACGTCCGGCTTCAATGGCTTTCTTGAATGCTTCCGCCATTGCAGGTATATCCCCGGCTGTGGCAATAGCCGTATTTGCCATAACAGCCGCCGCTCCCATTTCCATAGCCTCGCACGCCTGAGACGGCTTGCCTATGCCTGCGTCTACTATTATAGGCAGATCGATCTCTTCAATAAGTATTTTAATAAAGTCCTTTGTGCAAATGCCCTTGTTGGAGCCAATAGGCGCTCCGAGAGGCATTATGGATGCCGCTCCCGCATTTACAAGATCTCTGGCGGCATTTAAGTCGGGATACATATAGGGCATTACAATAAAGCCCTCTTTGGCAAGTATTTCGGTAGCCTTTATTGTTTCATAGTTGTCGGGCAGCAGATATTTGGAATCGTGTATTACCTCTATCTTTACAAAATCGCCGCAGCCAACCTCTCTTGAAAGCCTGGCTATCCTTACTGCTTCTTCGGCATTTCTTGCGCCCGATGTATTTGGCAGCAGAGTAATGCCCTTTGGTATGTAGTCCAGTATATTGTCGGCGTTTGAATTTGCACGTCTTAATGCAAGAGTTATTATTTCGGCTCCGGCATTTTCAACGGCTGCCTTAATAAGCTCAAGAGAGTATTTGCCTGAGCCGAGTATGAATCTTGAATTGAATTCGTGTCCTGCTATTATTAATTTGTCCTTCATTGTTATTCTCCTTTTATTATATATTAATTTAGATCACACAACAGCAACCGCAATACCGTATTAGCCTGATGCATGGCACATATGCCTACTCTGGGAGCCATAAGTCCCATGCCGTTTTCTATGCCGGATACCATATCGCCGCAAATATAAAGGCGATCGTTTATTTTACGGCTCTGTATCGTATTGCCTGTGTCAAAGCCTGCCATGCCGGATGCGGATACTACCGTAAAGTCCTCGGGGGATGTAAGCAAGGTGTTTATGAGCATTGCCTTGCTTTCAGCCTTGTCAAAGCATTCGCATACGATGCTGTGATCCTTAAAGAGTTCAACGGCGTTGCTTTCGGTTATCTTTATTTTTTTGCGCTTAATCTTTATTATGGGATTGACTGCCCTTATTTTATTTGCAAGCGCCACAGTTTTTGCCTTTCCTATGTCGGAGATATCATACTGCTGTCTGTTAAGGTTTGTAATGTCTACCCTGTCAAAATCCACAATAAAAAGCTCTCCGATTCCCGCTCTTGCCAGAGCTAAGGCAACATTGGAACCAAGACCGCCCAAGCCCGCTACGGCAACCTTTGAATTTATTAGCTTGTGGTATATATCGCTGCCGTGCCGCATTATAAGGGCATTTATAAATTCGTTATTTGTCATATCAACCACCGCCTACAAAGTTGACTATCTCTATAATATCCTCATCGTTTATTATATAGCTGTCGTACTCCTTCTTTGAGAGTATACTGCCGTTTACTTCAACGGCAATGCGGGTCTTATTGTAGCCGTTTTCGTCAAGATATTGCCCCAGGGTATTGCCTTTTGCTTCGGGAGCTGCCTTTCCGTTTATTTTTATCATATTTTTCTCCTTTCAAAATAAAAAATCACACAAAGGATCGCACCATAAATTCGGCTCCTTACGGAAGCCTACGCCCTTTCAAGGTGGTGTACCCCTTTGTGTGATCTTTATTTACATGATCATCACTTTTTATTTTAAGTTATTTTAACATAATATTTTATGACTGTCAACTCAGAATAAAAGAGCCTGTCTGATACACCGCCGCCGAAACAAGCCATGCGGCGGCTGTTTGGTAAAGCGCAGCAAATACAGCCCATTTCAGGCTTTTCATTTCCTTGTATGAAGCGGTAAAGGCAGCGGCGCAGGGCATATAAAGTAATATAAACACAAGATATGAAAAGGCGGAAAGTCCCGTAAAATGCCGGGAAAGGAATCCGTCTGCATACAGTATGCCCAGAGTCGATATAATTGCCTCTTTTGCTCCCAGACCCGATATAATTGCGGCTGTTTTCCGCCAGTCGCTGCCAAAACCGCAAGGGATGAATATGGGGGCTATTGCTTTTCCCAGACAGGCAAATATGCTCTCGCTGTTGTCTTTGACTATGTTCAGTCTTATATCAAAGCTTTGCATGAGCCATATTATCACAGAGGCAACAAGCAGTGTCGTAAATACCTTTTTTATAAAATCCTCTGCTCTTTCGCACATATGTATCATAACAGAGTACAATGAGGGCAACCTGTACGGCGGCAGCTCAGTTATAAAACCCTCATCTTCCCCTTTAATAAAAGTATTGCCGAGTATCAAGCCGCTTAAAAGAGCGACGCCTATGCCTATAACATAAAGAGCGGCAGTTACGACCCTTCCTTTGTCTGCGAAAATTTCGTTGCCAAAGGCGGCAAATACCGCCATTCTTGCGCCGCAGGTCATAAACGGTATGAGAATTACAGTTTTATTTCTTTCTGTGCGGCTTTTAAGTGTTCTTGTTGCCATAATGGCAGGGACGGAACAGCCGAATCCCATGAGCATTGGCACAAAGCTTCTTCCCGATAAGCCAAAGCTTCTTAGAAGTCTGTCGGTTATAAATGACGCTCTTGCCATATATCCCGTATCCTCCAATATTGACAAAAAGAGAAAAAGAAGCACTATTTGGGGCAAGAATACTATTACCATACCTATACCTTTTATTATGCCGTCAATAATAAGAGCCGTAATAAGCTCCGAAACATTAAGTTCACAGAGTATATTTGCCGTTAGCGCCCCTATCTTTTCATTTACCAGTATATCCATGCCGTTGCTCAGGGCTTTTCCCACGTTGCCGAAGGTAACAGAAAAAACAAAATACATTATCGTCATAAATATGGGGAATGCCAAAAATCTGTTTGTTACGACAGTATCTATTCTATTGCTTAAACTGTGCTCCGTCTTTCCCTTATGCACGCACAGAGCCGTTATTTTTTCTATATATTTGTAGCGTCTGTTGGCTTCTTTTTCATACATTTCATCGTTTTCTTCAAAATAAAGGGCGTAGGGTCCTTTCCTTTTGCGGGAGATCGATGCAGCCTTTATAATAAGCTTATCTATGCCTTTTTTCTTAAGGGCTGAAATAGGTATTACGGGGATGCCCATAAGCTCTTCCATTTTTTTTATATCTATAACATCCCCTCTGTTTTCCGCCTCGTCTATCATATTCAGCGCCATTACAACGGGGATACCCGTTTGCATAAGCTGAGTGGTAAGGTACATATTTCTTTCCATATTTGTGGCATCGACAACATTTATTATACAGTCGGGCTTGTCCTTAAGTATATACTCGCAGGCGATCGTCTCATCCTGAGAATAGGGATAAAGGGAGTATATACCCGGAAGATCCGATATTATTGCCGAAATATTTCCCACAGAGCATATACCCCTCTTTACATCTACGGTCACACCGGGACGGTTGCCTGTGTGTTCCCGACTGTCCGTAAGCAAATTAAAAAGCGTTGTCTTGCCGCAGTTGGGATTTCCCGCAAGAGCAAATTCGAGCATAGATATCACTGTCCTTTAAAAAACGTAAGAATATATGACAAATATTACAAAACACTTGTCTTTGACCGTTTATTATTGTATACTGCTATAAGGTGAGTTTTATGAAAAAAACAGTTACAATAACAGGCGTTCTTATTATAATATATATGCTCTTGTCCTGTTTAATGACCAATTTTGCTTTGGGACAACTGCTTGCTCTTATTCTTGGAGTTGTTATGGCAATGTGGTTCCATGTGCCGTCTAATGCTTTTGTAAAAATAATAAAAATATTTTTTATTGCGACAGCGCTGTTTTTCTCCGTTGTGATAGGGATAATTTCGGTGCTTCCCCAAACAAACAAGGCGGATTTTACGGAAGAGGCGGTAATAGTACTGGGCTGCGGAGTAAAAGGCACCGTGCCTACAGGTTCGCTTGTAAGACGTATGGATAAAGCAATAGAGTACTATAATTACAATAACAAGGCTCTTATAGTGGTAAGCGGAGGTCAGGGTCCCCAGGAGGATATCTCCGAGGCTCAGGCAATGTACGACTATATGACGTCAAAGGGCATTCCTGCCGAAAATATAGTTATTGAGGACAGATCCTCATCCACCAACGAAAACTTTGAATTTTCAAAGAAAATACTTGATGAAAAGCTGGGCGACGATTATAGGACGGTATATATTACAAACAGCTTCCACTCATACAGAGCGGGAGAGCTGGCAAGACTAAATGGGCTTAATGTACGCTCTTACAGTGCTTCCACTGCGCCTATATCCTTGCTGCCATGCTACTTGAGAGAGGTACTTGCCGTGCTTAAATTATGGATATTCAGAAAATAGGTGATTGTTATGTCAGTATACGAAAGCTTTGCGGAGGTCTACGATACATTTATGGAGGATACGCCTTATGACCGCTGGACAAAGTATCTGAAGGAAATTTTCAAAAGACACGATCTGATAAGAAATACAAATATAATAGTGGAGCTTGGCTGCGGCACAGGCAATATGACGCAGCGCCTTGCCAAAGAAGGCTTTGATATGATAGGCATAGATATATCCGAAAATATGCTTACAAAGGCGAGAGAAAAGACGGATCCTGCCCTTAATATACTCTATCTTAACCAGGATATGCGGGAGTTTGAGCTTTACGGTACGTCAGATGCGATAGTTTCATTGTGCGACAGCATAAATTATATTACAGAAGAGGAGGAGCTTTTGAAGGTATTCAAGCTTGTAAATAATTATCTGGAGCCAAAGGGACTTTTTGTATTTGATATAAATACGGTATATAAGTTCAAGGAAATACTGGGCTGCAACAGCTTCTGCGAAACTACGGAGGATTCCGCTTATACATGGGAAAACTACTATGATGATAAAGAATGTATAAATGAATTCTATACCAATTTTTTCATAAAGGACAGTAATACGGGTCTTTATAGGCGACATGAGGAATTCCATTATGAAAAGGGATATGAAACAGACAAGATAAAGGAGCTTCTGGAAAGGGCAGGGCTTAAATTTGAGGCGGCATATGAAGAGCTGACATTTCATGAGCCTACGCCAAGGAGCCAGAGAGTATTTTTTGTAGCAAGAGAAAAGGAGAAATAAAAATGAGCGATCATATTTTAAGGGCAACGGCAGGAGACGGGGCGGCAAGGCTTTTTATAGCCGACACAAGAGAAACGGCAGAGCAGGCATATGAATACCATAATACCTCTCCCGTTATGTCTGCGGCGTTAGGCAGGAGCCTTACAATTGCGGCTATTATGGGTTCCATGCTAAAGTCAGATAAGGATGTTGTTACAATACAGATAAAGGGCGACGGTCCCGGAGGCGGACTTACCGTTACATCAAATTCCCGCTCAGAGGTAAAGGGCTATGTCAATTATCCCAACGTGGATATACCTCTTAAGCCAAACGGCAAGCTGGATGTACAGACTGCTCTTGGCTATGGTACGCTTACGGTTATAAAGGATCTGGGCATGAAGGAACCCTATGTAGGCAAGATACCTCTTGTTTCGGGAGAAATAGCCGAGGATATGACCTACTATTTTGCCAAATCCGAGCAGACGCCTTCTGCCGTGGCACTGGGCGTGCTTGTGGACAGAGATTACAGCATAAAGCAGGCAGGAGGCTTTGTGATACAGGTAATGCCTGAGGCTGATGAGGAAATAATATCGGGATTTGAGGAAAAGCTTAAAAATATAATGCCCGTAACGACCATGCTGGAAAAGGGCATGACCACAGAGGATATATTGAACGAGCTTGCAGGGGATCTTTGCCCTAAAATACTGGATAAGGTACCCGTTAATTATGTCTGCAACTGTTCAAAGGCGAAAGTCGAAAAGGCGCTTATAGCTGTGGGCAAAAAGGAAATTGCCAAAATAATAGAGGAAGACGGCAAGGCAACGCTGCACTGTCATTTCTGTAACAAGGACTATGATTTCAGCAAAGAGGAATTGGAAAAGCTTTTGATGCTATGATAATGGTCGGCAGTTATGGCGTATGTTTGGATAAGAGGGATAGATACATCCGTATACCCGTAAAAATAAGGGTTTCTACGCCTTGTTTTCCATATTCTAAATTTATGAAAATTTTTCTTGCATTTGCCGTTGTTTTATGGTATTATAGTAAAGTACTTGGTACGTCGGGGCGTAGCGTAGCTTGGTAGCGCGCTTGAATGGGGTTCAAGAGGTCGCAAGTTCAAATCTTGTCGCCCCGATCGATAAAAAATCTGCCGCATTACTGCGGCAGATTTTTTATTGCGTTTATTTATTTTTAAGATAGTTAAGTATTGCTATTACATCCGATATGCTCCATTTACCGTCTCTGTTACCGTCGGCGCAGTCAAGCAAAGCTTTGTCTGAAATGGCTTTAATGTTTGAAATATGCTCCAATACCGTCTGCGCATCGGCAGTTTCTATTTCATCATTTCCGTTGGCATCGCCTATAAGCATACCCGGAGATGGGGCATATGTAACGGTCACTTCTGTTACTTTGATACCCTTAGCGGTTGAAAGTATATAATACTTACCTGCAGCGCTTACATTTGCCGTAAGAGTCTGTACCTTTGACACGGATCCTCCTATGGGAGCGGCGCCTTCGACAATGCTTTGATCGGTACTGTCTTTAACGGCAAGAGTTCTGCTATCGCTGCCGTTATTGAAATATTTAACGCTTATTACCGCCTGTCCTTTTGAGTTTACAACTATCGCTCTTTCAGAGTCGGCACCTACGGAACCTGCACCGCCCAAGTCTATATAGTCAGATTCTATTGTTACAGCCTTGTTTGCACTTTCGTTTGCAGTGATCTCAAATACTCCGTCCGATCTTGTCCAGTTGGAACCAAGCTTACTCTGAGGAACATCGCCGGGAAGGAGCTTATATACATCGCCGCTTTCTCCGCTGAGCCTTTCGCCTACATGAGAAGCATATGTAGTGGTCTCCGTGTTTTCTTCTACACTGCCTTTAGGAGCATATACGTCAAGCACGGCGCCTTCTTTCATTATGCCTGCCGCCTTAAGTATATCGTTCTTAGCCTGATTGGCGTCTGTAAGATATTCCGTATCGCTTTTTTTGTTTATGCTGTCATAATAGAACCATTCGGTATTTGTATCAAAGTTAGGATAAGGATTTTTATTTTTATTTTTTCCTTTACTTGCGGATATGCTTAGGGTTCTGTCTGTGGTTATTACCACTGTGCCTGCCGAATCGCTTTTTATATCATTGTCATATACGTCCATATATGATTTTATTATAGGATCTCCCTGTGTTGCGTTTGGCGTAGTAAGGAATCTTTGAGAATTTTCAAAGTTGTTCGCCTCGGACAGTACCCATGCGCTTGCCCTTGCGTCTATACATCTTTCTCCGTTTAAAAAATAATTATTATAGCTGTGGAGATTTATCTGCCTTGTAAGAGGCATTCTGGAGCTTACATTGTTGAAATAATTGTGATGCCATGTGGAATTATACTGAAGACTGTCGTCTGCGCCGCCGTGAAGAGCCGTTTTATGACATCTCTCATATATATTGTAAGAAAATGTAATATTCCTGCAGCCCTTAAAGTCAGATGCGCCGTCGCCTTCGTGTTTATCCCCTTCTGCCGTAACGTCGCATTTATTCTCGCCTACCTTAAAATAGTTGTTATGCAGCCAGAAGTTTTTGTATTTTGAATTGGAAGAGGAGCTACCCTCAAAGCTGCAAGCGTCCTCGGGATATTTTGTAAAGGTCAGATTTCTTACTTCGATGCTGTTGCATCTTTTAAATGTAAAGCCCCATTTTTCAATAGTGGCGTCTGTACCTATGCCTTCAACGGTAATGTTTTTGGCTTCGGTCACATCCAACATATTGAAATAGGAATCCCTTTCGCCGTTGCTTTTGGTAGTTATGGTATCTGTAAGACCGTCTATTGCAACTATGCCCAGGTTTTTGTCCGTAGTCTTACTGCCATCTTCATCTCTTGCCTGAGTATCCACCTTTCCTATTATCCTTACAATAAGAGGCTGAGATTTTCCGCAGTTTTGCATTATTTTTGTTATGCCGGAATAAGAACCCAGCTTAACGGTGTTTTTGTTTTCGTTTGTAATATACACTATCTGAGCATTGCTCTTTGGCGTGCCGTCATCATTATAAGCGCCTATGCCCGAGGTATACCCAAAATGCCCGTAGCCGGAACGATCGTGTCTTGCAACGGGAATGCTGCTTTTTTCTATTATCTGTCCGGAGGATGTGGTTATCTTAACATCGTACCACCCCTGTGAGATGCCTACTATATCGGCTACGCAGCCGCCGGAAGCGGCTCTTATAAGCTGAGCGTCTATGGGAGTATAGTCCGAAGCGCCGCTTTGCCTGTATTCTACCTTGGCTTTTCCCGGCTGACTGTCGTTGCTCCACTGCATATGTATTGCCTCATACCAACCGTAACATTGGGTCAGAGAGGATTCGGCGCCGTAAACTGCCGTAAAGGGAACGGTTATTGAAAACGCCAGTGTTATCATTATCAAAAACGCTGTGATCTTTTTCATGCTTTTCCTCCTTATTGTCTGTTAAAATAATCTATACCGTCGCTTGGCATAAAATATGTTCGTATATATCCTTTACCCGATACTATTACAAATTCATTGGTATCCTCCAGATAATATACGTCATCGCCGTCCTCCGCCTCCAGCTTGTGGAGAGCCTCCTTTGATGCTACGACTCTGTTTGCTCCCTCAAGGTATGCTTCGGGAGAATCATACCCCATGTCTATGCCGTGCTTTTCATAATGCTCCTTAAGCTGTTCGGGATAGTGAAAAGTATATATAATTTCGGTGTTGTCGGTACCTGTTGAGGGTATCCGGAGCTTTTGGGTATAAAAGCCAAACAGCACCAATATAAGCGCTATAACGCCTATAATATATTTTTTGACCTTTTGCATGTGTATTCTCCTTTTTTATCGTATATTGTCAGTATACACCAAAGTTTAAAAATATTCAATTATATTTACAAAATAAATGCGGTGTGCTAAAATTAAATAAATCGATGAATAAGAAAGCAGTGTTGTGTATGAAAAAAGAGCTTGATCTTTTCAGAATAGGAAAATATATAGGCTGGCGTCAGGACAGATTTACGGATCCTTGGATGAAGCTGGGCGGCTGCGGCGCCGTGACCGCCTGCGACAGTTGTATTTATTTTGCGAGAAAGTTTGGGTTTACTCATCTTTATCCCTATGACTGTCAAAATCTGACCGAGGCGGATTATGTAGCTTTTTCAAAGATAATGAAGCCTTTTTTAAGCCCAAGGATAAGCGGCATAGATACCCTTGAAATATATATAGACGGACTGTATGATTATCTAAGCAGCGTAGGGGATGACAATATAAAAATGACGGCTCTTTACAGCGGCAATGAATACGGCGTGCTGAGGGATGCGGTCGTTACCCGTATAGATGGGGATATTCCCGTTCCCGTGCTTTTGCTCAAGCACAGGAACCCTTCGTTTGAAAACTTCGAATGGCATTGGTTCTGGCTGGGAGGGTATACGGAATATGCAGATACGCTTATGGTAAAGGCGATCACATACGGCACTTACCATTGGCTGGATTTCAGAGAAATGATGTACAGCGGCTACAGCAAAAAGGGCGGTCTTGTACTCTATGACCTGTGATAAAAGGGATCGTATAATAGCGATCCCTTTATAATTAAGACTTATTTGATTTTTTTTGCGGCATTTATCTTGGTATAAGCATAAGCGTTATAAACATGAGTATGCAAAGGGTGATAAGAGCTGCGTTTATTTTTGTGTTATAGCCCATAAATAAATGGATAAGCACATAAGTTATGACGCCAAAGCCTATTCCTATCAGAAGGCTTCCCGTGATAGGCATAAGTATCATTGTGAAGAAGGCGGGTACAGCCTCGGCAATATCGTCGAAATCTATGTTTTTCAATACGCCCATCATCAATATTCCCGCAACGATAAGTGTCGTTGCCGTTGCGGCTGAGGGAACTACCTTCATAAGAGGAGTAAACAGTATTGAAACGAGAAAAAGCAAGCCTGTTATTACCGATGTAAGTCCCGTGCTTCCGCCTTCAATAACGCCTGTGGAGGATTCCACATATGTGGAAACGCTTGTAGAACCCAGAAGTGCGCCTACGGAGGTCGTTACTGCGTCTACCTCAAGTATTTTAGGAAGCTCTCTTTTCTTTTGCAGCTTTTCGAAATTCACTCCTGCGTAATTACCCATAGCAATAAGCAGAGTCATCGTTTCGAATATGTCCATTATACATATTGCAAATATTATTATCAATACCGTTGCAATGCTCTTGCTTATATCCCAAGGAGACGTAGTATCCAGCAATATGTTAAAATCCAGCTTAAAGGCAAGACTGGTCACGGGAATGCTGTAACCGAAGCTGCCAAGCTTCGGAAAGCTTATAAGTCCCAAGGGGAACGCCAGAAGTATACATACTATTTTTCCTATAAATATGGCGCCGTGAACGTGTTTTTTAAGCAGTACCACTATAAATATGACTACGGCTATTGCAAGCAGGGCGCTCATATTGTTTTTATCCGATAATTGAAAAGTAAAAAAATGTATGCCCTTTTCGGTATAGTCAATGATATGAGCCTTTTCTATGCCTGTAAAAGCAATGAAAAAGCCTATGCCTGCGCTTACGGCATACTTTATATTGTGCGGTATGATCTTGTGTACTTTTTCCTCCATTCCCGTAGCCGAAAGAACAAAAAACAAAAGTCCCGAAATAAATACCATTGCAAGCGCTTGATTATAGGTATATCCAAAGCCTTTGCATATGGTATAGGTAACAAATGTGCCTATGGCGATACTGGGACCCTGTATAAAAGGGGTGTTTGTAAAAATACCCATAAATATTGAGGCAAAGCCCGCTGCCGCAAAGGCAACTGCGGTCAGGGCAACAAGCATTTCCGACGCCGTAAAGCCGCCGACAAGTATCGTATCGGCAACAAGCTCTCCATGAGCGTTCACGGCTCCCGGAAAGGCTTCTATAAGTATCTCGGGCACAAGCATTACCGCATATATTATTGTAAAATAGTTTGTGATCCCGGCAAGCAGCTCCGTTTTCAGCGAACTGCCGTATTCAGACACATGGAATCGTGTCCTTAAGTGTTTTTTGATTCTTTCTCTCATAAAAATACCTCCCACACTCTCCTGTATTTTATTATTCCCCATTTACATAAAGTTGTCAAGACAATGTGTAAGTTTTTTTATTAAAATTTACGCTTATGTTTTTATTGCTTTTTTGATAAAGCATGATATTGAGCCGCAGCGCTTTGTTTTTGACCGAATATAAAAAAGGATGCAGAGCATCCTTTCAGACTGTCGAAAAAACAATACTTTGACAGTAAATATGAATTAAAATAAAGAACAGCTTGTAAAAAAAGCGTCGCAGACTTTAATCCGCAGGAGGAATTCACTTCCTCCGAGG
>CANQIA010000004.1 GCA_947624015.1 uncultured Clostridia bacterium
AATCGGAAAAGTGTACTTTTCCGATTTTTTTTACGTTTTCGGAAAGGGACTTTTCCGATTTTTTCCGTTTTTTTCGTCAGCATTTAAATATCTGTATACAAAACAAGAGGCGCAGCATTTATATCAATACTGCGCCTCTTGTTTCATTTTGTTAATTTTTTGATCAATAAGAGTTTTTCCGATTTTTATTTTTGGCGGACAGCGGTTTCATAGCGTTTGGATTTATCGAAAAAGGTAGACGCAGGCAGATCGCATTCTCTGGCGGCAGCTTTTAATGAAAGCTCCTTGTTTCGCCACCTTTTATGAACATCGTAAAAATTATTCGGCGTAGGGCTTTCCGGTCTTCCGAATTTTACGCCCTTTGCCAATGCTGCGGCTATGCCCTCCGCCTGCCTTTGCTTTATATTGTCCCTTTCGTTTTCAGCCACAAAACTCAGTACCTGAAGTACAATATCGCTTAGAAATGTTCCCATAAGATCCTTTCCCCGCCTTGTGTCAAGTATAGGCATATCTATTACCATAATATCCGCCCTTTTTTCCTTTGTAATATATCTCCACTGCTCTATTATTTCCTCATAATTCCTGCCCAGTCTGTCTATGCTCTTTATTATAAGCAGATCGTCTTCCTTTAGCTTTTTTATCAGCCTTAAATATTGCTCTCTTTTAAAATCCTTTCCGCTTTGCTTATCCATATAGATATTTTTAAACGGCACCTTGTATTCTTTCATTGCTATAAGCTGCCTATCCTCATTTTGTTCTTTTGTGGAAACTCTTATATAGCCGTATATCATAATAATCACCCCACTACATATATAGCATATTTAGTGTGACAATGTATGACAAAAACTAAACCTGTAAATTTATACACAAAAAAAGAAAGCCGTCTGCATGACAGCTTTCTTTGATATCGATATGGTTATATTAGTTTAACTCAGCAAAGAACTTGATAGTTCTTACCATCTGGCTTGTGTATGAGTTTTCGTTATCATACCAAGATACTACCTGAACCTCATATAAATCATCTGCAACCTTATTTACCATAGTCTGAGTTGCGTCAAATAATGAGCCGTAAGTGATACCGATAATATCGGATGAAACGATCTCGTCCTCGTTGTAGCCGAAGGAATCAGATGAAGCAGCCTTCATAGCAGCGTTGATACCGTCAACGGTAATGTCCTTGCCCTTAACAACTGCAGTAAGGATAGTAGTTGAACCTGTAGGAACAGGTACTCTCTGAGCAGAGCCGATAAGCTTGCCGTTAAGCTCAGGGATAACTAAGCCGATAGCCTTAGCAGCGCCTGTTGAGTTAGGAACGATATTAACTGCAGCAGCTCTTGATCTTCTTAAATCGCCCTTTCTCTGAGGACCGTCAAGAGTCATCTGGTCGCCTGTGTAAGCGTGGATAGTTGACATGATACCTGCCTGAATAGGAGCATAGTCATTAAGAGCCTTAGCCATAGGAGCTAAACAGTTAGTAGTACATGAAGCGGCTGAGATGATAGTGTCATCCTTAGTAAGTATGTTTTCATTTACGCCGAATACAACTGTGGGTAAGTCATTGCCTGCGGGAGCGGAAATAACTACCTTCTTAGCGCCTGCATTGATATGAGCGGCTGACTTTTCCTTAGAAGTATAGAAACCTGTACATTCAAGAACTACGTCTACATCTAATTCGCCCCAAGGAAGCTTAGAAGCGTCTGCCTCTTTGTATATTTCGATCTCCTTACCGTCAACAACAATAGAAGATTCCTTAGCCTCTACCTTGCCGTCAAACTTACCCTGAGTTGAATCATACTTTAATAAGTGAGCAAGTACTCTTGGAGCAGTTAAATCGTTGATAGCAACTACTTCATATCCGTCTGCCTTGAACATCTGTCTGAAAGCAAGCCTGCCTATACGACCAAAACCATTGATAGCAACTTTAACCATATTTGTTTCCTCCTAAAAAAATAAAATTTTACTTTAGTCATTATGATTGCATAATAACCTTACTGTTGACTATTATACCACATCTTAATCTATCTTAAAACAAAATTTAGTTAAAAATATAATATTTATTAAGTTCTAACATAAAATGGAATTGTTTTGTTATTTTTTTGTCAAATATTACAAGTAAATCAGCCGAATTACACGAATTCGGCTGATAGTTACCAATATATAGTTTTTTATAGCGGTTTATCACTATATGTTGTTATTTGAAATATTCAACGCCTGAGCGGAATATTTTCTGATCCTTGTTTCCCGGTACGTTTTTGAAAAGCCCTTTTGCATATCTTTCAGAATGTCCCATTTTGCCAAATACCCTTCCGTCGGGACTGGTAATGCCTTCAACGGAATATATAGAGCCGTTGGGATTATATCTTATATCATATGTAGGCTCTCCGTCCTTATTAACATACTGTGTGGCTATCTGACCGTTCTGCGCAAGAGCCTTTACAGTCGCTTCATCAGCCATAAATCTGCCCTCGCCATGTGAAAAGGCTACCTTATGAACACTGCCGACGCTTGTGTTCCAAAGCCACGGGGATTTGTTGGAAATTATCTTCGTATCGGCAAGGCATGAAACATGTCGACCTATGGTATTGAAAGTAAGGGTAGGAGAGTTATCTTCCATATCTCTTATTTCTCCGTACGGTACAAGACCAAGCTTTATAAGAGCCTGGAAGCCGTTGCATATTCCGAGCATAAGTCCGTCTCTCTCTTTTAAAAGGCGCATGGTGGCTTCCCTTACCTTGGGATTTCTGAACACGGCGGCAATAAATTTGCCTGAACCCTCCGGCTCGTCGCCTGCGGAAAATCCGCCCGGTATCATTATTATCTGAGAGTTGTCTATCATCTTTGCCATTTTGTCTATGCTCTGCTCAAGCCAATCTGTCGTAAGATTGCATACAACAAAGGTATCCGCAACTGCTCCCGCTCTCTCAAACGCCTTTGCCGTATCATATTCACAGTTGCTGCCCGGAAATACGGGTATGAATACCCTAGGCGCAGCAATGCCCTTGCCGGAATGCTTCTTTATTGCGATCTCAAAGGGCTTTACGGACAGATCCTTATTGTCATATTCCTTGTAGTATTTTGTAGGGAATATCTTTTCGAGCTTTCCGAACCATGCCTTCTTTGCCTCGTCGAGAGTTATGCTTATGCCGTTTGCCTTTATAACAGGCTCCTCTGATGTATGACCGATCACTTTGTAATTATAGCCTTTGAACATAGAGTCTATATCTCCGCTGTCATAAGGCACCTCAAGTATAAATGAGCCGTATTCATATCCGAAAAGATCGTCATAGTCTATAACAACGCCAATGTCATTGCCAAATGCCATTTTGCTTACGGCAGCAGCTACTCCGCCTACTCCAATTGTAGCGGCAGAAATTATTTTTCTATCTTTGATAAGATCTGATACCTTATCAAAGTTTTTCATAAGCTCTGTGAAAACAGGCATATCGTTTTTATGATAGCTTGTTGTAAGCTTTACAATGGCGCTGTCTATCGTCTTGAACTCAGGGGATATTACATTATCTGCATTAACGGTATCCACGGCAAAAGAAACAAGTGTCGGAGGCACATTCATATCCTTAAATGTACCTGACATACTGTCCTTTCCGCCTATGGCGGCTGTACCCATTCTCATCTGAGCCACAAGAGCGCCCAAAAGCGCACTGAAAGGCTTTCCCCAACTCTCAGGCTCTGTACCCAAATGCTCAAAGTACTCCTGGAACGTAAGCCTGCATGAGCTGTATCTTCCGCCTGTTGCAACGATCTTAGCCAGAGATTCTATTACGGCATAGCAGGCTCCGTGGAAGGGACTCCACTTTGCAACAACAGGATTATATCCGTAGCTCATAAGAGTAGCGGTATTTGTTTCGCCCTTTAACACAGGAACCTTTGCCGCCATAGCCTCTATTGGAGTCATCTGATTTGTTCCGCCAAAGGGCATAAGCACTGTGCCTGCTCCGATAGTGGAATCAAAGCGCTCTACAAGTCCTTTCTGGCAAGCCACATTGAGCTTTGACAAATTGTCCAGCCACTTTTTCTTAATATCTCCCTCGGTAGCTTCCGCTACGGGCTTTTCGCCGGGAGCCTTAATAAGCACCTCAGAATACTGAGCTGCTCCGTTTGTATCTAAGAAATCTCTGGAAATATTTACTATATCCTTATGGTTCCAGAACATCTTAAGACGTCTGTCATCCGTAACGACAGCCACAACGGTCGCCTCAAGATTTTCCTCATTGGCAAATTTAATGAATTTATCAGCATCTTCGGGATCCACAACAACTGCCATTCTCTCCTGTGATTCGGAAATGGCAAGCTCTGTGCCGTCAAGTCCTTCGTATTTCTTAGGAACACGATCCAGATCTATCTCAAGACCCTCCGCCAGCTCGCCTATGGCAACAGATACTCCGCCTGCGCCAAAGTCGTTACATCTTTTTATCATTCTGCTGACTTCCGAATTTCTGAATAATCTCTGTATCTTTCTCTCGGTAGGCGCATTGCCCTTCTGCACCTCCGCTCCGCATGTGAGTATGGATTCTTCCGTATGCTCCTTTGACGATCCTGTTGCGCCGCCGCAGCCGTCACGACCTGTCCTGCCGCCTGTGAGTATTATAAGATCGCCTTTTGCAGGTCTTTCTCTTACAACGTCGGACTTTCTTGCTGCCGCTATAACAGCGCCTATCTCCATTCTCTTTGCAACATAGCCCTCATCATATATTTCGGCTACCTGACCTGTGGCAAGTCCTATTTGATTTCCGTAGGAGCTGTAACCCTGAGCGGCAGAACGCACAAGCTTGGACTGAGGCAGCTTGCCTGCAAGCGTATCCCTTACAGATACGGTAGGATCTCCTGCGCCTGTTACTCTCATGGCTTGATAAACATAGCTTCTGCCTGAGAGAGGATCTCTAATACATCCGCCTATACAGGTTGCGGCGCCGCCAAAGGGCTCGATCTCTGTGGGATGATTATGGGTCTCATTCTTGAACATGATAAGGTAATCCTCATATTTACCGTCTACATCCACGGGAACCACTATGCTGCACGCATTTATTTCCTCTGACTCGTCAAAATTATCAAGCTTGCCCTGTTTTTTCAAGGCTCTCATACCTATAACGGCTATATCCATAAGGCATTGAGGTTTATTTTCTCTGCCAAGCTCACTTCTCAGATCAAGATATGTCTTGTATGCATCGCTTATTACCTTCTTGTACTTGCCGTCCTCTATTTTTACATCCGTTATATTTGTTGCAAATGTAGTATGTCTGCAATGGTCGGACCAATATGTATCTATAACTCTTATTTCCGTAATGCTCGGATCTCTTTTTTCCGTATTCTTAAAGTAATCCTGACAGAATATAATGTCCGCATCGCTCATAGCCAGCCCCAGTTCGGCTCTCAAGGCTTTAAGCTCATCTTCGCTCTTATCTATAAAGCCCTCTACTGTCTCTACGCTGTTAGGTATATTCAGCTTCATTCTGAGTGTATTCGGCTTGTCCATGGAAGCCTCTCTGGAATCCACCGGGTTTATGCAGTAATGCTTTATCTTTTCAATATCCTCCGCCATAAGCTTGCCCTTAAGCACAAATATCTTGGCAGCGGAAATAACAGCCTTATCATCTCCAGATACTATCTGTACGCACTGCATTGCAGAATCCGCCCTCTGGTCGTACTGTCCCGGAAGATATTCCATGCCGAAAATATACTCATCCTCGGCTACATCAAATTTCTCAATATAAACATTGTCAACGGGAGGCTCTGAGAATATAGTTGTCTTTGCCGTTTCAAAAGCGTCCTCGGAAATATCTTCAACATCATATCTGTAAAGTATCCTCAAGCCTTCCAGAGCGCTTATCTCCAGATTTTCCTTTACATCGGTATAAAGCTGACTCGCTTCAATATCGCAGCCTTTTTTCTTTTCCACATATATCCTTTTTATAGCCATATCGTCACTCCATTCATCAATATACTCTTATTTTTTATCGTTTTCCATAAAGCCTTCAAGTCTCATCCTTTTATATTGGGCAAATTTGCCTTCATCAATAGCGTTTCTTATTTCCTCCATCATATTGTTGAAATAATAGAGATTGTGTATAACGCATAATCTCATGGCAAGCATTTCCTTAGCCTTGAACAAGTGGCGTATATAAGCCTTTGTATACCTCCGACAGGTGGGACAATTACAATCCGTGGCAATGGGAGTATCGTCAAGCTCATATTTTGCATTATTAAGGTTAAGTTTGCCTTTATTCGTATATACATTTGCGTGTCTGCCGTTTCTTGCAGGCAATACGCAATCGAAAAAATCAACGCCTCTCTCCACAGCCTCAAGTATATTGGCAGGAGTGCCTACACCCATAAGGTATGTAGGCTTATCCTTTGGCAGATAAGGCACAACGCTTTCTATGGTTTCATACATCTGCTCATGGCTTTCGCCTACGGCAAGTCCGCCTATGGCATATCCCGGCAGATCAAATTCACTTATCCTTTTGGCATGGTCGATACGAATATCCTTATATATGCCGCCCTGATTTATACCAAAAAGAAGCTGATCCTTATTAACGGTATCTTCCTCGGAATTAAGCTCTTTCAGCTTAAGTATACACCTTTCGAGCCAACGTGTTGTCCTTTCCACAGAAGCCGACATATATTTTCTGTCAGAAAGAGCAGGCGGGCATTCGTCAAACGCCATGGCAATGGTAGAACCTAAGTTGGACTGTATTGTCATGCTCTCCTCCGGTCCCATAAATATCTTGCGACCGTCTATATGAGAGTTGAAGTACACGCCCTCCTCCTTAATGTTCCTCAGAGTTGCAAGAGAAAAGACCTGAAAGCCACCCGAATCCGTAAGAATAGGCTTGTCCCATACCATAAATTTATGAAGTCCTCCAAGCTGTTTTATAGTCTTATCTCCGGGTCTTAAATGAAGATGATAGGTATTGGAAAGTTCCACCTGACATTTGATATTGTTCAGATCTTCGGTAGAAACGGCGCCCTTTATGGCAGCCGCCGTGCCTACATTCATAAATACGGGAGTCTGGACCGTACCGTGTACGGTCTCAAGCTGTCCTCGCTTTGCCATGCCCTCTGTTTTAAGTAATTTGTACATATTTAACCTCAATTTTTTAATATAAAATTAGTATACTACATATTTCTTATTTAATCAACATTAATTTATGTTGCAAGTCGGCTCAAATAATTATATAATGTGACCATAACATTACAGGAGATATATCATGAAAAATTACAGAATACAACTGACCTGTTCCTTCGGATTGGAGGCAGTTTTAAAAAGAGAAGCTCAAGCCCTTGATTTTGAAAACATTTCGGTATCTGACGGATATGTTGAATTTACAGGAGACCTTGACGATGCTGCAAAGGCAAATATATGGCTTAGAACAGCGGATAAGGTGCTTCTTGTTATTGGCAGATTTCAGGCTATGACCTTTGAAGAGCTTTTTGATAACACATATGCGCTGCCGTGGACAGAAATAATACCAAAGGACGCTAATTTTTTGGTAAACGGCAAGTCCTTCAAGTCGGCACTGTCAAGCGTTCCTGCCTGTCAGTCCATCGTTGAAAAGGCAATTATAAAAAAATTGCAGACAAAATACCATATAGAACATTTCCCGAAAACGGGAGCGGAATATACGATACAGGCGGCTTTGCTTAAAAATACCGTTACCGTTACTCTTAACACCTCGGGTCCCTCTCTCCACAAAAGAGGATACAGGCAGGGACAGGTAATAGCTCCCTTAAAGGAAACAATGGCAGCGGCGCTTATAGAGCTAAGCTATTGGAGGAAAGACAGAATATTTATTGATCCTTGCTGCGGATCCGGAACGATACCTATCGAGGCGGCAATGATAGGAAGAAATATTGCTCCCGGAATAATGAGAAAATTTGCGGCGGAAAATTGGGACTTTATACCCTCCGACATATGGAAGGAAGCAAGAAAATGCGCCTATGCAGCCATAGACTATGATACACCTCTTAATATTTATGGCTTTGATATAAACAGCCACGCAATAGAAATATCCAAGTTAAATGCCGAAAATGCAGGTGTAGACGACTGTATTGAATTTGAATGCGTTCCCTTCAACAAGCTTGAACTAAAGGGAGATTACGGAGTATGTATAACAAATCCGCCCTATGGAGAAAGAATGGGAAATTTAGACGATGTAGAGCGGCTGTACAGAGATATGGGAAAGCTTTTTACTAAAAACGACACATGGTCAGCCTACTTTATTACTTCTCACGAAGGCTTTGAAAGGCTCTACGGCAAAAAAGCCGACAAAAAAAGAAAGCTTTTTAACGGCAACGTAAAAACAGATTATTATCAGTACTTTGGCAAAAGACCGCCTAAAAAAAGCTGATGTGAAGCTTTTATACCCACCGTATATTATACATAATATCTGCAAGAAGTGTTTTAAGGCATTTCTTGCAAGCGTGTCGATTTTATCGACACACTAAAAGGCTCATCCCAAAGGATGAGCCTCAGACTGTCGAAAAAACAATATATTGGCAGTAAATATGAATTAAAATAAAGAACAGCTTGCAAAAAAAGCGTCGCAGACTTTAATCCGCAGGAGGAATTCACTTCCTCCGAGGACAGGAACTTTTCTGTAATTTAGACATTTATGCCTAAATTACAGAAAACACGGCTGGTTCCTACCACAGATAACTGAAAGAAATGCAAGCATTTCTTTCAAGCGTGTCGATTTATCGACACGCAGAGGCTCATCCCAAAGGATGAGCCTTTTACGGTATTTTTAAAACACCTTTTCAAAGGGCCAGTCGATAATTCCGCCGAAATCAAAAACATTTTTATAACCCATATTGTCAAGTAATCGGCAAGCGATCGCGCTTCTTCTTCCGCTGCGGCAGTACACAAGCACGGGCATATCCTTATCCTTAAGTATCTCCTCTGCTTTTGCCCTTATTTCATCAAGAGGTATAAGCACAGAATTATATATATAGCCTTCTGCCAACTCATCCTCATCTCTTACGTCAACTATTGCAATATTGGGATCATTATCCATCATCTTTTTTGCTTCAGCCTGATTTATCTTACAACTCATATGATCACCTACATTATATCAAGCTCCACAGGGCAATGGTCTGAACCAACTATCTCCGTGTGTATTTTTGAATCTACAAGTCTGTCCTTAAAGCGGTCGCTGACAATATAATAGTCTATACGCCAACCTGCATTTTTTTCTCTTGCTCTGAAACGATAGCTCCACCAGCTATATATGCCCTCCGCCTCGGGATAAAAATATCTGAAGCTGTCTGTAAAGCCGCTGTCAAGAAGCCTTGTCATCATATTTCTTTCTTCATCGGTAAAGCCGGGATTTTTCCTGTTTG
Source organism: uncultured Clostridia bacterium (assembly GCA_947624015.1). Taxonomy (GTDB): domain Bacteria; phylum Bacillota; class Clostridia; order Lachnospirales; family CAG-274; genus CANPXH01. The sequence continues at coordinate 9,358 of CANQIA010000004.1, forward strand.
TTTTGGGATTTTTAAGATCTATTTCATTATGAGCCACATTAAGATCGCCGCATAGTATTACAGGCTTGTTTTTATCCAATGTAATAATATAGGCTCTGAAATCCTCTTCCCACTTCATTCTGTAATCCAAACGAGCCAGCTCATTTTGTGAGTTCGGTGTATAGCATGTTACATAGTAAAAATCATTAAATTCGCATGTAATGACTCTACCCTCTTTGTCATGCTCCTCCATACCTATTCCGTAGGTAACATTTAACGGCTCTTCTTTAGTAAAAACGGCAGTGCCTGAATATCCCTTTTTTTCCGCATAGTTCCAATAACAGTAATAGCCGGGAAGGGGCAGATCTATCTGCCCTTCCTGCAGCTTTGTTTCCTGCAACGAAAAAATATCGGCATCTGCTTCATTGAAAAATTCCATAAAATTTTTTCCGATGCAGGCTCTCAATCCGTTTACATTCCATGATATCAGTTTCATTACCTTATCACCTCGTAAAGCCTGTCAACTGCATATATGCCTATTTCATAGGATATATCTCCCTTTAACAGATCATATACGTCTGTCATATCGGTCTTTAAGCCCTCGTATATCAATACGTTTTCAATTACGTTTCTTGCAAAGTCCGCTGTAAGCTTGCCTTCGGGATCGAAGTTGTTGTTAATGTCCTTTGCCTGTATAATGCCAATATTCTTGGCAGCCGCAATATATTTTTCATAGGGCTTGCCCTTTGCAACATCGGCAAAATTATCATCTGTTGCTTCGCTTTTATTGATAACATCCATTATCATAGATACAAATTCAGCTCTTGTCATTACCGTATTTGCTTCCAGTTTGTCCTTATCGATATAATCCTTTAAAGATGCGGAGGATGAGCCAAGCATGGTAAGTATCTTCTTTGCAACGGTCTCTGCTCCGAATTCACTTAATACCTCCGAAGATATACCGCCCTTTCTTTCAACGGCATTCAGTACCTTGCTGCCCTCTTCGCCCATGGATGTATACAGAGTTTTTGTAACATCATTGAGATTTACATAGAAATATGATTTGCTCTTAACTATATCTATAATATTTTGAACATAAGGATTGTCCTCTGCAACGTACTCGTTATTTTTAAAGCTCCTCTTTGCCGGGGGAGTGAGAAGTATTACGACAGCCTTTTTCTCCTCGGCAGGCTTTATATAATTATTATAGAGATAATATGCAAATGAATTTACAGCATTTATATCCGATGAGGGATATGAGTAATTATAATATTCATTTTCGCTTCCTCTGTCGTCCCCGTCATTGCTGCCAAAGTTTATGATAACATAATCTCCTTCCCTTAATTCATTAAGGTAGCTCTTATATTCTTCGGTATTGGCAAAGCTTTTTGCGGTAGCTCCCTTTACGGCAAGATTTTTGACCGTGACCTTATCTGAAATATACTTTTGTATATGATCGCCATAGCCACCTGCGTCTATTGCATAATCTCCGCTGTCATCGCCTGCTGCCGATGTTCCGCCAAGTATGAACAGATTGGCATTTTTAAGGGACTGAGTTCTGTCCACGGCTATCTCGGACGCCACTATATGGTTGCCCAATGTAAGAGCCGATCCCTTTATGGCATCTGCCATTTTGCCGGCTATAAGGTTAGCGCCGAATTTATTGTAATGAGTAAGATCAACGGTACCGTCTTCCTTAATGTTATGGAGACCCTGTGTTGTCAATACGCCGTACTGCTCATAGAGAGCCTTAGTAATATCGAACATATCAAGACAGAGTATGCCCTCTTCGTCCGCAAGCTGTTTCACGGCTGTAATATATCCGTCCTTTTCTCCGAAATGAGGCGTTATCTTGCCTTCGCTGTCAAAGAATATCCTGCACATGGGAGTAAGAAGCACAGGAATAGCCCCTGTTTTCTTTATTGCTTCAACATGCTGACGCATATACCACTTGAAAGTACCGCTTTCATAGGGATAGAACATTTTGCCATAGGGGTATTCCGTATTCTTATAGCTGTTGTAAAGCTTTTCGGGAGTTTTGGTAAGCGTTGCAGGCATAGAGGGATATATTCCGTTTGCATCGGGCTCGCCCAGAACAACGGAATGCTCTAAAAATGCAGCGTCATCTGTTCTCTGGTCGTTTGTGCCGAACTGTATGAACACATAATCCCCCGGCTGTACTTCGTCAAGCACTTCCTTTAGTCTTCCCTGGTTAAGATAAGAACGTGCGCTCCTGCCGCCCTCGGCTTTATTTATAAGCTCTACGTCGTTGTCAAAATAATTGACAAGATATTCTCCCCAGCCGCCTATGGTGTTGTCGTCCCCATAATATTTTGCTGTGGAATCTCCCATTAAATAAAGCTTTATCTTATTATCCTTTACCTGATCCAATGTATTGACTATGCTTACGCTGTCAGCCATTACAACATCCTCATCGCCTCCGGCTCTAAGGCATACGGTACCTGCGCCCAAAGGCTCGTCATCCTCTGCGGTAAGCGTTGCAAATGCCTTTTTTGTACCCTCAATAAAGAAGCTTGTGGATATTTTATTCCCGCTCTTTGAAAGAGTTACGCTGAAATAAGGATTGTCCTCCCCTGAGTTCTGACAGATATTGCCCTTAAGAGAGGAATCATCCTTTGCAAGCACCGTTTCAACACCGTTTACCACTTTGCAAAGATAGAGTATTATGCTCTTTGTATTGCTTCCTCTGCCCAGCTTTACCATATATCCGCTGTCCGTATCTTTATTGTAATTTATATATATATTATAGAAGCCTGTGGATGCAAGTCCCTTCTTTTCGGGATTAAATCTGAAACGACCTTCAAATTTAATATTATCCCAGTTGCCCTTATCATATATAAGCGTGCATGTGCTGTCATCGGGACAACCTGCAGCTATGAAATCATTATAGCCGTTATTAAGCTTATTCCATGGACCCTCAGTGATCCAGCCTTCGGTACCCTTGTCAAAGCCGTATCTGTAAAGAGGTCCCGCCTCGTCATTTTTAGGACTTACAAACGCTTTGGATGTATATGCCACAGGAGAACCGAATTCGCCATAGGTGGTTTTGGTTGCGGGAAGTACCTCAAGCATTATCTGATAACCTATATCCTGCTTTGTAGGCTCATAGCTCTGATAAAAATCCCCTACTCCTTCTTTTATCATTATTTTATCATTGTCCTTTACGGCATACCACCTTATCTTTGCCGCATCTATGGCATTATCGCTTTCCAGCTTATAGCTGTATTCAGCCTTAAGGGTCTGACCTACAAAGGCCTTATCCTCGTTTCCTATACCAATAGAACCTATTTCCGGTATTGATGTCCTGGGCTCGGTTACATTAACAACAGCGTAGGCAGACATACCGTTTTCGGCTGTGGCATATACTTTAGTCTGACCTGCTTTGATACCTGTTATATTGCCCTTATCGTCTATCGCTGCGATCTCTTCATCAAGGGATGAATAGACTATTGAGCTTTTGTTCTCCATAGGCAATGCAATAGCCTTAAGCTCATAGCTTTCGCCCTGGGGTACTGATATGTCGTAGCTGTTAAGCGTAACATCGCATATACCTTCGATCTTTTTTTCATCGGCAGGATCCCAGTTGTCATTTCCCTTCAATACATTATAAGCATTAAAGCTCTTGGCTTGTTCCTCAGTAAGCACCTTAACAAAATCCGCTCTTTTGCTCAGATCCAGAACATGACCTGCCTTGTCGGTTGAGCCGTACTCATAGAATCTCATTTTGCTTACCATGGTAGAATCGTCCCATGTACTGAATCCATCAGCTTTCATAATATCAGGCAGCATACAATTTATAAATACACTGTTGGAGCCTGAATTTGGGTATGCGGCATCGCACTGCCACGGTCTGCCAAGGTCAATTTTAGAAGCCATATCCTCGGTATAGCTGTCATCCTCTGTAAGGCGGCAATTATTAAATACATAGCCCACATTAAAAAGCGTAGTATTGGGGGCAGTATAATGACCACCGTTCTTATAGCTCATAAGCTTAAGCTCACAGTTGTCAAAATATGCTGTGGCGTCGCCGAATATAAAATCCACCGTACCTTCTATATAGGAGTTCTTTATATAAACTCTTGCATTATTTGCAGAGCCGTAAACATTCTGACCCTTAGAGGCGCCCTTTAAATAAAGAGTATCCTGTCTGCCTATCATCTTGCAGTTATCAAGCACAACTTTGTCTGCAAGAGTTTCAAGAGCAACAGCCTGAGTCTGCTTTCTTACATCGTTGTCAGGCTCATCTATATTATAGGAATTTACAAATGTAATATTCCTTGCGGTAAATCCCGTTGCCTCTGCATTTACTGTAACAGTGGCTGTCTTGTCTGTACCGAAGTTCCTGCTTTCGTCAGCATGTCCGTTTGCCTTGTCATAGGTAATGACAGCTTCGGCTTTTCCGTTGTTTACAAGATTGATATAAGGCTTATTTACCGTGACAGCTTCATTGTAAACTCCGGGAGCGATGTTTATAGTGACACGGCTTTTTGCAGTCGGCGTAGCTTTTATGGAATCAATAGCCGCCTGTATACTTGTAAAATCACATTCGCTCGTCTTGCCTACGCTTAATGTAACAGGCGCTGACAGACTGTTATCCGCATATACGCACATACCGCACATTACAAGGGAGCAGGAAAGAACAGCAGATAGTATTCTCTTGCATTTGATTTTCATATAACATACCTCCATAAAAATTTTATTACTTTAATTTTAACATATTATTGAAATAAGTACAAGCCAAAAAAAGAGCCTCTTTAAGAAGCTCCTTTTCAGCGTGTCGATAAGATCGACACGCTTGAAAGAAATGCTTTTTGGCATTTCTTTCAGTTATTTAAAGAAGGAACCAGCCGTGTTTTCCGTAATTTAGGCATAAATGCCTAAATTACAGAAAAGTTCCTGTCCTCGGAGGAAATGAATTCCTCCTGCGGATTAAAGTCTGCGACCCGGATGCATGGCGAGCAGCATTACGAAGTAATGCGACCAGCGCTTTTTTTTGCAAGCTGTTCTTTATTCTAATTTATGTTTACTGTCAAAATATTGTTTTTTCGACAGTCTGAAAAAGTGTACTTTGTATTATATCGGTATAATCCGTATAAAGCATAAAAGCAGAGTTTATGCCCTGAAAAGTATTTTTTCATTATCGGCAACAGCCTCGGGTATATTTATGCTCTTGCCGGAATTATAGCTGTCTATAAGAGTATCTATATCTACCTTGGGCTTATCCTTGTAATATTTGTATATATAAGCGGAGGATGTCATATCATCGGCTCTTGACGCCAATATATCGCTTACATTTTTGCCTCTTACGACCACAACGTCTCTGCCTATTTCAACATTGTCCCTTATATAGTTTATAAGGGACTCATAGCTTGTAAAATCGTTGTCTATAATAAGAGCCTTTGTATGTCCCAAATACAGATCCCCTGCCGTTTTTAGATCCATATCCTTAAAGGCGGAGTCTATATTGCTGCCCCTACCCTCGTAGAGTATTTCCTCTGTTCCCGTATCCTCTCCTTTGCTGCTCAGCTTGGAAACGCTTGTATATACAACAAAATCATTATTTTCTTCCTCTACCGCCACCGCCATTACAAAATCTCTGTTTTCAAGATCCCTGCCTCCTCCGCAGCCTGTCAGCAAAAGTATTAACATAAACCCGAACAGTCTTTTCATTTTTTATTCCTCCTTATATATAAAAGCGGCAGTATAAGCGCAGTCAACATTCCGCCTATTATCTGTAAAAAGCAATAGTTTTTAATTGTGGCTGAGGGACTTATATGCACATAGGAAAAGGCAAATACAACAGCCATAATAATGAGCATTATATATTTTCTGTCGATAAATATTTTCTTTGCAAGAGCATTTGAGGAATAAAAATATACAAAAAGCGTTATAAAACAGCTTATCATCCACAGAGATATAAATATACCCTCCTGCCTTTTGATAACGAAACCGGGCAGATCCGCCGTATACATAAGCTCGAAGGAGGGATACATTGTATTGTAGACCCCTGCCATACCCAGCTTGCCTATAATGACCAAGGATATGAATGCAAAAAGAATAAATCCTGTGACAGCAGAGCGGAAAAGCTTTATTTTATCTCCCGACAGTTTGTTTTTAAGCAATATTATTATTTCTCCGCTGTTTATCACAAAGCCGTAGATAGCCGCCTTAAGACCTTCTCCATTGATATTGGGGGTAATATTTTCCCATTTGATATCGGGCAATGACATAATATATATATACAGCGTGAAGGCAAGAACGAACCAAAATATGATCTGCCCTATCCTGCCTATGGGCTCTATACCTTTATATCCGCAGTAGCCGCAGAGCAAAGTAATAATAAATATGATTTTGTAAAGAGCCATATCTCTTAGCATTATAAAATGGATAGCGTCGGCAAATATTTTTGTAAGCAGCACAGTCATAAGAATATTTTTAATAAAAAATACTATCTGCCACAGCTTATTTTCATATATGTCTATGTTTGAAAAAATAGCTATGCACATAAGAAATAAGCTGAAAAGAGCTGCGCATAAGGCGGAGAAAAAAGATGCGCATATTTTCGGCAGCAGCAATATTTCAAAGCCCAATACGGAAAGAATGACTATGCTGTTAAGCTCTTTGGGAGATATTTTATCGTTCAATATTTTCACTCTCCATTTCACTGTAAAAATGTCTGCTCTCTTTGTTCCTTATAGGGAAACGAAATACGGTATCCTTTAGTATGGTTCTTTTGCCCCTGTTAGTTCCGCTGAAAGGAGCGGCATAAGGTATACCGAAGCTGTCAAGGGAAGCAATATGCACAAGTACCAGCAAAAGCCCTGCAACGAAGCCTAACAGACCTGCCATTGCCGATGTGAATATAATAAAGTATTTTATAAGCCTGTAAGCCGAAACAAGAGCGATATTGGGTATTGCAAAACTGCATATGCCCGTAAGGGCTATTATAATAACGGCGATAGGGCTTACAAGCCCGGCGTCTACGGCGGCTTGACCAATAATTATACCGCCTACAATGCCAAGTGTACTTCCTATGGAAGCGGGTATCCTTGTACCCGCCTCTCTCAACGCTTCAAATATAAGCTCCATAACTATTATCTCCACAACAGTGGATATAGGTACCATCTGTCTTGCTCCTGCCAGTCTCAAAGCCAGCTCGGTAGGTATCATAGACGGATGATACAATGCCACAGCAATATACAAGCCCGGCAGAGAAAAAGCAACAAAGCCTGCCAGATATCTTATTATCCTTACAAATGACATTATCTCCCAGCGCTGATAATAATCCTCCGAAGCCTGATAGAAGCTTGCCAATACGGCAGGGAGAAGTATTACGAAGGGACTTGTATCCACAACTATGGCTATCCTGCCCTCCATAAGCTCTGCCGCCGTCTTGTCGGGTCTTTCGGTAAGCTGTATCTGAGGGAAAGGCGAATACCTGTTTTCTTCCAAAAGCTGTTCCAGATATCCGCTGTCATATACCATATCGGTATTAATATTTTCAAGCTTTCTTTTTATATTCTCAACAAGCTCTTTATCTGCAATGCCCTCCATATACATAAGCGCAATATCCGTTTGGCTGGTATTTCCAGCCTTGGACTGTATGCACTTTAGTCTTGTATCTCTTATCCTTCGCCTTATAAGCACCGTATTTATCCTTATGGATTCGGCAAACGCTTCCTGGGGTCCCTGTACGGCTATCTCATTTTCCGGCTTGTCAACACCTCTTTTGGGAAAGCCCTTTGTGGATATTATAAGTATCTCGTCCCAACCGTCAAGAAGCATAAGGGTATTGCCGCACATTACCTCCAGTATGGCATCGTCTATATCAGTTATATTTTTTATATCGGCAGTTGTTACGCCGCCGTTTATATAAGAGCTGTATTTATTGGGATCGCCTCCCGCAGGAGGAGTGAGCCTTATGTTTATAATAAGATTTTTTATTACCTCTTCTTCTATAAGGCTCCTGTTTACCATGTCGTCAATATATGTTATATATACTGCCTGCTCCCTTTTTTCGCCTATATAAAACTTTCTTTTTACTATATCGCCCCAATCCTTAAATTTATCTTCTATATATTTTATTCTGTTCTCTATATTTTCGGACATAAAAAAAATCACCTCTCTATATTTTTGGTAGAGAGATGATTTTTATTCATTTATCTTATCATAAAGTAAATTATTACTATAACGCCTAAGAGTATCCTGTAATAGCCGAATATCTTAAAGTTGTTTTTCTTAATATAGCTCATAAGGAATTTGATGGAAAGTACCGAAACTATATAGGACACCGCCATACCTATGACAAGCACCATAAATTCGAATATACTTGGCATACCGAATTTAAAAAGCTTTAACAGGCTTGCGCCAAACATAACGGGTATTGCAAGAAAGAATGTAAATTCTGTTGCAACAAATCTTGACGTACCCAGTATAAGACCGCCCAGTATTGTGGCGCCTGAACGGGATGTTCCCGGCACAAGCATTGCCAGTACCTGAAAAAGACCTATGCCTACGGCAACGCTTAAGGGAAGTCTGTCCAGATTTCTGAACCTTGGCTTTTTATTCTTATTTATGTTTTCTATGACTATAAAGGCAATACCGTATACTATAAGGGCTACCGCTACCACCATAGGTCTGTATAGATATTGATCTATAAGGTCGTCAAAAAGTATTCCTATAACGCCTGCCGGTATACATGCTATTATTACCTTTATCCACAGAGCTATCGTGTTGTTTTTTTCATCCTCGGATTTATCTCTTGCAAAGGGATTGAGCTTGTGGAAATAAAGCCATACCACAGCCAATATGGCTCCCAGTTGTATAACCACATTGAACATTTCGGAAAAGTCATCTGAAATAAGTCCGCCTATAAGCTCGTCTATTATAATAAGATGACCTGTGCTGCTTATGGGCAGCCATTCCGTAATACCCTCAACAATACCTAAAATTATAGCCTTAAAAATTTCAAAAATAGCAGTCATCGTATTTCTCCTTAGCCGTTAATAATAATTGTTCTGTTATCGTTATCCCATTGTACTTTAAGTCCCAGATTTTCGGATAGCGCCCTAATAGGCACCATTGCCCTGCTGCCTATTATAACAGGAGCAACATCCAAGGGTATAAGATCCTTTTTATCTACCATAATAGCTTTTTCGCCTATTACAAATGATATTATCCTATTTTCTCTTACTGCGGTCACCTGTTGAACGCCCTTTTCGTCTCGCCACTGTATTTCGGCTCCCATAGCCTCAAATATCTTTCTGAAGGGAACAAGAGTCCTGCTGTTTCTTATGACCGGCTTTTGATCAAATTCCACCTTTTTGCCGTTTACATATACCATAATTTCATCTGTTTTGTTTACGGGTATCTTAAATTCTGTTGTGGCTTCTGTGGTGGTCTCCTTTATTGTAGTGGTTTCTTTGCCCTTCGTGGTCTGTTCGCTTTTTGTCGTTATATTGGACACTTCGGCGACCTTCGTGTTGTCCATAGCGGGTAAAGCGTCGCCTCCGTAATTTTTAACAATGTCATACAAAAACGGATCCGCCACCAGAAATTTATATCTGAAATGTATTTCTCCCTGTATCTTACTTAGCTTTGCGTTAAGCTCCAACTGCTTTTTAATTGCATTGCCGTTATACCACGGACTTGAGGCGCCTGCTCCGTCGCATTTGTAATCGGCAAGTCCTATGTAAAGCTTACATCTTGAATCCTTAAGCGTATCCGCCCACCATTTTGCAATAGTTTCATAGTCGGCGGTTTTATGTCCTATCTCCCAGTATATCTGAGGAGCTATGTAATCTATCCAGCCTTCGAGAGCCCATCTTCTGGTATCGGCATACAGCTTATAATAGGATTCCGAGCCGTTTGTATTGCTGCCAAGCTCGTTGTTCTTGCTGTTTGCCCATACTCCTGATGGACTTATGCCAAACTGTATATTGGAATTATAGTCCTTTATCTTTTCATTGAGCATTCTTATAAGCGTATTAACATTTTCTCTTCTCCACTCATCTTTGTCAGCGCCATTGCCGTACTGAGCGTAGGAGGCAGCGTCGTTAAAGTTCTGACCGGGATAAAAATAATCGTCAAAATGTATTCCGTCTATTTTATAATTCTCCACTATCTCCATAACTCCGTCTATAACCAGTTGTCTGACCTGGGGTATAGCCGGGTCAAAATACATTTTGCCCTCATGCTTTACCACCCATTGGGGATTTTGTCTTGCGGGAGAGCTGACAGCCAGCATATCGAGGCTATTGATCTCGGGCTGATTTGTTATTCTGTATGGGTTTATCCACGCATGGAGCTTGATGCCCTTACCGTGGCATTCGTCTATCCAGTATTCAAGGGGATCGAAATCATCTGACGGCGCCGTACCCTGAGAGCCTGTAAGATACTGGCTCCATGGGAATATGTCCGATTTGTAAAATGCGTCTGCGGTAGGTCTTACCTGAAAGAATATATCCGTTATACCCATTTCGGAACACTTTTCTATTATCGTATCGGCTTCTCCCTTAAGTATTTTGGGATCCTTTGTCTTTGTAGACGGATAGTCAAGACTGCCTACTGTGGATACCCACACACCTTTAAGTCTTTCCTCAGCCGGCGTTTCAACAGTATTGATATTTATTACCTGAAAAAACAATATGACAGAAAGGATGACTGTCAAAAAACTCCTTTTAAGCATTACTTTCTCTCCTTAATATATTTTAACCATTTTTTAAGCTCCGCTTCCTCGCCGTTATCCGAAAGCTCATAGTATTTTCTGCCTACAAGCTCATCCGGAAGATATTGCTGCTCAACATAGTGATTTGGGAAATCATGGGCATATTTATAGCCGAGTCCATGTCCCATCTCAGCAGCCCCGGGGTAATGGTTATCCCTAAGATGAACGGGAACGCCTGTTACCTTTACTCTCTTAACATCGTTCATGGCGTTGTCTATTGCCATAACGGCGGAATTGCTCTTAGGCGAGCAAGCCACATATGCGGCAGCCTGAGCCAGATTTATACGGCATTCCGGCAATCCCAAATACTCTACTGCCTGGGCTGCGGCATTTGCCACAACAAGCGCCATGGGATTGGCATTTCCCACATCCTCCGATGCGCATATAACTATACGTCTTGATATAAATTTGGGATCTTCGCCTGCATATATCATTTTTGCAAGATAATACACTGCCGCATCGGGATCCGAACCTCTCATGCTTTTAATAAAAGCGGATATGGTATCATAGTGATTATCTCCGTCTTTATCGTAATTAAGCGCTCTTTTTTGTATACACTGCTCCGCTGTTTTAATGTCTATATGGATAAGATCGTCTGACGGGTCTCTCTGTGTGGTAAGTACAGCCAGCTCAATGGCATTAAGCGCTATCCTGGCATCGCCGTTTGATGTATTTGCCATAAATTCAAGGGCATCCTTGTCGATACGGGCATTAAAGCTGCCAAGACCCTTTTCTTTATCGGTCAAGGCTCTCATTATCACAGTCTTAATATTCTCTGTTGTCAAAGGCTTTAGCTGAAATATTATGCTCCTTGATACAAGCGCCTTATTTACCTCAAAATAAGGATTTTCGGTAGTGGCTCCTATAAGTATCACAGTACCGTCCTCAACATAGGGCAAAAGCGTATCCTGCTGCGTCTTATTAAAGCGGTGTATCTCGTCTATAAACAGTATGGTTCGTCTTCCGCTGTTGCCCAAGGAAAATTTTGCCCTGTCGATAGTATCGGTGATCTCCTTTTTTCCCGATGTTGTGGCGTTTATCTGTAAAAATTCGCTTTTGGTAGTATTGGCGATCACCTTTGCAAGCGTAGTCTTGCCCGTTCCGGGAGGTCCGTAAAGTATTATTGAAGAAAGCTTATCCGCTTTGATAGCTCTGTAAAGCAATGTGTCTTTACCCACAATATGCTCTTGACCAACAAACTCTTCAAGAGTAGACGGTCTCAATCTGGCTGCAAGGGGACTTTCTTTTTTAAGCCTCTGTTGGCTTTGATATTCAAATAGATCCATAAAAAGCACCTCTGTTTACACAATAAACATTGCATCTCCAAAGCTGAAAAACCTGTAATTTTCCTCTACTGCCTTCCTATAAGCATTCAGCACATTTTCACGTCCTGCCAACGCACTTACAAGCATTATAAGAGTGGACTCGGGCAAATGAAAATTAGTAATAAGGCTGTCAACTATCTTAAATTTATATCCGGGATATATGAATATATCTGTCCAACCGCTGCAGGCTTTTATATGACCGTTTTCATCAGCTATGGACTCAAGAGTCCTTGTACTTGTAGTGCCTACGGTTATGATCCTGCCGCCGTTTTTCCTTGTATTATTTATAAGCTCGGCATTATATTCGTCTATCATATAAAATTCCGAATGCATTTTGTGATCCTTTATATCCTGGGCTTTTACAGGTCTGAAGGTACCCAGACCCACATGGAGAGTGAGCTTTGCAATATTGACTCCCTTTGCTCTTATCTGTTCCAAAAGCTCCGGTGTAAAATGAAGCCCTGCCGTAGGGGCTGCCGCCGAGCCTTCGTTTTTGGCATATACGGTCTGATATCTGTCCTTATCCTCAAGCTTTTCCTTAATGTAAGGAGGAAGCGGCATTTCGCCCAGCTTGTCCAGTATCTCCTCAAATATCCCGTCATAGCTGAATTTAACTATTCTGTTGCCTTCCTCCGCTATATCCGTTACGGTACATTCAAGCAGTCCGTCGCCAAATACTATGGTATGTCCCTCTCTTGCCTTTTTGCCCGGATATACAAGAGTTTCCCATGTGTCGTTTTCATTTCGCTTTAGCAAAAGCACTTCAACTCTTGTGCCTGTATCCTTTCTTGCGCCTATGAGCCTTGCGGGAAGCACCTTTGTTTCGTTTAACACAAGACAGTCGCCTTTATCCAGCATATATACTATGTCCTTGAAAATTTTATGCTCTATACCGCCCGTTTTTTTGTCAAGTACCATAAGCCGTGAAGATGACCTGTCCTTTAAAGGCGTCTGAGCAATAAGCTTTTCGGGCAGATCAAAATAAAAATCACTCTTTAACATAACAACCTCGCTATTTTATCTCAACATCCTTATAATAAAATTTAAGAATATCCTCATAACCATAGCCTTCCTCCGCCATGGCTTTTGCGCCGTATTGGCTCATACCTACGCCATGACCGTAGCCCTTGCCCTCAAATGTGACCGTTCCCGGAGTACCCACAGTGGTAACAGAGGCAACTATTGTTTCCGAATCCCTATTGTTCATTATAACAAATTTGCTTCCTATCTTCCCCTGTTTTCCCTCTCCGTTTGTGGCGGATATGCCTGTGTAGGTCTTTGTATCCTGTCCCTCTGTGCCTATTACATACACTTTATCTCCTTCTGTAACAGCGCCGCCTATTATTCTGAAATTACGGGAAAGCAATCCTCCCTCTCCCGAGGGATGAAATGCCGAACGGATCTCGTCTTTATATACTGTCTTGTTTCCCTTCGAACCCTTGAATGTAAGACTTGAAACAAGGTCCTCGTCTGTATACTGTGCGCTTACGGAAACAACATTTCCTATGCCGTAGCCGTTTGCTGCGCATATGTTCGTCAATTCGGAATATGTAAATGTTCTTGTCCATTCTCTGTATTCCTTTTCATGGGTATCCTTAACAGCCTTCAAATAAGGTGTAGACGAACTCCATACATCCTCGCTGTTAAATGTGGCACCTCCGTCGCTGGAGAAATACACGGCGTCTACAAGCTCGCCGTTAAAGTATATTTCCTTGCCCGAGGTCTGATCAACTGCTTTTATGCCGCTTTCGCTTTCCTTCATGACCCCATAGTATGCTTGACAATGTACCGTATCGCATAAATCGTACTCTCCATGGCGGCTCCTGTTTCTTTCAACATATGTTCTTGCTGCCACCGCCTGAGCCTTAAGAGCTTCAAAGCTCCATGAAGAAGGCATTTCAGAAGTAACCACTCCATAGAGATATTTATCAACAGGCAATACGTTGACTGCGGTAATGACGCTTCCCTGCCTGTAAAATTCAATATCTCCTCTGTATCGGTCATTTCCTATATTTAATATACCGTCTTCTGCCATTATCCTACAAGGTCGTGAACCGTTTACAATAAATTTGTATTTACCGTCTACGGCAAAGCCTACACAGTTTGCCCCTGTCTTTACAACAGGCTTGTCCAGCTTTGCGCTGTCCGCTCTGACATATAACGTCCAACCCTTATCGTCAAGGACAGGTATGCAGGACGTTCCCGTATACTTGGACAAAACGGCCTTTGCCCCCTCATAGGTGGTGTTATATTCCTCTGTATTATAATATGTATTGCCGACGGGCTTTATAACATATGTTCCTATATTTGCTCTGTATTTATTATTATCGCCTATCCCGACTCTTATTTCTTTGTTGCCGACAGTGATTTGTGATACGTTCTTGCAGTTTTTTTCAAGTCCGATACGCACATCTCCTTCGGCGCCGTAAACTGCCGTACTCATAACAAATATTATAAAAAGACCAAAAATAATCGTCAATATCTTCCGCATATAATCACCCGCCTTTTGCTTAATTATATATTATTTATGTGAAATTTGCCACAGAAAAGCAAAAACGTAATGAAAATGTCATATAAATGTTGTAATTAAGACACATAATACAACAAGAGGACTGTCGAAAAAACAGCCCTCTCCAGCGGCAAAAATATTCGGATTGAAATTTATCTGTGTTTAAGCCTTTATATTGATCTGTTTATACACCGATCAATGTCTGAAATGACGCATACCTGTAAATACCATGGCTATGCCGTGCTTATTGCAGGCGTCTATGCTGTCCTGATCTCTTACGGAACCGCCCGGCTGTATAATAGCGGTTATGCCTGCCTTTGCCGCAGCCTCAACGCAGTCGTCAAAGGGGAAAAACGCATCGCTTGCAAGAACGGCGCCCTTTACCGTATCTGCCCCAAGCTGTTTTGTTCCGTGATCGATAGCCTGCTCAGTAGCCCATATCCTGTTTACCTGTCCGGGACCGATACCCACAGACTGCTTATCCTTGCCTATGGCAATGCCGTTTGACTTGGTATACTTAACGATCTTCCAAGTAAAAAGAAGATCTTCCATTTCCTTGTCCGTAGGCTTTCTGTCTGTGACTACCTGCAGCTCTTCGCCCAGAAGCTTGTTGTCTATATCCTGCACAAGTATACCGCCGCTAACCTTTTTAACATCAAAGGCTGTATCGGGCTGTTTGTTTTCTATTCCCTCCAGCTTAAGAAGTCTAATATTCTTCTTTCTCGTAAGTATCTCAAGAGCATCCTCGTCAAAATCCGGAGCAAGCACTATTTCAAGGAATATCTTTGAAATTTCCTCTGCGGTAGCCTTATCTATCCTTCTGTTTGCGCATACTATACCGCCAAATATAGAAACGGGATCGGTGCTGTAAGCCTTTGTATAGGCTTCGTATATATCCTTTCCGCTGGCAACGCCGCAGGGGTTTGAATGCTTGCAGGCAACAATTGTCGGCTCCTCATATTCCTTAAGCAATTCCAAGGCGCCATGAGTATCGTTTATATTATTGAATGAAAGCTCCTTGCCATGAAGCTGCTCTATGCCCGTAAGCATACCTGTATTTGCTCCTACCTCCTTGTAGAAGGCTGCGGCTTGATGAGGATTTTCGCCATATCTCATATCCTGCACCTTTTCAAATGTCATTGAAAGAGTATCGGGATACTTTGGAAGTCCGGCTTTGTCCTTTAAATATCCGGCAATCATTGAATCGTAATATGCAGTGTGGTTAAATACCTTTGCGGCAAGATAGAAATTGGTCTCGACCGAAACACGACCGTCATTTTTTATCTCTGATATAACACGATCGTAATCGGCAGGATCAATTATGACCGAAACATCCTGATAGTTCTTTGCAGCCGCTCTCAGCATCGTGGGACCGCCGATATCGATATTTTCAATAGCCTCAGCCAATGTTACTCCGGGCTTCATTATTGTCTGCTTAAAGGGATAAAGATTTACAACTACCATATCGATAAGGTCAACATTAAGCTCCCTTATCTGCTTCATATGTTCCTCGTTGCTTCTCATGGCAAGCAGACCCGCATGGATCTTGGGATGAAGTGTTTTAACTCTTCCGTCAAGGCACTCCGGGAAGCCTGTTACCTCGGAAATGCCTATTACGGGCAAGCCCGCTTCTTTAAGCTTGTTGTATGTACCGCCTGTGGACACGATCTCAATACCCAGCTCGTTAAGCTGCTTTGCAAACTCAACAATTCCCGTCTTGTCTGATACGCTTATCAATGCTCTCATAATTAACCTCCTGTAAAAAAAATAGCCATACCTATCTAAGCTCTATGCCCAGACGGTCGGCTGATCAACATCTGTACTCCCCTGTGGTTATCCACCTATCCGTCAGTCGTACAGAACCTATCTATAATATAACAGTAATATGAAATTTTGTCAAGGAAAATTGAATAAAACACAGTTGATCAAACACAATAATAAGGAGGTGATATTATGAATAAAAAGGAACTTGACAAGCTTAAATACGAAATTGCCGAGGAATTGGGGCTGCTGGATAAGGTCAAAAAGCTGGGCTGGAAATCACTTACTTCAAAGGAAAGCGGAAAAATAGGCGGGCTTATAACAAAAAGAAGCAAAGAACAAAACAAAAAAGGGGAGTAAGAAAACACTCCCCTAAAATTGTCAAAAAACTATATTACAAATATAAAATAAATAACAGTTTGCCAAAAAGCATTTCTTTCAAATACCTATTCATATGTAAAGCAGTACATCGTCAAAACGCTCTTGTCCGTCTATCAATTTATATTGGTCTCGTCGGTCCTGTTTTCTATCCTGCGCTTAGCTTCCTTTTCAACATTCATATTTTCCTTGGCTCTGCGTTTGGAAAGCTCAAGGGTAATGTCATCCCATGTAATGCCCTTTTCCACCATCATTACCTCTGTATGAAAAAGCATATCGCATATCTCGCCCACTATTTCATTTTTATCGCTGTTTTTGGCGGCAATAACGGTCTCGGTAGCCTCCTCGCCTATTTTTTTTAATATCTTATCAAGTCCCTTGCCAAATAAATAACAGGTATAGGAGCCTTCTCTCGGATCGTCTTTTCTGCCCTTTATTATATCGTATTCTTCATAAAGCATATTGCCTAATTCTGACATGATCATTCTCCTTTAAATTCCTCCAACTTCCTGTAAAAGCAGGAACGGTTCCCTGTATGACAGGCTGCGCCTTCCTGGTCTACCAAAATGAGTATGGTATCGCAGTCACAGTCATATCTTATTTCCTTTACATGCTGATAATGTCCGCTTGTTTCCCCTTTTACCCAAAGGCTTTGACGTGAGCGGCTGTAATATGTGCCTAAGCCTGTTTTAACGGTAAGATCAAAGGCTTCCTTGTTCATATATGCAAGCATAAGCACTTCCTTTGTTTCATGATCCTGAGCTATACAAGGCACAAGACCGTCGCTGTTGAATTTTATTTCCATAGATATCTCCTATTTTAGCCTTACAGGGATATTTTGCTTTGCAAGATATTCCTTAAGTTCTGTTATTTCCATTTCTTTGTAGTGAAAAAGGCTTGCAGCCAAAGCCGCCTCTGCGCCCCCTGCCGTAAGAGCCTTGGCAAAATGCTCCATAGTGCCTGCGCCTCCCGAAGCTATTACGGGTATGGATACGGCATTGCTTATAAGTCTTGTAAGCTCTATATCGTAGCCTGCCTTTGTACCGTCGCAGTCCATACTGGTAAGGAGTATCTCTCCTGCACCTCTTCTTTCCGCTTCCAAAGCCCATTCCAGAGCATCTTTGCCTGTGTTTACCCTTCCGCCGTTAAGATACACGTCATATCCCGAGGTATCTCTTCTCTTGGCGTCTATGGCAACAACAACGCATTGTGTACCGAACCTTTCGGCAGCTTCATTTATAAGCTCAGGTCTTTTTACAGCCGCAGAATTTACAGCTATCTTATCGGCTCCTGCGCTTAATATAGCCCTGAAATCCTCAACACTTCTTATGCCGCCACCCACCGTAAGCGGTATGAACACCTGTTCGGCAGTTCTTGAGACCACATCTATCATAATATTTCTTGCGTCTGAGGATGCGGTTATATCCAAAAACACTATTTCATCTGCAAGAGATCTGTTATACATTGCCGCTATCTCAACGGGATCTCCCGCATCTCTTAAATTCACAAAATTTACGCCCTTTACAACTCTTCCGTTTTTTACATCCAGACAAGGTATTATTCTTTTAGTATGCATGGCATTTACCTATTCTTTCTTTTTCTTTATGTGCTTGCCTACAATTTCTGAAACATCCGAAACCGTCATAAATGCTGAACCGTCATCATCCTTGACTATTCTCTTAAGCTCGCTTAATTCAATACGGGTAACGACGCAGTAAAGAACTATTTTTTTACCGCTTATAAGTCCCTCGCCTTGGAGCAAGGTGACTGTTCTGCCCAAATGCCTGTATATGGTATCGGCTATTCTTTCGCCGTTCTCGGTAATTATCATAACGGCTTTGCCCTGATCGAGTCCCGTTTCCACTATGTCTATTACCTTAGATGTTATAAAGTAGGCAAGAAGACTGTACAAGGCTCTGTCCGGACCGAATATAAGACCTGCGCAGGAATAAATAATAAGATTGAAAAATAGTATTATCTGACCGGTAGAAAACTGTGTTTTTTTGCTTAGTAGCAAAGAAACTGTGTCTATACCGTCTACGCAGCCGCCTGAACGCATTACTATGCCTACGCCAAGTCCCAGAAAAACGCCGCCGTATACGGTAGCAAGCAAGGGATCGTCCGTTACCTCCTGCATTTCTTCAAATACCACAAGGAAAGCGGAAAACACAAGCATAGCATATGTAGCCTTAAAGGCAAATGTCTTGCCCATTATCTTAAGACCCATTATAAGAAACGGTATATTAAGTATTATTATGAACACGCTCAATCTTATATGAAAAATATGATTGAGTATAATGGATATACCAACAATACCGCCGTCGAGTATCTGCTTTGCAATAAGGAATTCCTCTATGGCAAATGCGGCTATGGCAGCGCCTATGGTTATAAAAAAATATGAATAAATGTATTTAAGAATAGTATATTTCAAATCCTTTTTATTCATAAACATTCTCCGTTCAGCCAAATTTTTCGATTACTTCGCCAAGATCGAGAGCGCCGTTGTAAAGAGCCTTGCCTATTATGACGCCTGCCGAATTTATATTTTTAACATTTTCAATATCTCTCATATTGGATACGCCGCCGGAAGCAATAATATCCATACCTGTTTTATCTATAAGCTCCTTTGTGGCATGTATATTGGGACCGCTCATCATACCGTCTCTTGATATATCCGTGTAAATAACAGTATTTACGCCGAATTTCTTCATCTCAAGGCAAAGATCCACAGCCCTTATGCTGCTTATTTCTTCCCAGCCCGATACTGCCACCATGCCATTTTTTGCGTCTACTCCCACGGCGATCTTATTGCCGTAAAGCTTTACTGCCTCTCTTACAAGCTCAGGATTTTTAACTGCGGCAGTGCCTACTATCACTCTTGAAGCACCGGCATTTATTCTGTCCTCTATATCCCTAAGGCTTCTTACTCCACCGCCGGTTTGTATATTAACATTATATTTTTGCTTTATATCTTTTATAATATCTGTTATAAAGCTTTTTCCGTAGCGAGCGCCGTCAAGATCGACTATGTGTATATAGTCCGCTCCTGCGTTGACCCAGTCTGCCGCCGCATCCGCCGGTATATCGTTAAATACCGTTACATTGTCAAATTTTCCCTGTGAAAGTCTTACTGCCTTGCCATCTATCACATCTATTGCCGGATAAATCTGCATATTATAACCCTCCGAAATTCTTTAATATTTCCAGTCCCACATCTCCGCTCTTTTCAGGATGAAACTGCAAAGCAAATATATTGTCCTTCTGTACGGCGACCTGTATTTCGCCGCCATAGTTGGTGGTGGCTGAAACCACAGGCGCATCCGTTTCCAGATAATATGAATGTACAAAATATACATAAGGATTTTCGCCTGTATTTTCAAAAAGCGGCGAACGCATTTTAATATTAAGGTCATTCCAGCCGATATGGGGTTTTTTCACAGTATCGGGAAGGAGCTTTATCTCGCCGGGTATAAGTCCAAGTCCTTCATGCTCTCCGTATTCATAGCTTTTTTCAAATATAAGCTGCATACCCAAGCATATGCCCAAAAAGGGCTTATTTTTATCTACCGCATCGTATATTATGTGATCTATGCCCTTTTTTCTGATAGTGTCTATGGCATCGCCAAAGGCTCCCACTCCCGGAAGCACAAGCTTGTCGGCTTTTTCCATAGTATTAATATCGTCTGTGACCAAAGCCACCTCTCCCACATATTCAAGGGCTTTCTGAACGCTTCTAAGGTTGCCCATTCCATAGTCTATTATTGCTATCATTATTCCAACATTCCTTTGGTGGATAATACACCGTCAATTCTGTCATCTATTGCAACAGCCATATCCACAGCTTTGCCAAATGCCTTGAATACAGCCTCTGCCATATGATGATTATTTTTTCCGTCAAGTATCTTGATATGTAGCGTCATACCACAGTTGTCTGCTACTGCTCTGAAAAATTCCTCAACCATTTCAAGGTCAAAAAGACCGATTCCGGGCGCAGTAAACTTTCCGTCAAAATTAAGATATGAACGGCCTGAGAAATCCAATGCGCACAGTACCAAAGCTTCATCCATGGGTACAATGGCATAGCCGTATCTCTTTATGCCCGCTTTATCTCCCAGAGCCTCCTCAAGGCATTTTCCAAACACTATGCCAACATCCTCAACAGTATGATGACAGTCTACGTCAAGATCGCCTTCACAGTCTATATTAAGGTCTAAAAAGCCGTGTTTTGAAATATGAGTCAGCATATGGTCAAAAAATCCAACGCCTGTATTGATATCGTTGATACCGCTTCCGTCAATATCAAGACTCATTTTTATTCTTGTTTCATAGGTGTTTCTTTTAATACTTGCTATCCTGTTCACTGCATTCCCTCCTTGTCTTTATAATCTTACTCTTACAGAATTTGCATGAGCTGTAAGTCCCTCTGCCTCCGCAAACTTTATAACATCCTCTCCCAGTTCTTCCAGAGCGGACCTGCTGAAAGATATGATACTGGATCTCTTTATATAATCATCTATTGAAAGAGGAGAGAAAAATCTTGCCGTGCCTCCCGTAGGCAGCACGTGATTGGGTCCTGCCATATAATCGCCTAAGGGTTCGGGAGTATAATGTCCTAAAAATATGGCGCCTGCGTTTCTTATCTTTGGCAAAAGTCCAAAGGGCTCCCTTGTGGAAAGCTCCATGTGTTCGGGAGCGATCCTGTTACAAAGCTCGCATGCCTCGTCAAAGTTGTCTACAACTATTATTGCGCCGAAATTTTTAAGTGATCTTTCTATGATCTCTCTTCTTTCAAGCGCTGCCGTTTGCTTTTCTACCTCTGCTTTTACCTTCTCGGCAAGCTCGTAGGAATCTGTAATAAGAACGGCAGAAGCCAGCTCGTCATGTTCAGCCTGTGAAAGAAGATCTGCCGCCACATATACCGGGTCGGCGCTGTTATCCGCCAATATAAGTATCTCGCTTGGACCTGCAACGGAGTCTATATTTACATAACCGTATACGCTCCTCTTGGCAAGAGCCACAAAAATATTGCCCGGACCAACTATCTTATCTACCTTAGGTATTGTTTCGGTACCGAAGGCAAGAGCGCCTATTGCCTGAGCGCCTCCTGCTTTATATATCTTGTCCACTCCTGCAATATGAGCCGCTACAATAGTTGTAGGATATACAACGCCTTCTGCCGAAGGAGGAGTGGTCATAATTATCTCGTCTACTCCCGCTACCTTAGCAGGTATTATATTCATAAGCACGCTTGAAGGATATGCCGCCTTACCTCCGGGAACATATACGCCTACTTTTTCAAGGGGTCTTATGAGCTGTCCCAGCATTTCTCCGTTTGGGCTGGGTTCAAGCCAACTGTTCGTCTTTTGCTTTTCATGGAAAGACCTTATTCTGTCGGCAGCTCTTTTTATGACTCTTATAAGATCCTCGTCTACCTTTGAATAAGCTTCTTTTATCTCATTTTCGGTCACAAGTATATTGTCCTTGCTAACGTCGAATTTGTCAAACTCCTTTGTATAGGCAAAAAGAGCCTTATCTCCGTTTGCCTTAATATCAGCAAGTATTTTGTCGACTGTTTGCTGCACATTTCCGTGTTCAAGCTGAGAACGGGATAAAAGGCTCTCTGTAAGCCTTCTGCCCTCTTCGTCATTATATCTTATAATATTTATCAATTTATTTCACCTGCCATCCTTCTTAAGCCGTACATAATTTCCGCTATTCTTTCATGCTCCAGTTTCATGCTCACTCTGTTTACAACAACTCTTGCAGAAACAGGGCATATATCGGCAAGCACCTCCAGACCGTTAGCCCTTAATGTAGAGCCTGTTTCGACAATATCCACTATAACATCGCTAAGTCCCACTATGGGAGCAAGCTCTACGCTGCCGTGAAGCTTTATTATCTCTATGGTCTGATGCTTTTTTCTGTAGAAATATTCCTTTGCTATATTGGGATACTTTGTGGCAACTCTAAGATCCAGAGAATTGTTGAGCTTATCTATTGTCTCTTTATAGCCTGCAACGGCAAAACGGCATTTTCCCATTTTAAGATCCATTACTTCATAAAGGTTTCTTCCTTCTTCCAAAAGCGTGTCCTTACCGACTATGCCTATATCCGCCGTTCCGCTTTCCACATATGTTGGGACATCGGAAGCTTTTGCAAGAAAAAATTTAAGCTTAAGCTCCTCGTTTGTAAAAATAAGCTTTCTGGAATTTTCTTTCATTTCGTCACAGGTAATGCCTATCCTTTCAAGAAGCTCCATAGTCTTGTCTGCAAGCCTGCCCTTGGCAAGAGCAAAAGTCAAGTACTCCATAATTATGCCTCCCTTACACCTGCGCTGTCCACATACAGTATTTTATATATGCCTCTTGCCTCTGCTTTTGCCTTGTCAGTATCCGTAAGGCTCATTTCCACCACGCTTCCCTTGGCTCTCAGTTCCTCAGCCAATTTAAAAGCGGCGATACTGCTGTCATGAGTATATATTACAAGAATATGATCTTTTATATCTTCAGACGCTGTCCTTGTATGCATTATATCGTTTATCTTTATTGAAAAACCTACCGCAGGCATATCCGCTCCGAATTTTATGACCATATTGTCGTAGCGTCCTCCGTCAAGTATAGACGAGCCTGTACCTCTTGCATAACCTCTGAATATAATACCTGTATAGTAATCCATAGAGCCTATTACGCCCAGATCAAATGAAATATATTTGCTCAGCCCTATGCCGTCCATAATCACATAAAGCCTGCTCAGATGATCCAGAGCCTGAGCCGCAGCGCTGCTCTTTACTCTGTTTTTTACCTTTTCTATAACAGAAAGATCTCCTATAAGGAACGGAAGTTCTTGAAGTATATATCTTATATTTTTATTTTCTATACATTCTGCCAGCTCGTTTACCGCAGCATAGTTTTTATTTATGATATTTTGCTGTATGGAAGCCTTTGTCTTGTCATCCGTATCGGCTTCGTCTATAATACTGCTTAAAAACTGAGCATGTCCCAGATCGATCTTAAAGTTTTCAACTCCGGCAGCAAGGAGAGAATCAACGGCGGCGGTAAGCACCTCAGCGTCCGCATCGATAGAATTGACGCCTATAAGCTCTACGCCTGCTTGTGTAAACTCTCTCAGCTTTCCCTGATAATTTTCATTGGAACGAAACATATTCTCTATGTATGAAAAACGCATAGGAATATCCTTTTCACTATATGCTGTAGCTGCGATCCTTGCAATGGCAGGAGTCATATCGGGTCTTAAAACAAGCAGAGAACCGTTTCTGTCCAAAAACTTATAGGTCCTCCTATCCTTTACTCCTCCCATATTGGCAAATACGTCATTATATTCAAAGGTCGGACTTGTAATACGGCAATAGCCGAAGCGTTCAAAGACCTCCGATACATTTTTTTCGATTTCAGATTTCAATGCGCACTCTTCGGGAAGATAATCCTTTACTCCCTCGGGTGTATGTAATCTACTGATAAACATAACTGTCTGCTGAATACACAGCTTTCCTTTCCGTTTCAATATACTTTATCACGCTAAAGCAATAAATTATTACAATTATATCATATAACATTATTTTGTCAAGCTTTATAATAAAAGGGCTACAGGGTATTGACCCGAAGCCCTTTCCTTTTCTTATCCTGCTGCATTAGCCTTATGGGATGCAGACGCTCTTCTTTTTCTGACAGGAGACTGCCTGTCGGCATTTATAACAAGCTCAGGCTGTTTGTTATTGTTTACCGTGTCCTCTGTAATAATGCACTTTTCAATGGTAGGATCCGAGGGAACACTGTACATAACATCTCTCATAAATTCCTCTATTATAGCTCTGAGACCTCTTGCGCCTGTTTCCTGTTCAACTGCCTTATGGGCAATAGCCTTAAGAGCGCCGGGTTCGAATTCCAGTGTAACGCCGTCAAGCTCCAATATATACTTGTATTGCTTTATAAGAGCATTCTTAGGCTCGGTCAATATCCTTACAAGCGTATCCTCGTCAAGGCTCTCAAGAGTGGCTACTATCGGCATACGACCTATAAGCTCAGGTATAAGACCGTATTTTACAAGATCCTGAGGTATAACATTTCTTAGAAGCTCGCTTTTTCTGCTGTCATTTTTGCTTCTGACATCTGCGCCGAAGCCAATGACCTTGTTGTTAAGTCTTTTTTCTATTATCTTGTCAAGACCTGCAAAAGCGCCGCCCAGTATAAAAAGGATATTGGTAGTGTCTATCTGTATAAAATCCTGATGAGGATGCTTTCTTCCTCCCTGAGGCGGAACATTGGCAACGGTTCCCTCCAATATCTTAAGGAGAGCCTGCTGTACTCCCTCTCCGCTTACATCTCTGGTAATGGACGGATTATCGGATTTTCTTGATATCTTGTCTATCTCGTCAATATATATTATACCTCTTTCAGCCTTTTCAATATCAAAATCGGCTGCCTGTATTATTTTAAGAAGTATATTTTCAACATCCTCGCCTACATAGCCTGCCTCTGTAAGACTTGTGGCATCGGCTATGGCAAAGGGTACATTTATAAGTCTTGCAAGAGTCTGGGCAAGATATGTCTTGCCTACGCCCGTAGGTCCTATCATAAGAATGTTGCTTTTTTGAAGCTCCACATCGCCATTTTCATCATTGGCGGCTATTCTCTTGTAATGATTGTACACAGCAACCGAAAGAGATTTTTTAGCCTCTTCCTGACCGATAACATACTCGTCAAGAGCAGCCTTTATTTCTGCAGGCTTCGGAAGTTCGCCTTCATCAAACATCTCTTCCTGTTCTGCCGTAAACTCTTCTCGCACTATTTCATGGCAAAGCTCTATACACTCGCTGCAGATATATGCATGAGGTCCCGCAATAAGTCTCTTTACCATATCCTGTGACTTTCCGCAGAAGGAACATTTAATCTTTTTATCATCAACTTTAGATGCCATAAATTCTCTCCTTTAACGTGGCTTTACAATAATATCATCTATAAGACCGTACTCCTTGGCATCGTCGGCAGACATGAAATTATCTCTCTCCGTATCTGCCTGTATTACCTCTAATGGTTTTCCCGTATTTTCGGAAAGTATTCTGTTAAGCGTATCTCTTGTTTTAAGTATCCAGTCGGCATGTATTTTTATATCTGATGCCTGACCTCTTGCTCCTCCCAGAGGCTGATGTATCATTATCTCGGAATTGGGCAAAGCATATCTTTTGCCCTTTGCGCCGCCTGCAAGGAGAAACGCTCCCATGCTTGCTGCCATTCCTATACATATCGTAGACACATCCGGCTTAATATACTGCATCGTATCATAAATAGCCATTCCGGCAGTTACCGAACCGCCGGGACTGTTTATATACAGATTTATGTCCTTGTCGGGATCCTCAGCCGCCAAAAAAAGCAGTTGGGCTACAACAAGGCTTGCCGTAACATCATTGACCTCTTCGCCTAAAAATATGATCCTGTCCTGTAAAAGTCTGGAATATATATCATAGGATCTTTCTCCTGCGGCGGTCTTTTCAACTACAATAGGTACCAAACTCATTCAAATACCCCCTCGTTAATTATTATTTTTCAGCCTTAGCCTTGGCTTTGGCTTCCTTTTTTTCCTTCTTAGCCTCATCCTTGGCTTCCTTCTTGGCTTCCTTCTTCTCCTTCTTGGATGCCTTTTCCTCAACGGCATTTTCTTCAATGAGCTTAAGAGCCTTTTGTCTTAAAAGGTCTTCCTTTACAGTCTTTATAAAGTCAGGGCTTTTCATTATCTGCTCGGTCTCCACACCATAGGACTTGCTTACCTTTTCCGCCTCTGCCTTGATATCCTCATCGCTTACGGTAAGTCCTTCCGCCTTGGCAACGGCTTCAAGCACAAGTCTGGCTTTAACATGCTTTTCTGATAAAGGCTTATATGCTTCCTTCATAGAATCAACGGTCTGTCCCATGTACTGAAGGTACATATCCAGTGACAGTCCCTGCTGCTGGAGCTGGAAGGCATAGTCCTGTATCTTCATATCCACATCTGAATCTATCATAGCCTGAGGTATATCTACCTCAGATATTTCTGTAAGCTTGTTGATAAGCTCCTCTTCCTTGGCAGCATCTGCCTTTTGTATGTTCTGAGCAAGGAGCTTGCCGCATATATCGTTCTTATAATCCTTTATATTTTCAAACTCTGAAGTGTCCTGGACAAATTCGTCTGTAAGCTCAGGCACCTCTTTTACCTTTATAGCCTTGATCGTGACTTCAAACTTGGCAGGCTTGCCTGCAAGGTCTTTCTGACCGTAATCTTCGGGGAAGGTAACATTTACTGTAACATCATCCCCTGTGCTGTGACCTACAAGCTGGTCTTCAAAATTATCTATAAACGTATGAGAACCTATATTAAGCTCATAATCCTTGCCCTCGCCGCCCTCAAAAGCAACGTCGTCAACATATCCCTTGAAATCTATCGTAGCGATATCTCCGTTCTGAACAGGTCTGTCCGTAACGGTAACAAGCCTTGACGCCTTTTCAAGCTCCTTGTTAACTTCGGCATCTATTTCTTCATCGGTGGGATTTACATCTCTTTTCTCATAGATAAGACCCTTGTAATCTCCAAGCTTTACCTCAGGCTTTACAAATACCTCGGCTGAAAATACAACGCCCTTTTCATCAAGAGATACCACGTCTATTTCGGGCTTGGAAACCACCTCTATATTATTTTCCTCAACAGCCTTTTCGTAAGCTTCGGGAAGCACATAGTTTATGGCGTCATCATAGAATATTGCCTTGCCGTACTGAGCTTCTATAAGCTTTCTGGGAGCCTTGCCCTTTCTGAAGCCTTGGATATTAATGGAATTTCTGTTCTTCTTATAAGAATAGTCCATACCTGTTTCAAATGTTTCAGCGTCTACTGAGAAGGTAAATTTAACCTTATTCTTATCTATTGTTTCAACTGCGCTCATTGTAAAATCCTCCTTAATCTGATTACACTTCTTAACATTATAGCATAGGATATTGTAAAAAGCTAGTATTTTTTTAAAAAATTTCTCTTTCCACGTTGTCTATTACGGCATCTGTATTATTTTCTATATAATTAAGAACATTCTGTATTATTTCATCGGCATGTCTTACCTCGTTGGTAACACAGGCAAAGCCGATAACTATTGACTTGTGTATATCCTGCTTGTCTGTTTCCGCAATTGATACATTAAATTTATGCCTTGTTTTTTCTATTATGCTCTTTACCACCATTCTCTTTTCCTTAAGAGAATTTACCCATTCGGCAGACATATATACAACGCAAGCACCGATAATCATAATAATTCTCCTCTCGCAGACTAATATCTATGATTGATATAGCTGTCGATCCTGGAACTGCACACGCCTTCTGAAAAACAATTTTCATCCCTTAGCTTATTGAGTATCACTTCCGAGGTGGAATGAAGTATCATATTGTTATCCTCCAGCACTATTTCAAAAAGCTTGTTTTTAAGCTCCCTGCTCCTGACCTTTATAAAATAAGCGTGTACGTTCTTATAGTCCAGCAGCTTAAGTACCCTCATCGTGGCTTTATCCTTCATATGATAGTAATAATCGCTTTCATTGTTGTAAAGTCTGTTGTACTCTCTGTCCGTATTGCTGTATCTGTTAGCTTCCATACGAGCATCCTTTGCCATGGCGTTATAATACTGATAATTAAAAAGCCCCTTATCGACCGTATCCACATTTTTAAAGGGTTCTATATTAAGGGACAGGACTGCGTCAAAATTTCTGTTAAGATATTCCCTTTTGGTCATATCTCCCTTTATATATTGATCTATTAATGCCTGCCTGTAATTAAAATATTTCTGCAAAGCATTCATATCAACACCTCAATTCCAATATTTACATCTGGATTTTGATCCTCAGTTAAATTATAATCAGTATAAGGAGTGAATATAATGAATTTCTACAATACATACAGCAACGAAATATGTCCCGCTCTCAGATCCTTGGATATACTCATAAAATCAAGCGAGGACAATATTGCCCCCGATAAAATATGCTCTTTGCTGAATATATCACATAATGAGATAAACAAGATCGTAAGGGCTAAGAATATAAAAAATATCTCCTCCGATTGTATACCCCTTATTATGCTCAACGGAAGCAGCTACATATGCAAGATATTCAGAAAATCCTTAAGCTACACCAAAAACAGCGTATATTCTCCCGAAGATATAGCTTACATATATTCCATAGACACAGGCAAGGTATTAAAAGCCTGTGATAAACTGCGTGTAACCGAGATAACGGAAGATATTTTGCCCAAGCTGTTTAAAAATATCAGTTGAGCAAAAGTCCCTCGGCAACGCTGTCGGCTTCTTTATCGCCCTTTAACTCCCTGAGAAGCTCGATAGCAAATTCAAAAGCCGTACCGGGACCCTTTGACGTTATTATATTGCCGTCTTTTACAACTCTGTCTTCAAGCATTTCGGCGCCCTTGCACTGCTTTTCAAATCCGGGATAGCAGGTTGCCTTTCTGCCCTGCAATATTCCGTTTTCTCCAAGCACGCTGGGGGAAGCGCATATTGCCGTTACATATTTGCCAAGCTCGTTGAACTTCTTACATACCGTAACAACATTTTTGTCCGCCATTAGATTATCCCTTCCGCCTAAGCCTCCGGGCAATACTACCATTTCTGCCTTATCAAAATTTATATCCTGAAAGGTGCAGTCAGCCATAAAATCAATACCGTGGGCGCCCTTTACAACAAGGGAATCGGATATGGATACGCCCTTTACTTCAACATTGCCTCTCCTTAGCGTGTCTATTACTGACAGCGCCTCAATCTCTTCACATCCGTTTGCCAAAAATACGATTACCATATACAAAACCTCCGTTATGTGCTAAACTATATTATATAAAACAACATTTATCTATCAAAAAGTATACCATATTACATCGTATAAAATCAAGTAGGAGGGCAATAATGAACAAAGAAAATTACGAGATCGAAAGAAAATTTCTGGTAGAAAAAATACCCGAGGATCTGTCCGGATATCAAAGCCATAAAATAAAGCAAGCATATGTTTCCACAGATCCCACAATAAGGATAAGGCAAAAGGACGACCTATTCATACTTACGGTAAAGGGAAGCGGTCTTATGAAAAAGCAGGAATACGAACTGGATATTACAAAGGAACAGTTTGACAAGCTGTGGAAAAAAACAGAGGGCGCTCCCATAGAAAAAACCAGATATATTATACCCTTAAACAATGATTTAAAAGCCGAACTGGACATATATGAGGGATCTCTTGAAGGCTTTATGAATGTGGAGGTAGAGTTTTCATCTACAAAAGACGCTATATTATTCGATCCCCCGTCATGGTTCGGCAAGGAAGTGACACAAGACTACAGATACCGCAATTCCAATTTGGCAAAATTTGGTATTCCTAGAAATAATTAATAATTTCCTCTTGCATTTTCGAAATAAATATACTATAATATCCATATATGGTAAATCTTACCAATTACAAAGCAACCGCTATTTTTGTAATAATATTAAATTGGAGGTAATTATTTTGAAAAACGAGAAACTTAAGGTATTGATCGCCGATGATAACAAAGATTTCTGTGATTGTTTAAGCAACTATATAAGCAAGCAGGAGGATATGGAGATCGTATCTCTTGCCTATGACGGAGAAGAGGCATACAATAAGATCGTAAAGGATAATCCCGATATCGCACTTATAGACGGAATAATGCCCAAGCTTGACGGAATAGGCGTTTTGGAAAGGCTTCACAAGGAAAACAAGGGCAAAAATACAATGTGTATAATGCTTACAGCCATTACCGGGGAGCAGATAACTCAAAAAGCATTTACACTAGGTGCAAAATATTATATTGCAAAGCCCTTTGATATGGAACTGCTCGTATCAAGGATCCGTCAGCTTAAGGAACCCATTACCAAAAAGGGCGTACTTAATACAGGAGTATGCTACAGCAGACAAAGCGACATAGATCTTGAAACAAGAGTTACCAATATACTGCACGAGGTAGGCGTTCCTGCCCATATAAGAGGATATCACTATATGCGAGAAGCAATAATAATGGCGATCAACGATATAGATGTACTCAACTATATTACCAAGGAATTATATCCTGCTATTGCAAAGAAATGCAATACAACGCCAAGCAGAGTTGAAAGAGCTATAAGGCACGCCATAGAGGTAGCATGGAGCAGAGGTAAGGTAGACGCAATAGATTCCCTTTTCGGCTATACTGTCTCCAACAACAAGGGCAAGCCTACAAACAGCGAATTTATAGCGCTTATAGCCGACAGATTAAGGCTTGAACTTAAGGCGTCATAAATATAAATGGTATTCCGTAGCGTTTTTAAATACGGAATACCGTTTTTTATTTAAAAAAGAGTAGATTTTTTATTTTTTTTGTAGTATACTTGTTTTAATACATATATGGAGGTTTATCATGAAAAGAATTATAGCAGCTACTCTTGCGTCGGTCATGACGATTTCAAATGTATTTGCAAAGGATATTACCGTTACCCTTAACGGAAAGGATGTTGAATTTGCCAATCAGTCCCCTGTTATAGTTGACGGAAGGACACTTATACCCCTAAGAGGTGTTTTTGAAAAGCTGGGATACACCGTAGAATGGAACGGCGATACTAAAACAGCCTCTCTTTCCGGGAATAATAAAAATATTGATGTGACCGCAGGCAGCAGTATAATGACAGTTGACAAAAGCAACAATGTGCCCCTTGATGTACCCGCACAGATAATAAACGGGTCAATGATGCTGCCCTTAAGAGCTATCGGCGAAGCATCGGGGCTTGTTGTGGAATGGAACAGCGACAGCAAAACCGTTGCTATCGGCACGGGAGCAAATGATACAGAATCTCCAAAAGAGGATAAAACTGTAAGCAAAATAAGCGAGGATACCGCTGAATATGCCGAAGTTTGCGAATTCTTGTTTACAACATCTTCCGCATTATCCGGCATTACCGATGCCATTACATTCAATATTATAACTGCGGCAATACAAGGCAGCATAACCAACGAAATGTTTGAAAATATACATAAAGATATGGAGCTTTATATATCCATACTGAATATGCTCTCGCCCAAAAATGAAAACGAGAAAAAAATAAAAGAGCTTGCGCTGAATACTGCCGATATTTTCAGCGAAGAGCTTAAAATTATGGAGCTGGTAAATTCAGGCAGCGTCACGGACGAGAGTGCAGAAAAGATGATAGACGAAAATTCCGAAAAAATGACTAAAACCGCCCATCAGCTTGATTCTGCCATAAATCAGTATTCTCACATAGCAGAAGGCTTTTATCTTGAAAATTTTGACACAGGTATTCTGAACGATGAGGATACTGAAAGACTCGGCGAGCTTATTGATAAACTTGTTGAAGCTGACAATGCGAATTTATCAGAGGTTGCTTCTACAGAGCTATCCCTCGAAGCGATATTCAAAAGTCCCCTCCACTATGCAAAGGATATGCGAGAAAATGCAAAAGCAAGAGATAAAGCTTTTTCAAATATAGAGGTTGACTCCGATTTTAAAAACCGTGTTGAAGTACTTTTATGTGCAAACGGTATGCTTGAAAAAGCGGCTGATGTTCTGGAAAAATACAATAATAAACAATTAAGCGAGGATAAAGCTGAATTTCTGCTTGACTTATATCTTATTCTGTACGACAATTTTAATATGGACGGCGCAGACGGAATGTTAAAGCCTATGGTAGCACTGACTCCGTTGGAATATGATATATCTGATTTCGGCTTTGACAAGACCTTGGACAAGGCCTAATAATAAGCGGCATAAAGTCCCTTTGACATATAGTTAAAAAATCACTTCATTAAAATAAGCCAAGGTTTTTACTTGGCTTATTTTAATGCTGCAATATCTGCATAAAGTAAGTATGGTCGCCGCTTTTGTTATTGTCCCGAAACCTCTATATTTTTAATATATACAGAAGGCGAACCTATGGCGGAGGAATTGAATTTAATATCTGAGCAAACGGTATCTATATTTTTAAGCACTTCATAGAAATTGCCAGCTATTGTTATCTGATCGACCGGTCTTGTTATTTTGCCATTCTCTATAAGAAAGCCCTCGGCAGCCAATGAAAAATCTCCGGAAATACCGTTTGCGCCCGAATGAAGTCCTGCCACATCGTTTATATATATACCGTAGTCGATATTGTCTATTACATCCTCAACGCTTTTATCTCCCTTTTCTATATAGAAGTTGGTGGGAGCAGTGCTTACTGCAGATCTGAAGCTTCCCTTGAAGCCGTTTCCCGTAGAGCTTACGCCGTCAACATTTGCAGATTTAAGATTATAGAGATATGTCTTTAAAACACCCTTTTCCACAACTGTTTTTTTACGGGAGGCAACACCCTCGCCGTCAAACGCCGTAGTCGCATATCCGCCCGGCATAAGCGGATCGTCTGTGATCGTAACTGTGTCGGAGGCTATTTGTGTACCTATCTTGTCCTTTAAAAGCGAAAAGCCCTTCTGTACATTTTCGGCATAAAAGCTTTCTGTAAAGCATTGGAAAATATCGGCAAATATTTCATTTTCTATTATGGCTTTCATACCGCCGCTTTTTATACTTTCCGAATTCAAAGCTGAGATAGCCTTTTTGCAGGCTGTTTCGGACAGCTTTTTGGGATCAAGACTATCCATATCACTGCCTATCCATATTTCGCCCTTTTCCTTTGCTTCGCCATTTTCCTCAGCCATTACCTCTACATATGCAAGTATGTGATTTTCTCTTTCGCTTACTTCAAGTCCCTCAGTATTACATATATACACATAGTTATCGCCGCTTGCGACCATGGATCTGTTGACGGTTATCCTGCTGTCATACTCCCTTGCATACCTTTCAATATCAAGAGCCGTCTGTATTTTTTCCTCGGCTGTAATATCCTCAAGAGCGGCATTATACACATTTACAGCGGGATATTCCTTATCCCCCTCATATATGAATTCCTTATCCTTTATTGTTATTACCTCGGCATTTTCCTTGGCGCTTTTTACCGCCATGTGGGCATCTATATCCGGATCCTCGCTGAAATAATAACCCATATTCCCCTTGTAAAGTCCTCTGAAGCAAAATCCGCCGTTTTCGCTGCTCTGGTACTTTTCAATATTTCCCTTATATACGCTTACGTTAAGGGAGCTGCCTGACTGATAATATATCTCGCAGCTTTCAAAACCCTCATTTTTTGCGCTTTCAAACAATCTGTCCTTTAAAACCTTTATATCCATTATCCTCTGCCTCCCACTGTTATATCCTGTACTCTCAGCATAGGCTGACCAACGCATACGGGTATTGAACCGCTTGAGGCTCCGCACATACCCTGAGCAAGAGCAAGATCATCGGATACCATATCTATATTTTTAAGGACAACGGAGCCCTTGCCTATAAGCGTTGCTCCCCTTACAGGCTCGCATATTTTACCGTTTCTTATTATATACGCTTCGTTTACGGCAAAATTAAAGTCGCCACTTGCAGGGTTGACAGAACCGCCGCCCATATATTTTGCATAGAGACCGTATTCCGTATTTGCGATAATATCTTCCCTTTTATCTGTGCCTGCCGCTATATATGTGTTCGTCATTCTGGAAACAGGCACTATTTTATAACTTTCTCTGCGGGAGTTTCCCGTAGGCGCCATACCTATGATACCTCCGTTATAACGGTCTGTCATATAGCTTTTCAATACTCCCTTTTCTATAAGCACGTTTTTTCTGCTCGGTGTACCTTCATCATCGATATTTATACTGCCCCAGCTATTTGGTATCGTTCCGTCGTCTATTGCCGTTACCTTATCTGAGGCGATCTTTTCGCCCAGCTTGTCGGTAAATACACTCGCCCTCTTGCTTATGGCAGTTGCTTCAAGCCCATGTCCGCATGCCTCATGGAATATAACGCCGCCAAAGCCGTTATCCATTACTACAGGCATTTTGCCGCTTGGACAGTTATCCGCCTTAAGCATTGTAACGGCGCAGCGTGCCGCCTCGTCGGCAATGGCTTTTATATCCGTGTTTTCGCAAAACTCAAAGCCCTGTAATGCGCCGGGACCGAAATACCCTGTCTGCTTTTCGCTTTCGTTTGATGCTACGGCAGATACGGATATCCTTGTCCTTACCCTTCTGTCCTCTGCCCATAAGCCCTCCGTATTGGCAATAAGCACATCCTGAACGGAATCCAGATAGGACAAACCGGTCTGGGTTATAAGGCTGTCATAAGCAATGGCTCTGCTGTGTCCCTCCATAAGGAAATCAACTATCCTTTTCTTCTCAACAGTATCGGGCATTATTATAACAGGGTGGGCATTGCTTACCTCAAGCCTGTTGAATACGGTAATATTATGCTTGGTATCCCCTTTTATGGCTGCTGCGCCTTCCCTCGCTATTTTTATAAGGTTATCATATGTCATATTGTTGGTATATACATATATTACCCTTTCCTTATTGATTATCCTTATACCGCAGCCTTTATCTGTACCTGAGTTGGCTCTTTCCACAATACCGTTTGTAATGCCTATGTTGTTCCTGCTGTTATTTTCCGCAAAAAGCTCGGCAAATTCCGCGCCTGTGGACACTGCCGCTTCAAGTACGGCTTGCGCCGTTTTTACATTGATCATGTCGGATGCTCCTTTTTTAATTAATTTTATGTTTATATAAAATTTTACTTGAAAATATATAAATAATGGTATACAATGGATGTAGGTAAGAGTATTCTTACACAAATAAAATGGAGGTGCTTATTATGGCATATAAGATCAGTGACGACTGCATTAGCTGTGGCGCTTGTGCAGCAGATTGTCCCGTAGGCGCAATTTCCGAAGGCGACGGCAAGTACGTTATCGACGAGAGCGCTTGTATCGACTGTGGCGCTTGTGCAGGTACTTGTCCTGTAGGTGCTCCTCAGGCTTAATTTACTTAGATAAAAAGACCTGTTTGTCAGGTCTTTTTTTCATTCTTATTTATTCCTCCACATTATAGCCTTCGGGCAAAGCGTTGTCAAATCTTGTGAATTCGCCTCTGAATATAAGGTTGACCTTGCCTGTGGCGCCCTTTCTGTGCTTGGCTATAATTACTTCCGCCTTATTTTTAAGTTCTGGATCGTCAGGCTTATAGTATTCCTCTCTGAATAAAAGACATATAAGATCCGCATCCTGCTCTATGGCTCCGGATTCTCTCAGATCGGACATAACAGGTCTTTTATTATCTCTCTTTTCATTACCTCTGCTCAACTGTGAAAGAGCTATTACAGGCACATTCAGTTCTCTGGCAAGAGCCTTAAGGGAACGGGATATATATGATACTCTTTGCTGGTCGGACTCATTTTTGTTCCCGGTACCCTGCATAAGCTGCATATAGTCCACAACAACAAGTCCAAGTCCTTTTTCCATCTGAAGTCTTCTGCATTTTTCCCTCATTTTGGTTGGATTAAGGTCGGGAGAATCATATATGTAGAGCGGCGCTGCCGAAAGAGAACCCATAGCCATAGCTATGCTGTCAAATTCCTCAAGCGTAAGCTTGCCGTCTCTTATATTCCTGCTGTCCACAAGAGCCTGGGCGGATAACATTCTGCTGCCAAGCTGTTCCTTAGACATTTCAAGGCTGAATACGGCAACAGGTATATTATGCCTTACAGCGGCATTCTGAGCAATGTTAAGGGCAAAAGTCGTTTTACCCATGGCAGGACGCCCTGCGACTATTATAAGATCCGATTTCTGCAAGCCTGCCGTTATGCGGTCAAAATCGTCAAAGCCGGTAGGCACGCCTGTAATAGAGCTGTGGGAACGAGACACCTTATCTATGGTCTCTATGACCTCTGCCATTACTTTGTCTATCGGTGTAAAATCGTTTGTCTTTCTGTCCTGCGCCACATCGAATATATCCTTCTCGGCATCCGCAAGTATATTGTCAAGATCATCGGCGCCTTCATAGCCCGATTCCGATATTTTGTTGCCTGCCTTTACAAGATTTCTCAGTATCGCCTTTTTCTTGACTATATCCACATAATAGGCAGTCTTAGCAGTGGTTGCGGCAAGTCCCGACAGATCCACAAGATACTGTATACCGCCTATCTGCTCCAGATATCCCATAGATTCTATTTTTTCCTTTGCCAGTATAAAATCCACAGGCTTGTTGTTATTATACAGATCCACGCAAGCCTCAAATATGAGCCTGTGAGCGGGACTGTAAAAGTCATCTGCATAAAGCTCCTCAGCAGCTATCCTTACGCCATCCTCATCGGGATAAAGCATACAGCCAAGTACCATTTGTTCAGCGTCGTTATCGTGAGGAGGTATTCGGTTTACATATGAATTATTTTCAACATTTTCAGCCATAATACTATCTCCTCCGATATATTACTGTTCTGATACTATTACCTTTACCTTGGCAGTAACATTGGTGTGGAGCTTTATGGATACCTCCTCCTCGCCCAACACCTTGATTGGATCTGCCACTATTTTCTTTTTGTCTACGTCAATATTTCTCTGCTGCTTTATGGCAGCGCCTATCTCCTTGTTTGTAACGGCGCCGAAAAGCTTACCGTTTCCCCCTGTCTTTACGCTTATGGTAACGGGTTCTTTTTCAAGCTCCTTTGCAAGCGCCTGCGCCGCCTCAAGCTCAGCCTGAGCCTGCGCCGCTTCTTCCGCCTTTTGTCTTTCAAGCTTTTTTACATTGGCGGGAGTAGCCTCTACCGCAAATTTCTTAGGTATAAGAAAATTCTTTGCATAGCCGTCGCTGGCATTGATAGTCTGATCCTTCTTTCCTACGCCCTTTATATCTGTCAATAATATAACCTTCATTTTAATTATTCTCCTCAATATATATTTCTATTGTTTCCTTTAAGATGTTGATCGCTTCGCCCATTGTAACATCGCTTATCTGAGCGGCTGCTCCCGCTTGATGACCTCCGCCTCCGAGCTTTTCCATAAGCTTTTGAACATTTATCTTGCCAAGGCTTCTGGCGCTTATGTTTATAACTCCGTCGCTTTCGCAAAGCACAAAGCTTGCCTCTATGCCCTCAAGGTTCAAAAGCTCATCGGCTGTCTGAGCTATAAGCAGCACCGGGTTGTCAACCTCCTGATGAAGCACCGACAGAGCCATATTTCCATATATGATCTCTGCGCTTCTGACAGTATCCGAGCGTGCAAGATATTCGCCTATTGAGTTTTTGAACAAACGTCTTACAGACATTGTATCCGCTCCGCTCTTTTTAAGATATGCGGCAGCCTCAAATGTTTTTATGCCCGTTTTAAAAGCAAAGTTTTTGGTATCTACGGTTATGCCTGCCAACAGTCCCTCTATTTCTGTTCTGGTAAGCCTTATGCCCTTTATATACATAAGCATTTCCGTAACCATTTCGGAAGTGGAGGAGGCGTAAGACTCGTGATAAGTAAGAGCGCAGTTTTCTATGGCGTCTGCGCATTTTCTGTGATGATCGAACATAACAAGCTTCTTTGTTCTTTCTATAAGCTCGGGACATTCTGTAAGCAGCGCCCTGTGAGTATCCACAACTATCACAAGAGTCCTTCTCCTGAGTATGCTCTGAGCCGTTTCGCTGTCTATAAATACATCCTCGTATCTGCCGTCTTCACAAAGCCTGTCATATAGATTTTTTATAGAGCTTGTTACCTTATTCAATACTATATGACATTTCTTGTCATAGAACCTGGATATGGCAAATATACCTGCGGCGGCTCCAAGAGAATCCAGATCGGGATTTTTATGTCCCATTACTATAACGTCGGAAGCAGAAAGTATAAGCTCTACAAGTCCCGAAGCCTTTACCCTTGCCCTTACCTTTGAATTACGGCTGACCTCGTTTCCGTCGCCTCCAAGGAAGGTGTACCTTTCCTCGTCTTCCTTGATGACTATCTGATTGCCGCCTCTGCTCAGCGCCAGATCCAGAGCGCCTCTTGCAAATTCCATATCCTCGTTTACCGTTTTTCCGTTCATTCCTATTCCGATGCTGAGAGTGGCAGGAGTTTTATTGCCCATTTCTATCTTGCCTATCTGCTCCGAAACGGAAAACTTGTTTTCCTTAAGTATAGGAAGCATATCCTTGTTAAGCACAAAGAGAAATTTATCCTTTTCAAACTTACGGAGCAAACCGCCGTAATTATTGAAATAATCATTTATTTTTCTTTCTATTATAGCCATAAAATGAGGAAGACGCACCTCGTCCATATCCTCCTGTATCTCGGCATAATTATCAAGAGTAAGTATGCCCACAAGTATATTGCTGGCTATCTGACCCGCATTGTTGATATACGGATTTTCTATAAAGAACACAGTATACCCTTTGCTGTATTTTGTAGTATAAAGCTCATAGTACTTATCCCCTATAAGCGCTCTCTGCTTTACCTTGTCAATGCTGTATTCCGGCATAAGCTCCGTTATTGAAGTAAATTCTTTATCCTTTACCCAAGATCTGTACAAGCTGTTTCCCGCAACTATATTCATTTCAAAATCCAGATTAACATACGGAAAAGGTATTGTGATCATGTCGTTATTTTCTTTCATATTCGATTCCTCTCATTATCCCCACAATTCATAAACTCAAGTATAACACAATATGATTACTTTTGCAATCTGTTATCTATTACATTATAGCAGCCCAGATTTTTACAAAAGGAGCTTTTCCTTTCGATCAGTTTTATAGCGTCTTCTATATCCTTTGAGTTGTTATCCACATCCAGATCTATCAAAAAAACATATTCCATGGGTCTGTTTCTCATAGGTCTGGAAACTATCTTGGACATATTTATATCAAATATTGAAAATATATCCAATATCTTATAGAGCGCACCGGGTTCGTCTGTTGTGGAAAAGCACATCGTTACCTTCTCTTTTACATATTCAAGGTTCCTTTTCTTTGAAACTCTCAAAAACTGAGTAAAATTGTTGTCGGTATTCTGTATGCCTTCCGCAAGCACACTGAGTCCGTACATTTTAGCGGCGCACTGGGCGCCTATGCCCGCAACGCCCTCCTCCGCTTCCGATACCTTTCTTATTGCCTCGGCAGTAGAGCTTTCAGGCACCAATTCGGCGCAGGGCATATATTTTTCTATAAAATCACTGCACTGAGGTATGGCGTGAGGGTGCGACAATATACGGGAAATGCTTTTTATATCCGTACCCTCCTTAGCTATAAGGCACTGTCTTATAGGCAATATAAGAAGCTCCTGTATGTATAGATCCACATCAAAAATAAGACAATCCACAGTGCCGTTTACAACGCCCTCTATGGAGTTTTCAAAGGGAACAACGGCTTCGTCAGCCTCGCCCTTTTCAACTGCCATAAGCGCCTCAAAAAAGCTGTGATAGGGAATTATTTCATTGTCCTTTTCAAGTATAGCGGCAGCCATTTCGGTAAAAGTACCTCTTGGTCCCAAATATGCAACTTTCATAATACTATCTCCCGATTTTGAATATTTATAGTCATTATACAGCAATTTTATAAAAAAGTACAGTAAAAAATGTAAATTTGTTTTACCTCCCTTAATAATTATGATATAATTAACGATGAGGTGCTTTTATATGATAACGATTGATAAAATTAACCGATCCGAGGCTCTTAGATATATGGGATATAAAAAGGATATGGATATAAAAAACACCGAACATATCCTTGATAAGTGTGAAAAAGAGCTTTTATCAGTAATTAAACCACGCTTTTGCTACAGAATATTTGACATAGATAAAAAAGGGGATCCCCTTTCCTTTAAAGGCTGTAAGCTGACCCTTGAGGGAAATGATATTGCAGCGCATTTAAGGGGCTGTGACAAGGCGGTCATTATGGCAGCTACACTTTCGTCAGATACGGACAAGCTTATAAACAGATACAAGGTGCGGGATATGACCTCGGCATTTATACTGGACTGTATGGCAAGCGCAGCCATAGAGCAGGTATGCGATATGGCACAATCCGAAATAATAAAAGCACACCATATCAAAAATATAACATGGAGATTTTCTCCCGGCTACGGGGATCTGTCCATAAAACTGCAAAGAGAGATGATAGCCTGTCTGAATGGGGAAAGACTGATAGGTCTTACCGCTACGGAAAACAACATACTTATGCCCAGAAAATCTGTGACGGCTATTATGGGCATATCCGACAATGAGATACCAAAGGGGAAAAGAGGCTGCGCCATATGCAGCATGGCAAATGTATGCCAATACAGAAAAAGAGGTGACCATTGTGGACTTTGATACTCTTATGAAGAAAAACTATATTATTCTTGACGGGGCTATGGGTACGATGCTTCAATCCCACGGTCTTGAAGCGGGAGATATCCCCGAGCTGCTGAACATTACAGAGCCTGAAAAAATTATGGATATACATAAAAGCTACATAGCATCGGGCAGCAATATAATATATGCAAATACCTTCGGAGCCAACAGATATAAGCTTGAGGGCTGCGGACACAGTGTGGAGGAGCTTGTAAAGATCGCTGTCAATAACGCAAAAAAAGCCTGTGAGGGTACTGATACGCTTACAGCCCTTGATATAGGACCCATAGGTCAGCTTCTGGAGCCTACGGGCAATCTGACATTTGAAGAAGCCTATGATATTTTCAGGGAAATAATAACGGCAGGCAAAGACGCCGATATAATAGTCTTTGAGACCATGACGGATCTCTATGAGGCAAAGGCAGGCGTACTTGCGGCTAAAGAAAGCTCTGATAAGCCTATAATAGTTACAATGACTTTTGAAGAAAATATGAGAACATTTACAGGCTGTTCCATATCTTCAATGGCTCTTACATTGGAAGGCTTGGGTGTAAATGCCTTGGGTGTAAACTGTTCTCTGGGTCCCGGAGAACTTTATCCCATAATAGAAGAAATGAGCAAATGGACAAATCTGCCTTTAGTGATAAAACCCAACGCAGGTCTGCCTGATCCCGTTACGAACAAGTATAACGTAACGCCCAAGGAATTTGCCGAATACATCGGCAAGCTTAACAAATTCGGTATAAAGTTTGTAGGGGGCTGCTGCGGTACCGATCCTAAGCATATAAAGGAGACCGTTAAAATACTCGGTTCTCTTGAACCCGTCAGCAAAAAGAAGGAACTGCCTGCTGCAATATGTTCTCCCGTAAATACCGTTACGCTTAATATGCCTCGTATAATAGGCGAAAGGATAAATCCCACAGGCAAAAAGCTTT
The DNA here is from genome assembly GCA_947624015.1 of uncultured Clostridia bacterium. Classification (GTDB taxonomy): domain Bacteria; phylum Bacillota; class Clostridia; order Lachnospirales; family CAG-274; genus CANPXH01. The sequence continues at coordinate 51,240 of CANQIA010000004.1, forward strand.
TCAAAGAAGCTCTTATAAATAAAAATATGGACTATATACTGGGACAAGCCATAGAACAGGTACAAGGCGGCGCAGAGATACTGGACGTAAACGTAGGGTCTCCCGAGATCGACGAAAAAGAAATGATGATAACGACAGTAAAGGCAATACAGGGCGTTGTGGATCTTCCGCTGCAGATAGATTCCACCATTCCCGAAGTGCTTGAAGCCGCTCTCAGGGTATATAACGGAAAGCCTATTGTAAACTCTGTAAACGGCGAAGATAAAAGCCTTGACGCTATACTTCCCCTTGTTAAAAAATACGGAGCCGCCGTCATAGGACTGACCATAGACAAAGACGGCATACCTTCCGATGCAAAAAAAAGAGTTGAGATAGCGGAAAGAATAATGAACAGAGCCTTAAAGGAAGGTATACCCAAAAGGGATATTTATATCGATTGCCTTACTCTTACGGCATCCGCAGAGCAAAAAGCCGTAACAGAGACTCTTAACGCCGTGGAAACGGTAAAAAACAGGCTGGGACTCCACACAGTATTGGGCGTATCCAATATATCCTTTGGACTGCCAAACAGACCTGTTATAAATTCCACATTCCTTACAATGGCTCTTACAAAGGGACTGGATATGGCTATCATTAACCCCAATGTCGAAGCTATGGTAGGTGCCGTAAGGGCTTACAGACTGCTGGCGGCTCATGATGTGAACTCTGTTCAATTTATAGAAAAATACGGGGGCAATGCTCCCGCTCCGATTTACCGCAAGGAAACCGAGCATACTCTGGAATATGCCATTGAAAAAGGGCTTAAGGCAGAGGCAAGATCCATAACCTCAAAGCTCCTTTACTCAAAAAGCCCTATGGAAATAATAAACCAAATAATAATACCGTCCTTGGACAAGGCAGGAAACGAATTTGAAAAGGGTAAAATTTTTCTTCCCCAGCTAATACTTTCCGCCGGAGTTACTCAGGAGGCATTTGAGGTATTAAAAAATGAAATGGCAAAGAAAAACAATGACACCATAGATAAAGGTAAGATCGTGATCGCCACCGTAAAAGGCGATGTACACGACATAGGTAAAAATATAGTAAAGGTACTCCTGGAAAATTACGGATATACGGTCATAGATCTGGGTAAGGATGTAGAGTATGAGGCTGTGGTCAATGCAATAAAGGACAACAAATGCCGACTCGTGGGACTGAGCGCCCTTATGACCACCACTCTCGGCTCTATGGCGGAAACCATAAAGCTAATAAAGAAAAATGCCCCCTACTGTAAAATAATGGTAGGCGGAGCTGTTCTTACTCCCGACTATGCAAAAACCATAGGCGCCGACTACTACTCAAAGGATGCCAAGCGATCTGTGGACATAGCAAAGGAAGTTTTGGGATAGAAAAAAGGCGACAAGTTAGTCGCCTTTTTTTATACCGCAAATTTATTTTCAAGCACGACCTGAGCAACATTAAGAGCATGGTCTGAAACTCTCTCCAGATTGGTAAGTATATCCAAGAACAAAACTCCTGTCATAGGGTCGCATTGATTATTTTCAAGTCTGTCAATATGCTTATTACGCAATGATTGTTCAAGCACATCGACCCTTTCCTCTTCCTTGATTACCTTTTCGGCAGAAATAAGATTATTTTCTTCCAAAGATCTTATGGCATTTCTCACGCACTTTTGAGTTTCCTCAAACATATCGTCAAGCTCTGCCTTTGCCGAATCCGAAAATTCCAGTCCGTCATCTATCATAGACTGAGCAAATTCCGCAAGATTTTCACAGTGGTCTCCGATCCTTTCCATGTCGTGTACAGTATGGAAAAGACTTGTAATATATTTATTTTGCTGAGTGGTTATATCTGTGTTACACAGCTTTACAAGATACTGTGTAATTGCGCTTGTAAGATTGTCTATCCTGTCCTCACGCTCAATTATCTTTCCTATATTGTCTGTGTTCATAGTAAGTATCGTATCACAGGCAAGCTTAAGATTTTTGCTGGACATTTCTCCGAGCCTTACTATCTCCTTTATACAGTTTGCTATGGCAATACCGGGAGTATTGAGTATTCTGTCGTCAAGATGTATAACAGAGCCTTCCTCGTCTTCTTCCGTTGTCTTGCCTTTGCAGAGGAATTCTGCCATTTTAACAAGTATATTTGCAAAGGGGAACATAAACACGGTATTGGCAATATTAAAGCCTGAGTGGACTATACTTATCCACCATGGATTTATAAGTGAATTTGCCAAAGAACCGTTGTTCAGGAAGAATATGAATGCAAAAATACTGAATACAACACTGCCTATTACATTAAAAAGGAGATGTATATAAGCGGCGCCTCTTGCTGTCTTGGATGCGCCGATACTGGACATAAGAGCCGTTACACAGGTACCTATGTTCTGACCCATTATGATATATACTGCCGCATCCCATGTAACAAGCCCGTTGGCTGCAAGGGCAATAAGTATACCGTTGGAAGCGGAGCTGCTCTGTATAACGGCTGTAACGCCTGCGCCAACAAGAAGTCCCAGAACAGGATTACTGCCAAAGTTCTTGAAAAGCTCCCTAAAGCCCTGAAGTGTCTGTAAAGGCTCTACGCTTCCGCTCATCATATTGATACCTATGAAAAGTATACCAAAACCTATCAATATCTCGCCTATCTGCTGCATTTTGTTTTTCTTTGAAAACAGTACCATTGCCGCACCTATAAATACAGCTATGGGAGCAAGGGTATCTGTCCTTAACAGATCCGAAGAGGAAACGAGCCAGCTTGTAATTGTAGTACCGATATTGGCGCCCATTATAACGCCTACTGACTGAGTAAGGTTCATAAGACCTGCGTTTACAAAACCTACCACCATAACAGTGGTTGCCGAACTGCTCTGTATTATGGCAGTTACCAATGCGCCTACAAGAACGCCTATAACACGCTTTTTCGTAAGTACTTCCAGAACCTTTTTAAGATTGCTGCCGGCAGCCTTCTGCAAGCCCGACGCCATAATATGCATACCATATATGAAAAGTCCAAGTCCGCCTGCAAAGGCAATGAGCATTGACCAATAGTCCATACCGTAATTCCTCCCGTATATATTCGAACACAGCTTTATCGGTTGTACATCCACAAAATATATTATCATAAAGAATTGTATAAAACAAGATAAATTTGTTTATTTTTTTCTGTTCTTTTACACAATATTTCACTAAAAATTTTAGTGATTTTTTTAATGAATTTTCCTTGACATCCTTATTGTGCAAATTTACTCTTGACTTATATTTCCAAACTGTTAATATATAATTATCCGAATAAAAAGGAAATTGCTATAATGCAGAAGCATTACTCCAATATACTGTTGAAAGGAGGCTTATATATGACAGGACTGATAATTGAAAACCGAAAACTTATTAAAACAAACCAAGCGCTTTCATCAGACAAAAGCGATCAGATCGTGCTTCTCAGTCCCGATGAATTTCAAAAAAGCGACCTTTGTAAAAACATTCCTGTTTCCAAGGGAAAATATTCCCACTTTGAAGCTCATCCCGAATATGTATTTATATCCCTTTCAATACCCGACAAAACAAGCATTGGCGAATTTACGCCTGTCAGCTTATATATTATAAATAACAATGTGATATTTACCTCCAGCAAGGAATACACCGCAAATATTATCGACAGGATAATAAAAGGTTCAAACAGTGAGATGACAATAAGCCGTTTTATATACTGCTTCTTATCTCAGCTAATAGACAAGGACATGGATTTTGTCGAAAAGCTTGAAAAAAGGCTTTCCGATACTGAGGAGATCGCCCTTAACTCAAATGCCGATAATTTTAACAAGCTCATAAGCATACCCAAAAAAACTCTTATGACATTTTACAGATACTATAATCATCTTACCGATATAGGAGAAGAACTCTTTACCGTGGACTCGCTTTTTACATCGGAGCATGAGGCAAGGCTTCTTGAACTGTTTATAAATAAGGCGGAAAGACTTAAAAACGAAATAAGCTATCTCAGAGAATATGTTATACAGATACAGGAAATATATCAGACACAGATCGCAGCCAGACAAAATGATATTATGAAGGTTCTTACAATAGTGACCACTATCGTGCTTCCTCTATCCCTTATTGCCGGCTGGTACGGTATGAATTTTAAGTATATGCCGGAGCTTATGTGGAAATACGGATATATTTACGTTATAGCGCTGAGCGCAGTCATAATTGTAATTTCTCTGATAATATTTAAAAAGAAAAAATATTTTTAAAGGGAGGAAATATGTTTTCAGCAGATTATCACTTACACACAAGTTTTTCAATAGACAGCGAAGCCCCTATGGAAGCCGTTATATTGTCGGCTATAAGCAAGGGATTAGACGAAATAGCATTTACCGATCATGTGGACTATGATATGAAATATTACCCTGTCCCCGACTATGACAGCTATATTCCTGTGTTTAATGAGCTTAGGGAAAAATACAAAGACAAAATTAATATTGTGCTGGGCATTGAGATCGGTCTTGAAAACAAATGGGCTGACAAAATAAATGATATTACCGTCAGTTATCCCTTTGATTTTATAATAGGCTCATCTCATTGCGTCCTTACAAAGGATCTTTATTTTGATCGTGATGAATTTTTCGGCGGCAGAACAAAAGAGGATGCCTATACCGTATACTTTGAGGAGCTTTATAAAAATATACAGACCTGCCGCGATTTTAATGTGTACGGTCATATAGATTATATAAGCCGATACGGTATTTATGAAGATAACTCTCTTATATACAAAGAGTATGCCGAGCTTATCGATAAATGCCTTATTTCCATAATAGAAAAAGGGAAAGGCATTGAAATAAACACTTCGGGCTTTCGTTACGGCATAAACGGCACATACCCTTCCATGGATATACTCAAAAGATACAAGGAGCTTGGAGGAGAAATAATCACAGTCGGTTCAGACAGCCACAAGGTCGAGGATGTTGCCGATCATATAGATCACGCCTATGATATGATGAAAGAGGCAGGCTTTAAATATGTGAGTATATTCAGAAACCGAAAACCCCAATTTATAAAACTATAAAGAGGTCCATTATGAAAAAAATTATATTTGCTACAAAAAATATGGATAAAATGAACGAGATAAGAGCCAAGCTTCCCGAATACGATGTGCTGAGCATGGAGGAAGCGGGTATCGATATAGACATAGACGAAAACGGAGCCACTTTTGAGGACAACGCCATTATAAAAGCCGAGGCTGTTATGAAGCTTTGCAACGAGGTAGTTGTTGCGGATGATTCGGGACTTGAGATAGACTTTCTCAATAAAGCTCCCGGAGTTCTTTCAGCCAGGTTTTTAGGGCATGATACCTCCTATGACTATAAGAACGCCAAAATACTTGAAATGCTTGAAGGGGTGCCTGATGACAAAAGGACCGCACGTTTTGTATGCGCTATGGCGGTAGCTTTTCCTCATGGCAATACAAAGGTCGTAAGAGGTACCATAGAGGGCATAATAGGACACAGTATAGAAGGAGATAACGGCTTTGGCTACGATCCGATATTCTATGTGCCTGAGCTGAATAAGACCACGGCGCAGCTTTCCATGGAGGAAAAAAACAAGATAAGCCATAGAGGTAAGGCTTTGGATATGGTAAGGAGGATATTGGATGAGGATACTTGTAATAAGTGATACTCACAGAAGTTTGGGCAAGGTATATTCCGTGCTTAAGGATATAAATGATAAGATCGACGCCGTGATACACTGCGGCGATGTGGTGGACGATGTGTACAGGCTCAAGTCCATGTATCCCGACATGAAATTTTACAAGGTTAAAGGCAACTGCGATCACGGTTCATCGGAGCCGGAAGAAGAGCTATTTACGATCGAGGGCAAAAAATTTTTTATTACCCACGGTCATAATTACAGCGTACATTGGAGCAGGGACAGGCTTTACTTTAGGGCGCTTGAAGTAGGTGCCGATATATGTATATACGGGCATACTCACATACCCCTTATTGAAAACAGCGGCGGCATTATACTTATGAATCCCGGAAGTCTTGCCCAGCCAAGAGGAAACAGTACTTACAGCTATGGTATCGTCAAAATAGAAGACGGTATCCTAGTGCCTACAATAGTAGAATATAAACAGAGGTAAAATATGGATATAATAAAAACTTTGGCAGAAGAATTCAATATAAAAAAATCACAGGCGGAAAACACCGTAGCACTTATCGATGAGGGAAACACGATCCCTTTTATAGCCAGATACAGAAAGGAAATGACAGGCTCTCTTGACGATGTGGTGCTGAGAGATCTTTTTGACAGACTGGCTTATCTCAGAAATCTTGAGGAAAAAAGAGAGCAGGTAAGAAATCTCATTGCCGAACAGGAGAAGCTTACAGACGATATAAGCGCTTCTCTTGACAAAGCAAAGACCATTACGGAGATAGAGGATATATACAGACCGTTCAGACCTAAAAAAAGAACAAGGGCTACCATTGCAAAGGAAAAGGGTCTCGAGCCTTTGGCAACTGTCATACTTACACAGCTTATTGATTTTCCTGCGGAAAAAGAGGCTGAAAAATTCATTGATGCGGAAAAGGATGTAAATTCTGCCGAGGAGGCGATAGCAGGCGCTATGGATATAATAGCCGAGATAATTTCCGATGATGCGCAGATAAGAGCCATAGTAAGAAATCTGTCCATGAGCGGCATAGTAAATGTAAAGGCGGTTGACGAAAACGCCGAATCGGTATACGAGATGTACTACGATCACAGCGAACCCATCAAAAAAATGCCGGGACACAGGATACTTGCCGTAAACAGAGGAGAAAAAGAGAAGATACTTACGGTTAAGATAGAACCTCCCATTGAAGCCATATACGGAAGACTTGAAAAAAGAATACTCAAGGGCAATCCCTATACGGATGATATTTTAAAGGCAGCCATAGACGACAGTTATAAGCGGCTTATAGCTCCCTCCATAGAGCGTGAGATAAGAAACGAGCTTACGAAAAAAGCCGAGGATGCGGGAATAAAGGTTTTTGGAGAAAATCTCAAGCAGCTTTTACTGCAGCCTCCTATAAAGGATAAAGTTGTGCTTGCTCTTGATCCCGGCTTTAGAACGGGATGTAAGGTAGCCGTAGTAGACGGTATAGGCAAGGTCTTGGATACCGGGGTAATATATCCCGTTCCGCCTCACAACAAGGTGGCTCAGGCAGAAAAAATAATATCCGATCTTATCGGTAAGCACGGCGTGGAGATAATCGCCATAGGCAACGGTACCGCTTCAAGGGAGACCGAGCTTTTTGTTGTGGAGCTTATCAAGAAAGAAAAGCTAAATATAAGCTATATAATAGTAAACGAAGCAGGAGCATCGGTATATTCCGCATCAAAGCTTGGTTCACAGGAATTTCCCGAATATGACGTTGCGCTGAGAAGCGCCATAAGTCTTGGCAGAAGATTGCAGGATCCCCTTGCCGAGCTTGTTAAGATAGAGCCAAAGAGCATAGGCGTAGGTCAATATCAACACGACATGAACCAAAAAAGACTTGGCGAAGCCCTTGGCGGTGTTGTTGAAGACTGTGTAAACAGCGTAGGCGTTGACCTGAATACGGCTTCCCCTTCTCTTTTGTCTTATGTATCAGGAATAAACTCTACTATTGCAAAGAATATATTGTCATACAGAGAAGAAAACGGAAAATTCAGATCCCGCAAAGAGCTTTTAAAGGTTGCAAAGCTTGGACCCAAGGCATATGAACAGTGCGCCGGATTTTTAAGGATAACAGACGGCACAGAGCCTCTTGACAACACAGGCGTTCATCCCGAAAGCTATAAGGCGGCGCAGAAGCTTATCGAAATATGCGAATATTTACCGGAGGATATTAAAAGCTCGGGGCTTAAGGGCATAGCTTCAAAAATAAAGGATAAGAGCAAAATGGCAGAAAGTCTTAATATCGGCGTGCCTACTCTGATCGATATTATAAAAGAACTTGAAAAGCCCGGCAGAGATCCGAGAGATGAAATGCCTAAGCCCATACTTAAAAAAGACGTGCTTTCCATTGAAGATCTTAAGGAGGGTATGGTGCTTAAGGGTACTGTCAGAAATGTTATTGATTTTGGCGTATTTGTGGATATAGGCGTTCATCAAGACGGTCTTGTCCATATCTCACAAATATGCAATAGGTTCATAAAGCATCCCCTTGAAGCTGTAAGCGTAGGGGATATAGTCGATGTAAAGGTTCTTGGAGTAGATATAAAAAAGCACAGGATCTCTCTGTCAATGAAGGATGTAAACTAAATATCTTTTATATAAATTGATTTTTGCCTATTGACAAATATACCGTTTCTATATATAATTAACTCATACAAAGGCGTTACGGCTATGGCTGTGACGCCTTATTTTGTTTATTGAAATGATCTGCTTTGCGTTGAACAGATACTCTTTTTTATTTATATAATATTAAAACCTTGTAAATAAAAACTCCTTCCTCTGTGCTTTTATTTATATATTGTATCATTAAACAAAATGCCGTAACGTCTTTGTAGTATAAAAATAGCGGACATATGTCCGCTATTTTTATTGGTCTGCCATACCGACATACCGTCTATTCAGCTTTTTGATATCGCTTCCCATAAGCCGTTTAAATAGGTGGCGCCAAGCGCTCTGTCGTAAAGTCCGTAGCCTGCCCTTCCCGTTTCGCCCCATATCATTCTGCCATGATCGGGACGTATATATCCGTTAAAGCCGTTATTGTAAAGCGCCTTCATTATTTCGTACATATCCAACGAGCCGCAGGAGGACAAGTGAGCTCTTTCCTCAAAGCCGTTATCCAACACGGCTACATTGCGCATGTGAACAAAGTGTATCCTGCCCATTGCGGCATACTTTGCCGCCATTTTTGCAACATCATTCTTGTTTGAACAGCCCAGAGAGCCTGTACACAATGTGATGCCATTATGCGGATCATCAACAAGAGAGAGAAATCTGTCCAATTTTTTTTCATTTGTTATTATTCTTGGCAGACCAAATATGCTCCAGCACGGGTCATCCTCATGTATCGCCATGTTTACATTACACTCTGCCGCAACAGGTATTATCCTTTCAAGGAAATATTTAAGATTATCCCATAATTCTTCCTCTGTGATCGCATTGTACTGTGCGACTATATCTTTAAGCTCTTCCCTTGTATAGCTGGAATCCCAGCCCGGAAGCGTCAGATCGCTTTGGCTTTTAAGCGGATCAACCTTGTCCACCTGCTCCTGATAATACACAAGAGTTGTAGAGCCGTCGGGCAAAACATGATCGAGCTGCGTTCTTGTCCAATCAAATACCGGCATAAAATTATAGCATATACACTTAATGCCCGCTTCTGCCACACGTCTGATATTCTCGCAATAGTTTTCAATATAAATATCTCTTGAGGGTTTTCCCAGCTTGATATCCTCATGAACGGGAATACTTTCTATAACATCAAATCCAAGACCGTTTTTCTCCACAAGCTCCTTAAGTCTGCCTATGCTTTCTCTGCTCCATACCTGACCTACGGGTACATCATACACGGCAGTCACTATTGACTGCATACCGGGTATCTGTTTTATTTTCTCAAGTGTTACCTTATCATCCTCTCCATACCATCGAAACGCCAGTTTCACAATATATCATCCTCCTTTGTCTTTGATCCTATTATCTGTAAATAAGGAAGATTTATACTAAAAAAAGCACAGAGATGTGCTTTTTATTACTTTCCGCTGCTGCCTAAAGCTCCTTTGCCTCTTTCTGAGGGAAAAGACATAAGCTCTTCATAAGATATTTCCGCTCTTTCAAGCTCGTTGTGTACACTGTGTACTACGCCCTGAAAAAGCGCTTTGGTATAGGGGTATATGATACAAGTGCTTTCTATTATCTCCTTTGCCGATAAGGGAAGCTTATCCATATCCAACTTACTTATTACAACAGGCTTATCGTTTGTATTTGTTGTGGCTAAAAACCACTCTCCTCTGTAGCTTGAATCGATGACTCCTGCGCTGTACTTGATACCTTTGCTGCCTGTTGAGCCTCTCTCATATATCTGGATATAGTAATCCACAGGTATAGCGCTGGCAAGACCCGTAGGCACAAGCCTTGTGCTGTGAGGAGGGATAATAAAATAATCCTCATCAAAGCAGGGATAAATATCAAGCCCTGCATTCCATATATCTCTGTCGGGAATTTTGGCATTCGGTCTTACCTTTGCAAAATAAATCTTATCCATAATATCTCCTAATCCTTGTAAAGCACTACCTCGCCCTTTTCGAGAGTAGCCTTTACATCTATGGTTCTCTGATTGGAGGAGCCTTTCCACGGAAGCTGATTGTCCTTAAGCTCTTCCATAAATTTACCGTCAATGACCACATCCAGATATTTCACTATATCCAGGTTGCTTATCTGTTCCCACAAAAATCCCGTATAGAGCCAAATATTTTTATGTGGATACTTTTCTTTGAATTTTTTGGCGATACGTGTTACCTCAGCCCTGTTATCCGGATGAAGGGGATCTCCGCCGCTGAATGTAAGACCTGAGATATATCCCTTTGCCAAACCTTCAAAAAGCTCTCTTTCGGCGCCGTCGTCAAAGGGAAGTCCTCCGTTTATATCCCATGTAATGGGATTTTGACAATTTGGACAATGATGAGTACAGCCGCTTACCCAAAGCACCATTCTCAATCCCTCGCCATTTAACATATCATCATGAGTTATATTATGATATCTCATTTTTCGGTTTCTCCTTTACAGAACAAATAAGTGCCAAAAAGCTGGCACTTATTTGTAATTGTAATATTTATTTACATGGATTTTCTCTCGGCTATTTCTGCCATCTTGGCTTCGTTAAGACGAGTATCGCCTTTAACTCTGGAATAGCTTAAGTATCCGTTCATTCTGTCGATCTTGGTAAGATTCCTGCTGCCGCACTTAGGACATACATCCATTTCAAGCTCCTCATGACCGCAGTCATCACAATATGAAAGACTCAGGTTCACACCTTCGTAGAAGCCCATATCCATAGCTCTTTCTATAAGTGTAACAATAGCCTCTTTATTGTAGGAAATAGGATACTTGACATACTGTATCTTACCTCCGTTGAGGAGATTCCAGAATCTCTTTTCAAGATCCTGCTTCTCGATAGGAGTAATATCCTCGGTTACATGACAGTGGAAGCTGTTGGAAACATATTCTCTGTCGGAAACATTGGCTACGATGCCATATTTCCTTCTGAACTGCTTAACCTGTAAGCCGCAAAGACTTTCAGCGGGAGTACCGTAAATTGCATAAGCAATATTATCTTCCTCCTTATACTGATTTATCTTCTTGTTGATATATTCCATTACCTCTAACGCAAACTGACCGTCTTCAACAAGGCTCTTCTGATTATAAAGCTCCTGAAGCTCATTAAGGGCTGTGATACCAAAGCTTATGGTACATGCCTTAAGTATAGGCTTTATCTTATCGCTTGGCTTGAGATGACCGCCGTAAAAACCGCCCTCACAGTAAGCGACAGGATTAGTTGAAGCTCTCATTTCGCCTAAATAATCAATAGTTCTCTTATGTACTCCTCTTATCATTTCAAGATAATAGTCGAGTACCTCATAGAAATCTCTGCTCTCGGAACGTGCCTTTGCCAAGATCATAGGCAAATGCAGACTGATAGCGCCTAAGTTGAATCTGCCAACCGTAATGGCCTTGTCATTTTCATCTGCAGGCTTCAGACCGCCTCTCTCAAACCAAAGTGAAAGAAAGGCTCTGCAACCCATAGGGCTGACAACAACGCCATACTTTTTATATGCCTCGGCAACATAGCTGTCCCCTGTAAGAGATAACCAATCGGGATACATGGTCTTTGAAGAACATTCAACACCTGCAAGGAAAACATCGTGCAGCTCCTTACCCTCGCCATGAAGCTCCTTATCATATAAGAATACTATCTTGGGGAAAAGAGTTGGCTTTTTGTTCCCTGCCTTACCCTGACCGATCCTGTGTACATCAAGGGCAGTAATTGCCGCCATTTTTCCAAATCTGTCTTTAGCTAAACCTAAAGTGATCGTTATGAAAGGATAGTCGCCTCTTGAAGAGCCTACGGAATTGAGCTTATACTCAAGTCCCTGGAAGCCCTGTTCAAAATCACGCCTGATCTTTTTCATTGCGACCTTTTCTATATATTTAAGATCGCTTATACTAAGCTCTTTAGTCTCCTTAATATTTTCAACATAATCTCTCAGTTCGTCACAATATTTCCTATAGCTCTTTTCAGCATAGGGTGCCAAAATCTTATCTATTTCAGGCACCGTGAATCCACCGTATTGCTGAGATGCCGTTGATAAAATAACATCGCCTATAACATCAAATGCAACAGACAATGTCTTGGGCTCATTATACCAAAGGTTGCCCATTTCAAAGCCGCCTTTCAATACTGCTCCCATATCAAACAAACAACAGTTCATGGTGTCACGTCTTGCTGACATATCATGGATATAGATATATCCGTCCTTACAAGCCTGCTTTTCATCGGTTGTAAGGAAAAACTTCTGATATAATTCTTTATTAAGATGGTTATAGATAAGACTTCTTTTAGTGGCTACTAAGGCAGAATCCGTATTGGAATTCTCCTTGTCTCCAATGTACATTATGCTCTGCGCCTTTTGATAAACATCGTCAAGCATATGAACAAAATCTTTCTTGTAATTACGATAATCCTTATAACTTTTTGCGACCTTGGGTTCAACTGCCTCAAGGGCGCTCTCAACCAAATTATGCATTGTCTGGATAGGGATATTCTTGATCTCACTTTCTTCGATATGAGATTCTACCCAGTCAACGATACTCTCGTACTCATCCTGCTTGAATGTGTACATAACTCTGTTGGCTGATTTAGTTATAGCTGCCACAATTTTAGTTGAATCAAAGGGTTCTAAAGTGCCATCCTTCTTGATAATAAAAACGCCATTCATTTCATTATCCATTTGATAAACACCCCCTATATTTTGTGTCAATTAACATTGTACACCACTATATCTAGTATGTCAACAAAAACTAAAGACAATTTTTGCACAAATTGGCTATTGTTTTTTTGGTAACTTTTTCTGATAAATTCTCTTGACATTATCAAAAGCTTTTAAATACTTGATTAGGCATTTGTTACAAAAAATTAATATTCTTTGTTCAATTTTACTATTGATTTTTACTCATAGCAATGCAATCGAACCAAAAGCAACATAAAATTTTTTATCCGAAAATCTCAGAATTCGCATTTTTCAACAGCTTATGCCCTTTATCCACATTACCGAAATTTTGTACAAATACAAATTTTATCTGTTGTCCACATTTTCGGGATACATATCATGAGTACTCAGCCGCTGCCATGCGACATTTTCCCACCGGGTACCCTTTTTGCCATAATTACAATAGGGGTCTATGGATATACCGCCTCTAGGAGTAAATTTGCCCCATACCTCTATATACTTGGGATCCATGAGCCTTATAAGATCCTTCATTATTATATTCACACAGTCTTCATGAAAATCCCCATGATTTCTGAAGCTGTACAGATAGAGCTTAAGACTTTTGCTCTCCACCATTTTTTCATCGGGTACATAGCTTATATATATAGCGGCAAAATCCGGCTGTCCCGTAATGGGACAAAGGCTTGTGAATTCGGGACAATTAAATTTTACAAAATAATCGTTGTCTTTGTGCTTGTTCAAAAAGGTCTCAAGCACCTCCGGGGCATAATTATCCGCATATTTTACATTTTTATTTCCAAGTAATGTCAAACCTTCTGTTTCTTCCTTGCTTCTCATAATAATTCCTCCAAGGGGTCCTTTACGCCGTTTGCTTTAAAGGCTGAGATACGATCTATACAAGTACCGCATACGCCGCAGGGTCTGTCTTGTCCTTCATAGCAGCTCCATGTAAGCTCATAGGGTACTCCAAGCTTCAAGCCTATCCCAACCACCTGAGCCTTATTCATATTTACAAAGGGCGCCTTAACGGTAAGCTGCCTGCCGCTGCCTTCATATATTGCCTTATTCATTGCATCGTTAAAAACAGGGCTGCAATCGGGATAAGCGTTTCCCGCAGAATCGTCTGCATGAGCGCCGTAATATATCTGTGAACAGCCCTTTGAAAGAGCTATGCTCGCAGCCACAGACAGGAACAGTCCGTTTCTGAAAGGCACATATGTGGAAACGGGAGCGCCTCCCGTTTTCTTTATCTGCTCCCCATAGCTTTCCTTGGGTATAGCCATGTCAGAATGAGCCAGAAGGGAACAGTTGCTGTAATCAAATACGGAGCTTATGTCCATTTTAATATGTTCAGTACCGTAATACTCGGCTGTTTTGTCGGCAGCCTGTATTTCCTTGCTGTGCTTTTGACCATAGGATATAGACAGGGCAATTACATTTTTACTTCCGTATTTATCTACAGCCATGGCAAGAGCCGTAGTACTGTCAACGCCGCCGCTTGACAATACCATTACCTTCATATATGATACCCCCTTATCCTCATCTGCAATGCCGTATCTGTTTCAAACTTTCCTCTTAGGGTCTCGGTATAGGTTTTTGAAGCATTTTTTTTGATGCCTCTGGCAGTCATACAACTGTGGCATCCCTCTATCATAACGGCAACGTCTTCCGAGCCTGTAGCCATGGATATTATTTCCGCAATGTCATTTCCCAATCTTTCCTGAAGCTGCAATCTTTTGGCAGCCATATCGCATATTCTGGCTATCTTGCTCAGTCCTATGACCTTTCCCCTGGGAATATAAGCCACAGATACATGCATATCATACATAAGCGCCATATGATGTTCGCAATAACTGTATACCTCTATGTCCTTTACCAAAACCATGTCGCCGCAGCCTGAGCGAATATCCTCCGAAAATGTCTTTTCAAACATTTGGGCTATCTCGGCATTTGTATAGTTCATTCCCTCAAATACCTCCTCATACATCTTGGCAACTCTCTCGGGAGTTTCTCTAAGACCCTCTCTGTCAGGGTCGTCGCCCAATGCTATGAGTATTCCTTTTATATGCTCTTCTATTGCCTTAACATCTATTGCCATAACTACACTCCTTTCTTGTTGGGATCCCATATGAACTTGTGCATCTGAAGCTGTAGATTTACGCCGTTCATATTGTTCTTTATCATAAAATCAACTATTTCGGCAGGCTCTATATTGCCAAATACGGGACTTATGTATACGCTGCATTTTTCCGTTAATTTGTATACGTCTATAATTTCAAGAGCCTTTTGAAGATCCTCTTGGCAGCCGCATACAAATTTGACCGTATCGCCATGCTCTATATGATCATAGTTTTGCATAAGCATTCTCTCACACATACCGCTTGAGGGAGATTTATAGTCCATTGTTATGCTCACATTGTATTTTTTGCAAGAACTGATGTCCATACTGCCGTTTGTTTCGATTTCAACATAAAGAGAACCGTCTGCCGAGAGTATCTCCAAAAGGCTGTCCATATCCTTCTGCAAAAGAGGTTCTCCTCCCGTGATCGTCACATTTTTTACGCCGGTGCTTAAAATATAAGCATATATTTCATAGGGCGTCATTTCCTCGGCAGGACAGTCCTCGCTGTTTGCCCACATCGTATCACAATAGCTGCAATGAAGATTACAGCCCTTAAAGCGTATAAATACGGCAAGCTGACCTGCCCTTCTGCTTTCGCCGTTTATACTCACGAATTTTTCAGCCACAAGCATAATTACACCTCATAATAGAAGGCACAGTTATTTGGAGTTTCATAAACTGTTGCCTGACGTACATTATAACCTTTTTTAACAAACAGATCATAGAAATACTTTGCAAAGTTCTCAGCCGTTGGTCTGAACGGCATTTCTATAATTTTAAAGCCTTCTTCATTAAGCGCCTCATAGGTTTTCTGTTTAAAGGAATCCTTTTCTATTATAAGGCAATGGTCAAAGGCGTCTGTCTCTTTTCTTACCTCTTCCTTCAATGTGGCAAAGTCAACTATCATTCCCTTGGTCTGACCGTCACTGCCTACCATACTATCCATTACTTCTATTATAACTCTCCACCTGTGACCGTGGATATTGCTGCACTTGCCCTCATAGCCCTTTAAAAAATGAGCCGAGTCAAAGCTGTGTTCTGTTTTAAGACTGTACATATATCTTTTTCCTCCAATAAAAAAGGGCGCACCACGCCCCAAAAACAAGGACCTAGTTTTGTTTAAGGACAGGAGGGTTTCGAACTGTCCGTTATTTAGCTTTATATATAATAACACAATATTAAGGCGAAATCAACTTGAATTATAATAAAAATTAGAATATACTTAATATAAAAAAGAAAGGAGAATACACATGACACCTAAGAAAGAATATTACAATTTACTGGCGCAGAAGGTAATTACAAATCTGGAAAAGAGAAATATGGAAGGCTATTACGCCGACACCGCCGAAAAAGCCGTAGAGATCGCTCTTTCACTTATGAAAGAAGGCAGCAGCGTTACATGGGGCGGCTCAATGACATTGGATGAGATAGGCTTAAAGGATAAGCTTGACAAGTACACGGTATATGACAGGGCAAAGGCATCATCTCCCGAAGAGGTAAGCGAAATATATAAAAAAGCCTTTAGTTGCAATATTTTTCTCATGAGTACCAACGCCATTACAGTTGACGGAGAGCTTTTGAATATAGACGGTACGGGAAACAGAGTTGCCGCTCTTATATACGGTCCCGAAAATGTTATTGTAATAGCAGGTATAAATAAGGTAACGGACAATATTGAAAGCGCTTATAAAAGAGCCAGAAGCGATGCCTCAGTGCCAAATGCCATAAGACTTGATATGAATACTCCCTGTAAGGCAACAGGCGTATGCCGAGACTGTACAAGCCCCGACTGTATATGCTGCCAGGTAGTCGTTACAAGATATTCAAGGATAAAAGGAAGGATAAAGGTAATACTTGTGGGAGAAAGTCTTGGATTTTAATGGACTTTGGCGTAAATAAAGCCGACCCTTTTTTCATAATAAAAAACCTGTCGTTATGACAGGATAAATA
Source organism: uncultured Clostridia bacterium (assembly GCA_947624015.1). Classification (GTDB taxonomy): domain Bacteria; phylum Bacillota; class Clostridia; order Lachnospirales; family CAG-274; genus CANPXH01. Next base: position 68,295 of record CANQIA010000004.1, read on the forward strand.
ACGGAGATGGAGAGATTTGAACTCTCGCGCCGCTTTCACGACCTACTCCCTTTCCAGGGGAGCCCCTTCAACCTCTTGGGTACATCTCCAGGATATAACCAAAGCTCTACATTTAAGCCTTATGACAAAAAAATAACGCAGGGGGTGGGATTCGAACCCACGGTCCCTTTCGAGATCACCGGTTTTCAAGACCGGCTCCTTAAACCGCTCGGACACCCCTGCATAATATATGACCAATCGGTCAATCAACAAAATATATATTACAATATATTTAGTCCAATGTCAAGACTTTTTTTTAAAATGTAGATTTTTTTTAGACTTTGTGGTAACATAAATATAGGTCTAAAATCAACGGAGGGAATTATGAAGGATAAAATAATAGAACGCTTTAAAACACTTATACGATTTGACACTACATCAGATCCCGAAAGCTCATCATATCCGTCTACGGAGGCTCAGAACTTATTTGCCGAGGTCATTGCAGGCGAGCTTATGAAAATCGGTCTTAAGGATATAGGCATAGATCAATACGGTTATGTAACAGGCACATTGCCCGGAAACACAGACGGACCTGTAATAGGTTTTATAGCCCATATGGACACAAGTCCCGATTGCTGCGGCTATGGCATAACTCCCGTCATTACAGAGAACTATGACGGCAAAGCTATCGAGAGGAAAGGGCCTTGCCTTTCCCCGGATGAATTTCCCGAGCTTAAGCAATATACAGGCAAGACTATAATATGTTCAGACGGCACAACACTGTTGGGCGCAGACGACAAAGCGGGATGTACCGAAATTATAACGGCTCTTGAATATCTTACAGCACATCCCGAAATAAAACATACTACCATTAAAGCAGCCTTTACGCCTGATGAAGAAATAGGCGCAGGCGTTGATCATTTTAATGTGGATAAATTCGGCTGTGATTTTGCATATACCGTTGACGGCGGCGTCATAGGAGAAATAAGCTACGAAAACTTCAATGCCGCAAGGGCTAAAATAGATATCAAAGGAAAAAGCGTACATCCGGGAAATGCCAAGGATGTTATGATAAACGCAGGACTTATAGCCTGCGAGCTGAATTCAATGCTGCCCGAAAACGAGATACCGTCTGCAACGTCAGACTATGAGGGCTTTTATCATCTTACCAAAATAAGCGGTAATGTTGAAAATGCTCATATGGACTATATCATAAGGGATTTTGACAAAAATAATTTTGAAATTAGAAAAAATATTATCGAAAGTATCGTAAGCACATTGAACAGAAAATACGGCGCAAATACCATAAGCCTTAATATGTACGATGAGTATTACAATATGGCTGATATTATAAAGAAAAATGAGTATGTAACAAAAAGAGCTGTGGACTCCATTAATAAAGCGGGTATAAAACCCCTTATCGAGCCTATAAGAGGCGGTACAGACGGTGCAAGGCTTTCATTTATGGGACTGCCCTGCCCCAATATTTTCACGGGAGGACACAACTTCCACGGTCCTTATGAATTTATATGCGCAGAATCTATGGAAAAAGCGGTTGAGGTAATTATAAATATAGCGTCGGAGCAATAAAAAACGGCTGTGTGCAAATATTTGCGCACAGCCTCTTTTAATTACTGCATAGCCTTTGCTACTTCCTCTGCAAAGTTCTCATTTTTCTTTTCGATACCTTCGCCTGTTTCAAATCTTATAAAGCTCTTAACGGTTACATCGGTACCGATCTCCTTTGAAACTTCCTTAAGATACTGTCCAACAGAGATCTTGTCGCCTAAAACATATTCCTGCTCTAACAGACAGAAATCCTTTAATTCCTTATTAAGCTTGCCTGTAAGCATTTTTTCGAGAATATTCTCCGGCTTGTTGGCATTCTTGGGATCATTCTTTGCCTGCTCCATAAGAACTTCCTTCTCATGAGCAATGAAATCCTCGGGAACATCGCTTGTAGCAACAAACTTAGGATTCATTGAAGCGATCTGCATGGCAATATTTTTGCCTGCTGTAAATACGGCGTCGTCCTTTGACTGTGTAGCCATTTCCACAAGAACGGCTATCTTACCGCCTGCATGGATATATGATACAAGATAGCTGTTGCCATCGTTTACGACCTTTGCAAATCTTCTGATATTAAGGTTCTCGCCGATAACGGATATCTTCTCGGTCAAAGCGTCTTTAACCGTCTTATCTCCATCCTCGACCCACTTTTCTGTAAACAATTCCTCAACATCCTTGGCATCTGAACCTGATACCTGAACAGCTACATTATTTACAAATGTCTTGAATAAGTCATTCTTTGCAACAAAGTCAGTCTCGCTGTTTACCTCTACAACAACGCCAACTGAATTGTCCTCTGTAATATAAGCGTAGCTTATACCCTCGGCAGCGATCCTTCCAGCCTTCTTAGCGGCATTGGCAAGACCTTGCTTTCTTAAGACTTCAATAGCCTCCTCGATATTACCGTCAGTTTCAACAAGAGCATTCTTGCAAGCGCTCATGCCTACACCTGTTAATTCTCTTAATTCCTTGATCATAGCAGCCGTAACAGCCATATTCGTTTCCTCCTATTATAAAATTAGTATTGTTAAAAGAAAGGCTTCAGCCTTGTGGCTAAAGCCTGATAAATGTCAAATATTATTCCTCAACTGCTTCAGCTTCCGGAACTTCCTCAACCGTTTCCTCGGCAGGAGCATTCTGCTCGCCCTGCTTAGACTCGATAACAGCGTCTGCAATTCTGCCTGCGATCAGCTTTACGGCTCTTATTGCATCGTCGTTACCCGGTATAACATAATCTACTTCTTCGGGATCACAGTTGGTATCTACTATGGCTACAATAGGTATATCCAGATTGTGAGCTTCCTGAACTGCGATCTTTTCCTTTCTTGGATCGACTATGAAAAGGCAGTCGGGAATTCTTGTCATTTCCTTAATACCGCCAATGTTCTTGTCAAGCTTTTCCTTTTCATGCATAAGCTTGGCAACTTCCTTCTTGGGAAGCAGATCCATTGTGCCGTCCTCGATCATAGCGTCAAGTTCCTTAAGTCTCTTTATTCTTGTCTTGACCGTTGAGAAGTTTGTAAGCATACCGCCTAACCATCTCTCATTTACATAATACATACCGCATCTCTGAGCCTCTTCCTTAATAGAGTCCTGAGCCTGCTTCTTGGTACCTACGAAAAGGACTTCGCCGCCGTCTGCAACTATATCTGCAACAGCCTTGTATGCCTCTTCCACCTTCTTAACAGTCTTCTGAAGATCAATGATATAAATACCATTTCTTTCGGCAAAAATATACTCCGCCATTTTGGGGTTCCATCTTCTTGTCTGATGACCGAAGTGAACGCCTGCTTCAAGTAACTGCTTCATTGAAATAACACCCATTATTTCGTCCTCCTTATATTTTGGTTTTTCCTCTATGGATCTACGACAAGAAACACAGTGCCTGTGCCACCCTTCTTACCAAATCAATCCATATGTGTTTTAACAACAGTTGATATTATACCATATAATTTGCCAATATGCAAGAGTTTTATTAATTTTTTATATGCATCGGCGTTTTATCACTTATATTTTTATATACTAATTATTCATGGCATATATCGTAACGCAACAATGTATTAAATAAATAAGTAGGATCGTAACATATTGTAAATAAGAAAAAACAGCCGACAGTACAGACTATCGGCTGTTTAAAGATTTTTTTACCTGATAAGGCGCCGTATCTCCGATGTAGGTCATTTATTGAAGGCTTTTAAGAAATATATCAAACACCTTTGCTATAACCTCGTCATTGAGCACATCGCTGTAGGTTGCGCTTTTACCGTCGTCATTGACGGTCTGCTCCATTATAATTACCTCATCGGAGTCCCCTTGGGTCATAACAACATAGCTATGCCCCTCATATTCAATAGTGTCAAGATATTCCAGTTGGATCCCATTGCCCTTTTCGTCGCTCAATACGATAATATTTTCTTCGGGTATCACAGAATCACCTCGTTGCATTATTTTATAACGCAGTTTTTAACATTGGTCTGCTTGACCATTTCAGAATCTGACTTATTGTTTTTGTTGATACAGTTTGTGAAGGTCATATCCTCACTATTTTCGATCTCAAATGCGGGACCGTTTACGCCGACTACTGTCACATTGTTGAACCTTATGCCTCTTGTGTTGCACATAAAGAAGCCCTTTTCCTTTACTTCTTCAGCGCCTACAAGCATAGCCGGGATACCGGGAACGGCATTCTTTGCGATCTCTATATATACATTTTCAAATGTACAATCCTCTACATACATTTCGGCAAGACCGTAGAAATAACCTGCCGCCGCATTTACGTTCTTACAGGTCATATTTGCAAAATGAAGGCGTCTGAAAGCAGGCGTGTCCTCGGTAACGGGAGCAGGATTTTTATCGCAGGTCTCAGGATCCATACCTCTTGGACCCCACATATAGTAAAGGTTTGCAATAAAAGGACAAAGTACGTTTTCCATAATAACATTATCAACTCTTATATCCTCTACTACGCCGCCTCTAAAACGTCTTGACTTAAGCCTTATACCTCTGTCGGTATTTTCGAAAACACAGTTTGATATAGTTACATTTACAATATCTCCGCTCATTTCAGAACCCAGTACAACACCGCCGTGACCGTGTACCATTGTACAGTTATTTATGGTTATATTCTTACAGGGTATTTTTTCTTCTGTATCCTCGGTACCTGCCTTTATAGCTATACAGTCATCGCCTACATCTATGTGGCAGTTGCTGATATGTATATTCGTACAGGACTCGGGGTCGATGCCGTCTGTATTGGGCGAATCGTAAGGATTCTTTATTGTTACGTTATCGATAGTGATATTGTCGCAAAGTATTGTATTTATGGTCCAGCTTGGGGAATTTTTAAGTGTGACCCCTTGAATAAGCACATTTTTGCACTCATAAGGCGCTATCATCTTCGGTCTGGGATACTTATTTTCCTTAGCCCTGAATATATCCCACCAAAACTGTCCTTGACCGTCAAGAGTACCTCTGCCTGTAATAGAGATATTTTCTTCGTTATAGGCATTTATAAGTGAAGCATAGCAATCTCTCTTTACACCTTCCCAGCGAGAATTTACTACGGGATATTCATTCAGATCATTGGAGAAAAGCAGAGTTGCTCCTCCCTCTACATTCAATTCAATATTGCTCTTTAAAAATATGGGACCTGTCAGATATGTACCGGCAGGAACATAAACCGTACCGCCGCCTGAAGCAGCGCATTTTTCAACGGCATCGGAGATCGCCTTTGTACACAAAGTCTTTCCGTCGCCTACTGCACCGCAATCCAATATATTGATAATTGCCATAAAATTTTACCTCCTTATATTATTTAATAATATTTTAACATACATACAATATTTATTGCAACCTATTTTATATAAGTTTGTACTAAATGTTCTCAAGTATTTTACCGTACCACTGATGCATTCCGTCACATATTTCAAGCTTAAGCTTCTTTCCGAACAGTTCATAAGCCCTGTTGGCAATTTCAAGCTGCTCCATAGGACCAGCCGTACCTCTTATGCCGTTTAAGTGATCGTTATTTCCCGTTTCCATATATATATCCATAGGAGCTGCCATAGCAAGTATATCGCCCATATCCGCATACCTCCATAGACCCGGAATAAAATTACAGCCGCAACGATTTGAATAGATAAGAGTATCCTTAAAGCTATGGAAAAAGCCGCTTAAAAGTCCGAAGCTAAGTCTGTCATCCATAGCGCAAAGCCATAATGCGCAGTGGGCGCCGCCTGAAAAGCCGCAGCAGCCTATTGTTTCGTATTTATCCTTAATATTGTCTATAAGCATACTCAGTTCCGTAAAATAAATGCCCTGCAAACACATTCCCATACTTATAAGAGCATTATTAACATCTGTACATTCCGCTCTTTTATCTTCGTATATGCCAAGCATCCTTTCTCCTGCCGGAAGAAGATCCGGAACATATACCGTGTAGCCCTTTTCGGACAGATCATATACATAGGTATAGTTGAACTTCTTTATTTCATCGTTAAAAATTTTGTCTGCACGACCCAAAAGTCCTTCCTTACCGTCGCTGCCGTGACCGTGAAGCGCAATTACAGCCTTTCCGTTGGAATTATGCGGTGTCACGACATAATAAGGCATTTTAATATCAACAAGGGTATCCATAACGCATTTTTCAAGAATATAACGGTCAAATTCCTCCTTTGAGATCGTCTGCGCATCTCCCTCGGATCTTTCCATTTTATAAAGACCCAGAAGCTCAGCCATTATTTCCTGCATTTCGTCCTTCCATTTGTAGAAATCCTCCTCTGTACTGCCGCTGAATCTGTATGGCGTGCATTTTTTAAGACTGTTTTCCACAAAATCATAGCCATTGTATTTATTATCCATATTCCCACCTCCATATTTTTTCCCATGACCTGGTCGTAGGAAAATCGGTTGTTTTTAAATAATACTGATTGTTGTAAAGCAAAGATTTACTTTACCCTAACTATATCACAAAAAAACAGCTTTCGCAACAGAATTGCGAAAGCTGTTTTTATTAAATATTAACTATGTATATTATTCCTTAACAGCACCCATGGTTACACCTGTCATGAAGTACTTCTGGCAGAATGGGTAGATAAACATAAACGGAACGATAGATACGATAACGGCTGCACTCTTAAGAGTGTTGACGTTGATCTTAGTACCTTGATCTGATTCCTGCTTATCCTGGAAAAGGTCTCTCAGCTTGTACTGGAAGTTGTACTTGCTTGATGACTTAATGTAAATTACATAGTGGAAATACTCAGACCATGCAGCTACGGCAAAGAATAAGCCGATAGAAGCAAGAGCAGCCTTTGACAATGGGAGAACTATTTTTACAAATATACCCATTGGAGTACAACCGTCGATCTCAGCAGCTTCAAATAAGCTGGTGGGAATACCTTCAAAGAAACTTCTCATAAGTACCAGGTTGTAAACATTCATTGACATAGGAAGCATAACTGCCCAAAGGGAGTCAAGAAGACCTATGTTCTTCATAACAAGGAATGTAGGGATAAGACCGCCGTTAAATATCATTGTGAAAAGAAGCATATAACTGAAGATCTTAACGCCCGGCATATCCTTCTGAATAAGAACGTAAGCACCTAAAGTAGATATTAAAAGACCTAAGAAAGTGGTCATTATCGTTGTATAGATAGATATAAGGAATGGCTTATACAAACCGGGGTCTGTTACTATTCTCTTATAAGCAATAGTGTTGAACCAAACTTCCTTACCTGTGTTAGGATCAAATCCCTTTGGTATAAGCTTAAGACCGTAAACCGTCTCATTTACCATAGAGTCGCAGAAGATCTTAAAAATAGGGATGATCATAGCTGCCATCAAGAAAATGAAGAACAGCGTATTAAACACAACGAACCATGAACGAGGAGCGTACTGAGGATTAATTAAGTTAAATTTCTTTTTCATACTGCTTCACGCTCCTTTCTATACAATACCGTATCCTCTGATCTTCTTACTGATAATATCAGAAGCAGATACAAGGATAAGAGATACAACAGACTTGAACAAGCCGATAGCTGTTGAATAGCCGTAGTCGTTACCAACGATACCAACACGGTATGTATAAGTCTGGATAACATCGGATACATCGTATACGAGTGAGTTGTAGAAAACGAAGACTGACTCGAATACGTTCATGATCTTTGCAAGATTAAGAATAAATACAACCAAAATGGTGTTCATTATAGAAGGTATAGTTATGTACCATGTCTGCTTCATTCTGCCTGCACCGTCGATCTCGGCAGCCTCATATAAATCGGGGCTGATGCTTGATAATGCAGCTAAGTAGATAATAGTACCCCAACCTGTTTCCTTCCATCTGTTCATTATATACCAAACAGTCGGCCATGCCTTACTCTCTGTAAGGAAGTCGACAGGCTTATCAAGAATGCCAAGCTGTAAAAGAATAGCATTGATAAAACCTGTGTTGCTTGTATCAGCGCCTGTAGCGTCTGTACCTGCTGATAATATCAGCATGAAAATAGATGCTGCAACAACCCATGAAAGGAAGTGAGGAAGATAAAGTACAGTCTGTACTATCTTCTTGCCCCATGCATTCTGGATCTCATTGATCAAAAGAGCAATAGCAACAGAACATACCATTGCAAGAACAAGGTTAATAAAGCTCAGCACGATAGTGTTCTTGAAAGCTGCATGGAACGGATCTGAGCTTAAAAGTCTTGTAAAGTTACCTAAGCCTATACTATAATCAGGACCGGTCCTAAGTGTTATCTGCTTTAACTTAAATGTTGAAAAAGCATATCTTATACCGAGCATAGGCCAATAATAGAATATAAGCAATACGATTGCAACAGGTATAAACATAAGATAGAAATATCTATACTTAAACATACGCTGTCCAACGCTTGGCTTTTTAACTATAACATGGTCAAAATTGTCATTATTGTTTGCCATTTTATAACCATCCTTTCTGATATTTATTTATTTAAGGATCATTCCTCAGCAGCCTCGTCGTCAGAAGCGCTTTCGCCTGTTGCGCCTGCAAGAGCTTCTTCCTCGGCCTTAAGATTTTCCTCACTGTTAAGATCTTCGAGAATAGCATTAGCATAATAGCTACCCTTAGTGTTGTAGTATTCAATAGCCTCGTCAACTGAAGTCTTACCTGTAACGGCATTAGCCATAACAACGTCCTTAACAACATTAAGGTCGGCAAGATTCTCAGCAATAGCATCTCTTACAATAGGAACCTTAGCAAATACTCTGTTCTTTCTGAACTCTTCAAGAGAAGACTTAACCATAGGATCAAGAGGAATAGGATCGTTCCACTCGGTAATGGTAAGCTCGGGAGCATATATAGACTTCTCAACCGTATTATCAGGATCTGAATAATATGGAAGTGCCGTAGCTGAACCATCGGCATTCATAGTATAGTGCTTATCCTTAACACCATGAGTAAAGAGCATCTGACCTTCGCCGCCGTCATGTGAGTACATAAGGAAATGCTCGAATATAGCTGCCTTGTTAGGAGCATATATAGCCATAGCAAAAGCGGTAGGAACACGCTCTGTATATCCGCCTGTTTCCTCAATAGGAGGAATAGGCTTAAGCTGACCTTCGTTCATAGAACGCTGAAGCTTAAGTGACCACATACCTGCCCAGTAGTTGAATGCGCCAACAAGACCTGAACCTAACTTATCTCTACAAGTAGAAGTCTTATTTGTAACGATCTCGGCGTCGATAAGACCTTCCTGATAAGCGTCTCTTAATCTCTGAATAGCCTCCCTCATAGCAGGCTCAGCAAAACCGTCAACATACTTGCCTGTTTCCTCATCCTTATAGAAGTCGGGGATAGCATCCTGATAAAATTCTCTTAAATAAATATCATATGGTGTTTCGCCATTGTTAAGGAAGCCTGAAGAAGTAAGAGGTATAGTACCCTGTCCTCTTGCCTTGAAGGCTCTAAGCATACCGATGAATTCCTCATAATTCTTAGGATCGCTTAAGCCTGCTTCCTTCATCCAGTCATCTCTTACATAAGTAATGGTACCGTTGCCGGCAGCCATAGGGAAGCCGTAAAGCACACCGTTTATCTTAAGAGCGTTAACATAATCCTCATCAATTATATTCTTACAATTTGATGTGGTATTGTTCCAAGCCTCTGTCATATCCCACAGAGCGCCTGAATTTGCAAGCTCGGGATAGTAAGTAGAACCCATTTCGATAATATCTGCAGGTTCCTCGCTTGCAAATGAAAGTGTAACCTTTTCATAATACTTAGCATGGTCGGGCTTCTCAATAGAGAGCTTAATTCCGGTCTGTCTTTCGTACTCATCGCAGAAGTCCTGAAGACCATTTTCCTCAGTGATGATGGTATCAGCCATAAGTGATATCTCATCGGGCAGATCGTCTGGGCTTCCGCCATCAAGAGTAAAATCAGCTTCATTTCCGCCGCCAAATTTACATCCTGCAAGGCCTGTAACCATGACAACAGCCAGACTCATTGCTGCAAAGCGTTTAAAAACGTTCTTTTTCATGAAAATCCTCCTTTTTTATTTATATATAATATATATAGCAAATTGCACACTCCCTAAAGTGCAAATTAACCCATATTCAAAGCTCATTATTTGTTCACTTTGTAAAGAACCGGCAGTAAAATCTCGGAAAAACATAGCCAAAAAGTCAACAGCCGATCCATTTTTTATGTGAATAATCACAAAAAAACGAGCATTTTCAACATAGGCAAACTATATTATTAATTGTTGTAATGTTATTATAGCATATAATTTCTACTAATGCAAAGGTTTTTTTGAATATTTTTATGTAAATTTACCAGTTTTTAAAAATCGTCATTACATTTTACACAATTATAAGCAGTTTTATGACTGTTTATATTATAAATTTTGCATATAGTAATAATAACCAAAAAAAAGAACTGCCACATAACATGACAGTTCATAAGGCAAATTAATTCTGCTTGCTCATTATCATTGTGTCGTTGCTTCCTATTTTTCCGTAAAGCAAGATCGTATATAATCCCGCAAGTCCCACAAGGGCATATATTATCCTGCTTATGAGTGAAGCCTGACCTCCAAAAAGCGTAGCAACCAGATCAAACTGTAAAAATCCTATTAAACCCCAGTTTACCGCACCTATTATAACAAGTGTAAGAGCGGTATAGTCAAGTGCTTTCATTTTTACATCCCCCTTTTTTATTATGCTATCTTAATAGCAATTATATTTTTTCCTTATATATTGTTTTTATTATGCCTGTAATTGCAAAGTTTCTGCATTTTATTCCTTATTAATATATTTTTTATAAATTTTTCAATTAAATTTAAGTAAAATAAGTCTGCCTACAATATGATCGCTGTAGAAGGTAACAAATATTTTGTGCCATTACTCCGTATGCAGAACTTGGGCAACGGATCTTTTCATTATATTCTTTGACGGAAAACAGACTGCGATAACAGAGGCGATACATATAAATACTATTACCGCCGCTACATTGAATATCGGTATTCTCCAACTGCCTCCGAAATATGCTCCTATAATTTTTATAAACATATATCTGTTTATAAAAAGACCTGCGGCGCAGCCTGTAATGCATCCAAAGAAGCTATATGTAAAAGTCTCTGCTCCAATCATTTTTACAAGCTGTATTCTGCTCATTCCCAATGCGCGCATTATGCCATACTTTTTCTTTGCCGTATTAACGCTCATTGAAATACTGTTTATTATATTAAAAAGCGCAATTACCGCAATAACTCCAACAAAGCTGTATACAAGAATGCTGAATGTTATATATGTATTTTTTATTTCCATGTTGGTTTCACGCCTGTCGGAAAATATGTAATTATCCCCTGCCGTATTCCGTATTGCAAGCACCTCTTCATCGGATATATCCTTATCCAACTGTAAATCTATCACAGCATAGTTTTTCTCTCCCGTAAGCTTTTTGAAAAGTTCCTCCGAGCAAATCATAAGTGGAGTACCTTCTGTGACATCAAAGGGAGTATCGGCAGAAAGAATACCTGCAACCTCTATTTCTGTATTGCCTATATTAAACTTATCTCCTGTCTTTAATGGGTTGCTTTTGTCATAAACGCTCAACATATAATTGCCCTGCACAACTCTGATATTTTTCCCTTCCAATATATCCTCCTCAGCCCATCCGAACTGATAATCCTCATAGGAAATAATATCCACTTTTTCTATATTTTTATAGAGTGCAATAGGCACATCTCCTCTAAACATACGACCATACACCCTTTTAACTCCCGATTTACTGCCAAGCTCATTTACCAAAGCTCTGTCTACAGTACAGGAGCGGTCACTGCTCACTACTGAAACATCAGGGGCAGATGGAGCAAGGGGATTAAGCGCCTTGTGGGTCCAATCAACAAAAACAGAAAAGCTCATAAACAGTATAATGCTAAGAGCAAAGGAGCCGGTCATAAGGAATATGTTTTTCTTTGAATATAAGGCATTGTTAATGCCAAGAGCGGTTTCTATACTTAAAAATCCCTTGCTGAAACTGCGCTTTATATTTTTTGCATTTCCCATAACTGCTGTTACAGGCGATACTCTCGATGCTCTTCTTGCAGGAACAGATGACGCGAAAATCACAGTAATAACACCGATCAGAATTCCAAAAGCTATGCCTATATAGCTTATTTCAAACAAAGGCATCGTTTCAAATTCTCCTCCTATGCCATACTTCATAACAGCGCATAAAATCCATGATACAGCCACACCAAGTACAGCTCCGAGAGGAATAGCAGTTTTACATCTATTGAGAGCCTCAAGCCGTACAATACGGATCACCTGTTTTTTTTCGGCGCCTATACATCTGAGCATACCGAAAATTTCCGTTCTGCTTTCAACATCGCTGTTCAGGCTTCCTGCTATCATAAATACACCTGCCGTCAGTATGAGCAAAAACAATACGGCAGCAATACCGTATAACCCTACGATATACGAGCCTGAACTAAAGCCCATAAGTCCCAGAACAGCCGCATTCTCTGATATATTTTCATCTGTAAAGCCATATTCTCTTTTTATATTTTCTATCGTTTTTCTTACATTAACACCGTCTTTAAATCTTACATAAATCACAGAGTCGCTGTCTTCATTTCCAAGTATGCTGCCTATATATTCAAATTCCGAACTTGTTACACACATAACCACAGCGTCATATCTAAGTGCCGAACTTTCCTTTACAAAGCCTGACACTATATATGAAAAATCTCCCCTAGGAGTATTCATAATAAAGCTATCGCCTACATCAATATTCAGTATATCTTTAGCATTATAGCTAAGCAAAGCCTCATTGTCTGTCATGGGAAATCCGCCTGCGACAAGTATATTGAAAATATCCGTTACCCATTCTTTGTCCATAGTACATACAGCAGTTTTTTTCTTTCCTATATACCAGTCCTTTTTTATATTGGAATTTAAGGAGTTATAAGGCGAAACAACATCTGCATCAGACCTCATTGAAATAAGCTTTGCGTCTTTATCGGATATGTTTTTTAGCATTATATGCCAGTTGCCATGGGTATTTAATGCGCTGATCATTTCCATTCTTATGGTCATATCTGCCATTGAAAATATGGCTGTTACAAGAAAAACCGCCAGCAATATACATATTATTGTCAATCTGTTCTGTCTTTTTCTTACCTTTGCTGATATAGGGATAAGACTAAGATAACTTTTCATCTCGCTTACCTCCTAAGTCAGTCAGCACACCGTCAGATACTCTTAGAACTCTGTCCGCAACTGATGTCAAATTTGTGTTATGTGTGATCATAAGCACTGTCTGCGTATATATTTTTGAAGCCTTTACAAGCAATTCCATTACGTCCTGACTTGTCTTGCTGTCCAGATTCCCGGTAGGCTCGTCTGCAAGTATGAGCATAGGCTTTGACGCAAGAGCGCGTCCTATTGCAGTTCGCTGTTGCTGTCCTCCGCTGAGTTGAGACGGAAGATGTCTGCGCCTTTCATACAGCCCTAATATATCAAGGAGCCGTTCAATTTCATTTTTGTCAGGTTTTTTATGATCCAAAAGAAGCGGAAATATTATGTTCTGTTCTACATTCAGTTCAGGTATAAGATAAAAGGATTGGAAGACAAAGCCTATATTTCGTCTTCTGAAAACAGTTCTTTCCCTTTCTTTCATGGCAAACATATTTTTATCTCTGAAAAGAACTTTACCGGAAGTAGGTTCGTCAAGACCTCCTATTATGTTCAGCAGCGTACTCTTGCCGCTGCCTGATTCTCCTACAACAGTGGCAAATTCTCCTTTGTCCATGGTAAAGGAAACATCTTTGAGAGCGTTTACGCTGCTTTCTCCAATACCGTAGGTTTTACATAAATTCATTACATCTAAAATTTTCATAGAATGACCTCCTTTATGTCTATTATATAAAAGAAGGCTTACATCAAAGTGAATTTAAGCTTACAATTTTGTAAGGTTGGGAAATGAAAGCGTAAATGTGGTTCCTATTCCCTTTTTGCTTTCTGCCGATATAATACCTCCTTGACCCTCCACGACAGCCTTTGCAAAGGGTAGCCCCAATCCTGTACCCTGTGTTCCTAGGCTGCTTTTGCTTCTGTAAAAGCGCTTGAAAATATGATGAATATCCTCGTTTTCTATTCCCTTTCCGTTATCCGAAATATATATACGGTTTTCAAGAGGAGAATTTTCACAGCTTATGTAAATTACCGCACCTTTTTCCGTATTATCCAGGGCATTTTTTACAATATTTCCTATTGCTTCACTTGTCCAACCGATATCGCAGTCTATTTTTTCATCACAGCAGTTTATATCTATTGCTTTCCCCTCTTTTTCAGCCCTTTCCGTAAGATTTTCAACAGATTTGAGCAAAAGCTCCTTTATGCCGTATCTCCTTATTTCAAATTCAACAGCATCTGCATCAAGACGAGTAATTTTCAATAGCAAAAGAATCAGATCCCTGATCCTGTCAATAGCATTTTCCGATTTTTGCGTAAATTCCGTTACTCTTAAAGTATTTTCAGGCTCGCTGAGTATAAGCTCGTTGTACATAGACAAAGCTGAAAGAGGAGTCTTAAGCTGATGTGAAATATCGGCTATCGTCTGTTTCAAAAACTCCTTCGACTTCTGCTCTGTTTCCTGTTCGGCAGCAAGAGCGTCTGACATATTGTTCACACTGTCAAACAAACGATAAATGCTGCCCTTATCCCTATATGGCACAGATATTGCCCTATTGCTTTTTATATCATTTATTGCCTTTTCATAAAGCTTATCTCTTTTGATTATAAATAAAAGCACAATAATAAGGATCAATAATGATATAACTACTGTACTTACAGCAAATGTAAAGGGTACCGGTATACGGATATAGTTTTCGTCAAAACCCAGCTTGTTTACAATAACGATGCCGTCTCTGTCGCTTTCGCTACTTACAAGAGCTCCTGCGATTGTAAGTTCATCAACTCCCTTTTCTGCAAGATAGGAGCTTATATTGTATTGCTGCTGAAGTATAGTATCCTTTAATTTATTATTTATATGTACTGCAATGATCATATCGGATAAAAACATAATGGCAAATACAATGGCTATGCCTGTTATAAGCGCTCTCACAGACCTATCATAAAAGGCTGTCATACCGTCACCTCATTCCATTTATATCCAAACCCTCTTACGGTCACAAGATTTACAGGGGCAGAAGGATCCTCTTCCAGCTTTTCACGAAGTCTGCGTACATATACGGATAATGTATTGTCGTCCACAAAGCTTCCGCAGTTATCCCATAATGTATTGAGTATATTTTCTCTTGTTACGGTTTTTCCCTTATTTTTAACAAGCAGTAAAAGAAGCCTGTATTCTGCCGCTGTAAGCTCAAGAGGTTTTCCGTTCTTATAAACCCTGCTGTTTTCCGTATCTATTTTTAAAGAGCCGGATATGATTTCATTATTTTTAGCAGAAACACGACGCAACAATGCTTTTATCCTGGAAAGAAGCTCGCCTAATTTAAAGGGCTTTGTAATATAGTCGTCGCCTCCTATATCCAGTCCTCTTATTATATTTATTTCCTCATCTGAAGCAGTCAAAAAAATAATGGGTACGTTATTTCCGCAAGTCCTTATGTATTCGCAAATTTCAAAGCCTGTACCGTCAGGCAGTAACACATCAAGAATAAGCAGATCATAATTTGTATATACGGCTTTTTTTACATCTGCTGCCATACCCGCCGTATCTGTTACAAAGCCGTTCTTATCCAGATAATATTTAAGACCCTCGGCAAGATCTCTGTCATCTTCCAAAAGCAATATCTTTGTCATATAAAAACCTCCTCCTACCAAAACAGGGATGTCATTTCGGCATCCCTGTAAAGCTTTTTATTCTTCGGTTTTTCTCTCGGGTCTTGGCAAGCAGGCTTTTCTGGAAAGATTAATTCTGCCCTGGTCGTCTATATCCGTTACCTTGACCTCTATAACGTCGCCTTCCTTGACAACATCCTCAACTCTGTTTACTCTCTCATGAGCAAGCTTTGAAATGTGGACAAGACCCTCAGTTTCAAATCCGATCTCAACAAATGCACCGAAGCTCATTATTCTTGTAACGGTACCTTCGTATACTCTGCCTACTTCGGGACCTCTGTCGATCATCTTTATCATTTCAACAGCCTTTGCAATAGCATCGGGATCGGGACTTGATACATATATCTTGCCCTCGTCCTCGGTATCTATCTTATCAACGCCTGAAAGCTCTATTATCTTATTGATAGTTTTACCCTTTGAGCCTATGACCTCAGCCATCTTATCGGGGCTGATCTGTATAAACTCTATCTTTGGCGCATACTTTGAAAGCTCAAGTCTAGGCTCGGATATAGCCTTTAACATTACCTCATCAAGAATGTAATTTCTTGCTTCATGTGTATTTTCAATAGCGCCTTTTATTATTTCGGGAGTAAGACCCTGTATTTTCATATCCATCTGTATGGCTGTTATGCCCTTATGGGTACCGGCTACCTTAAAGTCCATATCTCCGAAAAAGTCCTCTATGCCCTGTATATCCGTAAGGAGAATAAAGTCATCATCTGTTTCTCCCGTAACAAGACCGCAGGAAATACCTGCAACAGGTCTCTTTATCGGAACGCCTGCCGCCATAAGCGAAAGTGTGGAACCGCACACGCTTGCCTGTGAAGTAGAGCCGTTGGAGCTTAATACCTCGGATACAAGTCTTATTGCATAGGGGAACTCCTCCTCGCTTGGTATTACAGGCAAAAGCGCTCTTTCAGCCAGTGCGCCGTGTCCTATCTCTCTACGTCCCGGACTTCTTGAAGGCTTAGCCTCGCCTACGGAAAATCCCGGGAAATTGTAGTGATGGATATATCTCTTTGATACCTCGCTTGTGTCAAGTCCGTCAAGCTTCTGTACATCTGCCATGGAGCCGAGAGTTGTAACTGTCATTACCTGAGTCTGACCTCTCTTGAATATAGCTGAACCATGAGTCCTAGGAAGGAAATCCACTTCTGCCGAAAGGGGTCTGATCTCGTTTAACGCTCTTCCGTCGGGACGCTTGTGTTCTCTTAATATCATACGCCTTACGGTTTCCTTCTCGTATTTGTATATAGCCTCGCCTACAGCTTCGGCAAAGGCTTCCTCGTCCTCTTCGCCAAATTGATCAAACAGCTTTTCGCAAACCTCTGCTTCTATCTCGGCTATTTTCTCATCTCTTATCTGCTTCATATCGGTGAAAACGGCGTCTTCCATTCTCTGGGCAGGAATAAGCTCCTTTATAGCCTCATAGAAATCGTGATCTACGATATGCTCCTCATAGGAATGCTTTTCCTTGCCATTTTCCGCAACGATACCGTCTATAAATTTACATATTTCAACATTTTGCTTATGTCCGAACATAATGGCGTTGAACATTTCGTCATCTGTGACCTCATCGGCGCCTGCCTCTATCATCATTACCTTTTCCTTTGTGGAAGATACCGTAAGGTTCATTCTGCTGAGCTTTTTCTGCTCTGCCGTAGGATTGATTATATATTCTCCGTCTATCATACCTACGGATACGGAAGCTGTGGGTCCGTAGAAGGGAATATCCGAGATGGAAAGAGCCACAGATGAACCTATCATGGCGCATATCTCGGGAGAACAATCCTGATCCACACACATAACAAGGGCGTTTATTGAAACGTCATTTCTGTAATCCTTGGGGAAAAGAGGTCTTATAGGTCTGTCAATAACTCTGGCAGTAAGTATAGCCTTTTCGGAAGGTCTGCCCTCTCTCTTTGTAAAGCCGCCGGGTATTTTTCCGACTGAATACATTTTCTCCTCATAGTCTATTGAAAGAGGGAAAAAGTCGATACCTGCTCTGGGCTTTTCTGAAGCCGTAGCGGTCACAAGTACCATAGTGTCGCCGTATCTTACGATACATTCTCCGTTGGCAAGCTCTGCAACCTTTCCTATTTCAAGGCTCAATTCTCTGCCTGCCAGTTCCATCTTATAAGTTTTGCTCATAAAATCATCCTCCTTGATAAAAAACTGTCCGTGTTTTTTCGGATAAGCTGTATCATCAAAGTGACTTCGGCAATTTTTAGCTTAAAAATTTATTTATGGCAATAAACAAATTTTTAAACTAAAAATATTACCCTGTCACTTTGCTTTTTAAAATTCAAGGCGTGGTGAGTCAACACCACGCCTTAATTTAAAAATTACTTTCTTAAACCTAATGCAGCAATAAGCTCACGGTATGCAACAACATCCTTAGACTTGATATAATTTAAAAGACCCTTTCTCTGACCTACCATCTTAAGAAGACCTCTTCTTGAATGATGATCCTTCTTGTGTTCCTTTAAATGCTCGGTAAGGTGGTTGATCCTCTCTGTAAGTAAAGCAACCTGTACCTCCGGAGAGCCTGTGTCGTTTTCGCTTCTGCCATATTTGGCAATAATAGCTTTCTTGTCCATATTTATTTCCTCCTTATATTGTTTTACTCCTGATGCTAAGGAACGGTCGGAGAATCCTGAACCTGAACATCGGATACATACAGCCAATATAATATCATATATTGGTATAAAATGCAAGCACTTTTTTATTTTTTAATATTTCTGCAATATCACAGCTTATATTTCAGCGCATCAAGATCGTCTATAAGATCCATGCACTCCTGTCTGTCTCTGTTAAGCTGTTCCCTAAGCTTATCTTTATCGGCAAATCTTATTTCACTTCTTATTTTTTTATAGAAGGTTATAATTATTCTCTTGCCGTATATATTTTCATCAAAATCGAATATATTGGTCTCTATTTTCCTTCTGTTTCCGTCAAACGTAGGATTTTTGCCTATATTGGTCATGCCAAAGTACTCTCTGTCATCTATTATAACGGTAGAAAAGTATACGCCGTCAGGAGGCAAAAGCTTTTTGATGGGAGGCTCAATATTAACTGTGGGAAAATCCATAGCCCTTCCTCTTTCATAGCCTTTTACAACATTGCCTATGGCAAAATAGGGCTTATTCAAAAGTCTTGCGGTATATTCCATATCTCCTTGGCTTATAAGACCTCTTATTTCGGTACTGCTGACTCTTATGCCGTCTACCTTTACACGAGGTATGCCTATTACCTTTATATCTCTTTGTCTGCCAAGCTCTCTGAGAGTATCTATATTCCCCGATCTGTTCTTGCCAAAATAGTAGTTCTCGCCTACCACAAGCACACGGCAGTTGGTTTTTCTGTACAGAAGCTCCATAAACTCCACGGGAGAAAGAGAAGCAAAGTTATAGTCAAAGGGATACTGTATGAGAATATCTATGCCTGTTTTCTCTGCCGCATATTTCTTTTCATCAACGGAAAGTATGGTTCTGAAATCCTCTACTCTGCCGAAAAAATCAACGGGATGAGGATCAAAAGAAAATATTGCCGCCTTATAGCCGCAGCTTTCCCTGTAAGAAAGCACAGTCTTAACAAGCTCCTGATGACCAAGATGAATACCGTCGAAATTACCTATCGCAACGGCGCTTTCTTCTTTAATATTAAATTCTCCCGTTTCATATATTTTCATATTATCACCTTATATCAGTCTTGTTACAGGCTTTACAAATTCCCCTGCGGTCTCGTATATACCTATAAGTCTGCCGCCGCTGTCGCAAAGCCTCAGCCTTTCGCCTTCCGTAACACTGCTGTCCAGAAAGCCTGTATTTATCTTATTTCCGTTTTGTATATACTTATCGGCATTTTTGCTTGCCGTTACTCTTGGGTAGTCCTGCAAAACGGTTTCAACATCAATTATGCATTTTTTTACTTCTCCCGCCTCGGCAAGCCGCCTGAATTCATCCAGCTTGATACTGTCCTTTATATAAAAGTCGCCGCTCCTTGTCCTTGTAAGAGCCGACATACATCCTCCGCAGCCCAGCTTTTTGCCTATATCGCTGCACAGAGTCCTTATATATGTACCCTTTGAACAAAGAACGCTGAAGCTGTATTTGTTGCTCCCAAGCTTTTCGATATCCTTTATTTCATATATATGAACAAGTCTTGTTTTTCTTTCTATTTCTACGCCTTCACGAGCAAGTTCATATAATTTTTTTCCATTGACCTTGATCGCAGAATACATGGGAGGCTTCTGCTCGTACTCGCCTACAAAGCCTTTTGCCTTATCTTCGAACTCCCGATGGGATATCTCAACATTTCTTTTTTCAAGTATCTCGCCCCATATATCCTCAGTGGAAGTAACGATACCAAGAGTTATCTCGGCTCTGTATTCCTTTATATGAGCAGAAACATAGTCTGCCAGCTTTGTGGCCTTGCCTATGCATATGGGCAGCACTCCTTCGGCATCGGGATCAAGAGTACCCGTATGACCTGTTTTGATCTTATTAAGCCTGTTTCTTACTATATTTACAACATCGTGAGAGGTAAAGCCCTTCTCCTTGTAAATATTAATAAAGCCCGATAAATTATTTTCCATTTTTTACCCTTTTCCTAAGCTCGTCAAGCGCTCTTTGCAAAATATCGTCAAGCTCTCCCTTAAGGGCTGCGCCGGACGCCAGCTTATGACCGCCGCCGCCAAAAAGAGCAGCCACTTCGTTTACATCGATCTTGTTTGAACGGAAGCTGAGCTTTACAATACCGTTTTCCTTTTCCACCGCAAACAGAGCCAGATCTACTCCCTCTGTGTTCAGAAGATACGATACGATGCCTTCCCTGTCCTTTGACCTTGCTCCGACCCTGTCCATATCATCTTTTGTAAGGTATGTATAGGCTATACCATCTTCCAGCTTCATTCTGCCTATGGCAATAGCGGATACCATTGCCTCGGTAAATGTATGCTCATGTAAAAACTTAGAATGGATAAGCGGCGTATTAACGCCTATGGACACTAGCTTTCCCGCTATTTCGTGAGTTCGTTCCGAAGTGGAGCTGTGTCTGAAGCCGCCCGTATCGGTAAGTATCCCCGCATAAATAGCCGAAGCTATATCCTTATCTATATCCACCATTTTGCTCAAAAGCTCATATACCACCTCGGAGGCTGAAGATGCTCCGCCGTTTACAATATTGTAGCGGGCAAAATAGGTATTGCTTATATGGTGGTCTATATTATAGGTTATTTCTGCCCTTTCAAATATATCCTTTGCTTTGCCCAGTCTTTCAGGGTCTCCGCAGTCAAGAGCAAAGAATATCTTGGGCTCGACAAGGGGACTGTCGCCTTTATAAACATATTCGCTGCCCTTGAGTACATTAAATTTTTCAGGATATTCCTCCAGAAAAATCACAGGGGTTTTCCCCAGCTTTGCCATAGCAAGGGCAAAGCCGAAGCATGAGCCTACTGCATCGCCATCAGGATTGATATGACCTGCGATATATATAGTCTGTACATTTTCAATATCTTTAAGTATGGTATTTTCGTACATATATTTTTAGTTCTCCCGATTAATATCCTTTATAATTTTATCTATCTTAAAGCTGTATTCCAAGGAATCGTCAAGTATGAATCTAAACTCAGGAGTTATCCTCAGATTGATCCTGTTTGCAATAAGGCTCCTTATATAGCCCTCTGCATTTTTAAGAACATCCATGACCTCAGCCTTCTTTTCGTCATCCCCCAGAACGCTTACATATACCTTGCTGTATTTAAGGTCGTTTGTAGTATCCACTTTGATGACCGAGGTAATGACTCCTATCCTTGGATCCTTCATGTCGGCTCTCAGTATTTCCGAAAGCTCCTTTTTTATCTCGTCGTTGATACGGATCATCCTGTTGCTGTTTTTTTTCATTACTGCTTAATTTCCTCCATAACAAAGGCTTCTACGATATCGCCTTCTTTAATGTCGTTGAACTTATTAAAGAGAAGTCCGCATTCATAGCCCGAATTGACCTCTTTCACATCGTCCTTGAAACGTCTGAGGGTAGCAAGCTCCCCATCGTATACGACAACGCCGTCTCTTATTATCCTTACCTGGGCGTTCCTTACAAACTTTCCGTCGGTAACATAAGAGCCGCCTATCGTACCGACGCCGCTCGCCTTAAAGAGCTGCCTTATTTCCGCATGTCCTATTACCTTTTCCTCATATACCGGGTCAAGCATACCCTTCATAGCGGCTGTAATATCATCTATGGCATTATATATGACTCTGTAAAGTCTTATATCTACCTTCTGATCCTCGGCAACGCTCTTTGCGGAAGCCTCGGGTCTTACATTAAAGCCGATTATTATTGCATTTGATGCGCTGGCAAGCATAACGTCAGATTCCGTAACGGCGCCTACGCCGCCATGTATTGTCCTTATCCTTACCTCATCGTTTGAAAGCTTTTCAAGACTTGCCCTTACAGCTTCAACAGATCCTTGCACATCGGCTTTGATAACAATATTGAGTTCCTTTATATTACCGCTCTGTATCTGTGAAAACAGATCGTCAAGGCTTACCTTCTGAGGAGTTTCCTTTATAAGCTCCTCTCTGCTCTTTGCTATGACCGATTCGGCAAGCTGTCTTGCCTTCTTTTCGTTATCTGCCGCATAGAACATATCGCCTGCCATAGGTACCTCGCTTAAGCCAAGTATTTCCACAGGCATTGAAGGTCCCGCCTTCTTTACCTTCTGACCCTTGTCGTTCATCATGGCTCTTACTCTGCCATATGCGCTGCCTGCCACTATCGGATCCCCTACGCTTAAGGTACCGCTTTGTACAAGCACTGTGGCAACTGCGCCTCTGCCCTTGTCAAGCTGAGCCTCTATGATATTTCCTCTTGCCTTTTTATTCGGATTGGCTTTAAGCTCCTTCATTTCCGATACAAGAATTATCATTTCCAGAAGGTTATCAAGACCTTCCTTGCTCACTGCCGAAACAGGTACGCATATGGTCTCTCCGCCCCAGTCCTCGGCAACCAAGCCATATTCCACCAGCTCCTGCTTTACTCTGTCCGGGTTGGCGCCCGGCTTATCTATCTTATTGATGGCAACGATTATCTCAACGCCCGCTGCCTTTGCGTGATT
Organism: uncultured Clostridia bacterium; assembly: GCA_947624015.1. Taxonomy (GTDB): domain Bacteria; phylum Bacillota; class Clostridia; order Lachnospirales; family CAG-274; genus CANPXH01. Next base: position 91,309 of record CANQIA010000004.1, read on the forward strand.
TATCGCTTCTACTGTCTGAGGCATAACACCGTCGTCTGCAGCTACTACAAGTATCGCTATATCGGTGACCTGAGCGCCTCTCATTCTCATTGCCGTAAACGCCTCGTGACCCGGCGTATCCAAAAATGTAATGGGTTTGCCCTTTATAGATACGGTATAGGCGCCTATATGCTGCGTAATGCCTCCTGCCTCATTTGCCGTAACGTGAGAATGTCTTATAGCGTCCAAAAGAGATGTTTTGCCATGGTCAACATGACCCATAACAACTACTACGGGAGGTCTTTCAACCAGATCCTCCTCCTTATCCTCTTCTTCTTTAAACGCCTCTTCAAGAAGATCGGGGATATCCTCCTTTTCAACAATTATATCCATTTCCTCACATATTGCTTCGGCTACGCCAAATTCTATCTCCTGATTGATGCTTGCCATAATTCCCCTTGTCATAAGGCGCATCACTATATCGGAGGGGCTTCTGCCTATCTTGTCCGCAAGATCCTTTACTGTAACAGTATCTCCTATCTGTATTACAAGAATACCTTCATCATCCGTATTTTCAGCAGGCTTTTCTTCAACATTGTTATGTCTGTTTTTTCTGTTTTTCTTTTCCTTCTTTTTATTGCCGGATGTTTTCTCGGCAGCTTCCTCTTTATGGGGAGCGTCGGCATGGTCTTTATGACCTTTATTCTTTTCATGGGTTTCATGGTTTTCAGCCTTTTCTTCAGCCTTGCTTTCGTTCTCCGTGAAAAGTTCAATTATATCCTCCGCAACACTATCCTCGATAGTGCTCATATGGTTTTTTACCTCTACACCCAGCTCCCTGAGCTTTTCTATAAGCTCCTTACTGTTAATTTCCAATGCCTTTGCTAATTCATGTACTCTTGTTTTAGACAATAGAAACACCTCCTAAACATACAGGGATAAATCCCGACAATTATTACATATTCCCCTTAAGCTCTGAGATAAGCCTATCCGCAAAGTTTTTATCCGTTACGGCAAATACGGATCTGTCATATTTACCTATTGCTGCGCTTAGCTCTGCTTTTGTTGAGTATATTATGTAAGCCGTATTATAATGCTCACATTTGTTAATGAATTTCTTCTTAGTATTGTCGGATGCGTCCCCGGCTATTATTATAAGCTTTGCATTTCTTCTTGATATAAGTTCTCCGACAATCTCCCCCGTAGTCATTTTACCTGCTCTCTGACAAAGAGACAGCAAGGATCGTACTTTTCTGTCTTTCATTTTATAGTCCCTTCGAGCTGTTTTTTAAGCTCTTCATATATTTCGGAAGGCACGGCAGATTTAAACGATCTTTCCAGTCCTTTATTTTTAAAAGCCTTTTCAAGACAGTCTGTGCTGCTGCATATATATGCGCCTCTGCCGGGCTTTTTACCTGTTGCGTCAAGAGAAAACTCTCCCTCGTCGTTACGTACTATCCTTATAAGTTCCTTTTTGCTTTTCATTTCCTGACAGCCTGTACATTTTCTCATAGGGATCTTTTTCTTTATCATAGTTGATTACCTCCGCAGAAAATTATTCCTCGCTGTCTTCCTCATCTTCTTCGGTATTTTCTCCGTCGATTTTGCTGAAATCTATAAAATCGGTAGAGCGAGCCTGTGTTTCGCTCTTAATATCTATCTTCCAGCCTGTAAGCTTTGCCGCAAGTCTGACATTCTGTCCTTCTTTTCCTATGGCAAGAGAAAGCATTGAATCGGGTACAACCACCCTTGCTGCCTTTTCCTCTTCGTTTTCGGTTATCTCAACGGCAAGCACCTTTGAAGGTCTGAGCGCTGAGGCAATATATTCGGCAGGATCTTCGCTCCAGGGTATTATGTCTATTTTCTCGCCGCTCAGTTCATTTACAATGGCGTCAACTCTTGAACCGTTCTGTCCTACGCATGCGCCTACCGCATCTACGCCCTCCACATTGGAGATAACAGCCATTTTTGCTCTTGAGCCTGCCTCTCTGGCAATGCCCTTTATCTCCACAGTACCGTCAAATACTTCGGGAGACTCAAGCTCAAAAAGTCTCTTGATAAGCTCATAATGAGTTCTTGAAACCTTTATTTGAGGATCCTTGCTTGTCTTTATTACCTTAAGAATATATACCTTTATTCTGTCATTGAAGTTGTATTTTTCGCCGGGTATCTGTTCTGAAAGAGAAAGCACAGCGTCCATTTTGCCAAGCTTTACGATTACGTTGCCCTTGCTGTCCGTTCTCTGGACGATAGCCGTGTCGCACTCCCTTTCCTTTGCGGCAAATTCATTGAATATCTTTTCCCTCTCAGCCTCCCTGAGCTTTTGCACAACTATCTGCTTTGCGCTTTGGGCGGCGCTTCTGCCAAAGTCCGAAGGCGTGATATCCTTATCCACAAGATCGCCTAATTCATAAACGGGATCAAGCTTACGAGCTTCCTCAAGAGATATTTCTATAAAATCGTCAAAGACCTCTTCAACTACTTCTCTCTGAGCATATGCCTTCATTTCTCCCGTTTCTCTGTCAACCTCAACTCTTATGTTGGCATAGTTGCCGTACTGCTTTCTGCAAGCTGTAACAAGAGAATTTTCAATCGCCTCGAAAATCACTTCTTTGTCAATGCCCTTTTCCTTTTCAATGAGCCCAAGGGCTAAAATCAACTCTTTACCGTTCATAGTAATATATCCTCCTTTTACAATACAACAACAAGTCTTACGGCAGCTACATCCTTTCTGTCAAAGGTCATCTCAGCTCCCAGTTCATCTTTAATAACCACCTTGCCGTCTACAAGCCCTACAAGGCTTCCTGTAAACTCCTTGCTTTTATCAATGGGCTTATACAGCTTTACTTCTACAAGTCTATCCTTATATTTAATAAATTCCTTATCTCTTTTAAGTACACGATCTATGCCGGGAGAGCTTACCTCCATAATATAAGGCTGTTCTGTAAGATCGTCTCCGAGAAGCTTATCCAACTGTCTGCTGACGACCTCGCAGTCATCTATGGTTATACCGCCTTCCTTGTCGATATAAAGTCGCAGATACCAATCGGGACCCTCTTTGACAAATTCACAGTCCACAAATTCGAAGCCCTTCTCCTCCAGTATAGGCAATGAAGTTTCCTCTACAAGCTTTACAATATCCTTTGCCTGCACCAAATCTCCTCCCATTTGCTTTTAATATAAAACGAGAGCGGGATCTCCCACTCTCTGACTGACTTCACTGTAACAAGGATATTATAACAGCATCCGAGCCATATTTCAAGTATTTTTTTCTATTTTTTGAATATTTTTTTAAAAGCTTATTAAAATATTAATAAAAAGACAAAGGGGAGCGATAAATATGAGAATAAGAGCCAGAAAACCGACAAAGCCGTGTTCCCATTTTACGCCTATAAATGAGCTTTCGGCAGAGCCGAAGTGCAGCAGATGCGCATATTTTTCCACAAAAAGCTGCCGTAAAAGTATTTTGGACGAGATCGATTATCCCGATGACGATTTTTATTGAGAATTTTCCCGAAATATGTTAAAATTGATTTAACAAATAATATATAGGGGGAAAACTATGATCAAAATACTTGCCGACAGCGGATGCGACCTTACGGATGATTTAAAAGATCGTTCTGATATAAAAACTATACCTCTTACGCTTCAATTGGGAAATAAAGTTTATATCGATGACGAAAAGCTTGATACGAACAAATTCAGACAAGAGCTTCTCCTTCACAAAAAGGACAGAAAAACTTCTGCTCCTCCTCCGGGACTTTATGCCGAAAACATACAGGCTGATGTTCCCAATTTTATTGTGACACTGTCCGCAGGCGTAAGCGGCTCCTACAACAGCGCAGTAAGCGGCGCAGCCATGTATACGGAAGAGCATGGCAAAAGGGATATATATACTGTAGACAGTATGAGTGCTTCCACAGGCGAAATACTTATTGTAAAAAAGCTTCTGGAATTAGATAAAAAGGGGCTTGATTTCGAAAGCATAAAAGAAGAGATATGCAAATTCAGAGACGGTATAAAAACCTACTTTATACTCGAAAACTACGATACCTTCGTGGACTCGGGAAGACTTAATCCCTATGTTGCAAAAATAGCCAAAATGTTCAATATCATACCTATATGCGGCGCAGAGGGCGGAAAAGCTGTGCTGAGGGGACAGACACGAGGCATTAAAAAGGCTTATGACAAGCTTCTCAGCTTTATTGAAAACGAAAAGGTAAATACCGAAGAGCGGGTATTGGCAATAAATCACATAGGCTGTCTCGATAAAGCGGAATATCTCAGAAAGCTTATTACCGACAGATTTAATTTCAAGGATTCTTATATAATTCCCGAAGCAACGGGACTATGTTCGCTTTATGCGGATCTGAACGGTCTTATAATAGCATTTTAGAGCAAAACAGCCGACGTATTATTTGCGTCGGCTGTTTTTTATCAATATTCTTCATCCATCTTCATAGGCTTTATAAGTTCGCCTATATCATATTTATTAAGTATTTTTGCATTTGCGGTAAGTATCTGTATCTTTTCATCGGACATAACTGAGACCATGCTTAAAAGAGCCTTCCTGTCCTTTTCTGACTTTGTCATCTTAACGGATTTAAAGCTTGTGCCTGAAGAAATATCCTCTCTGATGAGCTGATCCATACTAAGACCGAAGAAATCCGCAATGGCAACAAGATTTACCATGCTTGTGCCTCTCTGTCCTCTTTCGATAAGACCCAGAAATCCGGGAGCCATACCTATAACTCTCGCAAAATCATCAATAGTCATACCGCGCCTTTTTCTTTCATAACGTATGTTTGAACCAATTATTTTAGAATAATCCATATTATACATTCTCCTTTTTAATATAGTTAGTTTATTCCTTTTAACATTAATATAGTAACATAATTTTTATAAATATGCAAGCGAAACTTTATTGTATCTATTTCATATCCGAAAGGTACTTTTCGTAACCTGAGTTTTCAAGAACATCAGCCTTTTTTTCAACCGATGAAGCAAGCTCAGCCTTATATTCGGCGACCTTGTCCCCTATGATATCATCAAATGCTCCCAATATCTGTACAGCCAGAAGCCCCGCATTTTTTGCGCCGTTTATGGCGACTGTGGCAACGGGTATACCTGCAGGCATCTGCACTATGGAGTACAGCGAATCCACGCCGCTTAAGACTCTTGTCTTTACAGGCACTCCTATTACGGGAAGATCTGTGATCGCCGCCGTCATTCCCGGCAAATGGGCAGCGCCTCCCGCTCCCGCTATTATAAGCTTGAGTCCTCTTTTTCTTGCAGTCCTTGCGTATTCATACATTCTGTCCGGTGTTCTGTGAGCAGATACTACGGTAAGCTCATATTCAATACCGAAGTCATCCAAGACCTTTGCCGCCTCTGACATTACGGGAAGATCCGAATCGCTGCCCATTATAATTCCAACCTGTGGCATTTCTTAAACCTCCTCTGATGTTACCTTTAAAAATTTATATGCCCTGTCTGCAATATGCTCTGCCTCGGACAAAGTATCTGCAGTAACAGTTATATGACCCATTTTCCTTTTCGGCTTAGATTCCGCCTTGCCGTATATATGCACGCAAGCGCCTTTAAGCTTCATTGTTTCGTAAAGTCCTTTTACAACGGCAGGACCGCTGTGTCCTTCTTCTCCGAGTATATTTACCATTACGGTAGGTCTTATAAGCCTTGTATTGCCCAAGGGCAGACCCGTAACGGCTCTTATATGATTTTCAAACTGGCTCGTGATACAGCCTTCTATGGTATAGTGTCCCGAATTATGAGGGCGTGGAGCCACTTCATTTATAAGTATGTCGTCATCCTTTGTTACAAACATTTCTATGCAGAACATTCCTATACCGTCAAATATCTCCATTATTTTTCTGGCAAAATCCATTGCCTTTAAGGTTGCCTTTACAGGTATATGCGCCGGCACAAGCGTCTTATGGAGAATACTGTCAATATGCTCGTTATCCCCTACGGGATATGTAACAACATCGCCGTTAAGGCTTCGGCAGGCAAGTATAGAGGTCTCCATTTTGAAATCTATCATTTTTTCTGCCATAAGCCCGATACTTCCGCCGCCAAGCTGCATCCATGCATCGTCAATGTCCTCTTTGCTGTGTACAACGGCATTTCCCTTTCCGTCATAGCCTCCTGTCCTTGCCTTGAGCATATATGGATAGCCGTATTTTTCTCCGGCTTCTTCCATATCCTTCATTTTATCTATCTTCATAAAATCAGGAACGGAAATATCCTCTTTTTGCATAATATATTTTTGTGTATACTTATCCTGTATTATCTCAAGACTTTTTGCCGTAGGATATACTTTATATCCTTCTTCCTCAAGCTTTTCCAAAGCCTTGGCGTCTATATGCTCAAATTCATAGGTTATAACATCGGACTTGTCAGCCAGAAGCTTGAATGCTTCTCTGTCGTCAAAAGCAGCGACTATATGTTCATCGCAAAGGCTGTGGGCGGGACAATCCTCCGAGGGATCCAGCACCGTTACATAAAAGCCCAGCTTCTTTGCCTCAAGGAGCATCATCTGACCTAACTGACCGCCGCCTATTATACCGATTTTTGTTTTAAGATAATTCTTTTCCAAAACAAGCACCTCATTTGTAATTATAGCATACTTTTCATATGTTTACAATATTCTTATCTTCATATCTGAAGTATTCAAAATCGGCAGGTGTCCTTGCGCCGTTTCCGCCGTTAAGGGCAAATATACCCACAAGAGTACCCGTGTGCCGCTTTCTGTCTCCCGGCACCCCTTCGTCACAGAGATATATACAGTTTTCAAGAAGAGCAAGCTCCTTCCATGTGATATTATCATGGCTGTATAAAAATCTCCTGGCAAGTCCTCTTACCTCTGTGCGCAAATAAACGGTACTACTGTCATAGGGAGCAAAGGCTATCCTTTCCTCTCCCATGTTTCGGTTTATAACAAGCTCTATACCGCCAAAGCATATATTGAAGCGTATATATGTGGCTGTTGAATAATAGCAGGTAAGCCCTGCGTGTTCTCCTTCTGAGCCGGGCGTAAAGCTTACCTTTGTTTCGGCATCATAGCTAAGCTCCTGCTCACGTCTTAAAAGAGTGTTTTTTGCCCTTATATCCTGCAGCTTTCCGTCGCAGGTGTAAAGTCTGAGTCCCTCTTTTGTAAACTGCCAACAGCTCTCATCGGGATTTCTTACCCATTCCCAGTCGAGAGAAAGTCTGCCTTCCTTAAAATCATAAAAAGTGCTGCCCGTATATTGTGTTATGGGCAGGTTCGGCATTTCCTGTTCGCTGCTTGGTTTTCCGTCATTTATTATAAACCAGCCGTCATCCGTCCATTTTACAGGATCCAACCCTGTCTCTCTGCCTATTGTAGTATAATTTCCACCGTTTTTTCTGCCGCAAAGATACATACAATACCACTGCCCCTTATGGGTCTCTACAAGCATACCGTGACCGCTTCTCTGTATCTGAGCTTCGGGATCCGTCTGTCTTAAAACGGGATTATAGGGACAGCTTTCATAAGGGCCGTAAAGGCTTTTGCTCCTGGCAACATTAATACCGTGTCCGTAGCCTGTTCCGCCCTCGGCTACCATTGCATAATACCAACCGTCCTTTTTAAATATATGAGGTCCTTCGGGACATCTTTCTCCCGTTCCCTGCCATACCTGTACCTTTTCGCCAATTATCTCTGTACAATCGTCATTAAGCGGCACCAGACAGGCTCCCGGCGCTATTACCATATAGTGTCTTCCGTCATCATCTATAAAATGAGAAGGATCTATATCGTCTACGGGCAAAATGGCAGGCTTACCGTAGGGACCTTCCGGCTTGTCCGATCTTAAAACGAGCTGGCTTCTCATAGGCTTGTCCTCATCATTGTGTCTTAATGTGGCAAATATGTAATACACGCCGTTATGATAGGAGATATCGGGCGCCCATATGCCTCTGGAGTCCAATATTTCGGACAGGTCGAGATATTCGCTTTTTGTTATTGCGTGTCCTATTATCTCCCAGTTTACAAGGTCTTTTGAATGGGATATAACAATAGCGGGAAAATATTGAAATGTGGAATTTACCTTATAATAATCCTCGCCTACTCTTATTACAGAGGGATCGGGAAAAAAGCCTCTGTGTACCGGGTTGTGATATTTCATATGGAGCCTCCTGAATATTCATATGCAATTATTTTACAACAACGCAGTGATAAAAGCAACAAAAAAATAAAAGGGTATAAATACCCTTTTATTTTTTTAAGTATTAAAGATCGGCACCCTTATATTCTGACTTGCCATATCCTAATACAAGAATGAATATGGGCCAAAGGAAAATAAGACCGATAGCATAACCCACACCGTGACCAAATGCTCTTGAAAGCTTGAGCGCTGTCATGACCTGGATCACAATATTCAATATAAGAACTATAACGGTTATAATTATAAGGAACGTGCTTGGCGCTTGCGCCGGATCGCTGAACTGATTTAAAAGATTAAGCACAAAAAGCGCTACAAAAGATATCCAGAACCACATGGGCTTCCATGATATCTTATACTGTATATAGCTGTTATAAACAGGTATAATACTCTTCCAGCCCGGCTCTCCTGCCTTTGTAAATAATTTCCAATAGGCAATGATCTGGAATATCCATAAAATAATGAGAAATGCAAAAATCATTCCTGCGCCTATGCCAATTATTCCGCCTACGGCTGCACCGCCGAGAGCAGCTTCCTGTTGTTCTGCCGTAAGTCCTGCCAATGTTGTTGCTTCCATGGTTGATTTCACTCCTTTTCTAATATTAAAAGCTCTGCTTTTTATTATCAAATCCATTATAACATAAATTTACATTTTTTTCAATATGAAATGTATTTGTAATATTGCTGTTTATGCTGTTAAAATGACCTTTTGTGTCTTTTGCTTTTACTTAGAGGCATATATGGCAGATCTTGTATCCGCATCCCATGTAACGTCTATATCAAGCGCCTGTCCCAAAGCTCTGAAGGGTATATACATTCTGCCTTCCTTTATCTCAGCCTTGACGCCGTTATCCATTTCAACAGCCCTATTTCCTATCATCATTGTACTGCTGCCGACTTTAAAGCTTACTGTACCTTCGCCTACATAGAGAATAGCCGTTTTGTTGTAGGCATCCCACTGTATAAGCGCATTGTCGTCTGCATCGGAAATATCATTTCCTCCAAGGGCAACGGATATATATCTGAGGGGTACAAGAAGAGAATCGGAGTCTGCCTGTATATAGGGTCTTGCATTCATCTCATAGGATGTGTTTCCTACTGTCAGCTTATTGCTGCCTGCCGTAACTTTTACGTCGGACAAATTAACGCTGTCATTATCCCTTGTAGTTTCCTCTGTTTCCTTTTCTGCGGTAGTCGTTTCGGTAATTACGGAGCCGACGTTTCTTATCTTACCGCCTCTGCTTGCTCCCGATGATGAAGCTATGGCTTTTGTTGTGGACTCTGTATCCGTCTCCTCAACGCTTTCTGAAAGCGTAAGCACAGGGAAGCCTGCCTCCCATTGACCGTAGGATTCTATTACCCCTGCGCCGCTGTAATTGTTTACATAGACCTCCTGCTGATCCTCATAAAGCTTTATGCTGTGAGGTCCGTCTGTTACAGTAAAGCTGAGAACACCGTCTGTATCTATAATGCCCTCCGATCTGACTCCGTCTATATATAAACCTGTTTTACCTGCAGGGGCAGCCTGACCGTCTGCACTGTTCACTCTTACATTTGCAGTATATTCCTTGGGCTTATATTCGCCAACGGTCTTTATCCTGCCATATGTAACGGGTAAAGAAAGCGCCTTTGAGCCATTATCCGTAAGCTCTTTGATATAGTCTGTCACCGCCTGTTCAAGACCGCTGCCCTCTCCTGCCAAGGGAATGTCCTCCAGAACTCCCAGTCCTATAACATAATCGTTTGAGCCAAGCAGGATATCTGTATCTCTGTCATTTCTGTCCAGAGCCTCGCTCTGATCATCTAAATATACTGCCTTTACTCTTTCGCCCTTTTCTCCGTTAGGATCATATTCGAAGCGCATACCTCCTATCTGCAAGAAGCTGCCTGAATAAGCCGCATCCATAAAGCCTGTGTCGTTATCCTGCCAATTTACCGTGGAAACAGAGCTCTCCAGCATATCGTATATTACGGCGGGAGAGACTACCTTATACATGATCGTATTTGCAAAAGGCAAAGCGTTTATAATATGTCCCACGGTAATATCGCCGTTGGGTACGGCAGATCTGAAGCCGCCGCCGTTTACAACAGATACGATAGGCATACCCTTGTATTCTTCGGGAATGATCTCATTGACGCCTGCAATGATAGCGTCTGATATAAGGCTGCCGAAATTGGTCTCGCCAACTCTTGACTCGGCTATCTGATTTATAGAACCGCCCCAGAGAGTACCCTTTGTCTCTCCTATTTTTTCCTTGAGCATTACCTCCTGGCTTGCGGTAATGTCTTTAAGCTTTTCCGCAGTCTGCTCATCGGGTGCTATGTCCTTGAGATCTTCTGCCGTAAGCAGTGTTTCGGTTATATCGGCATTGCCGTTTTCATCAACTGTGATCTCCATTTTTCCAAGTCCGCTGAGACCTGTGCCTGTCTGACCTATTACAATGTTTCCTACCTTTTCGTTTAAAACGGAATGGCTGTGTCCGTCAATAATGGCATCCAGCTCCGTATCTGCCATAGCCTCCGCAAGTTCTCTGCTTGTGCAGTCTGCCTCTTCCTCCAAAATACCCATATGAGTAATGGCTATTATAACATCGGCGCCTCTTTCATCAAGGCTTTCTACCTGTTCTTTTGCGGTATCCACCTCGTCTTTGAACTCAATGCCAGCAATACCCTTTGGATTTGTGGAGGTTGCGGTATTTTTTGTAGTAAGACCAAAGAATCCTACCTTAACGCCGTTTTTTTCTATTATTGTACTGCATCCGTCAGAATCTCCCTCGGAAAAGAACGGCTCCCCTTCATAATATGTGTTGGCTGAAATAATAGGAAAATCCGCTATTTCCATAAATTTCCTAAGCTGAGCCAGACCATAATCAAATTCATGGTTGCCTGCCGCCATAACGTCATATCCTGCAGTATTCATAAGCTCTATTACATCCTCTCCCTTTGAAAGGGATGCAAGAGCAACTCCCTGAGCGGCGTCTCCTCCGTCTGCAAGTATGGCATTATCATACTGCTTTTTCATAGCTGCCACTTTATCTACACCTATAACGCTGCCTGAACCCTGAAGGCTTCCGTGCATATCGTTTGTATGAAATACGACAACTGTTCTTTCTCCGCTTTCGGCACTGTATGCGACCATAGGCGCAGAAGTCATAACAACTGACGCCGCAATAGCCGCAGCAATGCCTCTTCTTATGCTGAGATACATATTTTTCACTCCCTTAAATTTTATATATGCATATTTTATCATAAATAAATCAATAAATAAATATGTAAAATCCACTTTGGCGCAGATTACCATTTTAACGTCGCAAAATGCTATCATGTCTATAAAAAATGTGATATAATCAATATACAGATCATATGCAGGGAGGTATATTATGAAAAAGCTATTTTCATTACTGTTGTCGGCAGCAGCTATAATTTCTGTCTTTTCTGTACATGCTTTTGCCGACGACTCCATAAATGTTACAGTAAACGGCGAAAGTGTAAGCTTTGCCCGGGATCAGAGACCTGTTATACAAAACGGCAGGGTGCTTGTGCCTCTCAGAGCTGTTTTTGAAAAAATGGGCGCTGACGTTAAATGGTTTGAGGACATTAAGCTGTGCGAAGTGACCTACGGACAGGTAACGGCAGGCATAGAGATAGGCAGCACAAAAGTAACGGTAGGCGACGGCTCATATGTTACAAGCGATGTTGCCGCTCAAATAATAAACGGCAGAACAATGATACCTTTGAGAGTAATATCCGAATGCATTGGCGCCGTGGTAGACTGGGACAATGTTACCAAAACCGTTGCGGTAACAACACCCGAAACTCTTACCCAAGCCCCCGACACCGTTGAATACGAAATAAATATGGGCGGCGGAAACAATATTACCAAAGGACTTTCCATAGACTATGAATATCCCGGTATCTCCTCAAAATATACAATGGCAAACAGGCTTAACGAAAATATACAAAATGATATATTTGAGGCGGTAGATAAGACCCTTGATGAATATGAGGGAGATAAAAAAGAATTATATGTCAAGTGCAATGTTGTATACAACAATTCGGGACTGATCAATATCCATTACCTTATTGACGACGAGCTTTTTTATGAGGCTACCTACGGCATAATAAACGGCAACAGGATAGAAGATGAGGATGTGAAAAACTATATTTTCCCCTTAACTGAAGAGAATAATGAAAGTCCCTATTATATAGAAACCTACTCCACGACAATGCATGACGCCAACGGAAACGACTATATCACGGCAACTGCCGAATACCCTGTATTCAATACCGTATCCCATGATGTGGAAAAGCTCAATACCCTGCTTGAAAACACGGCTACCGGCGCAGCGGAGAATTTTATCGGGAGCTACGGAGAGGAAGCCAAAAAGGCATATGAGGATGCCCACGGTAAAATGTCTGCAATACCTTACAGCTATTACCAAAGGGCAACAGTGGTACTCGACGGAGATATTGCGGAAGTGACCGAAACGATCACCGAGTCCCAATACAATAAGGATGATACAAAAACCGACAAAACCTACAAGATCGACCTGACTACGGGCGAGATCATAAGCTGATATATACCGAATAATACATAAGGCAGCCTTTTGTAAACTAAACACAAAAAGCTGCCTTTTTTATAATAAGAAACAAAAAAACATTATCCTTAGATAATGTCCTCAATGCGCGATCGGGGGCTCGAACCCCGGACCTTCTGATTAAGAGTCAGCTGCTCTACCAACTGAGCTAATCGCGCTTAATATATGATTTGCTATAACAAAGTGCGCGATCGGGGGCTCGAACCCCGGACCTTCTGATTAAGAGTCAGCTGCTCTACCAACTGAGCTAATCGCGCATATTCCTGTGTCGGGTTTTACACTCGACACAAGAAATATCTTATCACTAAATATATGTTTTGTCAACAGTTTTTTATTTAATTTCCAAATTTATTGCGCTGCCGTTTCCCCTTGGCTCTCGGGAGTTTCAGATGCTGTGCCGTCGCCCTCTGACGCCTCTTCTGATGATGAAGCTTCCTCTGATGATGCCGCCTCAGACATTCTCTCCTGGAGAAGCTGCGTATACTCGTCTGTTGTCATATAGTCATCTGTATTTGTAACAGCATCGACCTTTGTCTTGCCTCTGTTTGTAAAGTCCACATTTGTTATATACTTATAGGGCTGTGAACCGTCATCGCTTGTGTAATTGGCATCCAATACATAAATATAGTTGAGAAGGTTGCCTTCCTTATCCACCTTTGCATATAAGTTGGAATAATTGACAGTCATATTCTCGCCGTCTGCTATGCCCTGACCGCTGGCTTCAAGATTTGTCTTCATCTGGTTTTCAAGTGAAACGGGATTATAGGACATATAATATTCCTTACTTCCGTCGCTTCCTTCTATGCAAGCGCTCTTATCGATACAGTCGGGAAATACGCTTAAGGAATATGAATTGACTACCGACATAAAATCCTCGAAAGCCATTTCTTCCACTATCTTATCTCCGTCGTTTGTGGTAAAGTAAAGCTGCGTACCGTCATAGTATGCCGTTATCTTGGAGTTTTCTCCGTTGTAGGTATTATCCATAACAGAACTTCCCGTAGTGGCGTCGTCTGTTTTTGCTATCTTGACCTCGGTCTTATAATCGGTATTCTGGGCATCCTCTCCCTCGCCGAGTTTAACGACATTTTCTGCATTAACAGTAATGTTTTCAGCGTCATTTGCTCCTGTAATGGCAGTGCTGAAAGCGGTGTTAAGCTCATCTCCGTTTATGAGAGCTTCTTCGGCAATGTTATCAAAAAGCGCAGCATTGTCTATTTCTTCGATTTTCTTTGAATTATTCTGACTGCATCCTGCCATACTCATAATGAGCATTATGCCTGCCAGAACAGCAATTTTCTTTTTCATGATCATTCTCCTTTTAGCCTGTCGGCCATTATTTTCATTTCCCGTGCGGCGTCCTCGGTCGCATCGGTTATTTCCGCTCCGCCAATAAGCCTTGCTAATTCATTATACACCTTATCATCGGATAATTCAACAATATTTGTTACAGTTGACAAATTATGGTCCTTTTTTTCTATAAGATAGTTTTTATCCGCCATTGCAGCTATCTGAGGCAAATGTGTTATACAAATTATCTGATGACTTTTAGCTATGCGGCACATTTTTTCGGCGACCTTCTGCGCCGTTCTTCCGCTTATACCCGCATCTATTTCATCAAATATAAATGTATCTATATTGTCAACATCAGCCAGTATGCTCTTAAGGGCAAGCATAACTCGGCTCATTTCGCCGCCCGATGCGATCTTGTTCAGGGGCTTTATATCCTCTCCCCTGTTGGCTGATATCATAAATTCCACATTGTCGGATCCCTTTTCATCAAAGCTCCCTTTGGGACTTACCTTTATTTCAAAGCGGGCATTTTCCATGCTCAGTTCCCTAAGCGCCTTTTCAATGCTTCCGCTTACGGTCTTGGCAGTATCCTTTCTTATCGCCGTTATTTCTGAGCAGACCTCATTTATTTCGGCTTCCAGCTTTATTTTTTTCTTATCGTATTGGCAGATAAGCTCCTGGCTGTTTTCTATGTCTTCAAGCTTTTGCGCCACTCTTTCCATATAGGAATTTACCGCTCCTATGGTAGGACCGTATTTTTTCTTAAGCTCGTATATTACCTGGAGCCTTTCCTCTATATTGTCCAGTTCCTCGGGATCGTATTCCGTAAGCTCCTCGTAGTTTCTTATGGACTTTACCGCATCCTCAAGTATTGAGTAGCAGTCGTTAAGAGCTTCAAGCACTTCTTTTTCTCCCTCGTCGATCGATACAACATTTTCATATTCGCTTACGGCTATGCCAATATTGTCAAGAGCAGACCCTTCTCCTCTGCTAAGCACTTCAAGACATTTATTTACGCTGAGCTTAAGCTTTTCGCTGCTCATGAGTATATTCTTTCTTTCGGAAAGCTCTTCATCCTCGCCTTCCTTAAGGGCAGCGGAGCCTATTTCATTTATCTGATAGCGATACAGATCGACCTTATCCTGTATATCCCTATCGTTCAAATCTATTTCTCTAAGCCTTGCCAACAGGCTTTTGTATTCGCCAAAGAGTGAAGAAAGCCTTGCCATAGGCTCCTTCAGAGCCTCCGAGCAGAGCTTATCAAGCATTATAATATGGTTTTTGACATTGAGAAGGGACTGATGATCGTGCTGTCCGTGAATATCCACAAGATATGAGGATATCTCCCTCAGCATACCTACCGTAGCGGTCTTCCCGTTTATCTTGCAAAGAGATTTGCCGTTAGCGTTAAATATTCTCTTTAAAAGTATGCAGTTATCATCATCTATCTCCACATCATTTTCTTCAAGACGCATTTTAAGCTCTTGACTGTCTGTATATATGAGGGCGGAAACCTCGGTACTCTCGCAGCCTGTCTTTATAATATCCTTGTCGGCTTTTCCTCCCAGCACAAAATTAAGAGAGCCTATTATTATAGACTTTCCCGCACCTGTTTCGCCGCTAATTACATTCAGACCGTTTCCGAATTCTACTTCCAGCTCGTCTATTAAAGCAAAGTTTTTGACACAAAGCCTGTCCAACATAATTTACACCCTGCTTCCCCTACTGTAATTCCTCAGATCCTCAATAAGCTCTATTGCCTTTTGCTCTGATCTTACGGCGCAGAAAATAGTATCATCTCCCGCTATACAGCCCATTATCTCGCTTCTGTCCATGGAATCGAGAGCCGCCGCAACAGCCATAGCCATTCCCGTAAGCGTTTTTATAACTATTATATTGCCTGCATAGTCAAGAGTTACGACGCCCTCTCTGAATATCCTTTCAAATTTCTCGGCAACTCCGCTCTGACTGCCTGCAACGGCAATGTATTTTTGTCTGCCGGAGCCTGTGGATACCTTTGAAAGCTTAAGCTCTCTTATATCTCTTGAAACCGTTGCCTGCGTAACATTAAAGCCTTCCTTTACAAGAAGCTCCGCAAGCATTTCCTGTGTTTCAACTTCATTTTCCTTTATCAATTCCAGAATTTTTGACTGTCTTCTTATTTTCATCTCATACCCCGTTATATTCTCACTTCAACCATTTTCCTTCTTAAAATATCGTAGAAATTAGTATCGGTGGTTTTAATTATACCTGTGTAGTATTTTGATTTTTTGATTTTAATTATATCATCATTCCTCAACTGTATGCTCTGTTTTCCGTCAAGCGTCATCTGAATGTTGTTATAATTGCTTTCTATTTTTATTTTAAGCACATCATCGCCTGAAAACACTATGGGTCGGGCATATAGTGCATGAGGACATATATGAGTTATTGTCATAAGCTCGGTGGAGGGATTCAATATGGGTCCTCCCGCAGAGAGATTATACGCAGTGGATCCCGTCGGCGTCGATACTATCACACCGTCTGCCCTGAATGTATCTATGTATTGCCCGTTTACCTCTATGCCCAATGAAATAAGTCTTGTAAAGCCGGAGCTGTTTATGCACACCTCATTAAGGGCAATATTCCTGTCCTGAGCAGTGTCCTTACGCACTATGCACGCCTCCAGCATCATTCTCTTTTCAATTTTATATTCTCCGTTCAACACGGCTTCTATGGCTGTTTCGGCATCTGCCTTTTCAACATCGGCAAGATAACCGAGAGTCCCGAAATTAACACCCAGTATGGGAGTATTGAAAATAGCCGTTTTCCTTGCGACCCTTAGTATAGTACCGTCTCCGCCGAGTACCACAACAAAGTCTGACTGTTCATATATTTCCTCGACCCCGGAAAAAGCCGTACCCTTGCCTATATACTTAAGAGCGCCTTCCGGTATAAGAGCCTGACAGCCCTTATCTGTAACAAAGCTCACAAGCTCGGCTGTATATTCAAAACCGGGATCCTTATCGGTATTTGTGATAAAACCAACCTTTTTCATATTACCACCTGCTATTTAAGACTTTTAAACGCCTGCTCAACAGTCTTTTTTACACTTGTCACATTTACATTGTTCTTTTTGTGGGAAATAAGCATTAAATACTCTATATTTCCGTCTCCGCCCTTTATGGGCGAATATTCGAGAGCCTCGGTATAAAGCCCCTGATCCTCGGCTGCCGCTATAATGTTCATTATAACGCTCTTATGCACCTTTGGATCTTTAACTATACCTCTTTTGCCCAAAGCCTCTTTCCCCGACTCAAACTGAGGCTTTATAAGAACAACCGCCCTTCCTTTGTCATTGAGTAGCCTTTTGATATGGGGAAATATATGCTTAAGGGATATAAACGAAACATCGCAGCCTATAAAATCGGCTTTTTCAATATCCGCATTCCTTATATCGGTATTTTCAAGGGAAATAACTCTGCCGTCCTCTTTTATCCTTTCATTGAGCTGACAGCTTCCCACATCTACGCTGTATACCTTTTTTGCCCCTCTTTGGAGCATACAATCAGTAAAACCTCCCACAGAAGCGCCTATATCTATACATATATAGTCACCAAAATCTATTTTGAATACATCGCAAGCCTTTTCAAGCTTGTAGCCGCCCCTACCCACATATTTAAGTACTTTTTCCAATTCATTTACGGCTATAATGTCGTCATCGCTTACTTTAAGGGAGGGCTTTTCCGCTGTTTTGCCGTTTACTTGCACACAGCCGGAAGCAATAAGCTCTTGGGCTTTCTGACGTGATATATTCATTTTTTCTCTGATATACATATCAAGTCTTAAGCACATGGCTATTCTCCCATTATTTCAATAATATGCTTGTATATTGCCGATGCAGACATACCGTATCTTTCCATAAGGAGCTTCCTGCTGCCGTGTTCAACATAGGTATCGGGAAACGCAAAGTTGTGTATACGGGTATTTCCCATACCAAGCTCAGTCATTCTCTGAGCCAGAAGACAGCCAAAGCCTGCCGAATAAATATTGTCCTCCAGCGTAAATACATACTTGTATTTTGAAAGCTCATTTAAAAGCTCCTCGTCTATGGGAGAAGCAAATCTTGCATTAATAAGCGTGGGGCTGAAGCCCTTTGTCATAAGATAAGCATATACGTCTGCAGCAGTATCCATCATAGCGCCGTAGCTTACAAGAGCGATCTTTTCGCCCATGTATATTGTTTCCGACTTGCCAAGCTCTATCGGTTTGTTTGCGGAATACATTATATTTGAGGCAGCTCCTCTGGGATAGCGTATAGCCACAGGACCGTTGTGCTTTACCGCAAATTCCAGCATCTCCTTAAGCTCATTGCCGTTTTTAGGCGCCATTACCGTAAGATTCGGTATATGAGCAAGGAAGGATATGTCGTATATGCCCTGATGAGTCTCTCCGTCATCCCCTACGATACCCGCCCTGTCAATAGCAAATATAACATGCAGATTCTGTATACATACATCGTGAAGTATCTGATCGTAGCTTCTCTGGAGGAAGGTGGAATATACCGCAAACACAGGTATATATCCGCCCTTTGCAAGACCTGCCGCAAATGTTACGGCAAATTCCTCGGCTATGCCCACATCAAAAAATCTTTTGGGATAAGCCCTGCTGAACTCGTTAAGCCCTGTACCCAAGGGCATGGCTGCAGTAATGGCGCAGACCTTGTCGTTTAACGAAGCCAGTTCTATAAGCTTTCTGCCGAATATCTCCGAATAGGTGATATGCTTTCCGTGGCTTGGCTGTATTCCCACGGAAGCGTCAAATTTGCCTACGCCATGATATACACTGGGCTGCTTTTCCGCAGGAGCATAACCCTTGCCCTTCTTTGTTATAACGTGTACGAGTACGGGCATATTGAGCTTCTTTACCTTATTGAAAACATGTACCATCTGCTTGATGTCATGACCGTCGATAGGTCCCACATATTTTATGCCCAGCTCCTCAAATATACTGGAGGGCATAAGCATCTGCTTGATACCATCCTTTGTCTTTGAAAGAACATTGTATATTGCATCGCCGCCTATTGGCAACTGTTTAAGCTTTTTCTGTATACCGCTTTTTGTATTAACGTACTTCTGAGAAACTATGAGCTGATTGAGATAGGTATGCATAGCTCCTACATTTTCCGATATGGACATCTGATTGTCATTAAGCACTATCATAAGCTTAGTGTTGTCACGTCCCGCATTGTTAAGAGCCTCATATGCCATACCCCCTGTCATGGCGCCGTCGCCTATGACCGCAACTACGTTGTAGGTATCTCCTCTAAGATCTCTCGCCTTTGCCAGACCTATGGCAGCGGCAATAGATGTGGAACTGTGTCCCGTATTAAAGGCATCGTATTGGCTTTCGTTTGTTTTGGGAAAACCGCTCAGACCGTCAAGCTTTCTGAGAGTATTGAATTCGGACTTGCGTCCCGTCAGTATTTTATGTGTATAAGACTGATGACCTACATCCCATATAAATTTATCTCTGGGACAGGTAAAGCTGTAATGCATAGCTACGGTAAGGTCCACCGTTCCCAGATTGGATGCAAGATGTCCTCCTGTCTGAGAAACGGAATTTATAAGAAAATCTCTTATTTCGGAAGAAAGTATATCCAGCTTGTCAATGCTCAGCTTCTTTATATCCTCCGGATAGTTAATCTTTTCTAAGTACATTTGATCCCATCCTAATAAGTTGCTTTTTTCGACAGTGAAATGGGCAGAAATGCCCTTCTGCTCCTGTTTTTGTCATTAATTGATACGATTGATAAGGGTGTCCGCATAGCTTCTGAGGAATTCGCCATTTTTCCCGAAATTTTCTATCATTCTTACGGCGCCTTCGGAAAGAGTCTTGAAATCCTCCTGAGCGTTTTCAAGACCATGCAGCGTTACATATGTGGATTTGTTGTTTTTTTCATCACTGAATACAGGCTTACCCAATATTTCAGAGGTACTTGTCACATCTAAAATATCGTCCTTTATCTGGAAGGCGATACCAATATTGTAGCCTATCTTTTCAAAATCCCTTATTTCATCCTCGGTGGCGCCGCCTATAATGGCTCCTGCCACAAGAGAAGCCTTTATAAGTCCTCCCGTCTTGTTGTCATGTATATACATAAGGGTTTTGTCGTCGATAGAAACGCCCTCGGATTCAACATCCACTACCTGACCTACAAGCATACCGCATGTTCCGCTGTTCTCTGCAATATATCTGGCTGCTTTGGCGTAATTCATATCTTTCCTGTCGCATATGGTATTGAGCATTATCTCAAAGGCGTAAGTAAGCAGTCCGTCCCCTGCCAATATGGCAAGAGCCTCGTCAAAGGCTTTGTGGCAGGTAGGCTTTCCCCTTCTGAAATCATCATTGTCCATAGCCGGCAGATCATCATGTATAAGTGAATAGGTGTGTATCATCTCCATGGCGCAGGCAAAGGGCAAAGCGTCCTCCTCTTTGCCGCCTACAGCTTCGCAGGCAGAAAGCATAAGCACGGGTCTGAGCCTTTTGCCTCCTGCAAACACGCTGTAACCCATAGCCTCGTAAAGCCTTTCGGGATATCTTGGCGCAAGATATTCCTTAAGCGCCTTATTTACCATTTCTATTTTATTGTTGAGCTTTTCATTGAAATTCATATTATTCCTCCGCTAAGTCAAATGCCCTTTTTGTAAAAACACCCTCTGCGCTTTCATTTAACTGTGATACCTGTTGCTCTACCCCATTAAGTTTTTCGGCGCAAAATCTTGCAAGCTCCACTCCTTCTTTATAGAGCTTTACGCTTTCCTCAAGACCTGTTTTATCATCTTCCATTGCCTCGGCTATTTCCTCTAATCTGCCCAGCGCTTCTTCAAATGTTTTTCTCTTAGCCATTTTATTCACCTGTTTCTGTAACCTTTGCATCTATGCGACCCTTATCAAGCCTTATCATAATGCTGTCGCCTGCCTTAACGGTCTCGGCAGAGGATACAATATTGCCCTTTCCGTCATATACCAAAGAGTAGCCTCTTTTCATAATATTAAGAGGAGAAAGATTTTCAACATTATCTATGCTCCTGCTCAGAATATATCTGCTTTTTTCTATTTTGTTACAAATGCTGCCGTATATCCTGTCATACAAATTGCCTGTGTATATCTGAGAATTGTATATGCTCTGCTCAAAATTTCTGAAGGCATGGCAGCTTACGGCATAGTTGTATCTTGATCTCATATTGGCTGCCTTGCCGTTTACCGCCGTGGATATTCTTCTGTAAGCATTTATCACAGCCTTGCCTATGCTTTCCTCTGAGGGTACTGCTATCTCGGCTGCCGCCGACGGCGTAGCCGCTCTTACATCCGCAACAAAATCAGCTATTGTAAAATCCGTTTCGTGACCTACCGCTGATATTACCGGGATATGGGAATCAAATATGGCTCTTGCCACCTTTTCCTCATTGAACGCCCACAGATCCTCTATGGAGCCGCCGCCTCTGCCCACTATTATAGTATCGGCGCCGCCCCATTTATTAACGCTTTCGATAGCCCTTACAATATCCGAAGCCGCTCCTTCTCCCTGTACAAGAACAGGCACGACAACTATTTCAACATTGGGATTTCTCCTGCCTGCAACATGTATGATATCTCTTACGGCTGCGCCTGTGGGAGATGTTATAACGGCAATACACCTTGGATATGGAGGTATAGGTCTTTTGTACTTATTGTCAAATACTCCTGCCTTTTCAAGCCTTGCCTTAAGCTGCTCATACGCCATATACAGGGCGCCTGTTCCCGCAGGCTCCATGGCTCTGACGTATATTTGATATTGTCCCGTCTTTTCATAAAGTGATATACGTCCCTTTACAAGCACCTTCATACCGCTTTCCGGCATAAATTTCAGACCCATTGTATCGGATCTGAACATAACGGCGCTTATTGATGCGCCGCTGTCTTTAAGCGTAAAATACATATGCCCTGCGGAATGAAGCTTGAAATTTGATATTTCCGCCTCTATATACAGATCGCTTAAAAAGGGATCGTTATCAAATACCCGTCTTATATAGCTGTTGATCTGCGAAACCGTATATACCTTCATAATTGATCTCCACCGCTTTTTGACGCCTTTACAAGCACTGCGTTTATAAAAGAGGGAGCTTTGTCCTCGCTGAAGGATTTGCTCAGCTCAACAGCCTCGTTTACGGCAACCCCTTTTGGTATATCATCGTTAAACATAAGCTCGTAAACGCCTATGCGCAATATGGCAAGATCTGTTTTGGCAAGTCTGTCCACATTCCAGCCTATGGCGTATTTGTCTATTATTTTATCTATCTCATCGATATGATCGACAATGCCCTTATATTCACTTTCAATATATCCCGCATTATCATCGGACAGATCCGCATATTCCTTGCCGTAGGTGTTCAATATTTCGTCTGCATTGACCTCAGCCTGAAATTCCGTCTGAAAAACCAAGTTGAAAATATGCTTTCTGGCGTCTCGTCTTTTCATTTCTATTCAACCTCAGTATCATTATTTTCCTTTACAACAATGTCTATAACGTCTACATCCACATTGGAGCATTCGTATCCCGTCATGCTTTCGATATTGTCCTTTATCCTGCTCTGCACTTTTTGAGCTATATCTATGGCATTGCAGCCGCTGTATACGGCTATGCCCACATGAGGCTTAATGCTTTCATCATCAGCCTTGAAGCTGACGCCCTTTACGGTCTTTTTGCTCAAAACTCCTTTTATGGCAGATGTTACGCCTGAAATATATGCGACCCCATCCGCTTCCAGTGCGGCAGTCTTTATTATTTTGGAAACCACTTCGCTGCTTATTACAACATTGCTTTCATTGATATCGTTTTCCTTATTCATAAAAAACCTCCTCTGTCGGCGCTTTTTTATAATTTTAAGCCCATTATTAGTAATTATAACACATATTCAATAATTTTCAACATTAATTTATTTAAAACCCATTATAAAAACACCGACTTGCTCTATTGCCGCAAGCCGGTGCATACATTACTTATCCTTTAAGGGAGTTATTCTTATTTTATCGGGAGAAACCCCTGTCTTTCTTTTTACGATATCTTCTATCTGGGCTACCTCAGCGTCTGTAAGCTCCGCCTTGTCAACTACCACATCCACGGTATCGTCGTCTATCCTTACATATACGTCTCCGAAGCCCTTTGCCTTTATCATGGACTCGGCAGCGGTTTCCTTTTCTATTCTCTGCTGTATCTGGAGCATAGCTGTGGTCACTTCATTTTTTTGCTCATCATTTATTTTTTCATTATTAAGCATTTCGCTGAGCATATCCTTTTGCTTTGAGCGAGATTGTTCTCTGTCGAGCTTTGCCTGTACAAAATATGAAGAATCCTGAGAAGAATTTACAAATACCGCCTCTCCCGCATCAGGATCGGCAGCCTCGTCGGTCTTTTCCTTTTTATCCTTTGTTTCTGCCTCTGCGGTCTGCGCAGTAGTTACTTCGCTGCTGTCGGAAGCTATTGCCACATCATCGTCTGTAAAGGCAACATCGTCGCTTAATGCCAGCTCGCTTTCATCGGTCACCATTACCTCACTTACACCGCCTGTAGAGTCTATGTAATTCAAATAGCCTGC
Organism: uncultured Clostridia bacterium; assembly: GCA_947624015.1. GTDB lineage: Bacteria > Bacillota > Clostridia > Lachnospirales > CAG-274 > CANPXH01. The sequence continues at coordinate 115,000 of CANQIA010000004.1, forward strand.
TGCCGCGATCATTACCACAAGAGCGGAAATTATAACCTGATTTTTTTTGATCGTAAACATAGTTACCTCCTATTTCATTTTTAATACTTCTATCTTATGCTCGTCAATACCCAATAATGCCACAGTTCCGTCTATTAATTGTTTTTTTACACTTTCATTGTCGCCGCCCTGAGCCACTATTATAACTCCTTGGGGAGTAGGCATATATTCCTTGAGTACAAAGGGAGATCTGCTGCTGTCATAAACCACCTGATTTCTTACATTGGTCTCGTCTCTGCCCTCTTCGACTCTGTTTTCCTCCTCGCTGTCGTAGGCAAGTATTTTTTCCCCCGACTGACTGTAATTTATAAGCACCTTTACATTTCCTGCCCCCTCTACCCGTGAAAGTATATTTTCAAGCCTATGGCTCAATTCCTCTTGTTCCGCTCCCTTCTTTGAAGTCGTTTCAGTTGTCTTGCCAACCCCTGTCAGCATAAATATACCGACTGCAAATATCAGGGCTATGTATACTACACTTTTTTTATTTTTTAGAAACTCCTTTATATCCAACTTATCACCGCCTATGTAAAAAATACTTCAAGAGGCTTCATAACTATTGCCACAAGCACCGCTCCAGTTATGAACCGTATATATTTTTTATAGCTTCCGTCGGGAAATATTACCGATACATAGCTTGTGAGAAGAACGTATATCACTACTTTTTCAACATAGTCTCTTATTGTATCCATACTTACCTCCCGTAGCACATAAGTATCGCCAACGACATTATAAACATTGCATTTATTGTAAACAGAGCCGCAAGCACTTTAAAATTAGCTTCCCCGACAGCGTCTATAACGGCTATGGTCGCCTTGTCGCAAACAGGCTCAAGTATTGCGGCGGCAAGTCTGTACATAATAGCCACGACTCCTATTTCAATTATGGGAAAGCTACTCATTATAATTATTATAATTATTAGTGCTATCCCTGCCGCATTGCCTATGGTCAGTATTGCGGTTGCCGCTATCTCTCCTGCTCCTCCCACTATATCTCCCACAACGGGTATCATTTTTACCGCCGACTTGATCATACTTCCTGCGCCTTTGCTTATGGTTCCTCCGCTTATCCTTTCAAGTCCCATAAGGAATACGAAGCCGTAAGCGCACAGTTTAAGCGCCCAGCTTACAAAGCCTATAAACAGTTCGGAGAGCCTGTCCAATATTTCACGACCCGATATCATATTTACAAGCCTGAGCATAGTTCCCATTAACAGCAAGGGTATAACTACCGTTTTTATGCCGTTAGCCGCTATTTCGGTACCCATTGCCAGCAAAAGACCGCCGCCTGGTATCTTGCCGCCCACAGAGGCAACAGTCATAATAAGGGGTATGGCGCTGTTTATTATATCGGCAACAGCCTCGGTACAATCAAGCAAAATATCTATGGACGCCTTTATCCCCGCCGAAGCAAGGACAAGTATAACAACACGCCCCGTCAAGCCTATAAGCTCGGCTGTGGAGCTGTCTTTTATATCCTGCGAAAGTATGTTTAAGATACTGCATATTATGGCAACGGCAATTATATTTTTTATATTGGGACCGTTATCATAAATTCTTTTTTTAACAAAGGATCTTAGGTCATTTTTAAGCAAAGATATAATATCCTCTCCCGAAATAACAGCCCTTATAAGTTTTTTGAACGAAAGGTCCGTATTGTCCCTGACTGCGCTTTCAACCTTGTCTATATCGGGAAGCTCATCCGCATCATAGCCGTAGACATTTACGGAAAACAGTATCACAAGCAAAAATACCATTATATACTTCATTGCATGAACCTCATTATCCTCTCTGCCATATCGTCCATTACCGATACTGCGCTTATAAGTATTATGACCTTTCCTCCCAGTTCTATTTTATCGCCTATGCTGTTCTGCCCGAAATCTCTGCAAAGCTGTGATGAAAACATTGAGATATATGCCGTTACGAGAGCCTTTATCATTACGGAAATATATTGGGTATAAATATCGAGACCCTCGCCTATCCCCTTTATTTTTTCTATGATATTCTCCAGATAGGGAAGTATAAAAACAAATATAAGTATACAGGTCACAATGGCGGTAAACATTGAATAGGGACTTTTTTCCTCCTTAAGTATTACGGTAAGCACGGCGCCGGTTATGCCGAATACGGCTATTTTGCCTATGTCCATAACATCACCTCTAAAATCTGAACAGAGTCTGCACTCTGTCAAACAGATCGCTTATGTATTGTATTACCCAGTACAATACGACCACAAGCCCCGCAAGGGTCGTAAGCATTGCCTGTTCGTCACGCCCGGCTCTTGAAAGCACCTGATTTATTACCGATACGAGTATACCTACTGCCGCTATTTTAAATACTATATTTATATCCATAGCAGACCTCCTACACAAGAAGCACTACAATAAATATCCCTATCGTAATGCTTACGCTTCTGTAAAGCCTTGTGTCATCCGAGGCTTTGCGTCCTATTATCTCGCATCTGGAATCAATGTAATTGGCAATATTTTCCCCATAGTTTTTCTGAAGCGTAATATCTCCCGACGACAAGCCCTCTCCAAGCCTTGCTATCATCTCTCTGTCTTCCTTTGTCATATATGTATCCTTGCAGTTTTCAAAGGAGTATTTCCACGCATTCCTTATGCCGTTGCCGTTTTTCATAGACGTCAGTACCGATGAAAAAATATCATTTTCATCTATATTCTCAACCGAATTGACAAGAGCTTCCTCAAATGTCATCCTTCCATATTCCATATTGGATAAAATATTGCTTATTATGTTTCTGATCTCCAATAGCTCGTCCCGTCTTAATATCTGTCTGAGCGCCAATCTTCCGCCAAAGCCCATACAGGCGGCTATTATCATTGCTGCGCCTATTATTTTACCTGCCATATATTATTCAACTCCTTATCGTATATTTTATATATATTGCCTTTTTCAATATCTCTTCTCAGTACAATATAGTAATCAAAAAGCCTTTCCGAAATTATGTCCGAAAAAAAGGCTCTGCTCTTTAGCTCGTCTATATCCGAAGAATGTACGGTACATATGACCTCCACCCCTGAGACCATGGCTTGTCTTACCGCTTTGAAATCGCTTTCGCTTCCGATCTCGTCTACGGCTATGACATCGGGAGCAAGGGCTCTCAGGGCTATGTTGAATCCGTTTTCCTTTGAGGAATTGACTATCACATCGGTTCTTATGCCTACATCCAGTTCAGCCTTTCCCCTGTATGTACCGCTTATCTCATCTCTTTCGTCAATAAGGGCTATTGTCCTGCCTCTGTTGCTCCAGCGCCTTACGATATCTCTTAATAGCGTCGTCTTGCCGCATATGGGAGGAGATATTATTATAATATTGCCCGAATCAATGCCCAAATCGTCGCTGCATCCTTTTATTTCTCTTGCTATCCTTATGTTTACCGAGGATATATCCTTTATATTTGCAACCGTACCCTTTTCCTCTATAACGGTACCCGATATGCCCACTCTCCAGCCCATTTCTATGGTAACATAGCCGTTTATAAGCTCCTCCCTGTAAGCGTAGGGCGAATATTCCACTATTCTGGAAAACACCTCGTTAAGCTCTTTACGGTCAACTATATATCCTGTATTTATTTCCCTGCCCCAGCTTCTTACCAAAAGAGGCTTGTCCCCTCTCAGCCTTATTTCGGAAGCATTTTCGGCATATGCTGCCACCGCCTTATATATGTTTTCGCTCAGATATTTTTTTAGATTGCCATATATATCTCTCACGCTATCACCTTTTTTCAGTAGTATTGATAATATATATGCTGCAATCGATTATTTTATAACCAAAAAAAGCTGCCGCAGTAAAAACCGCAGCAGACATCTTTGTGTCATCATATATTATTGTCTTGCCCTTGCTCTGTATTTTCGGCAAATTTTTTGGCTCTTATGACAGCTCTGTACTCGGCATTTATCTGAGCGCCTATAAGTATGACGCAGGAAAGAAGATAAAGCCAGAGAGCAAACACGAAAAGTGTGCCTATACTACCGTAAATAACGGAGTATCTTGAAAAATTGTTTACATAAATATTAAATAGCTTTGAAACTATAAGCCAGCCGCCCAGTGTAAAGAAAATACCGGGAAGTATATCTCTTATCCTTGTTCTTATGCCTATTGACGATTTATACAGCACAACAAGAAAGAAGAACATAACGAACATATTTGCAATATTGATAAGCATACCGTTGAAAATATGGGGTATATGCTTTATTATCCTGAAATTAATAAGCATACGATTTATGGCGTCGCCGAAAATGATAACGTAAAGAGTGGCAACTATACTTACAACAAAAACGAACATAAGCAAAACGCTCATAAGTCTTGCCTTTACAAAATCCAGATTTTTGTTTATATAGGACTGGCATATGCCCTTTATCATAGTGTAAAAGCCTGTGGAGGCAGTATATACCGCAATGAGCAAACTTGTTGAAAAAAGGCTTATACGCTTTTCGCCTATTACCTCGGCAATAAATGAAGATATCATTTGTCCCACATCTCCCGGAACGAACCTTATGACCATAGCAATTATATTGTCCGTTGGCAAATTAAAAAAACCAAACAGTGTAAGCACGGCGATAATAAACGGGAATATTGCCAATATAAGTCTGAAGGACAGAGAATTGGCATAGGTAAGAAGATCATTTTGAATGACCTTTTCTACAACCTTTTTTAAAAATTTGAAGATCTGCTCCATATATCCCATTCTATATCCCCGTCCTTAATAAAGGGCAGCCCAAAAGGCTGCCCTTTTATCGCAATTTTATAAGATACTATAACTTAATATGTCTTGGAAGACCATCTACCATATAAGGTAATATCTCGCCCTGAATAAGGGGCTTCATATAGTCAATCGCATCCTGTGAAAGATAAGTGCCGTCGTTTATGATCCATTCCTTGGGAACAGTCTTTTCAACATTGGCAATAGCGTTTACATCATATATACTTGTATTCATAAGGTAAGGCTTATTGGAAATTCTGTTGTATATACCAACCTTGCCTGTTTCGCCGTCAAATGCAGCCTTTACAGCCTGTCCGCCGATAAGGAAAGCTTCGTTTACATCGGTAAGAGAACCTATATGGCTTGCGCATCTTTGAATGGTACTGAATTCAATAGGTCTTGTCTTGCAGCCAAACTTATTTGCAACAAGTCTTGAAAGAGCGGTAGCGGTACCGCTTAAAGCCTTATGTCCAAAGCTGTCCACCATAAGCTCGCCCTGAGCGGCAGCCTCGCAGATATAAGTACCCTTTGCGTCCTTTATGCCTTCTGACACAGCTACAACGATCTGCTTTTTGGTCTTGCCGATCTCTTCGATCTTGGTAAGGAATTTATCGATATCAAAGGGAAGCTCGGGAAGATATATAAGATCTACGCCTTCGCAGTCATCGCCCTTGGCAAGAGCTGCGGCAGCAGTGAGCCAGCCTGCATTTCTACCCATTATCTCAACTATTGTTACGATGTTTATAGGCTGAACCAAAGCATCTCTTACAAGCTCCTTAAGAGTAGAGCCGATATACTTGGCTGCTGAACCGTAGCCGGGAGTGTGATCCGTAACGGCAAGGTCGTTGTCAATAGTTTTGGGAACGCCCATAAATGTAATATCGGTAATATTCTTATCCTTAGCATATGCGCTAAGCTGCTTGATAGTATCCATAGAGTCATTTCCGCCGATATAGAAGAAATGCTGGATATCCATTTTTCTTAATATTGCTATGATCTTGTCATAGGTTTCGGGACTCTTGTCCACAGTAGGAAGCTTGAATCTGCATGAGCCTAAGAAAGCAGAGGGCGTTCTCTTTAATATCTCAACGTCCATATCGTTCTTAATGTAATCAGTCATATCTATGTACTGCTCATTAAGAAGTCCCTCAATACCGTTTCTCATACCATAGATCTTGTCTGCGCCAAGCTCCTTAGCCGTCTTAAAAACGCCTGCCAAACTTGAGTTGATAACAGAAGTAGGACCGCCTGACTGACCAACAATAATATTTTTTGCCATAGTATAACCCCTTTCATTACTCTTTTTTAGTATATTTTTTATTATTATAACAAATCTGCCCAAAAATTACAATAGCAGAATGAAAAAATTTGCCAATAAATCCATAAATTCTGTGACAAATTTAGACTGAATATACAAAAATCCCATAGTCGGTATAAACGACCTTTTAAAACTGCGCAAAAAATTGCAATAGACCTCTTAAAATAATTGTTCCGATTATCTTCCCAGCTTTTCCATAAGAACATTTATATCAATAGGCTTTGTGAGGAAATCGTTCATGCCGCTTTCAACAGCCTTATCCCTATCCTCTTTAAAGGTGTTGGCGGTACATGCGTATATTATAATGCTTTGTGCGTCCTGTCGGTCAAGCGCCCTTATCCTCCTTGACGCCTCGCAGCCATCCATAACAGCCATCTGCATATCCATAAGTATAAAGTCAAATTCGCCTATATCCGATGCGGCAAATATATCCAGCGCCTCACGACCGTTTTTGGCAAGGGATACCTTAAAGCCTGCGTCTTTAAGTATTTCTACGAGTATTTCGGCATTTAGCTCATTGTCCTCTGCAACAAGCACGTTCAGCACCTTGTTTTTGTCGATAAAGGTATATTCCTTTTTAAGGGCTTTTATATTTTTTTCATGAGCTATGAGAGAACGGAGTATTACCGTAAAAACGCTGCCCTTGTCCTGTTGGCTTTCCACTCTGATCTCTCCGCCCATTGCCTCTATTATCAGCTTTGATATGGGCATACCAAGTCCCGTACCCTTGACGCTTCGGGTGTTTTTATTCCTCTCCTGAGCAAAGCTTTCAAATATATGATCCAAAAATTCATGGCTCATACCTATGCCTGTATCCCTTACCGTAATTACGGTTTCAACATAGTCCGAGCTAAGCTTTTTCTGCCTGAGCATAAGATCTATGCTTCCGCCTTCCGGCGTAAACTTGGCAGCGTTGCCCACTATGTTCATAAGCACCTGTTTAAGCCTTATTTCATCGCCTATAATGTGGGGTACCGCCACATCCAGATCCAATGTGAATTTTATGCCTCTGTCGTTTATATTATCCCTTTGCATAAGACATATATCGTTTATAAGAGAGCCTACATCAACAGATTCGTTTATAATGTCTATTTTTCCCGCTTGGAGCTTGCTCATATCCAATATATCATTTATTAGAGAAAGAAGGTACTGAGCCGTATTCCCGCTTTTGTCAAGATAGTCCTCAAGCTTTTCCTTCTCGTCTATATGCAGCTTCATAAGATGATTAAAGCCTATAATGGCATTAAGGGGAGTTCGTATCTCATGGCTCATATTGGAAAGGAATTCGCTCTTTGCCTTAGCGTCTGCATTGGCGGAAATTACCCTTCTGTTGGAAATGCTAAAGAACATGAATGCAGCGCATATTATCATAAGCACTATCAAAAGCATTGCCATACTCAATATTATAAATGTAACGCTTCCCTTGTAGAACACACTGCTGGGTACCTCCATGATAAAGTACCAGTATGTGCCGTCTATCCTCTGTATATTTACGACACGATCTTCATTTTCCGATGTAATGTATCTGAATATAAGACCCTTGTCATAGGACGCCTTTTTCAGTATATTTTCCAAGGATTCGTCCCCTACTATCCTGCCTGCTCTCACATTGTCAAAAAAATTGCTCTTTTCATAGGTACCGTCGGCATTTACAAAGAAATTGCCCTCCGAATCTATAACGCTGCTGTATCCCTGACCCCCAAAGCTTTCGAATCTGAGCTTTTCTCTTATGAGATCCAAATTCCTTGCGCCTATAAGGCAAACGTAATCCGTACCGTTTATTGAAAAATCCTCTACCCTTACGGAATAAAAGACCGCTTCTCCTTTACCTTCTACGGTTAAGTCATTGTAATTATACCTAAACACAAGCTTTTTGTTCTTATCGGGTATAAATTTGTCCATATCATGTTCCGAGCTGAATGATATTTTATTATAGTCCGTGTAAAGATTACCCTTTGAGTCCAATATATAAAGATTGTCAAAGGTGGCTGTGGAAGCCTCGGCATAAAGCCTGTGCATAAGCTCATCATAATCTTGTATATTGCTTATTTTCAGTCTTTCAGCCACATTGTCAAGCTCTGTCAGACCATTGTTGATATAGGTCTTTATATTGTTTATATCATGAGATGAAAGCTCCTGCATACTTGAGATCGTATTATTGTTTACTACCTGCTGGAGCTGGGATATGTATATGTATACAACGCTTATAACAACTGCGATCATTAAAAGGAACACAGGCAGGAATTTATTTCCGATTTTGTTGTTCATGGCAGTATCTTCTCTTTCCAAATTTGATATATATATGCATTAAAAATCATTATCTTTATCATTATATCTTAATTGTATATTATTTTCAATATTAAATATCGGTGACTTGTTTTATAATTTAATTTTACAAAATATGGGGTTATGCTCTTGACTTCTTAAAAAAAAATTATATAATTATATAGTAATTAATCTTTGGAGGAGATTTATTTATGAGCTACAAAAATTTAAGAAAAATGGCTACGCCGGATGAAATAAGGAAAATGACTCCCTTTTCTCCAGAACTTAGAGCCATAAAGGAAGAAAATGACAAAAGGATAAGAAATATTTTTGAAGGCAGGGATGACAGATTTATAGTCATAATAGGTCCCTGTTCAGCAGACGCCGAGGATCCCGTATGCGATTATGCAAGAAAACTTGCCGAGGTAAACGAAGTGGTAAAGGACAAGCTTGAAATAATACTAAGAGTATATACAGGTAAGCCCAGAACCACAGGGGAAGGCTATAAGGGAATGCTTCATCAGCCTGATCCCAATGCGGCTCCCGATATGTCCGAGGGTATCAAAGCCACAAGAAGAATGTATTTGAGAGTTATACAGGAAACGGGTCTGCCTATTGCCGATGAAATGCTCTATCCTTCAAACCTGCCCTATGTAGAGGATATCCTTTCCTACATAGCAATTGGCGCAAGAAGTGTTGAAAACCAGCAGCACAGACTTACATCAAGCGGTATCGACTGTCCCGTAGGTATGAAAAATCCCATGAGCGGCGATCTTTCCGTTATGTTTAATTCCGTAAGAGCCGCTCAGCAATCTCATGACTTTATATATAACGGCTATGAGGTACAGACAAGCGGAAATCCTCTTACCCATTGTATTATGAGAGGCTCTGTAAACAAGAGAGGCTCACACTTGCAGAATTATCACTATGAAGATCTTATGCTTGCAGCCGATATGTATGACAAGGGCGGATATATGAATCCTGCGATCATAGTAGACGCCAATCACTCAAACTCTCAAAAGCAGCCCGAGGAACAGCCCAGAATAGTTAAGGATGTGCTTCATTCCAGAAATTGCAGCCACAGACTTAAAAAGCTGGTAAAGGGCGTTATGATAGAAAGCTATATCGAAGGCGGAAATCAATCCTGTGACGCCGAAAACCATATTTACGGCAAATCCATCACAGATCCCTGTCTGAGCTTTGAAGACACAAGAAAACTGCTTATAGAAATGGCTTCTCTTGTATAGGATCCATAAAAAATAGGCTCTATAATAAATGTTGGGGTGGAAGATCCTCAACATTTATTTTTTTACAAAAAAAAGAGGACAAATAATCAAAAACACCTTATAATAAAGTGACCAAACCATTATAAAGGAGTGTGTTTGAAAAA
>CANQIA010000005.1 GCA_947624015.1 uncultured Clostridia bacterium
AATCATAACCACGCCTGAAAGACGTGGTTTGCTCTTAGCCTATAAGGCTATGTTACTTGCATAGCCTCAAGGCTATCTGAACAGTCCGCCAACCGCTGTAGTTTTACAGGCTGCTACTCAAGTAGCTTTTATCTTTTGCCTTTGTTTACCGGCTCACCCGTAAACGGGTCCATATACTCTTTCAGACTTATTTGATCAGCAGCTATATCCTCCTGCAACTGATTTCTCACATATTCTCTTATTGCCTTTTCATTTCGTCCTACCGTATCTACATAGTATCCTTTGCACCAAAATTGTCTGTTCCCATATTTGTATTTCAAATTCGCATGCCTGTCAAATATCATCAGAGAGCTTTTTCCCTTTAAATATCCCATGAATTGTGATACACTTAATTTGGGCGGTATACTGACAACCATGTGTATGTGGTCCGGACATGCTTCTGCTTCTAATATCTCAACTCCTTTATATTCACATAGTTTTCTCAGTATTTGTCCTATATCCGCTTTTATTTTTCCATATATGATCTGTCTTCTGTATTTTGGCGCAAATACTATATGATATTTGCAATTCCATGTCGTATGTGCTAAAGTATTATTATGATTCATTTGAATCTCCTCCTATGTTAAATTTGGTTGGCGGACCATTTTTATTGTAACATAGGAGGCTATTTTTTGTTCATCGCTTTAAGCTTTTTTGAACCACGCGTAAAACGGGTGGTTTTCTATATACAATAAAATCGGCATGAAACAACTCTTGTTTCATGCCGCAAAATTATATTTTAATTATTTAAGCAGATCTTTTACCTTGTTCATAATACCGTCTTTTATACCGCCTTCGATAATCTTTTCGGCTTCATCCTTGATCTCGTCAACAATGTCGCTGCCTTCCAGCTTAGCCTTTGCGGTATTGATGATCTTTTCTACCATTTCGTCGGGAAGATCAACTCCCAGAATAGACTCAACAGACTTAACGGGATCCTGTCTGAAAGCCTCTTTTGCACTTTCGTCCTTAGTCAGCTTTTCAACAGCTTCCTTAATAGCATTAGTATCCATAATATACCTCCTTATAAAAACATACTATCTCTTTTTAGAATACCATAGTATACAAAAAATGTCAATATTATATAAAAATATTGCCTTTTTTATACATATATTGTATAATTATAGTAATAAAATTATAAAGTAGGAGGGAAATTATGTATACAAATGACGGCAAATTATGGATAGCGACAGGGGAATCCCCCATATATCTTGACCCTTCGATGGCAAATCGGCATGGACTTATTGCAGGAGCTACCGGTACCGGTAAGACCATAAGCCTTAAAGTAATGGCAGAAACCCTTAGCGATGCAGGCGTGCCTGTATTTATGGTGGATATAAAGGGCGATGTTTGCGGTATCGCTCAAAAGGGCGACGAGACCAATGTACACGTTATAGAGCAGCTTAAAAAATGTAATGTGGACAGCGAGTTCCCCTGCAAGGAATACCCCGTAATGTTCTGGGATGTTTTCGGGGAAAAGGGTATACCTGTTAGAACTACCGTTTCAAATATGGGACCTGTTCTTTTATCAAGACTTCTGGATCTAAATCCTACGCAAAGCGGCATACTGGATATAGCATTCAGGATAGCTGACGATAAAAAGCTGCTGCTTATAGATATAAAGGATCTAAAAGCAATGCTTCAATATGTTGCGGATAATGCCAAGGAAATACAAACGGAGTATGGCAATGTTTCAGCCCAGAGCGTTGGCGCCATTACAAGAGCCCTTCTCTCTCTTGAAGATGCGGGAGGCAATATTTTCTTTGGAGAACCGGATCTGGATATAAAGGACTGGGTAAGGCTTACAAATATGAGCAAGGGCATTATCAATGTGCTGGACTGCGTTAAGCTTGGAAATAATCCTAAGCTATATTCCACATTCCTGTTATGGCTCCTTACGGATCTGTACGAAACATTCCCGGAAGTAGGCGATATGGATAAGCCAAGAATGGTATTCTTCTTTGACGAAGCTCATCTGCTTTTCAACGAAGCGCCTAAGGCTCTTCTGGATAAGCTGGAGCAGGTGGTAAGGCTCATTCGTTCAAAGGGCATCGGTATTTATTTTATTACACAAAGCCCTTCCGATATTCCCGAAACCATACTTGCTCAGCTTGGCAACAGGATACAGCATGCTTTAAGAGCTTTTACACCAAATGAACAGAAGGCGATCAAAATAGCCGCTCAGACCTTCAGACCCAATCCTAATTTTGATACCACGGAAGCAATAACGGTACTGGGTACAGGCGAGGCTCTTGTTTCTTTCCTTGATGAAAGCGGTTCCCCTTCCGTTGTGCAAAAGGCTTTTATTCTTCCTCCGCAAAGCTTTATGGGCGCCTGCGAAGAGGGTGTCAGACAAAATATAATAAATTCCTCTGACCTTTATATGAAATATAAGGATGCTGTTGACAATAAATCAGCCTACGAGGATCTTGCGGAAATAGAAGCCGAAGAAGAGGCTGCCGAGATCAAGGCAAAGGAAGAGGCGGAAGCCGCAAAGGAGGCTGCAAGAAAAGCCAAAGAGGAAGAAAGGGAAAAGGAAAGAGAAGAACGTGAAAAAGAAAGAGAAAGAAAGCGTCATGCCAATACAATAAGCAAGATCGCTACAAGTACAGTAAGAAGCACACTCGGACAAATTGGCAGAGATGTTAGCCGTAACCTTGTAAGAGGGCTTTTCGGAAATCTTAAAAGATAAGTAAAATAAAAAAGGGTATTGCCTTTGCAATACCTTCTCAGACTGTCGAAAAATAAAATTCGACTATAAATATAAATTTTTAAGGTGAACTGCTTGTAAAAAGCGTCGCAGACTTTAATCCGCAAGGCGAGCTTTGCCCGCCTGAGGACAGGAACTTTTCTGTAATTTAGGCATTTATGCCTAAATTGCGGAAAACACGGCTGGTTCCTCCCACAGATAACTGAAAGAAATGCCAACAAGCACTTCTTTCAAGCGTGTCGATTTTATCGACACGCTAAAAAGGTATTGCAAATGCAATACCTTTTTTTAATGCAGATGATGGGAGTTGAACCCACACCGCTCTTTCGAGGACAGGAATCTGAATCCTGCGCGTCTGCCATTCCGCCACATCTGCATAACACTGATATTTTATCATTATTTTGCTAAGGTGTCAATAATTAATTATAAAAATTATGCTCTCTTCTCATCAACGGAGGTAATGATATTAATTAAAATTTCCGTGCTTTTTACCAGATCGTCCACACTTGTATATTCCTGACAGCTATGAACATTATTCATACCGCATGATATTACAATGCCTTCTATACCCCTTTCGACCAAATTGTTATTGTCGCTGCCTCCGAATGTAGATATAAAATTGGCACGAATGCCAAGCTGAGCGCAGGCATTTTCATAATTTATTACCGTACTGCTGTTTTTACTTATTTTGTAAGCCTTTATGCCGACATTATGTTCAAAAGTAAAAACAGCGTTGATCTCATTGCAGCATTTTTCAAATACTGCCTTAACATTATTTAAAAGCTCCATAGCCTTATTGTGATCAAGGCTTCTTATTTCTCCTTCCACAATACAGTTTTCGGGTACTATATTTGTAGCCATTCCGCCCTTGATCGTACCTATGTTAAGGGCTGTAAGGCTGTCAATACCTCCCTGTCTGATTTGAGCTATCGCCTTTGATGCGGCTGCAATGGAATTTATGCCCATATCCGGGGAAAAACCTGCATGGGCTGCCCTGCCCCTTATATTTACCTTAAAAAATATTATGCTTGGCGCCTCTGTTACCGCCGTTCCTATATCTCCGCTAAGATCCAATACATAGGCTTCTTTTGAGCGTATGCTTGAAAAATCAAATGCCCTGGTGCCTTTTGCATACACTTCTTCCGCAGCGGAAAGCAATATCTCAATAGGTCTGTGTATTATATTGTTTTCTTTTACGGCCCTTACGGCTTCCGTGATCGCTGCAAGCCCTGCGGCGTCATCCGCTCCAAGTACTGTATTTCCGGAGCTTGTGATCCTGCCGTCGTTGTGTACAACAGCCCTTTTACCTATACCCGGCTCAACAGTGTCCATATGAGCGGATAAAAGCACAGGCATACCTTTGCCTTCTATATAGCCGTAAAGATTGCCTGCGTTACCGTTATAGATCCTTCCCGTATTATCTTCTTTAAGCTCAATGTTCATTGAGGAAAAAACACGCTTTAAATGATCTGCCATTTCTCTTTCTCTGTATGTGACCGAGTCAATGGCGGTAAGTCTGCAAAATTCTTCCGTAAGCCTTTTTTTATTGACCATATGTAAGCCCTCGTTTATTTATTGTGTCATTTTAAAGCAATTCGTCAACTTCGTTTTCGGCTTCAAGCCTAAGCTGGTCGTCATCGGTTATTGACTGAGGCAAGCTGTCAAGAGTGTTAAAGCCAAAGTATCTTAAAAATTCATCGGTCGTGCCGAACAGTATCGGCTTTCCCGGAGCGTCAAGTCTGCCCTTTTCCTCAACCATACCGTATTCCATAAGTCTGTTTACGGCATGATCGGCGTTTACGCCTCTTATTTCCTCTATCTGTCCCTTTGTAACAGGCTGCTTATAAGCAATGATAGCAAGAGTTTCCAACAGTGTTGTTGAAAGAGTTTTCCTTACAGGGGACTGGTACAATTTCTTTATATAGTCATAATAATCGGAATTGGTACACATCTGATAGCTGTCTTCCACCTGTATTATCCTGATACCTCTTTTCTCAAAGGCATATCTGTCCGCCATGTTATTAACCACGGTTCTGACTGTCCTTTCATCCTGCTCCGTAGCGGCGGCAATATTCTTTATACTGACGGCTTCTCCGCCTGCAAAAAGTATTGCCTCTATTACGGACTCCAGTTCATTAATTGTCATATCAGACTGCCTCCTTGTAAGAAGTAATTGTTATGTCCTCAAATATTCTTTCCTGAGAAATAAGTATCTTTTTATCCTTTATAAGCTGCAGCATAGCAAGAAATGTAACTACTATCTCGTTTTTTGAGCTGCTTTTTTTAAATATTTTAAAGAAGCTTATTTTTTTATTTTTTTTGATAAGCCTTTCTATATGCTCTGTTTTTTCTTCCAGTGTAAATTTCTCTCTGTCCACAGAATTAAAACTGCTTCTTATTTTGTCGGTTATGACCTCACGTCTTCTCAGTACCTCATAAAAGGCGTTTATAAGCATTTGTCCGTCGGCTCCGTTTAATATATCTTCAACGGATCTTGGCACGTCTTTTCTTATTTTGTCTATAATATCCTTGTCGCTGTCTTTAAAATAAGAATATCCTGCGTTTTTTTGCTTTTCGTTAAAATCCATGGCTATTCCCTTGAACTTTTTATATTCTATCAATCTTGACACAAGCTCTTCTCTGGGGTCGATCTCCTCGTTATTTTCATCTAACTCCTTGGGCAAAAGCATTTTTGACTTGATCTCAATAAGGGTAGCTGCCATAATTATAAATTCGCTTATGGATTCCATATTGTATTGCTTCATTTTTTCCACATAGGCAAGATATTGTTCCGTAAGCTGCGCAATGGGAATGTCATATATATCTATTTTGTTTTTAATAATGAGGCTGTAGAGGAGATCCATGGGACCTTCAAAGCTCTCAAGTCTTATATTTACATCCATGCCATCACCTTTATATGAGTATATTTACAAATATATCAAGAACACGTCCCAAAAGCCCTATAAGCAGCAAAAACACCACAAGCACCTGTAAAAGCTTTTCATTTTGAGCAAACTTTATAGCTGAATTTGGCTTTAAAAAGCATTTCAATATCCAGCTACCGCTTAAGGGATAAATAGGAATAATGTTGAATATACCTATAGATACAAGACATTTAGCTGTTTGGTACAAAAATATATATATTATACCGCTGTCTGAAAAAAAGGCGGAAATGAGCCTTATCAAAACGCCAAGGGCAATGCATATAACAATGGGCAAGCCGTAGGTAATAACGGTACCGCCCTTTTTGTCCTTATAATTTACATTGCTTGTAGGCACGGGATCTCCCCAACCGTAGCCTGTAAATATAAATATTATAAAACCGACAGGCTCAAAATGAGCTATGGGGTTGAGGGTAAGCTTTTTCTGGGCTCTGGGCTTATTATCTCCCTGTAAAGTCGATATAAGCGCCTTAAGATATTCAAACAACGTAACGGCAATTATGATAGCAATAATATTCATCAAAAATGACAATATTTTCATATACCTTTATTCTCCTTAAAAAAATTAGTCCTGTATTCTTTTGAATTTTTTTTCAAGCTCATATCTTGTCATTTCTATAACGGTAGGTCTTCCGTGGGGACATGAAAAAGGATTTTCGAGCTTTAATATTTTCTGTATAAGAGCCTGAGCCTCGCTGTAGCTTAATCGGTCATTGCCCTTTACCGCTGCCTTACAGCTCATGGTCGCAATGGCGTCTTCCTTGGTATCATATATGCTCTTTATATTTTTATCCTCCAGAGCGTCTATTATTTCCGTAAAAAAGCTTACATTTCCCGGAGAATCAAATATATAGGGTACGGCTTTGAGGGCATAGTTTCCTCTGCCGAATTCTTCTATCTCAAAGCCAAAGTCTTCCAAAAGCGTTTTATTTTCTTCCAATATTACCTTTTCCTTTTCGGTCAGGTCTACTGCGATCGGCTGCAAAAGTCGTTGGCTTGAAGGCGAAGAGCTTTTGAATTTTTCAATAAATTCCTCGTACAATGCCCTTTCGTGGGCTGCATGCTGATCTATAATGTACATACTGTTGCTTTGTTCTATTATCCAGTATGTGCCAAATATCTGACCTACTATTCTGTAATTATCAAAAAAGGGCTTTTTATCGGAAACGACTTTTTTGGCATTGTCAGACAATACATTATTCAGTATTTTTATCTCTTTTGCCTTAGTGTCGGAGTAAACCTTATCTATTGCCTTGCTTATGGCATTTTCTTTACTTTTGCTGTCCGCAAAAACAATGGTATGTCTTTTTGGCACGTCATTGTATGAAATACTGTCATAACTGATATCGTCGTTATTTTCATCAAGCTTGATCTGCTTTATAGGCTCTGCCTTTATTTTTTTGTCCCTGTCCCATCCAACATTCGGTATAAGATTTGTATCCTTAAGGGTTTTAAAAACAGCGTCATACATAATATCGTATATAAGACTGTCGTCGGAAAATCTTACTTCAAGCTTCGTTGGGTGGACATTTACATCTACCGTACTTGACGGTACTGTCATATTGAGCATAAACACGGGAAATTTTCCTATGGTAAGTCTGCCCTTGTAAGCGTCTTCTATTGCTTCTGTGACCACAGAGCTTTTTATATATCTGCCGTTTATAAAGAAATATTCATAGCCCCTGTTTCCTCTTGAAAGTTCGGGTCTTGCTATGATACCTTCTACATGGTAGCCTGATTTACTATAATTTACATTAAGCATTTCTCTTGCAATGGATCTGCCGAATATATAGAGTACGGCTGCCTTTATATCATTATTGCCTGAGGTCTGGAGTACAACATTGCCGTTATTGATGTATTTAACTGCAACTTCGGGATGTCCCAGCGCGATTCTTTGTACGGCTTCCGATACATATCCCCCTTCCACAGCCGCTTTTTTCAAAAACTTGCGTCTTGCGGGAGTATTGTAAAATAGATTTTTTACTGTAAAGACAGTACCTGTATTTGCAGCGGAGCTTTCTTCTTTTTCGACTTTTCCGCCGTTTATTATTATCTTTGTTCCAAGCTCGCTGTTATCTGTTTTTGTAAGCATTTCTACTCTTGCAACAGCGGCAATGCTTGAAAGAGCTTCTCCTCTGAAGCCTAGTGTAAGTATATCGTCTAGGTCTTCTATTTTTCTAAGCTTGCTTGTAGCATGACGTAAAAAGGCGGTTTTTACCTCATTTTCGGGTATACCTTTGCCGTTGTCCGTTACCTTTATGAGATCTATGCCTCCGCCTGCTATCTCTACTGTGACGGAAGTGGCTCCTGCGTCTATGGAATTTTCCATAAGCTCCTTTACAACGGAAGCAGGGCGTTCCACTACTTCGCCTGCAGCGATTTTGTTTATGATATTGTTTTCAAGCAGCTTAATACTGTTCATAATAAATTACCTCTGTTCCTAAAGCTTGCGAAGCTTATCCTTAATGTCATAAAGCTTTTTCATAGCTTCAAAGGGCGTAATACTGTTTATATCCATGTTGCCGAATTCTTCCGCAAGCTCGTTTAAGAATATTATCTTGTCATCGTAGGGTTCGTCATCATAGGAATAATCGTTCTCGTTGGCAGAAAGATTTCCTGCGGTATTTGTTGTACCCAGGGCAGACAATATTTTGTTTGCTCTTTTTACAACGATCGGCGGAACACCTGCAAGTTTAGCTACATGTACGCCGTAGCTGCTGTCGGTGCCGCCTGAGATTATCTTTCTTAAGAATATGATATCTTCGCCTTGTTCTCTTACGCTTACACAGTAATTCTTTACGCCTTTTACCTTGCCTTCCAGCTCTGTAAGTTCGTGGTAATGGGTAGCAAACAGAGTCCTTGCGCCTATTTTTTTGGCAATATATTCAAGCACTGCCCATGCGATGCTTAGACCGTCAAATGTTGATGTGCCTCTGCCTATTTCATCGAGTATAAGGAGACTGTTGCGGCTTGCATTGTTAAGTATATTCGCTACCTCGACCATTTCTATCATAAATGTGGACTGTCCCGTAGCAAGATCGTCCGAAGCGCCTACTCTTGTAAATATCCTGTCTGTAATGCCTATCTCTCCGCTGTCGGCAGGTATAAAGCTGCCTATCTGAGCCATAAGGACTATAAGAGCAGTCTGGCGCATATATGTAGATTTTCCTGCCATGTTTGGTCCTGTTATTATAAGCAGAGTGTTTTCATCTCCGTCTAAATATGTATCATTGGGAATAAAGCCCTCTTTGCTGAGTTTTTCAACAACAGGATGCCTGCCGTTTTTAATATCTATAACGCTGCCGTTGTTTACCTCGGGCTTTACATAATTATTTTTATCGGCTACTTCGCCTAAGGACATGACCGCATCTATCATGGAAATATATTCTGCCGTTTTCTTGATCCTGTTGACATTTGCAGCCACCCTTGAACGTATATTGCAAAAAAGCTCGTATTCCAGCGCAACGACTCTTTCATCGGCTCCCAGAATGGTTTCCTCTATTTCCTTAAGCTCGGGAGTAATATATCTTTCGGCGTTGGTCAGTGTTTGTTTTCTTATATATCTATCGGGAACGCTGTCCTTATAAGAGTTGGTGACCTCTATGGAATAGCCGAACACCTTATTAAATTTTATTCTGAGACCTTTTATGCCTGTCTCTTCTTTTTCTTTTTCTTCAAGCTCCTTGAGCCACGCCGTGCCGTTTTTCTTTGCTTCATTAAGCTTATCTACTTCTTCGCTGTATCCATCCCTTATAAGCTTTCCCTCTCTTAAGCTGAAAGGCGGCTCAGGATTAATGCTCTTGTCAATAAGATCAAAAATATCTTCAAGACAATCAAAGTCATCATATATATCGTTTACATACTTGCATTTGAATGATGAAATAACATTTTTCAATGAAGGCAAATACTTAAATGAATCTCTGAGCGCTATAAGATCCTTGGCATTGGCGGTAGCGTATATTACTCTTCCCATAAGTCTTTCGATATCATATATGGTATTGAGTATTTCTTTTAGCTCCTCACGTTCAAATACATTGTCTTTAAGACTTTCAACAGCGTCAAGTCTTTCTTGTATTTCGTCTGAATCGATCAGAGGCTGCTCTATCCATCTCCTTAAAAGTCTTGCGCCCATAGCGGTCTTGGTTCTGTCCAATACCCATAAAAGCGAGCCTTTTTTGGATTTGTCCCTCATGGTCTCGGTAAGCTCCAGATTTCTTCTTGAGCTTATATCCAGCACCATAAATTTATTCAACAAATATTTCTTTATATTCAATATATGAGACAGATTGTTCATCTGAGTCTCGGTAAGATATTGCATAAGAGCGCCTGCGGCGCATACGCAAAGTCTGTTGTCCTCCAGACCGAAGCCGGCAAGATTAAGTGTTTTAAAGTGATTGCAAAGACAAATATTTGCATTTTGATAGTCAAAAGCCCAACCGCTGTATCGGTTAAGCTTAATGTTAAATATATTGCTTATCTTTTCATCCGGATCAACGGTATCGTTACATATTATCTCAGCAGGATTAAAGCGTGCGATCTCGTCAATTACCTTTGACGCCATATCCTTGTCAAATTCGGTCACCATAAATTCCCCTGTGGAAACATCGCAAACCGATACTCCATAACCCTCTGTGTTTTTAAATATGCACATTATATAGTTATTTCTGCTTTCGTCAAGAACATTTGTATCCAGTACGGTACCGGGAGTGACTACTCTGATCACTTCTCTTTTTACTATACCTTTAGCTTGCTTTGGATCCTCTGTCTGCTCACATATTGCTACCTTATAGCCCTTTTCTATAAGCTTGGCAATATATCCGTCTGCCGAATGAAAGGGTACTCCGCACATAGGCGCTCTTTCTTCCTGACCGCAGTCCTTTCCCGTAAGGGTAATTTCAAGTTCTCTGGAAGCAATAATGGCATCGTCATAGAAAAGCTCATAAAAATCGCCTAATCTGTAAAAGAGCAGACAATATTTATATTTTTCTTTGACCTGCATATACTGCTCCATCATAGGTGACAATTTAGCCATGATCGTTTCTCCTTAATGGCAGCCGCTGCAGCTACTGCACTGACCGCTGCATCCGCCTTCATCGATTTCGCCGCTTAAAGTGGAATTGAATATACTCATTACACGGTTTACAACGGCTCTGAATTCTCCCTCTGCAACGACCATATCGTTTATAATGGGATTTTTCTTGAGTTCGGTTATCATTGCCTGAAGTTTCTTAGCTTCAGACTTCATTTCTTCCTCTGTAAGCTCTCCGGACTGCACTCTTGTGTTTATAGCTTCTCTGTAATTGGTATAGTCCAGAAGCTGCTGTCTTGCTTCGGCATTTCCGTCGAAAATATATTGTGTTTCTTTCATTTTTTTGCCCTGCTCGCTTTCCAAAAGCGAATTTGCAAGATCTCTTGCTTTTTCAAATACAGTCATAATATTATATCCTTTCTCCGATCAAATAAAATGTTTTACAGTCTGTTATCTTAATATCGAGCATTTCTCCAAGCATACTTTCATCTCCTCTGAAATGCACAAGAGAGTTATCCTCAAGTCTGCCCGTAATAAATTCGGCGTCGCTGCTCACATCCTCCGCAAGGACCTTGTACACCTTGCCCACCTTCTCCTTGTTGAGCTGAAGAATAACGGGATTTAAAGCATCCAGCACTCTGTTGAAGTTTCTCTTGGCGTCTTGTTCGGATACTTGCTCCATAGACGCCGCAGGCGTACCTGTTCTTTTGGAATATATAAAAGTGAAAGCTCCGTTGAACCTTGCCTTGTTTATAACATCTATTGTGTCGTCTACGCAGGCGTCGTCCTCTCCGGGAAATCCTACGATAATATCGGTGGTCACGGCAATATCCGGTATCTCTGCTCTTATCTTGTCAACAAGAGCCAAATACTGTTCTTTTGTATACTTTCTGTTCATATTCATGAGTATTTCATTGTTTCCTGCTTGTACCGGCAGATGAATATGATTACATACCTTTTTACAATCCCTTATTGCATATATAAGCTCATCGCTCAGATCCTTTGGATGAGAGGTCATAAATCTTATTCTCTCTATGCCCTCGATCTCATTTACTTTTCTTAAAAGCTGCGCAAATGTAATGTTTTCATCAAGTCCCTTGCCATAGCTGTTTACATTCTGACCCAAAAGCATTACCTCTTTTACACCGTCTTTGGCAAGAGCTTTTATTTCATCGAGTATATCCTCTGAGCAGCGGCTTCTCTCTCTGCCTCTTACATAGGGTACTATACAATAGGAGCAGAAATTGTTGCAGCCAAACATAATATTAACGCTTGCTTTGTATTTAAAATGCCTTACGCTGGGCAGATCCTCGACTATTTCGCCATGTTCCTTCCATATGTCAAATACAGGCGCATTTGTTTCGTGATTGATGTAAATAAGCTCTGCCAGTTTATATATATTGAATGTACCGAAAACGATATCCACGTGTCTGTATTTTTCTTTAATGGTCTGCAATACAGTTTCCTGTTGCATCATACAGCCGCACAAGGCAATTTTTAAATAGGGATTTCTTTTCTTTTGATGCTTGAGATAACCTAAATTGCCGTATACCTTATTTTCCGCATTTTCTCTTACGCAACAGGTATTGTATATTACAAAGTCCGCATCCTTTTCATCTTCGGCAGGCTCATAGCCCATTTTAATAAGCATACCGTGAAGCTTTTCGGAATCATGGGCATTCATCTGGCATCCGAAGGTAGTAATATGCATTTTCTTCCGTCTGCCCTTTTTATTGTAGAATTCCTCGTTTATTTCTCTTACTTTGTTCATAAAGCCTCGCTGTCTTTCAAGCTCGGCTGAGGACATTTTTTCGTTTCGTACCACTGTGATTCCTCCGTATAATAATGGAAATATAATTTTATCTATTATAACATATTTTTGTATGTTTTGCAAACAAAAATGGTATACGTCATATGAGCCGTATACCATTTTTATCATATTATGTTCTCAACAACGGCAGAAAGCACAGAGCCTATACTTTCGTGTATGGCGATCTTAGCCATAGAGTCGTAGGATGTTACGCTCTTATTTATAAGCACAAGCTTATTGCCCTTATATATGCCCACAAGCCCCGCTGCGGGATAAACTACAAGAGAAGTGCCGCCCACTATAAGCACATCGGCATTTTTTATGGCTTTGTATGCGCCGTTCCAGACATTATCGTCAAGCCCTTCTTCATACAGCACAACATCGGGCTTTATTAAGCCGCCGCATTCACAGTGAGGAACGCCATCCATACCGAGTATATCCTCTGCGCTGTAGAATTTACAACATTTCATACAATAATTTCTATGTATGCTGCCGTGCAGTTCATATACCTTTTTGCTGCCTGCAAGCTGGTGCAGTCCGTCTATATTTTGAGTTACGACAGCCTTAAGCTTGCCCATTTTTTCAAGCTGCGCAAGAGCGTAATGAGCCTTGTTGGGCTTGGCGTCAAGATAAAGCATATTGTTTTTATAATAATCATAAAAGGTCTCGGTGTTTCTGTCAAAAAAGCTTCTGCTCAGCAGAGTTTCGGGAGAACAGCCGTATTTCGTCTTTGCAGCGTAAAGCCCGTTTTCACTTCTGAAATCGGGTATATTGCTTTCGGTGGATACTCCAGCGCCGCCTAAAAACACAATATTATCGCTATTTTTAACAATATCTGTGAGTTCTTGATATTTCATTATTTACCACTCTTTTCATTTTGTAATTTCTTAATAAACTTAGCTATCTTCTCAAGTGCGATCCTTATTTCCTCTACGGAGTAGGCATAAGAACACCGTATAAAGCCCTCTCCGCATTGTCCGAAGGCAGTGCCGGGAACAACTGCGACCTTTTCTTCAAAAAGAAGTCTTTCACAGAATTCATCGGAGGTTAATCCTGTAGATTTAATACAGGGGAACAGATAAAACGCTCCCTGAGCATCATAGCAGTCAAGCCCCATATCAAGAAAGCCTTTTCTCATAAAACGTCTTCTTCTGTCATATTCCCTTCTCATAGCGGCAACGGAATCATCGCAGTTTTTCAAAGCCTCCACAGCCGCATGCTGGCTTGTTGTCGGAGCGCACATGATACAGTACTGATGTATCTTTGTCATGGCAGAGATAATATCCGCAGGACCCGCTCCATAGCCAAGGCGCCAGCCTGTCATGGCAAATGCCTTTGAAAAGCCGTTGATAACAATGGTCCTATCCCGCATATAGTCAATAGACGCTATTGAAAAATGCTTTTTGTCGCCGTATGTAAGCTCAGAGTATATTTCATCGCTTATAACAAGTATATTCTTATCCTTAAGAAATTCTGCAAGCTTTTCCAGATCCTCTTTTTCCATTATCGCTCCCGTCGGATTGTTTGGATATGGAAGAAGAAGAGCCTTTGTTTTATCGGTTATCTTGTCGGCAATATCCTCCGGGGTAAGCTTAAAATTATTTTCCGCCTTGGTATTTACCACAACGGGAATACCGTCTGCCATAGTTACGCAGGGCTTGTAGCTTACATATGAGGGTTCGGGAACAAGCACTTCGTCCCCATCGTTTATTATAGCTCTCAAGGCAAGATCTATGCTCTCGCTTGCACCTACGGTCACTATGATCTCATGAGCAGGGTCGTAGCTTACGCCGATGGTTCTTGAAAGATATTTGTCTATCTCTTTTCTAAGTTCCATAAGACCTGCGTTGGAAGAATATACCGTTTTTCCTTTTTCAAGAGTGTATATGCCCTTTTCCCTTATTGCCCATGGTGTATCAAAATCAGGCTCGCCTACGCCCAATGAAATAACGCCTTCCATTTCGCTGGCTATATCAAAAAATTTTCTTATACCCGACCACGGCATTATCTGTACCTTGTCAGCAACAAAGTCTTTCGGTTTCATCATGTTTTTCATGGTGTCACGATCATCCTTTCATCCTTTTCGCCTTTTTTCTCCATGATAATGCCATGTTCTTTGTATTTTTTAAGTACAAAGTGTGTAGATGTACTAAGCACATTGTCAAGAGGCGAAAGCTTATCGGAAATAAAATGTGATATTTCCTTTATATTCTTGCCGTCCATCATAACAAGGAGGTCATAGGCTCCTGCCATAAGGTAAACGGCTTTAACATCATCAAATCCATATATTCTCTCAGCTATTTTTTCAAATCCGCTGTCTCTCTGAGGAGTTACTTTGACTTCTATCATAGCTGTAACAAATTCTCTGTCTGTCTTGTCCCAGTTTATAAGTGTAGTGTAGCCGCAAATGATCTGATCTCTCTGCAGTTCGTCAAGCGCCGCCGCTATATCATCATTACTTTTGCCCAGCATGGCAGCCATATCTTCAAGACTGACTCTGCTGTTCTTTTCCAAAATTTCAAGTAAAATGTTCTTAATATCCTGCATAATAAATCTCCTTTCGCTTTTACTTCTTTTAAGTATACTACATTGCCAAAATAAAGTCAAATAAAGAAAAGCAGAGTAGAAAGTCTACTCTGCTCAGACTGTCGAAAAAACAATATTTTGACAGTAAACATGAATTATAATGATGAATAGCTTGCAAAAAAAGCGCTGGTCGCATTACTTCGTAATGCTGCTCGCCATGCAACCGGGTCGCAGACGTTAATCCGCAGGTTTGCAACCGCAAGAGAATAATGCGGCTTGCTTTGCGAAGCAAAGTTGCTGAGGGAATTCACTTCCTCCGAGGCTGGTCATAACACTTCGTGTTATTGCTCGCCCATGCGTCCAAAGGACAGGAACTTTTCTGTAATTTAGGCATTTATGTCTAAATTGCAGAAAACACGGCTGGTTCCGACCTTAATTAAACTGAAAGAAATGCAAACATTTCTTTCAAGCGTGTCGATTTTATCGACACGCAGAGCAGAGTAGAAAGTCTACCCTGCTTTAGCCAATGGATTCACTCAAACCTTTTAAGGCGCTGAAAAGTCCGCCTGTGATAGCGTCTTTAACGGAATCGACTGCGTCTATTTTCCAGCCCGTATTTGTTTTTACAACATTAACATCTATGGTATTCGTTACCATTTCGGCGCTGTCGCTTTTCATCTTCTCCATAACGATATTCATGGTTTCTATATTTAGCTGCTTTTCATCCAGTTTATTTTCTCCGAAGGAAAAAGCGTTTTTTAAATATACAGCCAGTATTTCCTTAAGGCTGTCTGCAAATATTTTTTTCATATTAAACGCTGTAACATCAGCATTTACCTTGATCGTTTTGCTGTCAAGCTTTTCGCTGTAATTTACCTTATAGGTCATATTGGAAAGCAGCAGCTTAAGCAAAGCCTCTTCTTCCTTGTATTTTTCGGCAAACTCCTTATCCGCTATTTCTCCGCCCTTTACATATCCTGCAACCTTTACAAGATCTCCCTCTTTGAGAGCATCCATAGCCGATGTAAATGTGTTTTCAGCCCTCTGTACCTCTGTCAGCTTGAAAATGGCAAATGCGGCTATTATAACGATAACAAATGCGATCAAATACTTTATATACTTCATAATATCACTTCCTTATACGATATTATGATAACATATTATGTGCTATTATGTCAAATAATATAACTTATCCGAAGGCGCAAATAAAGCTTGCTTTAAATTGCACCGAAGATAAGTTACCGACACGTCACTTCAAACTGAAATGCTGCGCTTCACTGAATATATCAAAATCACTGTACTCCAGCATAAAATCACTGATAACTGCATTACTTGGCACCTCAAACACAAGATTTCCGCTAATATCCATATTGGGGTTTACGGAATCGGCAGTCAGGTACTTTTCATCAGCTCCTATTATGACGGTTGCCGCATATTTGGCTCCGCTGCTGTCGATCAGGTTGAAATAGTTAAGCAGAAGACTCTTGCTTGTTTTTGAAGTATTCTTTATTGTAACATTGATAATTGCATATTTACCGCTGTCAGGCTCGTATGTCACATAGCCTCCTGCCTCGGAAATACTGTTTGCTTCGGCTGCATTATTTACAATAAGCGATAATCCATCGGCAATGGTACCTTCTGAACCAAAGGCAATATTTTTTGCAGCCTCCGATGAAGCGGTTTCCTCGGCATTTTCCGTTGCGGAAGCTTCCTCCGTTTTGTCCTCTGCCACAGCTTGCGTCCCGTTATCAGGAGCTTTTTCGGTTTTTGTTCCCGATGTAAAAAATACAGCCGCAACAGCAATAAACAACAGAGTAATTATAATTCTGGCAGTTTTATTAAATGTATTTGTTGCCCACATTACAATAAGACCTATGGGCCACAGAAAAATAAGGAGTATTACCGTAAGAATAGGTTTTCCTTTCTTTTTTGCTGCAGAATTCAACGGTCTTCCGCAGTTTGGACAGTTCTGTGCCTTGGCGGATATTTCCTTTCCGCAGTCAGGACATTTGATAATATTTGATTCAGACATATTATTACCTCCTTTTTATAATTTGTTTTAAGATGATTTTTCTGTAAAAAAAGACATCTTATATCATAATTGTAATATAAGATGTCGTGTTATTGTTAAGCTGTCAGCTTAATTTTCATTTTGGTACCGGTACATTTATACAATATGTCAAAAAGACAACAACATATATAATTATTGCCCATGCCATTTTACTATCGTCGCCAAATTTATTTATTATCGGTATTTTATTAAATATTTTATCCTTATTGCCGAACCACAGCATAGGTATAACAGATAATAGTGCGATAAATATAAGCATTGTAACAACACTGAAAAGGCTGTCATAGGCTGCAAAGCAAAAAATTACCATTATTGAATAAAAAACATATACTGTGGCCTTAGCGCTCTTTTTTAAAGGCTCATTGGAATGAAAATCAGGGATATTATTAAATGCAGCGTTTTTGCAGACCTTATTTTTATTATCGATTATAGCCATTTGCTTTTTTATATCGCTCCGGAGTTCATCAATATTTCTATATCTTGAATTGGGGTCTATTTGCACAGACTTTTTAATAACAGAGCACAAAGGTTCCGTATTGTATGTATTATCCTGAAGTATAGAACCCGTAAGCATATAATTCAGAATAACGCCCATAGAATATATATCGCTTCTTGCATCGGTCTGAGCAAAGCCGTACTGTTCCGGGGAAGCAAATCCTGCCGTACCTAATATTTCGGTATCTGTTGTCCTTTCCTTTTGACCTTCTCTTGCTATATCAAAATCCAGAAGTACAGCTTTGTCATTTTCATCTATTATTATATTGTCGGGAGAAACATCTCTGTGTATTATATTTGATCCATGCACCGCTCTGAGAGCCTGACAAATATCCAATACATAATCGCAGGCTCTTTTTTCCGTAAGCGTACCCTTTTCATTAATAAGCTGTTCCAGGCTTATCCCCTTTATATATTTTTCTGCTATTACACATTTGTTATCGGCTTCAAATATATCATATATTTCCGGCAGGCTGTAACAATCTATGCTTTTGATCTTGTTATATATAGGCTTTTTTTCTCTGTCAATATATTTTATGACGCAAGTCCTGTCATTGATAAGGTCGTAGCTCAAAACTACGGTTCCCTCTTCATTCAAAGACTTTATATCCTTATATTGGGAAAGCTTATATTTTATAATATTATCCATAAAAACACCTTTTTCTCTTGAAAAATGTCCTATAATATTTTATATTAAATAAGAGGTGATACTTAATGAAAAAAACAACGGCTCAGCTCCTTGATGCTTTGAAAAAGGACAGCAATATAAGATATTTTTTAAACAGCAACAAAGACGAATTTATAAATTCAAACCTTGCGCAGTTCCTCAACAAGCTTCTTGCGGAAAAGAATATCGATAAAGCCAGAGCTATCGAAAATGCCAATCTCAACACTCAGTACGGCTACCAGATATTTGCGGGACAGAAAAATCCTTCAAGAGATAAGCTCTTGCAGCTTGCCTTCGGTATGGAGCTTGATCTTAAAAGCGCTCAGCGGCTGCTTAACATTGCAGGAGTAAGCGAGCTATATCCACGCAATCAAAGAGACAGTATTATAATATTTGCCTTTAACAATTCATTATCTCTTATGGAATGCGAAGAGCTTTTGGATGAGATGGGAGAATATACAATACAGTAGCTATTTCCTTATTACCTCAAGCCTTCCCCTTTCCCTCAGAGTAATATCGCATTTATATTCATCGGGGCTGTGGGCATCAATATTTTCAAGTGTTTTTTTCTCCAGAATGTTTTTTACAAAGCTGCTGTCTATATCTATCCCATAGCCTTCAAGGGCATTTTTCCATATTGTGAATTTGCAGCCCTGCCTCCAGTTGCTGCAATAAAAGCCCTTTGAGTTTTCGAATACATGTCCTTTACATTCGGGGCATACGCCAAGTATTGCGGCTCTTGCCTTTTTGCTCCTTGGCTTTTCCGCAGCAAACATTACTCCGTATTTTTCTTTGGCAGAGCGCTCCACAATATAGTTTACATATCTTTTTATGCTTCCCATAAATTTTTCGGTGTCCATATTTCCCTTTGCCACAGATGCAAGTCCCTTTTCCCATTTTCCTGTGGTTTCGGGAGATCTTAATTCAGGCGGCACTACCTCTATAAGCTTTATGCCCTTTTCGGTAGGCACAAGATTTTTGCCCTTCCTTACAATATAGCCAACCTTTATAAGCCTTTCTATAATGGCTGCTCTTGTAGCCGGAGTGCCTAAGCCCGATTCCTTTAGCTGTTCTTTAAGCGCGTCGTCATCTACAAAGCGACCTGCGTTTTCCATGGCGGAAAGGAGACCTGCCTCGTTGTAAAGCTTCGGCGGTTTTGTTTTCTTCAATGAAATTTTGACTTCATTAACATTAAATTCATCGCCCTTTTTAACATCGGGCAGTGTATCTTCTTTTTTCTTTTCCTTATCGGTGTTCACATTCAGAACAGTCCAGCCTTTTTCTATAAGGGTAGTGCCTCTTGTTACAAAACATTCTCCGTTGACCTCTGTGATTATTTTAGTCGTACTGTAAATATGGTACGGATAAAATACTGCCAGAAATCGTCTTGCAATAAGGTCATATACCTTGAATTCCACATCGCTAAGCTTACTTACATTAATATTTACCTCTGTGGGAATAATGGCATGGTGGTCGCTGATCTTGGAATTGTCTATTATCCTTTTTGTTATAGGGAGCTTTTCAAGTCCCATGACATAAGCGGCAAGATCCCTGTATTCATCTGTGTTGTAAAGCTTTCCCGCTATTATTTTAAGCTTTGGTATCATATCGTCGGAAAGATATCTGCTGTCTGTTCTGGGATATGTTACCATTTTTCTTTTTTCATAAAGTTCCTGTGCTATGGAAAGGGTCTTTTGGGCTGAAAATCCGAATTTTTTATTACAATCCCTCTGCAGCTCCGTCAGATCGTACAATAGCGGAGGAGGATTTTTCTTATCTTCACATTCCACAGAAGTAACGGTTCCCTTTCCGCCCTTGACCCTTGCCTTGATATCATCTGCCCTTTCTTTGGACTTTATTTTGGTATCCTCGTTTTCTTTGTCGAACCATGTTCCCTTATATTTGCCAAAATCGGCTTCGATCTCACGATATTCCTCGGGCACAAAGGCGTTTATTTCCTTTTGTCTTGCAACTATAATGGCAAGCGTAGGGGTCTGTACTCTGCCTATGCTCAGCAAGGTGTTGTATTTTATTGTAAAAGCTCTGCTGGCATTTATTCCCACAAGCCAGTCCGCTTCGGAACGACATTTTGCGCTTTTATAAAGATCGTCATATTCCTTTCCGTCCTTAAGGCTGTCAAAACCGTCTTTTATGGCAGCATCCGTCATGGAGGATATCCACAGCCGTTCAAAAGGCTTTGTGCAGCCTGAAAGTTCGTATATGTATCTGAAAATAAGCTCTCCCTCTCGTCCGCTGTCCGTAGCGCATATAAGACTGTCTACCTTTGGGGAATTCATTATTTTTTTCAATAGCTCAAACTGTGATACAGTGTTCTTTATAGGCTTTATTTTTATATTATCTGGTATAATGGGCAATAGAGAAAAATCCCACTTTTTGTATTTAATATCATACTCCTCAGGCTCACACAGTGTTACAAGATGACCTACCGCCCAGCTTATAATATACTCATCATTATACAAAAAGCCGTCTCCCTTTGCGTTACATTTCAATACTCTTGCAATATCTCTTGCAACAGACGGCTTTTCGGCAATTACCATTTTTTTCATAATATCATTCCTTAAATACTGTCAATGGCGTCAATAATCTCGCCGACTCTTTCAGCCACGGCAGAAGCTCCATTGAACTCTTCTCTCGTTCCGTAGCCGTAAAGTACGCCGACAGATCTTATGCCGTTTTCTTTTGCCCCTATAATATCGTGTTTCCTGTCGCCTATCATAACGGCATTATCCTTAAGTATACCATATTTCTCTATGGCATAGGCTATAACCCGGGACTTAGAGCCTCTGTCCCCGTTCATTTCGCTTCCGGAAACAAAGTCAAAATATTTCTTAAGATCAAAGTGTTCAAGTATCTGCTCGGCATATATCCACGGCTTGGAGGTGGCAAGTATTACCTTATCGCCTCTATCCTTAAGCTTTTGGAGCATCTCGGGTATACCGTCGTATACCCTGTTTTCAAATATACCCTTGGGTCCGAAATATTCTCTGTATTTTTTTATTGCCTCTTTAGCCTGCTCCTCGGTAAGTCCGCTGTATTCCACAAAGGAATATATGAGAGGAGGTCCTATAAATTTGTTCAGCGTCGAATTATCTTCCGTTTCTATACCAAAGTGTCTCAGCGCATAGGCAACGGCATTTGTAATTCCCTGCTGAGGGTCTGTAAGCGTACCGTCAAGGTCAAATAATATGTATTTCATATCCATATTTCCTTTATATAAATTTTTGAATACTATTATACACCATATCGCCAAAAATATCCATATAAATTAAAAAAATCCCAATATAAGGGATAAAATATTTAACAGAATATATAATTGTGTTAACTGAAGTTTATGCAAAACATAAGGAATTATGCAGATATAAAATGGCTTTAGTACTCCTTGATCATATTATATAAAAAATATTTTATTCTGTCAAGATATTATTTACTGTATCATTACAGGATAATTTTTAAATTAACACAATTATATAATGTGTTAAATTATGTAAACGGAGGGATATAAAATGAACCATACTTATCCTATAAGAGATTATGGAGATGTACAAAAGCTTAAAAATTATTATTTGAAAAGAAAAGAATACAGAAATTATCTGCTTATAACCACTTGTCTTAATACCGCATTGAGGATAAGCGATATATTAAAGCTTAAATGGTCTGATATTTTGGACAGCAAAGGTCATATACTGAGCCACATACTCATAAGGGAAAAGAAAACAGGCAAATACACTAAAATTTTTATTAACAAGCAGATAAGATCGGCAGTCAAGATATATCTTGAAAACTGTACCGTAAAAACATATATATTCGACAATGGAAGAAACGGACATATTACAAGAGAATATGCCTATATGATAGTGAAAAACGCAGGCTCGGGAGCAGGCATAGGCAATGATATTAGCTGCCATTCCCTGCGTAAGACCTTCGGCTATCATGCGTGGAAGCAAGGCACTCCGCCTGTTTTGCTTATGGAGATATATAATCATAGCTCCTATGCCGTTACAAAAAGATATCTGGGTATAATACAGGATGACAAGGACACTGTTTTCAATAAAATAATGCTGTAAAATTGCAGTATAAACTCAATATGTTTTTCATGTTCCATATTGAGGGCTGTGATTTTATAATAAGGTATGGCTTAAATAGGGGCATACCTAAAAGCCGCAGAAGGTTCTCTCTCATTTAGCCTTCTGCGGTTTTTGATTTATTGACAACAGAACATATGTATTGTATATTAAATATATAAATAAAAGGAGACCGAAATACATGAAAAAAATATTTTTAACAACAACCGCCGCATTTTTGTTATGCTTTGCGTTTGTACATACTGCATCTGCCTCCATGCCCAAGGATAAGATCGCATTGTACGGCGATGAGGACTTTATACAGGAAATACTTAAAGACAGCGATGATACGATAGTATCTGACGGGCTGTATGTTGCCGAAAACGGAAACGACAATAACAGCGGCACATTTGATAAGCCCTTTAAAACAATACAGGCTGCCCTTGACGAGGTACAGGCGGGACAGACCATATATGTAAGAAATGGTACATATACGGGAATTAATTATTTTGTATCTTCCGGAACAAAGGATAATTATATTACCCTAAGAAATTATCCCGGCGAAAAGCCTTTTCTTACCTCTGATAAAGACGGCGCCATAATCAATACGGAGGGCTGTGACTATATTAAAATACAGGGTCTTGAAATAGGCGGATTTTACGGCAATACGGCTATGGGTATATTCATTGATACGGGAACAGATCACATTATTATAAGAAATAACGATATACACGATCTTGCTACAATTCCCCCGGAAGAAAGCGAAGACGGAGAAGCCAACGCCATACTTTGCCTCGGAGAAGGCGAAACCGATGATAGCTCCATAAATAACATATGTATTGAGGGAAACAATGTATATAATAATGTTACGGGATATTGCGAATCCGTTTCGGTTGCGGGAAATGCAGAAAAAATAAATATAATAAACAACACTGTACACGACAACACAAACATTGGCATTGATTTTTACGGCAATGCAAAGTACTGTAAGGTTCCTGCGCTGGATCAGCCCAGAAATTGTGTTGCAGCAGGCAATGAGATATATAATTCTATATGTGATTATGCGGAATGCGCAGGACTTTATGTAGACGGCGCCAGAGATATTATATTGGAAAACAATATTTCCCATGACAATATGTACGGCATAGAAATAGGCTCCGAGGAAAAACAGGACGATTATCCCGTAAAAAATATCATAGTTAGAAATAACCTCGTATACGCCAATTCGGCAGGCGGTATAAGAACAGGTGGCTACGATAAGAAAAATACCGGCTATGTAAAGGATGTAAAAATATACAACAACACTCTTGTCAATAACGGCAAGGGCGACGGAGGCTACAACGGCGAGCTGTGCTTTGTGAAATGCGACGGTGTTGATGTAAGAAATAATATGGTATACAAAGATGACACGGAGTATCCCATAATAGGCGGAGACCTGCCCGGCGAATATGTTCGCAATGTAACCTTTGGCAACAATATTTATTACTCCCCTTTAGGCGAAAATGAAATTTACTTTGAATTTGCCGGCGGCGAAGCGGAAGGTATTGCCGCATTCAATAGTCAGACAGGAGGAAACGATACCTTTGGAAAGCCCGACTTTTTAAGTAATTACAGTCTAAATAAAAACTCTTACGGTATCGATATGGGAAGCGCTGACGTAAACGAATATGCAGGCAAATGGGATCTTGGCAATAATACAAGGATAAATGGTATAATTGACGTAGGCGCTTATGAATTCCAAGATGTCTTAAGAGGCGACGTGGACAAAAGCGGTGTTGTCGATATTGCCGACAGCAGGATAATATTGCAGATAATAAGCGGCATCACAAAGGATATGACACCCTATGAAAAAAATGCTGTTGATTATAACAATGACAGCGCAGAGGATCTGCTGGATGTCATAGGTATATTAAAAAAATGACCTTTATTGGTCATTTTTCTTTTGGATCAAATATAAGAGCCATTACGAAGGCTGACAGTATCGCAGCGCATATTCCTGCTGCCGTTGCCTTAAGTCCTCCCGTAAGTATGCCTATAAATCCCGATTCGTCTATTTCCTTTATAACTCCCTTTGAGAGATTATAGCCAAAGCCAAGCAAGGGTACGGTCGCTCCCGCTCCTCCTATATCCACTACATAACGATATATGCCAAGACCTCCCAATATACAGCCTGCTATTACATAAAACACAAGTATCCTGGCAGAGGTAAGCTTTGTTTTGTCTATAAGTATTTGCCCTATAACACATATAAGTCCGCCTACCCAAAAAGCATTTACATAATCCATTATACACAAACCCCCTCATTTTCTATTGCAACGCAGTGAGCTATACCCGCTATGGATTCGCCCTGCTGTACGCTTGTGGGACTCATAAGTGCGCCTGTGGGAACAAAAAGTATCTTATTGATTATTTTTCTTTTCAGCTTATAATAGAGCATACCGGCAAATGTTACCGCAGAGCAGGCGCAGCCGCTGCCGCCGCTGTGAGTATCCTGTGCATCTTTATCAAATATCTCTATGCCGCAGTCTATATGGTTTTTGCTTATATCATATCCCTTTTCGCTTAAAAGCTCAAGCAGCAATTCTTTTCCCACATATCCCAGATCTCCTGTGACGATATGATCGTAGTAATTGGGAGTTCTTCCAAAATCCTTTAAGTGTTCATATATGGCATCTGCTGCAGCAGGCGCCATGGCAGCTCCCATATTGTTTGCGTCCTTTACGCCCATATCTACGATCTTGCCTGTCGTAATGCTGCGAATAAAAGGATGTTCGTTTCCCTCTGCAATAACAACGGCACCGTCTCCCGTTACGGTCCATGTAGCGGTAGGCGTTCTTTGAGTGCCAAGATCCATGGGGAAGCGGAACTGCTTTTCAGCAGAGCAAAAATGACTGGATGCGCCTGCAACAGTATTGCCTGCCCCTCCGCTTTCCACAAGAACGGCGCAAAGGCTCATTGCCTCGCCCATTGTGGAACAGGCGCCAAATACTCCGAAAAACGGTATCTTAAGTCCTCTTACCCCAAATGTACTTCCGCAGCACTGATTAAGAAGATCGCCTGTAACAACATAGTCAATATCCTTAGGAGAAAGATTGGCTTTATTTATTGCCAGCTTTATATTATCCGAGGCAATTTTGCTTTCAGCCTTTTCCCAGCTTTCCAGACCCAACAGATTATCTTGAAGTATCACATCGAAATATTCTCTTAAAGGACCTTCTCCTTCCTTTGTACCAACAGTTGAAGCCGCAGATATTATAGATATATTTTTACCGAATTCCATTGACTGCTTTCCTATATGCTTCGCCATATGTTTTCCCCCTATCCGAAAATATAATATACTATACCAACTATTACAGAAGTAAGCACGCCGTAAAGTATAACGGGACCCGCAACGATAAATATTTTAGCGCCCAGTCCCAATATCATACCTTCTTTTTTAAATTCTATTGCAGGCGATGTCACCGAATTGGAAAAACCCGTTATAGGCACTATGGAGCCTGCTCCGGCAAATTTTCCAAGCTTACTGTAAAGCCCCAGACCTGTCAATACAGATGCGGCTATTACAAGTATCACTGATGTGTATGTTCCTGCGTCTTCAGTGCTTGCACCATAAAATTTTGCAATATTTGTAATGATCTGACCTATTGTGCATATTATGCCTCCCACTATAAACGCTTTTATGCAGTTTTTAACAATAGGGCTGTTGGGCGAAGCCTTTTTGACCATTTCGTCATACTGTTCTTTTGTCATTTCTTTTCCCATATTTTTACCTCCTACATAAAATAAAATCCTTCCACAAAATAATAAAGCAGGGAGCCTGTCATTTTGCCAAGAGCAAGGGCTGTAATAAAATATTTAAGCCCTTTGTACAATCTTGTTCGTCTTGACAGTATCGGTATCACATTCAGCACCTCTGCAAGGGAGACCGCCAGACATCCGTAAAATATGCCTATGCATAGTCCAAGTATGATCACAGGTATTGCGCCTATGGGTATATAATAATCATACATTATCGTAAAGGCTCCGAATATTCCGCCGAATACTATCATCTCTTCATAAAGCTTTATGAACTTTTCCGTCTTTGTTTTCATTGCAAGCCTGGGTACAACGCCTATTATTGCTATAAAAGCAAATACCGCTCCCGATATTACTATGCCTGCTCCAAGTCCGAGAGTTATAAGAAATAAATATCTTAATGCCGTCATTTTTTGCTCTCCTTGTTAAGAGTATCTATTATATTTGTATTTACATCATCCTCATATACAGACATTTCCACCTCTATTGGCGTAGGGTCGCTTGTAAGCTTCTTGCCTCCGAAATGATTGAAAAACACAATTATACCCACAGCCAGTCCTATTGAATAAGGCAGGTCTATAATGGCAGGATCAGTAACTCTTTCGCCAAAAAATATATAATAATAGTTTTCAAATACCGTAGCCATCTGGGCGTCGGAATGGAAACTCATTATAGCCGTTGCCGAGCCTGCAAAAAGCACAATGGATACAAATAATATTTTCAGCACCAGTATTATGGGATTTTGTTTTTTCCCTGTGCTGAATTCAACTATTGTATCCATTTCGCCTACATTGCTTACAGTATTGCCCGGAAAGGCTGTATCTATTGCGTTTATTATATCCAGTACGGAAATAAGATAGCATTTGTTTTCCCTGTGAGTTATTGTCATAAGGATAATATTCTCTATCCTGTTTTTCAAACTGCCCTCGGTATACACCTTAGCTACATCCTTTACCTTTATATAGCCTGTACTGCTTACACTTATTTTTTTTTCGGGTTTAATATAAATATCCATAACACTTCTCCTTTTTAGTTATGTTGCCGATATTTATATTTTTTATTCATTAAAGCCCTCCCTGAGTTTTTTTAGTATTTTCTTTTCAAGTCTTGATATCTGCACTTGAGATACGCCGATTATCTGTGCCACCTGTGTCTGGGTCATTTCCTCGGTGTACCTCATTCTTATTATGTCCTGTTCTCTTTTGCCGAGACTTTCGATATTTTCGTTCAGCACTATGCTGTCTATTATTTTTTCGCTTTTATCCACGCTGTCGGGTATCGTATCTATTATATACATTTCCCTGCCCTTTTCGGTCTCGATCTTTTTATCTATTGATTCCACATCTCTCATTGAATTTAAAGCAATTACAATATCTTCTCTGTTTATTCCCGTATAATCCGAAAGCTCGTCTATCGTCGCCTCTCTGTTGTGCTGAGAATAAAAGCCCTCTCTTGCCTTCATTATTTTAAATGCCGTTTCTTTAATGCCTCTGCTTATTTTTATAATACCGTCATCTCTTAAAAAGCGCTTTATTTCTCCGCATATCATAGGCACTGCATAGGTGGAAAGCTTTACGTCATAGCTTAGGTCGAACTTCTTTATCGCCTTTACAAGCCCCATTGCCCCCAGTTGATACAGATCCTCGCTTTCAACGCCTCTGCCTATGAATCTTTTGACCACGCTCCATATAAGACCTATGTTTTCCGTTACAAGTATTTCAAGAGCCTCTTTATCGCCCTTTTGCGCCTGTTCTATAAGCTTATGTATATCCTCCATGTTACTTCAGTTCCTTATACATAATTATTTTTGTACCCTTATCTTTTTCCGAGGAGACCGATATGCTGTCCATGAAGGTCTCCATTATTGTAAATCCCATTCCGGAACGCTCTTCATGAGGTTTTGATGTGTACAATGGTCTTCTGGCAAGAGCTATATCCTCTATCCCTTTGCCGTAGTCCTCAACGGTCACCATAAATTCGTTTTCATGTATCTCGCAGTATATACGCACTGTTCCTCCGTCTTTATAGGCGTGTATTATAGAGTTTGTAACGGCTTCGGACACTGCCATTTTTATATCCTCCATATCGTTTATGCCGGGATTTTTGTAAAGCAAAAAGCCCGACACTGCCAGTCTGGCAAATGCTTCATTTTGAGAAAGCGCATCAAACTTTATCTCCATTTTATTCATTCATAAACACCGTCCCGTAATTTAATGCTTTTTAGGGCTTCATCTATTGTAGTATAATTTTTTATTATTCTGTATAGTCCCGAAAGAGTATATATCCTCTCCATATTGCCTTTTACTCCCACAAGGGCAACGGTCCCCATTTTTTCGCTCATTTCCTTATATCTGCCAAGTACCATTCCTATACCCGAGCTGTCCATGAACTCTACACCTTCTAAATTGAATACTATGTTTTTAATATCCGGGATAATGTTGTCATATATATATTTTTTTATAAATTCGGTGCTGTAATGATCCACATCGCCAAATAAATGTATCACAAATGTATTGCCGCTTATAATGCTGTCAATTTTCATATCAAGACCTCCTTTACTTAATTTTAAGCCATATGGTACAAGCCTTCAAACAAATTCGTTAAACAAATATTCTCATAATACTTTAAAAAGCATTCTATTTGTATAAAAAAAGCGTATTTTACCAAGTTTTATTATATGTTCGGCAATTTTTTTGATACAAATTTTCAGAAAAAACTTTACTTTTTTCAAAAATATGATACAATAAGAGTAGGACAATAGAATAAATTTTCGAAAGGTTGGGTGTTATGCAGGAATTATCAGATATGCAGAAAAAGATTTACAACTACATAAGAGAAGAAATTCGAAAGGGTATTACTCCTTCTATCCGTGAGATCGGCAAGGCTGTAGGACTTTCTTCCACCTCATCTATCCATCTGCACCTCAACAGCCTTGAACGTAAAGGCTATATACACAGACCAAAATCCAAGAAAAGATGTATAGAGATTCTTGAGAATGATTTTTACGATTACGATGAGATACCTCATACCCCTGAATTCAGCAACATTCCTATTATCGGTACCGTTGCGGCAGGTTCTCCCATATTTGCGGATGAAAATATAGAAGGCTATTTTCCTGTACCCGTTAGCTATCTTACAAACGATACCACATTTATGCTGAGGATAAAGGGAAACAGCATGATAAACGCAGGAATATTCAATAACGATCTTGTGCTTGTGAAGCAGCAGATAACGGCTCGCAACGGAGATATAATAATCGCCCTTATAGACGATTCGGCTACTTGCAAGACCTTCTACAAAGAAGATGAGTATATAAGGCTCCAGCCCGAAAATGATGAGTATGAACCGATATATGTAAGAGACTGTAAAATACTGGGTAAAGTTACGGGACTTTTCAGGAGTTTTTGATATGGATGATTTCCTGAGATATCTTATAAAAAAGTCGGATATAAAAAACAACGAGTTTTTCAACTACAGGCAAACAAAAAGACAGACTTCCGTAAAAAGAAATTACGATAAAATAACAGAGCCAACGGCAGAAAGCTATGTAGTATTCGACTTTGAAACAACGGGTATGAACCCTGAGCTTAACAGGATAATTGAAATTGGCGCCGTTAAGGTGACCGAAGGTCAGATCACAGGCACCTTTAATACACTTATATATCCCGAACAGTATATTCCCTACCAAATAACACAGATCACAAAAATTACCAACGAAATGGTAAAAGGGAAGCCTACTATCGATACGATACTTCCGAAATTCTGCGAATTTATTGAAGATCTTCCTGTTGTGGCTCACAATGCTTCCTTTGACATGGGCTTTCTTCTGTGCAGTTGCCAAAGAGAAGATATCTGTATAAATAATCCTGTTATCGATACTCTTTATTTAAGCAGAAAATATAACAAAGAATGCGAAAAACACAATCTGGCATATCTTACCGAATATTTCGATATAAAACTGAAAAATGCCCACAGAGCCTATTTTGACGCTTTGGCTACCTGTGAGCTATATAAAATAATACAACAAAAATATTATGCGTTAAATGATTAAAGGACTGTCAAAGACAGTCCTTTAAAATGTGCGTGACATGATTCGAACACGCGGCCTTCTGATCCGTAGTCAGACGCTCTATCCAGCTGAGCTACACGCACACAACATATGTATTTTACAACCAAAAAGCCCATTTGTCAAGATAAAATGGACAATTATACTAAAAGTTAAGCTAATTCGCATTTTATAGTTGCAATTTGCACTTTGTTATGGTAAAGTATTAATATGCTAAAATAATTTTAAAACGGAGGCATTATTATGAAAAAATTTTTAAGCATATTACTTGCAGGCACTATGCTCTTAGGTATTGTAGGCTGCGGAGGTAACGCAGAAGCTCCTGCCGATGCAGAAAATAATGACGCAGCGGCTGAGGCAACAGAAAATACCGACGACGTTCTTGTTGTTGGTCTTGATGACACATTTGAACCTATGGGTTTCAGAGATGAGAACAACGAGCTTGTAGGCTTTGATATCGACTTGGCAAAGGCTGCTGCCGAGAAGATGGGTACAGAGATCAAGTTTCAGCCTATTGACTGGGACAGCAAGGAAATGGAGATCAATACAGATAAGATAGATCTAATATGGAACGGCTTTTCAACTTCTCCCGAAAGAGAGGAAGCCTTTACTCTTTCAAAGCCATATCTTGACAACAAGCAGATAATATTAGTTCCTGCGGATTCCGATATCGCAACAAAGGCTGATCTTGCAGGCAAGAATGTAGGCGCTCAAGACGGTTCAACTGCTGTCGACGCTATCGAGGCAGACGACATTCACAATGAATTTGCCAACTTGTCAACTTACGATACAAATGTGCTTGCATTCCAGGATCTGTCAATAGGCAGGATCGATGCCGTAGTTGCAGATGTAGTTGCGGCTCAGTATTATATTGCTACAAATGAAGATGCAAACCTCAAAATACTTGATGAGGACTTTGGTTCAGAGCAGTACGTTATAGCTGCAAAGAAAGGCAACACAGAGCTTATGGACAAGCTTCAGGCTGCCATAGACGAGCTTAATGCAGACGGTACTTCAGCCGAGATATCAAAGAAATGGTTCGGCGAGGACATAGTTGTTAAATAAGCATAATACATATCGGGGCTGTTTATCAGCCCCTTATTTTTGAAATAAAATATTAAAGGAAGTGAAGTAATGTCGGATATAGCTTCATGGGTCTCCCAGATGCTTGTAGGATGCCAGCTTACAATAGAGCTTTTTGCCGTAACGCTGATTTTTTCATTGCCCTTAGGCTTGTTCTTGTCATTTATAAGAATTGCCAAATGTCCTAAAAATTCTGTGGCTAAGGCTATCTATTACGCAGTGGAATGGATAGTATCGGGTTTTATACTCATTATGAGAGGAACTCCTCTTATGCTCCAGATCTTTTTTGTATATTTTGGTCTTCCCTATGTTCCCGTAATAGGTCCTTATCTTACATTTGACAGATTTCCTGCCGGTGCGATCGCTTTCATACTTAATTACAGCGCATACTATGCAGAGATATTCAGAGGAGGTCTTTTATCGGTAGACAAGGGACAGTATGAGGCGTCTAAGGTATTGGGACTTACATCCATACAGACGAAATTCAGGATCGTACTGCCTCAGATGATAAGGATAGCCCTTCCCTCTGTGGCAAATGAAACTATCATACTGCTTAAGGATACGGCGCTTGTTACGGCTATTGGTCTTTCAGAGCTTCTGAAAGTGACTACAAATATTGTAAACAGAACTACAAATATTTCCGCCTTTGCCGTTGCGGCTGTGTTCTATCTTATATTCAGCTATATACTTACCGTTATTTTTCAAAAGCTGGAAAAGAAATTTGATTTTTAGGAGGTCGGGCTTATGTCAATTATAGAAGTAAAAAATCTTAAGAAAAGCTTTGGTCCTCTTGAGGTTTTAAAAGATATTACCATTAATATTGAAAAGGGAGATATTGTCGCCATACTCGGACCCTCCGGTTCGGGAAAATCCACATTTCTGCGAAGCCTTATTGACCTTGAGGAAATAGACGGAGGCGATATTTGTATTGAAGGTAAATACCTAGCAAAAGACGGTTTATATCCCTCTGAAAAGGAAAAAAGGAAAATACTTAATAAAACAGGTATGGTTTTTCAGCATTTTAATCTTTTTCCACATCTTAATATAAAGAAAAATCTTATGCTTGCCCCTCTTTTGGCAAAGCAGGATACAAAAGATAATATAGAAAAGCTTGCCAAAAAAACTCTTGAAAAGGTTGGGCTTTCAGACAAAATAAATGTTATGCCCTCTACTCTTTCTGGCGGTCAGAAGCAAAGAGTTGCCATAGCAAGGGCGCTTATGCTTCAGCCTGACATAGTTTTGTTTGATGAACCGACCTCTGCGCTGGATCCGGAGCTTACGGGAGAGGTACTCAATGTTATAAGAAATCTCGCAATGGAAGGAAACACAATGCTTATAGTTACCCATGAGGTAGGTTTTGCCTCAGAGGTGGCAAATAAGGTAGTGTTTATGGAGGACGGATATATACAGGCGGTAGGCTCTCCCGACGAGGTAATAAAAAATCAGACAAACGAACGTATCAACGCATTTTTGAATAAGGTCAAGTAGTAAATAAGCCGAGCTTTGAAGCTCGACTCTGCGTGTCGATAAATCGACACGCTTGCAAGAAATGCCTTACGACATTTCTTGCAGATATTCGGGTATAAAAATATTGAGCTTTACGAAAGCCAATTTATGGCTTTCTAAGCTCAAATTTTTTCCTCAGGCGGGCAAAGCTCGATCAGCAACTTTGCTTTACAAAGCAAGCCGCATTATTCTCTTGCGGTTGCAAACTTGCGGATTAAAGTCTGCGACGCTTTTGCAAGTTAGTCACATTAACAATTCGTTTTTTATGTAATATTTTATTTTTTTGACAGTCTGAGCCGAGCTTTAAAGCTCGGCTTTAGTTATTTAATATTTGAATTCAAAAGGCTCATTATTTTTTGACGTCTTAACAATTCTGTTTTCCTCGTCTACCTCATATTCCACATTATCAATACCCTCTGCTATTGCATTAAAATCGCCATCAAGGAATGTGACCTTGTCCTTGTTCTTACTGTTTTCGGGGAAGTATCTCATATGTCCCTGATATTTATCATATACGCTTCTTGCAAAATACAACCCTTTATCAACTCTGTACATGGTACAGAAATCCGTTTTAAGCTTAAGTTTGCCGTTTGAGTCAAGTACACAGGCTTTATTGTCATTTACATCATTGGCAATAAATTCTCCGTTATCCGTAATACGAATGTTGAAATAATCGTCTGCCGTTTTTTCTTTTGAATAAAGGCGATATATGTACCAATCCATATCCGGGTCAGCCCCGTACATTCCGTATCTGTCCTGCCATTTTCTTACAACAACATTTGTACCGTATATTGAATCTACACAGTATGGCAGATCCGCTCCTTTGAGATCGGGCAGCTTGTAATCCATACTGTCCTTGAGATTACCCTCTGTATCATATACATAATAGGTATCGCCCTTTTTGAATGTGACGGTATCGTTATAAGCCCATGTAGATATATCCTCATACTGAGCCTCAACTATAACTTTACCCTTCCTGTCCAGAAGCCCCATTAAAAGCCCGTAATTTTTTTCAGGATCAAATGTCTTATAAACATATACCCCACAGCCGATATCCTTTATAACGGGATGATCCGCAAGTATATTGCCGTCTTTATCCATTATCACATCATAGTACTGCAATACGTCAGGCTCTCTGCTTGGTCCATTATGATAAGAAAGTACAAGCTTTGTATCTGTATTATCATCAGCTTCAGCTACCGAAGAAGCAGCTTCGCAGTTACATAATCTCCACATTGTAGCGATAGCCTGTTCTCTTGTATAATTCATCCAAGGAGAAAACTTGCCCTCTCCCGTGCCTGCC
Organism: uncultured Clostridia bacterium; assembly: GCA_947624015.1. Classification (GTDB taxonomy): domain Bacteria; phylum Bacillota; class Clostridia; order Lachnospirales; family CAG-274; genus CANPXH01. Next base: position 34,125 of record CANQIA010000005.1, read on the forward strand.
ATTACATAGGTATCCCCGCTTTTCATAGCCGCCACGGAATAAATCGCATCCTTTGACCAGTCTGCAAAATAGCTTTCATCGGTAAATTTATCAATTTTTTCCGTTCCTTTGATATTCAGAAGTGAAGCAAGGTTATTGAGCATAACTGCAGCCTCTTGACGTGTAATACTGTCTTTAGGCGCAAATATGCCTTTGCCTCTGCCTGCCACTATTTTAAGCTCATAGGCTGCAGTAACATAATTATCATTTACATCTATGAAAGGATCCTCTGAGTTGTTTTCAAGAGCATAATTTGTTTTGGCAATGTAGGTCATAACCGCCAGCTTGCAAAATTCCTGCCTTGTTATATTCCTTATATACTGTGACTGTATTTCTTCCGGCACAATACCTGCAGCAACTGCCTTATCTATGCTTTCCTTTGCCCATGAGCTTGGCTCTCCGTTTGTTTCGGATATAGCAAGAGCTTCGGCTTTGGTCTTGTACTGATTACCGTACAGATCATAATATTTTGTAGCGCTGCCATCCCACACGTTCTCAATATATACGGCGCCGTTTTCCTCCTTTACCAGCATATTACCGAATTCAAGCTCCGTAATAGGCTTAAATTCAGAATCAATAACGCCCTCTGTAATATCGGCGTGTCCCATAACTCCGTTTACTATAAGAGTATTGCCGGGTTGTACCTCCGTTCCTATTTTGTAATAGATTTTTTCTGTAAGGGCATTTCCCTTGTCGTCTATAACACAACATGAATGTTCCGTAGGCATAATTCCGTCGGGATTTTGGTCATATACACTTTTGCCCTCCATACCCTTTATAGGCGTTACAAATACGGGACCGTCTTCTGTACCGAGTAAATTATTGTCCTTGTCATAAGATTCGATCCTACCGTTAAGGTATCTTCTTGTAATTCCCGTTTCTTTATCATAGTGTATTCTGAAATATTTTTCGTCTATTGTTTCATTGAGATCTTCATCGAGAAGACCGTAAAGTCGAGGATACGTATCGGAGCTTCTCACAAGTATCCTGCCGTCTGAATTACTTATTTCATAATATCCCTTATCTTTTAGCACCTTTCCGTCAAAATCGCATATATAGTAAAGTCCGTCGCTGCCCTTTTTGTAATAATAACCTGTTTCAAATATATCGTTGACTTCCTCGGCAGGCTCAAATGCCTCTGATAAAAATACCGTTTCATTCGTATTATAGCAGCGGAATCTTCCGTTGTCATACCATATACTTGCATATTTTCCAAATGGTATTGCAATTTCAAGATCTTTATTATATGCACCTGCCTTATAGTCTAACGTAACGGCAATAATGCTTCCCGCTGCTCCTTCCATATTTGAAAAGGGCTGTTCTATAAGCTTATTGCCTTCACTGTCGCATATATAATACAATACTTCATCAATAGATTTTTCGTTTATCACCACCAGCTTGTAATAATTTGTGTTTTCGATCTTTTCTATATTTAAAGGCTGAGGTATTTTATTAAATTCTTTGTCATAAAAATCTATAACCTTCTCATTGCTGTTCGTACACTCGTATGTCTGTGTGTGTATATTATATGTTATGTCAGTATATTTAAAGGGAATAACCGTATTGAGCTGCATATCCATAAGTCCTTCCAAACCTGTGGGATCATCGGCAGCATAAAGCGTGTTATTTAGCGTATTTACCCATTTAAAATTACCCTTTGACAGGGTATTGCCCTTTTCATCTTCCCAATTTATTGTTTTAGCCTTGTCATCAAAATAATATTTGGTATTATCTATATTATTGGTGGCAGCAAAGGCATATGTACTCATAAGGGCGCTTAGAGCCAGTGTCAAAATGATTTTTTTCATAATAAAACCTCTTTCCTAATATAACCGATATATAATGTCGAATAATTCATATATACTCTATCACTTATATGTTGCAAAGTCAAGTTATAAGGTATTAAATCAATATTACAAAAAAATAAACAGGCTGTTATCCAATTATTTCATCAGATAACAGCCTGTTACTTTACTTCGTCAATCATTTTAATCACTTTCTTTTTTGATCTTATTATTAAATCTCACTTTTTATTCATTTTGATAAATCTCTCATTCAGCATCTCATTTAATTTATTTAATATTATAATTTTTATATTATGGTTTATTTTTCTTCCATAATTCATTGTATTATAATTTTTATATCTATATTCAGTTGTAATTAAATTAATACCTCGTTTAATACGGAATATTAATTTGTTTGTTTTTAATTAAATGAAATATTTTGCTCTTATATTATTTCTGAAATTATAAATGCTTTTCAAATGAAATTTAATCGATCAATTTTTAATACTGTTGTTCAACACTTACATCTATATAAATTTTTCCTTGTCTGTATAACACTTTCGCTGTATTGGTTTATGCTATTTCTACACTTTCATAATCGAGTTCAATCCGGCATTATTTCTGTCAAGATCAAGCTGTCATTATATTCTTATTCAAGTGTTTTGATTTTTAAATTTGTTCATTTATTTTCATAGTGTTGGGTTTCAATACTTTTGTAAAAGGTGTCAGCTAATATGTTATACGACTAAAATGCTGCGTTTGGTGGTCTCACTCCTTTCTTAATATCCTTTAGTTATAACCTTTAGGTTATCTTGTATATATATAATAACCTATATCTTTGAATTTGTCAATACCTTTTTTTGAAAAAAATAAAAAAATTTTATTTTCAACATTAGTCAATTTAAAATTTAAAATCGATGATCTTGCTTACACAAAATCATCGATCGTTTTAAAAAAGATTTATCTGTCTTGGAAGATTATTGCGATCCTTATCTTCTTCGTTTATAAAATGACCTGTGGCAGGGATCTTGGAACATCTGTAATATTCCGCATCGTCTGTGATAAAGCTTTCCTTTGTCATGATGCGTGTCATTTTGCTGTTCTTTTTAAGCGTGTATACCTGCACTCCACCTGAGCTTTTTGTTTGCTTTAAGGGGATGCAAGAGGAAGCCACAAGCATCGCCTTATCCGTATCTCTTATAAGTATGATATCCTTATCATCTTCAATGTATAATGCTCCCACCAGCAGGGATCTGCCCGAATAAGCATTTATAAGCTTTTTTCTGTTTACTTTTGTGGCATATGCCGACATTTCCACCTTGGCTATTTTGCCGTTTTCAAAAGCAAACAGCATATATCCCTTGTAATCGTTGGCGTTTGCCATATATACTATTTTTTCATCAGCCTCCATGCCGAGGAGATTGTTTAAATACTCGCCCATGCTGCTTGTTTTACATTCGGGCAGATCATATGCCTTGACCTTGTATACGTTCTGTCTGTCCGAGAACATGAGCAGCTCGTTTTTATTATTGCTTTCAAGGGTCTGTATTATTTCATCATTTTCCTTAAGCTTATGTTCGGCTGATACTCTCATTGACGCCTGGAGAGATACCTGTGTTATTTTTTTAAAGTAATTTTCCTTTGTAAGGAAAAGTGTTACGGGATATTCTTCAATAAAGTCATCGTCGCTTACCGTATCGATCTGCTCGGAATATATAATATCCGTATTACGTGGTTTGCCGTATTTTTTGGATATTTGTTTAAGCTCGTCTATTATAATATCATTTATAAGGGCTTCGCAGTTAAGAATATCCTGCAGCTCCGACATTTCCTTCTCAAGATCCTTTATAGCGTTAGTCTGCTTTAAAAGATAATCCTTATTCAGATTCCTCAGCTTGATCTCAGCTACATATTCTGCCTGAAGCTCGTCTATATTAAATCCCTTCATAAGATTGGGAATTACCATGGAGTCATCTTCGGTCTCCCTTATTATCTTAATTGCCTTATCTATATCGAGTATGATCTCCTGCAAGCCTATAAGAAGATGATGCCTGTCCCACTTCTTATCAAAATCGTATTCCGTCTGGCGCTTTATACACAGGGTTCTGAAAGCGAGCCATTCGTCAAGTATTTCTGCAATGCCCAATGTTTTGGGTCTGCCGTTTACAAGTATATTGAAATTACAACTGAAGCTATCCTCAAGAGGCGTCATGGAATAGAGCTTTGACATAAGCTTATCGGGATCTGCCGTTCTTTTTATATCAATGGTAATTTTAAGTCCCTTAAGGTCCGTCTCGTTTCTGACATCATTTATCTCTTTGAGTTTATTCAGCTTTACAAGAGATATTATCTTTTCAATAATACTTTCTATATTGGTAGAATAAGGTATCTCGTAAATCTCAATAAGACTGTTTTTCTTGTCGTAACGATATTTGCCTCTTACCTTAAAGCTTCCCCTTCCCGTCTTATATATTTTGTCGATCTCCTCGTCGCTGTATATAAGCTCGCCTCCCGTAGTAAAATCGGGAGCCTTAAGATATTTCTTGATATCGGTCTTCTTGTTTTTGATGTAATGTATCGTAGCATCGCATACTTCCTTTAAATTAAAGCTGCATATGGAGCTTGCCATACTTACTGCAATGCCTTGATTGGGTGTTACAAGTATATTGGGAAATGTTGTGGGAAAAAGCACAGGCTCCTTCATTTTGCCGTCATAGTTGTCTATAAAGTCAACTGTGTTCTTGTCTATACCCTTGAAAAGCTCATTGCAGAAAGTATCAAGCTTTACTTCGGTATATCTTGAGGCGGCATATGCCATATCTCTTGAATATGCCTTGCCAAAATTACCCTTGCTGTCTATAAAGGGATGTATAAGGGCGTCATTGCCCCTTGTAAGCCTTACCATAGTTTCATATATGGTAGCGTCCCCATGAGGGTTGAGCTTCATAGTCTGTCCTACCACATTGGTGGACTTTGTTCTGCTGCCGTTTAAAAGCCCCATTTTGTACATTGTATAAAGGAGCTTCCTGTGAGCGGGCTTAAAGCCGTCTATCTCGGGAATTGCTCTTGAAACTATTTCACTCATGGCATAGGGCATATAGTTAAGCTCAAGTGTTTCTGTAATATTCTGCTCTATGAAATTGTTTACAACCGTATTATTATCCTTCTTTTTAGCCATAATATTACCTCTTAGCTTATTTCCGTCAGATCAATGTACATATGTCCGAATTCCTCTATATGCTCTTTTCTGCCTCTTAAATTGTCGCCTAACAGCATATCAAATATATCGGCTGTTTTTTGCGCATCTTCGGGAAGCACAAGTATAAGTCTTCTTGTTTCGGGATTCATAGTGGTCTGCCACATCATTTCAGGCTCGTTTTCGCCAAGCCCCTTTGAACGCTGCACCTCATATTTGCCGTTTATTTTGCTTATAATATCTGCCTTTTCCTTTTCCGTATATGCAAAGTATGTTTTCTTAGCTGAATTTATCTCATAAAGAGGAGATTCGGCAATAAACACCTTTCTCTGTTCTATAAGCGTAGGTACAAGTCTATAAAGCATAGTCAGTATAAGCGTTCTTATATGAAAGCCGTCTACATCTGCGTCTGTGCATATTATTATCTTTGACCATCTCAATTGATTTATGTCAAAGCTGTTCAGATCTGAACTGTGCTTTGTCTTGATCTCAACACCGCAGCCCAGTACCTTAAGAAGATCCGTGATTATTTCGCTTTTGAATATCTTGTCATAATTAGCCTTAAGGCAGTTAAGTATTTTTCCTCTTACAGGCATTACGCCTTGAAATTCCGCATCTCTTCCCAACACTACTGAGCCAAGAGCGGAATCGCCCTCTACAATATAGAGCTCTCTCCTGCTCACGTCTTTGGTACGGCAGTTTACGAATTTTTCCACACGGTTATTCATATCCAGAGAGCCTGTAAGCTTTTTCTTTATATTGACTCTTGTCCTTTCGGCAGTCTCACGGCTCCTTTTGTTGACAAGTACCTGCTTTGCTATCTTATCTGCGTCAGCTTTATTCTCGATAAAATATATCTCAAGCTGTTTTTTAAGATAGTCTGTAAGGGCTTCTCTTATAAATTTGTTAGTGATTGATTTTTTTGTCTGGTTTTCATAGCTTGTAACGGTTGAAAAGCTGTTTATAATAAGCACAAGGCTGTCTTCTATGTCTGTAAATACTATCTTCTTCTCGGTCTTGTTATATAAGCCGTTGTTTTTTAAATAATTGTCAATAGCATATACAAAGGCTGTCCTTACCGCTTTATCAGGCGAACCTCCATGCTCCAGAAAGCTTGAATTATGATAATATTCCAGCAAATTTATATCGTTATTAAAACAAAAAGCCAATTCGAACTTAAATTTATACTCTTCCTTGTCCTCTCTGTCACGACCTTTTGTTTCATTTTCAAAATACTCTATTTCTGTAAACGCCTTTTCTCCCGCTATTTCCTTTATATAGTCCTTGATACCTTCCGGATAGCAGTAAGTATATTTTTCCTTTGTCCTGTCATCTGTAAGCACAAATGTAAGCCCTGCATTTACTATACATTGCCTTTTAAGTATGCTTTGATAATATTCAAGGGGGATATCTATATCTGTGAATACATCTCTGTCCGGCTTCCAATGGATCATAGAGCCTGTTCTCCTGTTGCCGGTAGGCTCCTTTTTAAGACCGCCTATATTTTCGCCCTTCTCAAAATAAAGCTCATATTTATAGCCGTCTCTGATAATAGTGACCTCCATAAATTCTGAGCTGTACTGAGTTGCGCAAAGTCCAAGTCCGTTAAGTCCCAGACTGTATTCATAGGTATCTCCGCTATTGTTGTTATATTTTCCTCCCGCATACATTTCGCAGAAAAGGAGTTCCCAGTTATATCTTTCTTCGTTTGTATTATAATCAACGGGAATACCTCTGCCGTGGTCGATAACGGTAATATCGTTATCCTTTCCCAATATTATCTCTATCTTATTGCCAAAGCCCTCTCTTGCCTCGTCAATGGCATTTGAAAGTATCTCAAACACAGAATGTTCGCAGCCTTCTATACCGTCTGAGCCAAATATTACGGCAGGGCGCAGTCTTACTCTGTCCGCACCCTTAAGAGAACTTATGCTTTCATTGGTATACTCTGTAGTCTTGGTATTGTTCATAACAATTTCTTCCTTTCTTCTCTATATAATAGATTACCCCATTTGAGCAAAATTTGCAAGTAAAAAATATTTTTGACCAAAAAAAAGGAATGTACTCATATATGTAGAATATATATATTAAAGACTGTCGGACTTTGCTCCGATCAATTACTTATTGCAAATATAAGCAAGGAGGAGATTTATTATGGTACAGATATTAGCTGGTGGAAAAGGCGAAGGCAAGACAAAGAAATTAATTGAGATGGCAAACAATGCCGCTAAGGAAGCAGAAGGTTGTGTAGTATACATAGATGATGATTCAAGACATATCTATGATCTTGATCACTCTATCAGATTTGTTGAGATCGCTGAATTTCCTCTTGTAAATTACAGAGAATTGTTAAGCTTTATTTACGGTATACTTTCTCAGAACGGCGATATAGAGAAAATATATATTGACGGTATATTCAAGATCGTTTCAAAGCTGAGCAGTGAGGATTTCATAAAGCTCGTTGCCAGATTAAAATCCATAAGTGAAAAATACAGTATCGATTTTATTGCGTCAGCCAATGCGCTTCCGGCTGAACTGCCTAAAGAGATCGCAGATGTGATAATGGCATAATATTAGAAATTTTACAGAGCGGTAATGTTACCGCTCTTTTTTTTATCAATATACTAAAGGAGCTGTCACGTTATGACCTGCAAGAATAAGGTCATAATGCGACAGCTTTATTTGATATATGGCTGAATTTTAATGCTTACCTCTCCGTCCGCCCAAATCAAAGGTAAAATTGGGCATACACCTCCCCTTACAAGAGATGCTTGGCATAATGTATTTCAAAAGTACTTATATACTTATCAAAACAATACTTGTGTTATAGCCAAAGCCTTACCGTTCTATACCTCCCCTTACAAGGGGAGGGGGACCAACCGAAGGTTGGTGGAGAGGTAACAATAACTTACCTAAACATAAATTCAACGCAATAATCCCTTTATATTTATACGCTTATACAATAAATATGTGATCGCAATAGCGCAGCAGACACCCATAAAATCGATCCAGATGTCTGTAACAGAGCTTGAACGACCTTGGGGAAATAATTGTATAGTTTCGTCTACGGCGGCTGTAAGAAGCCCTAAAAAGGCAATATCTTGGAAATGACTTTTAACGTCGGCGCCAAAGAACACAAAATCCGATGTGAGCAAAAAGCCTAGCCCTGCAAATTCGGTAAAATGAGCGCTCTTTCTTATAAGTGATTCGCTTATATCGATATGAAGCAGATCATGTATAATTTCCACCAACGCTCCGCTTAAGCCGGATGATTCTACGGCGTCAAATGAAGAATTGATCCAAATAAAGCCTACACACGCCACCGTAAGCAATAAAAATATATTTTTTAATTTATTCATAGCTTATCATAAGCCTAATATGGGACCAAATATATCCTGAAGCTCAGCTATATCCGACAAATTATAGTTTCTTGTGCAAATATCCTGGAATTCGGTCTTTTCATCCTCAGACAGATCCTTGTACATGCTCTTTGCATCCTCAGCCGCAGAGATTATATCATATGAGGGATCGTCATAATAGCTGTTCATTGCATCCAGAATAAACCTTGTCATATCCTTCAAATCATCTGTTGATACGCTTAAAAGAACGACATTCTTTGTAGTGGTTATTGTTCTCTTGAGGGCTTCCTTTTGACTGTCGGTAAGCACTATCTCAGAGGGATCGTCGGCAGGAGATGATGTGGTCGGCTCTGTATTTGCCTCATGATTTGAGCCTGAACCGCTTCCGCCGCTTGAGCCTCCGCTTGATGAGCCGCCGCCGGAAGAGCCTCCGCCACCTGTGGTAGACGCCTTCTTTGTGGTAGTTTCAGATGCCTTTTCTGTAGTAGCCGAAGCAGTGGTCATTTCACTTTTACTTTCTGCTGCGGTAGTAGTTTCGGCATTAGAAACAAAGTGAGCTAAAGCTTTGCAAACCTCTGCTCTTGTAATATTCTCTTTAGCTCTGAAAAGTCCTGCTTCCGGTGGAATAATATCGTTATTTATGACAGTGTTTACATACTCCAATGCCCATGGAGATACATCATCTAATATTACAGGCTTTATTTCTTTGTTTTCAAGCTTACCTGCAAGAGCAATGACAACCGAAGTCTGCTCTCTTGTGAAATTGCTTTGAGGTCTGAATGTATTGTCGTTAAAGCCGTTTATATAACCGTTGCTCTGAGCGATCCTTACAGCGTTATAATACCATGCTGCCGTATCCGTATTGTCTGTAAAGTCCTTTATGTCTTTATCGGCAATTTCCTTATAGCCAAATACACTGTTAAATACGGTTGTAAGCTCTGCTCTTGTAATGGGAGCGTCGGGCTTGAATGTACCGTCGGGGTAGCCCTTAAGATAACCTGCATCTGTCATTTTCTTGATAGCCTGACCTGACGCATCGTTATAGTTTACATCAGAAAATGTAACATTTGCGGCAGATACGGTAGCGGCGCTCAGCCCACAGCATACCAAAACGGCTGATATTGCCAGTAAACTCCTTATCTTCATATATGTTCCTCCTGTTGTTTTATTGCAAAAGAGATTGCCGCAAGGACAATCTCTTTTTGTTTTTATATTGTTGCATTAAATCAATTATTCCATATTCTCAGCCATGTGCTTAATAGTATATTCAGCAAATGTCTCGTTCTTTGAATTCTTTTCAACATTTGTAACCTTGATATAGTCGCCAAATACAGCAGATACATCAGAGATATGCTTATTCTTGTAATCCTTTAATGAGATAACAGCATCAACGAAATCACTGTTGGTTCCGTCTGCCTTCTTAGCGGTAATAGTACCGTTGAACTTACCGTTTTCTGTGGTAATAGTTAAGTCAAATCTCTTGTTAACGATATCAAGAACTCTTACTGCTGCATCAGATATATCTGTGTCAGCAATATCGCTGGGGAATGCTAACTTAAGATCAGCGGCAATAGCCTGTACATTTTCCTTGGGTACTGTTATCTTGCCTTTTCCAATGCCGATAGCATCCTTTACTCTCTTAAGAGCGTTGTATCTGTCAAGCTTAGCCGGGTCAGTAACATTTGCAACCTTATTGTCTTCGTCTATATTATAATTCTTAGCTATATCTAATTCTTTTTCTGTGTCAGCATCTACAGGAATTATATCCTGTACAGCATAGCAGAACATTGCCCAACCGTTTTCGTTCTTAAGTTCGATCTTATCACCGTTGCCGGCAGGGAACCAAATATTGTTAAGACTTGCTTCAAGAGTTGAAGTATCAGCGGAAAGAGCATTAACTACCTCATCTATTGCCTTCTCGATCGTTGGATCGGGATCAAACTTTGCGCCTTCTGCAATGTACATGAAGCCACGACCGTCATCGGTAAGAGCGCCGTTAAATGTATCGCTTGCAAAGAGAGGGATACCGCCCTTGAATATACTTGATGTAGCAATAGTCATCTTATAAGATTCTTGTACATACTTAGGTCTGAGAAGAACCTGCATCATAACAGCCTTATCTGCATCATTAACAAGACCGTCGCCATTGTAGTCGCCGTTTTCAACGCCGTCTTTGATATTAACGATATCGTTTGTATCAAATGGAACAACGCCTGTACCCTTTTCACTATCAACATCGCCTGTACCCTTAGGAGTAACGGCAAATACTGAAGTAGTGGTCATTGCCATTGCCAAAACAACAGCAGTAAAGCTTAAAACTTTCTTTTTCATAATAATTTTCCTCCTATTATTTCTTATTATTGTATAAGCTTAAATAATATGATTTTTTTAAGCTTTTTTCATTCTCATAGGCGCTTCTCATAGTATTTACAATACTTGTGTCCGCTCCTATGGAATTAAGCTTCTGTGTCAATTCGGATAATAACGCATTTACCTGCGAGTCGGCTTGACCCTCCAATGAAGCCGCCTGACCAAGGTATTGAGACATAAGCGCCTTATTGCTGGCGCCATTTTTCTTGGCTGCCTTGGCTTGATCGATAAGATTGCCTAATTGACCGAGGTATGACGCCTTAAGAGCGTAAAGCCTTTGGGTGTATTCGGTCAATATAGCCTTTTCCCGGCCTGCCGTATCTACGGCAGGCTTATCGGTATTGCTTACCGAGGGAGCGGTATTGACAGGCTCCTTATTATCCGCTGTTTTATCGGAAACGTTATCCCCATGATTAGATGAATTACCATCTGATGCGGTCTTACTTTCGGCAACATCACTTTCCTCCATAATCCTGGCAATAGCATCGTCTACCGATAACTGCCCTTTTCTTATTTGTTCCTCTTCCTCAAAGGTAAAATCTCTGAGTCCAACAATATCATGTTCTTCCAATTCGGATTGAACCTCATCCTTGGAATCCACGATTTGCTGCTGAATATCGTCTTCTGAATATTTTGCAGCATCCAATACGGCATTGATATTATTTCTCTGCCATATGTACAAAGCAACAAAAGCGATAATCAATATGAGTAATATCAACAAAATGCAACACAGCACCTTGTGTGACTTTTTCTTTTTGTTCTTCAATGATATCTCCTTTCGTTGTTAATAATTAAGAAAATTATATATTCAAAATTTCCTTACCCAGATCATTGATCTTGTCGACAGCGTGGCTGCCCAACTTTCTTTTTATGTATTCATATGCCTTGCCAAGATTTGGCGGTCTGGAATCCATATTGTGCATATCGGAACCCAGAAGCTGCACAACATTGTTGTTTATCCATTTCATGGCTTTGTTCCTTGTAAACAGATAGTTTACAAAAGAAGCATTCAACTGTATTACAACGTCTAATGAAAATAGACTGTCTATATTGTCTGTACCCTTCTGAAAGTCTATATACCTTTCCACATGAGCGATCACAGGAGTTATTTTCCTGTCAAAAATAATATTTTCGACCTCGGTAAGCACTTTGTTGCTCCATTTGTTAAAAGGCATTTCCAAAAGCATATATCTGCTGTTATTTATGCAAAGCTTGTCAAGATCATCCATATGACTTATACCGTTGAAGAAATAGACCTCTGCTCCCAAATACAAATTAGGATAATCGCTTTTCCCCTTTATAGCCTTCATTACAAGGTCATATGCATTATTTCTCTTTGTCAAAAACTGCTCAACATTGTTCTTGCTTATGTAAAAATGAGGAGTCGCCAGAACATCAGTAATACCCTGAGCGTAACTTTCCTTAAGCATTTCCAATGTCATTTCCAGATCCTTGCTGCCATCATCAATGGCAGGAAGCACATGAGAATGAATATCGATCATAGCTCTCTCCCCTTTGACCCAATTTATTGCTGATTATCGGAATTACTGTAATACCTCCCGTATCTTCCGTAACCGTACTTGCCATAGCCATACTTTCCGTAACCGTATTTGCCATAGCCCATTTTAGTATATCTGACCCCGTTTAGTATGAAACCCAGTATCTTTGCATCTACGAAATTAAGCTTTCTGACGGTTTCAACAAGAGCTGTTTTCTCAGCTCTGAACTGCTTTACAACTATTATATAGCCATCCACCAGCTTAGTCAGCAGAGAAGCGTCTGTGACCACATTGACAGGCGGCGTATCCAAAAATATATAGTCATATCTTTGCTTAAGCGTATCAATAAGCTCCTTCATAGGCGCCGAAGACAAAAGCTCAGCCGGATTAGGAGGTATTTTGCCTGCAACAAGAGTATCCAAGTTGGTATATTCCGTAGCGATAATGGCATCCTCCAGGCTACAGTCCTTTATAAGTACATTGCTGAGACCTTTATCCTTCTTTATCTGGAGAAGATTAGCCACATTGGGTCTTCTGAGATCACAGTCTACCACAATGACCTTTGCGCCTGTTTCTGCAAATGTAATGGCTACATTGAAGCAGGTGGTACTTTTGCCCTCTGAGGCGATACCGCTTGTGACCGATATTACCTTACATCCGCTTACGGGAAGTGAAAACATAATATTGGTCCTTAACTCCTTATAAGATTCATGTATATCAAATGATGATTCCTTTGAAAGTATCCTTTTGCTGTTTTCCTCTATACTGCTTTTGCTTGTCCTGCTATCCTTTATAGATGATCTGTTGATCCTTTTTAACTTGAATTTATTCTTTAGCATATGCATTAACCCCTGTTCTCTTCCGTGTTTTTGACTACGATCTCAGGTATGATGCCTATAACGGGTATATCCGGGATAAGCTTTGTGATATCCTCTTCGGATTTAATTGAATTATCAAGCATTTCGGACATTACCGCAACAGCTATACCTATTATCGCTCCGAGAAAAAGTCCCAGAAGAATATTCTTAAGGGTATTGGGATATACGGGCGTATCGGGCTTAACAGCATAGTCAACCACCTTTACCGTACTGCCGTCCATGATCTCGGTAATCTTGGATGGCGCTTTATCCGCAATAGCATTTGCTATAATATATGCATGATCGGGGTTCGTATTTGAAACAGAAAGCATAAGCATCTGCGTATCTTCGATAGCCGATACACTTATCATTTTTGCTATATCCTCGGTCTCATAGTCAAGATCTATACTGCTGACCACATCGTCAAGTACCGCATTGCTGTTTATAAGATGAACATATGTGGAAACAAGCATTGTAGCTGCGCTTATATCTCCTGCATCCAGATTTTGCGAAACGGCATCCTTGTTGTTGTTTACATATAAAGAAACCTGAGTCTGATATACGTCTTTTATAAGAAATTTACTGACTAAACCGAATATGATTCCAAAAGCTATCGTCAATAGGATAATGAATTTTAGCTTACTTAAAATCGCCAGAAAGATTTTTTGCAAATCTATTTCATTGATAGCTTCTTCTCTGTTTTCACTCATAGTTACCCAACTTTCTGATATATCTTTTGTTATTATACAACATATCCGTCACAAAATCAAGTCTATTATCATTATTTTCTAACAATTTTAATAAAAATTGTTCTGATATTAATTAGAATATGTAATTATTTACAATTATTACTTTGACAAATACATGATATTGTATTATAATTTATTTATAAGGCAAACATATTGCCGATTTTATAAGGAGGTATGAAAAATGAGTATTAATTTCTCACTTGAAGGTAAGGTTGCTCTTGTAACAGGCGCTTCTTACGGTATCGGCTTTGCTATCGCTTCAGGCATGGCTAAGGCAGGTGCTACTATCGTATTCAACGATATCAAGCAGGAGCTTGTTGATAAGGGTATTGCTGCTTATAAGGAAGCAGGTATCGACGCTCACGGTTATGTATGCGATGTAACCAACGAAGAGGCTGTTAACGGCTTGATCGCAACTATAGAAAAGGAAGTCGGCGTTATAGACATTCTTGTAAATAATGCAGGTATCATCAAGAGAATACCTATGTGCGATATGACTGCCGCTGAGTTCCGCCAGGTTATCGACGTTGACCTTAACGCACCTTTCATCATGTCTAAGGCTGTTATACCAAGCATGATAAAGAAAGGTCACGGCAAGATCATCAACATATGCTCTATGATGTCTGAGCTGGGCAGAGAGACTGTTTCTGCTTATGCTGCCGCAAAGGGCGGTCTTAAAATGCTTACCAGAAACATATGCTCTGAATATGGTCAGTACAACATTCAGTGCAACGGCATAGGACCCGGTTATATAGAGACTCCTCAGACTGCTCCTTTAAGAGAAAAGCAGGCTGACGGTTCAAGACATCCTTTTGACCAGTTCATCGTTGGCAGAACGCCTGCCGCAAGATGGTTAAAGCCCGAGGAATTGGCAGGTCCCGCTATCTTCCTTGCTTCTGACGCATCAGATGCAGTAAACGGACATATCCTTTATGTAGACGGCGGTATACTTGCTTACATCGGCAAGCAGCCCTGATCATAATTCGATCAAATTTTAAGCCTGTCCTTTCGGACAGGCTTTTAAAATATATCCGTAAGCTCGCTGAAGCTGTTTATAATAAAGTCGTATCCATTGACCCTTCCGAAGCCGTATGCCGCATATACAAACGGTACCTTTGCATACGCTGCCGAATCCCTGTCGTTTTGGGTATCTCCTGTATACACCGGGGAAACAAGGCGGTTTCTTTTTATAATAAGTCTGATGTTGTCGCCCTTCTCCATTCCCGTATTGCCTGCGCATTCGCAGTCCGTAAAATATTTTCCAAGACTATGTCCTTTAAAAAAGCTTTCTATATAGCCTGACTGACAGTTGCTTACAATAAAAAGCTTATACTTATCGGCAAGTGCGGACAAAGTTTTCTCCTCATCGGGATACAGCACTCCTCCATGCTCCGAAAGATATTTTACCTCCATATCACAGCATTTGTTTATAAGCTCTTCCTGTATTTTGGGAATTTCGTTGGGAAAAAGCCTTCTGCCTATGTCGGGAAGTAAAAGTCCCATACAGCCTTCCAGCTCTTCAACGGTAATCGGCGCTCTTGTGCCGGGATAGTCCTTAAGTACCATATTCCATGTTTTACATATTTGTTCGGTAGCATTCCACAATGTTCCGTCAAGGTCAAAGATTATGCCGTCCATAAATTTTTACACCGCCTTTTACACATAAATTACGGGGTGCCTTATGACACCCCATTATAAATTTATTCCGCAGGAGGTATTATCTCCTCGTGTATTACATTATCATTTTCAGAAGGCTGCGCAGGCTCCTGCACAGAGTTGTTCGGCTCGGGCGTAACGCTTTCCGCTGCCGTTATCTTCTCGCTGTTTTCGGAGCTGTCGTTATCATTTTGCTCTACGCTTTCTGTAAATCCTTCCACAACGTGAGTTTCCTGCTCCGCAGCATCATTCTCATAAACCTTGGGGTACTCTATTACAGGGGCAGTGATTTGAGGTATCTCTGCTACCGTATCTATAGGATTTACAATAAGAGAATGATAATAGCATATTACAGCCATATCCTTTACAGTATTGTTGTATATTGCTCTTGCGGCATCTGTCGGAACATATATACAGCCGTTTGAGCCTTCAAGTATATATGTTGTTCCACCGAACTTGGTTTTCCAAGAGGCGTCGTTTATACCTATATCTCCGCTAAAGGGTATCCAGTATGAAGCGGTATGGTTTTCTCTTTTAAGCGCAGTATTTCTCTGCTTATCTTTAATTTTATATACGCCTGTGGGAGTATTGTGAGCTCCGTCGTTTTTGCCTGTAATAACATCGGTCTCAAGTATCTGCTTGCCCTCCTTATAGACCCACAGCTTCTGGTTGGTAAGATCCACCTCAACATAGCTCTTGCCTATATCGTTGCCTACGGGTCCCATGGCGGTATTTGTAAATTCAGCCTTAACCTCCGCATCATCAAAGCCCATTACGGCAACGCTCAGGTCGTCGGCAAGCTTATCTGTATTCAGCTTTCTGCCGTAATCCCCTCCGGAAACGGTCACACTGTCTCCGTAGTGTGTTCTGACGGTTCTCGTCTTGTTTAGAGTTGAATACTTATCGTCAAGGCTCTTTACAAATTTATTTATTTCATCTTCATTTGCGACCACATCCGCATTGAAATTGACCGTTACCCATTTGTTGAGCGTTGATTTATCCAATATCTGCGTAGAATCAAATACGGTAAGAGTAATTGATTTTTCGATATAATCATTTGCAAGACCGCAGGCTGTGGCAAGCTTTTCGTCCTTTTCCGTAACGGCAGGCTGCACATAACAGCCTTCTGCGGCAATATCAAGGCTTTTATCAAGACACTGTATTTTCTTTATAACAAGCTCTTTTACAGCCGCCTTGTCTATCTCGTCTCCGTATATGGCAGGCTTTATCTCAAACTCCTTTCCGTTATATATTATACCGGCATCCTCGCTTTTTATTGTGGGAGTAATTGAATAAACAAGTGATCCGTCCAATATTTCGTCAAGAGTTTCATAATTCAGCTCAAGTCCGTTATCCGCATATATTTCTTTTGACTTTACAAAAAAGCCCTTAAGCCATGAATATTTTTTCTGATTATGGCATATATCCTCCAAAATAGCCTTAAGATAGTCGCTGCATTTAAGCTCGATATCTGAACCGGAAATATAGTCAAATTCCACTCCGCCAACGGAAATAGCAAGTTCATAGTTTTCAAGAGAGGAATTTATTTCGTTATAAACGCTATCTATGGTCTTATTGGAACAGTTAAAGCCGTTTATAACAGTCGAAGGCACAAATCGGTTTGCATAGAATACATATGAGATGCAGATATATAATGTAACAAACGCTATCAAACAGAAAACCGCTGCAGCCCCTATGATCTTGAACTTTTTTCTCTCAAATAAATTATGAGGTTCGTCCAAAGCAGACAGATCCATTTTAGGAGTATGCTCCTTTGCCTTTTCATCTGATTTTTCGTGAACGCTATCCTGTGTATGGGAAGCCTCGCCGTCATTATCTTCATTGAGAAAGCTTTCGGGATCAAATGACTCTTCATCGTCATCGTAATCTACATATTTTCTGTAATTAACATCGACTCCGCCGAGTTCGTCATCTCCGTCTAAAAGCTCTCTTAACTTTTCACTGTCCATATACATTTTCTCCTTTGCAAAAAGAATTATTCAATAGGATCGACTACTATTTCCTTTATTACATCTCCGCTGCCGCTTCCTGAGTTATCGGGAGCGGGAGCATCCCCTCCTCCGCTGTCGGAAACATTGCCCGTATCGGAAGAAGGAGCGCTTGGAACGGCAGTATTGCCGACCCGGGGTTCTCCTTGGTTTTCCACAGGAGGCGCAGCATTTTCCGTATTCTGTGGCGGAGTATCTTTATTTTCGGAAACGGCTCCCGTATTTGCGGAAGCATTTGCATTGTCTGAATTGTCGTTGTCGACAGCCGCATTATTATTGTTATCGCCGCTTTCCGAAGCAGCGGTATTATTATCGGTGGCGGTTGCCGAAGCAGGAGCGGTTTTTTCGGCAGGCGCCTGTGTCTGAGCCGCCTGACCCTCGTTGGAATCTCTTACCGCTGAGGAATCGGTGACCTTTTTGCCGCTGAGAAGCTCTGCACGCATTTTAAGCTCCTTATCGTTAAGCGGTCTGTATGTACCCTGTACGGGACCGCTTGACGCAATAGGTTGGAATGAAGCTATCCTGCTGTGGTAATAGCATACAACAGGCATTTTTACAACAGCGTATTTATAAATATCTCCCGCATCCTTCATCATAAGATTAACGCAGCCGTGAGATCCCCTGCTCTTATAAAGCTCTCCTCCGAAGCTGCTTTGCCATACGGCGTCGTGAAGTCCAATACCGCCGTTAAATGGCATCCAGTACTTAACGGGAGTAACATAGTTATCGCCTACAAGAGGAACATCCATCATTTTGTTCTTTAGCATATATGTACCCTGAGGTGTGGCTCTTTTGCCGGGCAGACCTGTAACAACGGGACATTCCTTAACCTTTTTACCGTCTACAAACATATAGAGATACTGATTTGTAAGATCGACCTCAATATAGGTCTTGCCAATATCCGCTCCTGTTCCGCTCAATACGTTTTTGGTAAGCTTGACCGTAGTATTGAGAGGTTTTTTGCTGAATATGGCGCTGTTTATCTCCTTTGAAAGATTCTTGGTATTGATCGAGCAGCCGTAATCTCCGCCCTTTACCTGTACATCGGTACCATGAGCCGTCCTGAAGGTCCTTGTCATACCCATATTCCTGTATTTTTTACCAAGTCCTTCAACATAGCTGTTTATAGTGCTTTCATTCAGAGTAACATTATATTTATCGTCAATGGTTATTATGCCGTTCATAACGTCTGCTGTGATATCCTCGTTGGAATCTCCCATCTTTATGGATATTTTGCAGCCCTCTATTATCCTGTTTGCCGTATCGCAGGCTTTATTCATTGCCTGCTCATCAGTCTCTGCATTCTCTGCCTTTTCATAAACATCAGCATTTTGTATTACCATTTCGTCCTTAAGCACACCTATATATTCCTCGACTCTTGCGGAGTAGGCTTCCTTATCGATCTTATCTCCGCTTGTGGGAGAAGCTACCTGATATTTTCCGTCTTTATATTTGAGAGAAGCCGCTTCGCTTTGAATTGTCTGGGGCAGATTATAGCCCCTTGAGGTCATCACTATGGAATTCAGAGCATCTGCGTTCCAATCGACAAGCTTATCGGTATCATATTCATACTTGTCGCCTAAAAATCCCTCAGGCCACATTATTTTATTCTGTGAAGAACAAATATCTTTTATTTTTTCCTTACCCTCATCTGATATCTTAAGCTCTATATCGCTGCCTATTATGGTATCCGTTACTTCATCCTTGTTCATTACGGTAAGAGTATACTCGGCTGCTCTGTTTTCAAGAGAGCTTATATATTCCTCTGCTTTTATATCGGAAACATCCTTTCCGTCAATAATCGTACCCTTAAGAAAACGATTTTTGTAATAGCCAAAGGCTATTGCCATATACAGGGCAAAACAAAGAATAACAAAAATTACGGCAGCAATAAGCACCATGGTACCTATCTTACCGTTTTTGCTCTTTTTGTCGGAAGGTTTTTTATTTGTCTTGGAAGACTTATGACCGTTATCTGGAATATTCGTCAATTCCTCGTCATCACTGTATTCATCAGAGTCGGAATAATCATCCTCATCATCTTCGGAAAAATCGTCCTGAATATCATATTCCTCATCTGTTTCGGAGATATCATCCATATATTCGGTATCCTCCGGGGCTTCGGTATATTCCTCATCCGCGGATGAATTGAGCTCCTCATACTCTTCATCATCGGATATGTTGATATCTTCGTCCTCGTATTCCTCGTTATTTTCATCCTCGGAAATATCTTCCTTACGATACTCTTCTGTTATTTCTTCATCATAAGATGAACCGCTGTCATTGGTAAGGCTTTCCCTTTCCAATATTTCCTTAACGGTCAAGCCTTTGGTCTTATTCCCTCTTTTATTTGTTCTTTTACTTCTCATAATTATTCTCCATATCCCAATTTACAGTTATTTACATTGTAATATATTTTGATTGATTTTTCAAGTATTATATAGATAATTTGTATAAATACAAATAAATATGTCATAAAACCCATACCTGATAAAGGACTGTCATATTGACAGTCCCCAAAAAGCAGAGGTCTGCCTAAATATGTTGCCTCTGCAAACAGAGTTCCAAATACGGCAGACCGTCTGAAATATGTATTATATTATTTAACCTATAAACATCTGGCTCCAGTACATCCTACCGCCTGATGTTACGCCTAATCCCATCTCCTTATAATTTTTATTTAATATGTTCTGCCTGTGTCCCGGCGAATTCATCCAGTCATTAAATACTGCCTGGGCTGTTTTTTGACCGTAGGCTATGTTTTCTCCTGCCGTCTTATATGTGATCCCTGCATTTTTCATCATATTAAAGGGACTTCCGTATGTAGGCGAGGTGTGTGAAAAATAGTTTTTGCTCTTCATATCCTCTGCTTTTTTCTGAGCAACGGCAGACAGTTTGTTGTTCAGCTTAAGCGTCGGCAGACCGTTATTTGCTCTTTCATTGTTTACAAGATTTAGTACCTGCTGAGCCATTGACTGATCAACATTTACTGCGGCAGTTGTAGCTTCCGTCGGTCTTTCAACTGTCGTCTTTCTTGTAGTTGTCTGTGTAGGCTTTTCCTTTGTTGTTACTTCCGTAGGCTTTTCGGTCACATGCGCCCTTGTTGTTGCTTTTGTAGGCTTTTCCGCTACTTGAGCCTTTGTTGTTGCCTCCGTAGGCTTTTCCGCCACATGAGCCTTTGTTGTTGCCTCCGTAGAAGGCTTGGTAGTCGCCTGAGACGGTCTTTCAACGGGTCTTGTTGTTGCCTCGGTAGTAAGCCACTTTGAGTTTTCTATTGCCTCCTCTCTGCACTTTTGTATAAATTCGTTAATTTTCGTTCTAAGGTCGGTAAGATCGGTTTCCACATATTTGCCGTTGACAAAGATCCCACCGCTAAAATTATTATATTTTTGACTTGTCCCGTTTATGCATATATTTCCGTTACAACTGCCGGCGGCAAAAACAGAAGCTGACATTACAAGTGTAACGATACTTGTAAGCAATAATGTTTTTTTCATATATCAATCTCCCTTATTAATTATTTAGACGTCTATACATAAATTATAGACCTGTAAATAAATTAAATAAATGCAAAATATATGGCACATCTGTTAATTTATACTTGCAAACACCGTTATTTTACTATAAAATAGATGAAGTGGAAAAAGATACTCAGGAAAGGAATATAAATTATGGCAATACCGGATATAAATATGATAAACAAAAGAAGGATCTTTGGCATAATCTCTCATCCCGACGCAGGAAAGACAACCCTTACGGAAAAGCTTCTTCTTCACGGAGGCGCTATCCACGAAGCGGGAGCCGTAAAAGCAAGAAGAGGACGTTTTGCAAGATCCGACTGGATGGAAATAGAAAAGCAGAGAGGTATTTCCGTTACCTCATCCGTAATGCAATTTGAATACAACGGCAAGACAGTATCCATAATGGATACTCCGGGACATAATGATTTCGGCGAAGATACCTACAGGATACTTACTTCTGTTGATTCAGCCGTAATGGTAATAGACGCCGCAAAAGGCGTTGAGGCGCAGACCGAAAAGCTCTTTAAAGTATGTAGTATGAGAGAGATACCCATATTTACATTTATGAACAAATTGGACAGAGACGCCATGGAGCCTTTGGCTCTTTTGGAAGAGCTTGAAAATGCGCTCGGTCTTCCTTCAACGGCAGTAACATGGCCTATCGGCAACGGCGCATACTTTGAAGGCATATATGACAGGCTCAACAATAAAATACACCTTTATAAGGAAAAAAGGACAATAGAGCTTTCGGATGAGGGAGTATTTGACAAGGTACTTGACGATATACTTTTTCACGAGAACTTACAGAACTTAAGAGATGAGATAGAGCTTTTGGACGGAGCGGGAAATGAATTTAACATGGATCTTATTTCCAAGGGAAAGCTTTCGCCCGTATTTTTCGGAACGGCTCTGGCGGACTTTGGCGTTACTGAATTTTTGGAGCATTTCCTTGTAATGTCGCCTCCTCCCGGGGACAGAAAAACAACAACGGGAGTTGTGCATCCCACGGACGATTTCTTTTCGGGCTTCATATTCAAAATACAGGCAAATATGAATCCTGCTCACAGAGACAGACTGGCATTTTTCAGAATATGCTCAGGCGTATTTGAAAGAGATATGAATGTAACGCTCTCCAGAACAGGCAAATCCATGAAGCTGAACCAATCTACTCAGCTTATGGCAAACGAAAGAGAAAATATAGATTCTGCCATAGCGGGAGATATTATAGGAATATATGATACGGGAAACTATCAGATAGGCGATACCCTTACAGACTGTAAGGAAAAGCTTTATTTTGAGCCGTTGCCTACATTCCCTCCCGAACTTTTTATGAAGGTCAGACCCGTAGATACCATGAAAGCAAAGCAGTTCCAAAAAGGCGTGGAGCAGCTTGCACAGGAAGGCGCAATACAGATATACAGAACAGAATATAACGATGTTGTGCTGGGAGCTGTGGGACAGCTTCAATTTGAGGTATTTGAATACAGACTTAAGAATGAATACAACTCGGAGATACGAATGGAACCTATGAGCTACACTGTGGCAAGATGGGTAAAAGGAAAGACTGCCGATGAGATAAAGCTCCTTACAAATTCAAGATGCACTCTTGTATTCGATCGTTTTGAACGGCCTATATTGCTTTTTGCCAACGATTATTCAATGAGGACATTTATGGAGAGGAACGAAGATGTGGAGCTTGTTGAGGCTCTGGCAGTAGATGATAATTTTTAATTTTGGGGGTTATCGGTTGAAATACCTCTCCGTCAGCCCTTCGGGCTGCCACCTCCCCTTATATGGGAGGTTTATATAATAAGAATTGCCCTTCGGGCTGCCACCTCCCCTACAAGGGGCAATGTCATCAACTTAAGGACATTGCCCTTATTGGGGAGGTTTTATATTAAAAAGGTTTGCCCTTGGACTTATGTTTCCCCTTGCAGAGGAAATGCTTATTCTTCAAATAGCGCCTTGGCGAAATCTTGTGAAACAAAGGGCTGCAAGTCGTCTATCCCTTCGCCAACACCTACAAAGCGCACGGGTATATTCATTTCGTTTTTGATAGCTATAACGATACCGCCCTTAGCGGTACCGTCGAGCTTTGTAAGAACAATGCCGCTTATATCGGCTGTTTCCTTAAACAGCTTGGCTTGCTGTATCGCATTTTGTCCTGTTGTGGCGTCAAGCACAAGAAAGACCTCCGTATGGGCGTTGGAATATTCCCTTTCGATTATACCTGCGATTTTTTTAAGCTCGTTCATCAGATTTTTCTTATTATGAAGTCTGCCTGCCGTATCGCATATAAGCAGATCCGTATTTCTTGCCTTTGCAGCTTGTACGGCGTCAAATACCACTGCGGCGGGATCGGAATTTTCCTGATGCTTTATAACATCGCAGCCGTTTCTTTCTCCCCATATCTGAAGCTGATCTATGGCTGCCGCTCTGAAGGTATCAGCCGCAGCAAGAAGCACGGACCTTCCTTGAGCCATGTAATAATGAGCAAGCTTTCCGATAGTTGTTGTCTTGCCTACGCCGTTCACGCCTATTACAAGAATTACCGAGGGAGAAGGAATTTCAAGAGGCTCCTCGTTTTTATCCAGTATCCGGGAAATAACATCAGCAAGCGCTCCCTTTATTTCGGATACCTGAGTTATTCTTTCATTTTTTACCTTTTCTCTCAGTTGTTCTATAATATATACCGAGGTCTCAACACCTATATCAGCCATAATAAGCGTTTCTTCAAGCTCTTCAAAAAGATCCTCGTCTATTTTAACAAAGGTCTTAAGCACATTGTCAATGCCTGACATAATGTTATCTCTTGTTTTTGTAAGCCCTGCCTTAATTTTTGCAAAAAAGCCAAGCTTTGGCGCTTCCTCCTCTGCTTCGGCAGGAGGAATATTGTCGGATGACGCTTCGTCCTTTATAGCTTCGGCAATATTCTCATCCGTATTATTTTCTTCATTTTCAAATTCTTCATATTCCTCAAGCTTTTCAAGATCTTCAAGCTCTTCCTGATCCTCCAGCCTGTCGAGTTCATTGATCTCCTCACTGCCCTCGGATAATATTACATTATCTTCCGTTTCGTCATTTTTCTTTTTTAAGAAATCAAACAACGCCATTATCTACACCTCTTTCATTGAATTTAACAGATACAAGCTTTGAAATACCCTGCTCCTGCATGGTAACGCCGTATAATATATCGGCAGCCTCCATAGTACCCTTTCTGTGCGTTATAACTATAAATTGCGTATCATCTGTAAAATTCTTAAGATATTCGGCATACCTTATGACATTGGCATCATCCAGAGCCGCCTCTATCTCATCCAGTATACAGAAAGGAGAAGGCTTCATTTTAAGTATGGCAAAAAGCAGTGCCATAGCCGTAAGCGCCTTTTCGCCGCCCGACAGTGCCATCATGTTCTTAAGAGACTTTCCGGGAGGCTGGGCTGCTATCTCTATACCGCAGTTAAGAATGTCGCTGTCGTCACTGAGCTTAAGCTCGGCAACGCCGCCGCCAAACATTTCGGCAAAAGTTGAGCTGAAATTTTTGCTTATAATGGCAAACTGTTCCGTAAACTGCTTTTCCATCATTGAGTTAAGGTCTGTAATGATCTCCACAAGCTTCTTTTCGGTCTCCATTATGTCATCTCTGTTCTTTTTAAGGAAATCATATCTTTCCTTAACATCGGCATATTCTTCAACAGCGTTGAGATTTACATTACCAAGGGCTTTTATGCTGTTTCTCAGCTTCTTTTCTTCGGACTTAAGCTCGTTGTCCGACATTTCAAGCTTTTCGGCAGCCCTGGCGGTAACATATGTGATCTCATATTCCTCCCACATTGAGTCATAGAGGGTTCTGCTCTTTTCGTCAGTGTTTGCCTTGCGTACCTCAAGTCTGTCAAGCTCTTTTTCAAGAGCGGTCTTTGTTTCAAGCTGCTTTTTTATATCTCCTTCAAGAGCTTCAAGTGACGAATTTGCGCTCGATTTTTTATTATAGAGCATTTCCTGTTTGTCAAAAAGCTTCTCATGTTCCTCTTTCAGTGACACGACAGCGTTCTCAAGCTCTTTCATCTCTTTATTTTTATTTTCTATTTCGCTGTTTATGGATGCAATATTATCCCTGCCATTTTCAAGGGCTTCCTTTGCAGTTGTTATCTCATCGTTGAGCCTGACAACATTGCTGTTGAAGGTATATATTTCATTTTCAAGCTGATTAAGTTCTACTCTCATAGCCGAGATCTCTTCATTGCTTGCTTCTCTTACGTCCCTGTCGGACTGTATAAGACTCTGAAATTCATTAAGCTTATTGTTTAAATCGCATATTTCTTCTTCGATCTTTACCAGAGAAGAATTAAGTTCTCCTTTGGTATCGTTGCCCTTTTCTATGGTTATGCAAAGCTCCGAAAGCTCGTTTTGTGCGCTTTCAAGCCTTGCCGAAATATCGTCTTTATACTCCCTTGCCTGTTCTACCTTGCCCAAAGCTTCGGTTTTTCTTATGGCAATATCCTGAAGCTCCTCCTTTGCCTCTGTGATCTTATAGTCCAGATTCTCACATATCTCTGATATTTTCTCTACATCGGCATTTGTGGAAGCCTGTTCCTCATAGAGCGCCTTAAGCCCTTCTCTAAGCTCTGAGATCTCTCTGCTTCTTGATAAAACAGACGCAGTTTTCTTGTGCATAGAACCGCCTGTTATAGAGCCGCCTGCATTAATAAGCTCTCCCTCAAGGGTAACTATCTTATAGCCGTATTTTGTCTTTTTTGCAAGAGAAACGGCATTGTCTATGTTGTCGGCAACAATTACCCTTTCCAAAAGAGAGGACATTATATTCTCATATTCCTGTGAATAATTTATAAGCTCCTTGGCGATACCGAGTACGCCTTTTTCTTTTATGATATTGTACTTTTCGGCGCCTAATGTTCTGGATTTTATGGCAGTCATTGGAAGGAAGGTTGCCCTTCCTTTGTTGCTTTTTTTAAGATACGCTATGGCATTTTTAACGTCATCTTCCGTTCTTGCGATTATATTCTGAACGGCTGAGCCCAATGCTACCTCGATAGCGGTCTCATATCTGCTTTCCATATTTATGACTTCGCCTACGGCGCCGCATATCCCTTTGAATAACGGATCTTTGCTGTCCCTTTTTGCAAGCACGGCTTTAACGCCCTCATAATATCCCTCATAGCTTTTTTCAAGCTCTGAGAGAATACGAAGCCTTGAATTTTTTTCCTGTATGGTCTTATTTACGGCAGTTTGTCTTTCTCTTGCCTTTTCTGCATTTTCCATAAGAGCGTTGTACTGCTGCGTCATTTTCTCCGTATTATCGGTATTGAGCGCCAATTCCTTTTCTGCTCTTTCTATTTCCCTTTCGGCTTCGGCAAGAGCTGAGCTTCTTTCGTGATATTGCTCTTTAAGTATATCAATATTCTCCTCTACCTGGTTTTTTCTTATATCCAACTGAGAGAGCATTGCTTCCGCTTTGCTTATTTCATTTTTTACATCCGTTGCCTTGTTCATTTTGGCAATAACATCGGAGTTATATTTGTTAAGAAGCTCTTCCCTCTCGCTTACCTGAGAACTAAGCTCCGAAAACACAAGCATTTTTTCTTCAAAGGCTTTTTTCTTATTGCCAAGCTCTATGTTCTTTTCTTCAATATCGGCTCTTATTTTGGCTATGCTTTCTTCTTTTTCGCCTATTATCCTGCCGCTCTCTTTATTTTCTCCTGTGATACGCTCTATATTTTCTTCCAAATATGAAATATTTTGGCGGCAAAGTTTTATATCGTTTTCCTTCTGCTCCCTTTCGGAACGCTTATCGCCTATGCTGCGGGCAACATCTTCCAGCATTTGTTCTATTTCTGTAATATTGCTCTTTAATTCGGCTTTTTTATCATCCAGCTTTTTTTCGTTTTTGATCTCGGTCTCTATATCGGAGTTAAGAGTTTTTATCTGACCTTCTATCTCCTTGATCTCGTTCTCAAACTTTACTGCATCCCTTACAAATATATTGATCCTCACGAGCTTGAGCCTGTCCGAAAGTATAATACATTTTTTTGCCTTTTCGGCTTGTATCTCAAGAGGACCAACCTGTTTTTCAAGCTCGTCTATAATGTCGTTTACCCTGACAAGGTTTTCTTTTTCCTTATTCAGTTTATTTGAGGCTTCTATACTTCTGGTTCTGTATTTTACAATACCTGCTGCCTCTTCAAAAAGGTGCCTTCTGTCCTCGGATCTGGTGGAAAGTATCTCGTCTATCCTACCTTGTCCAACTATGGAATAACCCTCCTTGCCAACGCCTGTATCCATAAAAAGCTCAAGTATATCCTTGGCACGGCATTTTGTACCGTTTATTATATAGTCGCTTTCGCCTGAACGATATACACGTCTTGTAACTGTGACCTCGCTGAAATCTATATTGAGCTTTTTGTCGGAATTATCCATTACAAGAGAGACTTCGGCAAATCCCAAAGGTTTTCTGTTGGCGGTGCCGTTGAATATAACATCCTCCATTTTACTGCCTCTGAGGTTTTTAGCGCTTTTTTCGCCTAATACCCAACGCACTGCATCGGCAATATTGCTCTTGCCGCTGCCGTTTGGTCCCACTACCGCCGTTATTCCCTTGTTAAATTCAAGCTTTATTTTTTCCGGAAAGGACTTAAAGCCCTGTAATTCAATTCTTTTTAGATACATAACAAATTTCTCCGTAAGTAAAATCTATGAAAACTATTATAACATAAACAAACATAAATTTCCATATATATTTTACATATGCAAAAGGAACTGCCACCTGGACAGTCCCTTTTACTTTTTTATATTTTTCTGAACGTGTCGGGCAAAGCCCTCAAAGGAATAATCCTTATCCTCTAAATTTTCGGATACCTTGTTAAAAAAACAGCTCGGTATCTCATTATCCTTAAGACATTTTTGTATACAAAGGTCGCAGCCCTTATTATGGTTTACGGGATTGAGGGGACACTTTGTATCACTGCAACTGCAAAAGCTCATTACCTGCTCATCTCTTCCTGAGGACCTTCAGCGGTATGAGATTTGATAACGCTCTGTATTTCTTCAAGTGAAGCCGCAGGCATATCGCCGTTTGTCGTACACTTAACGGCTGACATAGCGTTGCCGTATCTTACAGCCTCCATAGGATCGTCGGTTGTAAGAAGAGCGTAAAGAGCGCCGGCTACATAAGCATCGCCTGAACCGATCCTGTCAATTACCTCTATGTTCTCATAGGCAGGCTCTTCATAAAATTTGCCGTTATAGTAAAGCTTTGAGCCAAAGTTATGTCTTGTGGGGCTTACTACCTCTCTCTTTGTGGTAGCAACGACCTTACAGCCATATTCGTCCGCATAGCTCTTCATTATCTCCTCAAGGGTACCTGTCTTTTGCATCATTCTTCTTGAAGTCTCTTCGGAAACAAACAATATATCTACATATGGAAGCACCTGAAGAATAGCTGCCTTTGCATCCTCTTCGCTCCAAAGCTTAGCTCTGTAATTTACATCAAAGCTGACAGCGGCGCCTGCCTCCTTGAATTTCTTTACAGTATTGATAACTATATCCTTTAAGTTTTCATTAAGAGCCATGGTAATACCGCTTACATGGAAAAGCCTTGTATTGCTGAATACCTTAGGATCTATCTCGTCGGCGCTCATGGTGCATATGGAAGAATTGGCTCTGTCGTATACCACAGATGATTTTCTGGGATATGCTCCCGCCTCATAGTAGTATATTCCAAGTCTGGCATTTTTGGAGTTGTCATATATAAGATAATCGTCTGAAACATTTCCGTATCTTATCTTATATTTTGCAAACCTTCCTACCTTATTGTCAGGGAGCCTTGTAATAATGGCAGTACGAACGCCTAAGAATGCGGCGCCTGACGCTACGTTAAGCTCTGAACCGCCTGCCTGCTTCTCAAAGCTTTCGCTTCTTGAAATTTTTTCCTTGTTGCCGGGAGAAAGCCTTAACATGACCTCTCCGAAGCCAACCATGTCAAACTTCTTTTCCTTCATTGGGACAATACTCATAAAATTACCTCCTTAATTCATCGGATAACCGACCTTTTTCTTTACCTTATTCAGGGTTTTATTTGCAAGGTAGGACGCCTTTTCCGCACCCTCCTTAGTTACTTTATCAATATAAGCCTTATCGGAGGAATATTCCTTAAATCTCTCCTGTATAGGTCTTATATGCTCAACCACAGCCTCGCCTACGCTCTTTTTGAACTCTCCGTAGCCGCAGCCCTTAAAGTCATTTACGGCTTCATCGGGTTCTTTATCCGTTACGGCGCAGTATATGTTCAAAAGATTGCTTATTCCCGGCTTATCCTCGCCGTACCTTATCTCGGTATCCGAATCGGTAACGGCTCTTTTTATCTTGTTTGCTATTACGTTAGGCTCGTCTAAAATATATACCACATTGTTAAGATTATCGCTTTCGGACTTGCTCATTTTTCTTTCGGGATTTTGAAGTCCCATTATTCTCGCTCCCACCTTTGGTATATATGGGTCGGGTATCTTAAATACGTCTCCGTAAATACTGTTAAAACGTCCGGCAATATCCCTGCATATTTCAAGATGCTGCTTTTGATCTGCGCCTACGGGAACAAGGTCGCTCTTATAAAGGAGGATATCTCCTGCCATAAGCACGGGATATGTATAAAGTCCCGCATTAATATTGTCCGAATGCTTTGACGCCTTGTCCTTGAACTGTGTCATTCTGTTCAGCTCGCCCATATAGGTAAAGCAATTAAGTATCCACGCTATCTCGGCATGGGCTTTTACATCGGACTGAACGTATATAATATGCTTTTCGGGATCAAGACCTATTGAAAGAAAAAGCGCTATAAGATCTCTTGTCCTCTTTTTAAGCTCCGACGGATCCTGTCTTACCGTAAGGGCATGCATATTTGCCACAGCGAAAAGGCAATCATAGTCATCCTGCAAATATTTCCAGTTTTTAAGCGCGCCTAAGTAATTACCGAGAGAGGGAACTCCCGAAGGCTGCATTGCGCTGTAAATTATTTTTCTTTTTTCATCATTCATGATCTTTGCTCTCCATATATTGATATTGTTAAGCTTATAATGTGGCATACATTACCGCTTTGATGGTATGCATTCTGTTTTCGGCTTCGTCAAAGACTACGGAACGGCTGCTTTCAAATACCTCATCGGTCACTTCCATATCGGAAATACCGAACTTTTCGCCCATCTCCTTGCCTATTGAAGTCTTAAGGTCGTGGAATGCGGGAAGACAGTGCATAAATATTGCTTTATCTCCTGCATTTTTCATTATCTCCCCGGTGACCTTATAGGGGGACAGATCCTTTATTCTGGATGCCCATACCTCTTCAGGCTCGCCCATAGATACCCATACATCGGTGTATATAACATCTGCATTCTCGGTACCTTTGTCAACATTATCGGTAAGCGTTACAGAGCCTCCCGACATTTCTGCAAGCTTTCTGCATGTGTCTGCAAGCTTTGAATTGGGAAAATATGCCTTTGGAGCGCAGGCTGTAAAATGCATACCCATTTTAGCGGCGGCGACCATTAAGGAATTTCCCATATTATATCTGGCGTCACCCATATATACAAGCTTAACGCCTTTGATCTTGCCCAAATGTTCTTTTATTGTAAGAAGGTCTGCAAGTATCTGAGTAGGATGGAATTCATTTGTAAGTCCGTTCCACACAGGAACTCCCGCATACTTTGCAAGCTCTTCCACTATATCCTGTCCGAAGCCACGGTATTCGATACCGTCATACATTCTTCCCAACACTCTGGCTGTGTCGGCAATGCTTTCCTTCTTTCCTATCTGAGAACCTGAAGGATCGAGATAAGTAGACGACATACCCAGATCGGCGGCAGCTACCTCAAAAGCGCATCTTGTCCTTGTGCTTGTCTTTTCAAATATAAGAGCTATGTTTTTACCCTCATGCACCTTTGTGGATATACCCTTTTTTTTCTTTTCCTTAAGCTCGGCAGCAACATCCAAGAGATATTGTATCTCCTCGGGAGTATAGTCCAGAAGCTTAAGAAAATTTCTGCCTTTTAGATCTATTGACATTTATATTACCTCCGATATTTTCATCTTGTATTAATTATACACCATTTTTTTCAAGTTGTACATAAATAATTTAAAGTTTTGCGATAAAAAAACATTCATGTGTATATTTTTTTGCCTTTGGTCAATAATAGGCTCAGGAGGTGTAAACAATGAACAACAATGATAATTATGAAAAGAAAGGCTTTTATATGGTGCTGTACACACTTGCGGCAGTTTTCCTATTAATAGCCTTTGGTATATCGATACTTAATTCAGGCGGAGGTTCCGATAATAACAATGCAAATTTGGAGGAAGAGATCGCTCCCGTAGACAAGTCAAATGTTGAAAAGCTTACAACCGAAGCAACCACAGAGGCTGCCTCAACTCGTGAAAACACGGAAACCGTAACAAGACGCTCTCTTGACAATGCTCCCGCCTTTGAAACGGATAAAAGCGCAGACCTTACATTATTTGACGATACACAGGAAATGATATGGCCGGTATCCGGTCAGATAGTAATGGATTACAGCGTTGAAACAGGTATATTTGACAGAACTCTTGAGCAGTACAGGACAAATGACAGCATATGCATCTCGGCGCCTATGGGTACAGATGTTTTGGCTGCCGCTGACGGAACCGTCAGCGCAATAACAAAAGATAAGGTAGACGGCGTAACTGTAGAGCTTGACCATGGCAACGGTTGGAGAACTACATACAGCCAGTTGCAAGATAATCCGGCTGTATCAGAAGGACAGGCTGTTTATAAAGGCGATGTTATCGGCAAGATCGCAAAGCCTACGGGCTACAGTTCAGCCCTTGACTGCCATCTTGATTTCTCCGTATTCAACAACGATGTTCCTACGGATCCAAAGCTTATACTCGCTCAACTCGATGAGTAAATTTTAAGGCTGTGCGGAAGCTTCCGCACAGCCTTATAGCGTGTCGATAAAATCGACACGCTTGAAAGAAATGCTTGCATTTCTTTCAGTTTAATTAAGGTCGGAACCAGCCGTGTTTTCCGCAATTTAGGCATAAATGCCTAAATTACAGAAAAGTTCCTATCCTCGGAGGAAGTGAATTCCTCCTGCGGATTAAAGTCTGCGACGCTTTTTTTTGCAAGCTGTTCTTTATTTTAATTCATATTTACTGTCAAAGTATTGTTTTTTCGCCAGTCTGTAAGGCTGTGCGGAAGTTTCCGCACAGCCTTATTCTTTTATTTTTCTTTCGCAATATCTGTCAAACTTTAATTTAATGACCGCTACGGTAGGTACGGCAAACACAAGTCCCCACAGTCCAAAAAGCCTGCCTGCTACCGCAAGAGAAATTATTATCACAAGAGGTCTGAGCTTTACATTGTCTCCTACTACCTTGGGTACTATAAAGGCAGCGTCTATCTGCTGCAATATACCTATTACCAGTACAGCGTATAACGCCCTTACAGGTCTTCCGCTCAAAAGCGCCATAAGCACCGCAAGTACAAGTCCCAGAAGGCAGCCAAAATAAGGTATTATATTTAAAAATCCGCTTAAAACGCCTATGATAACGGCAAAGGGTATCCTTACAATAGCCAGTCCCAGACTCAGCAGCGACGACATTATGACCGCATCCGTAAGCTGACCTCTTACATAACCCGAAAGGACAGTATCTATATCCCTAACAAATGCCGTCAAATGAAAATACAATCCTTCGGGCAAAATAGCCCTGCTGTATTTCTTCAGCTTTATAAGTATCTCGTGCTTGTCTTTTATAAAATAAAAGGACACCAGTATACTTAAAAGCACCGTTACCGCTTTGCTCCCTATATTTCTTAAATATCCAAAAGCATTTGCCCCTATCTCCCCGGCAATACCCTTGAGAGAGAGAATGCCCTTGTCTATGTTTTCGGAAATAAGATCCATACCTATACTGCCAAAGAAAGTGTCCGCTCTTTGTCTGAACTTATTTATATTTTCGGCATATATTTCCATTTGACGAGCCAAGCCCTTCATATATCCCTCTTTGCCCGGATCTGCGCTTATTACGCATATAGATCCCAATAAAATAAAGATCAAAAGGACTCCTGCGTAGGTCATAACAACGGCGCAGGTCCTTCCGACCTTTAATTTATGCTGCACCGTATCCGCCACAGGAGACAGAACATAGGCAATAACAAAGCCCCCTATCATGACCGAAAAAACAGAAAATGCCTTTACGGCTATATTGAGCGCAACAGTATATATGCCTGCCATATTTACAAGGGCATACGCCAGAGTATCTATAACGTATTTGGCAATGTAAATGCATATAAAGGTAAATATGGCATAAAAGCTCAGCTTGAACCAGCTTTTATCCCACGGCAGATTCATAGGCAACACCTTACTTCATTTGTTTCAATACTTCAAGGAGAAAATGCCACATTCTTTCTATTGATGAAATGCTTGCCCTTTCTTCGGGAGTGTGTATATCGTATAGGTTTGGACCGATAGATATCATATCCATATCGGGGATTTTTTCCGAAATGATACCGCACTCAAGACCTGCGTGTATTATCTCTATCACAGGCTCTTTGTCAAACATATCCTTGTATACACCCACCAGCATATCTCTGAGGGGAGATAGCTTTCTATACTCCCATGCGGGATAATCTCCTCTGTAAGTAGTTTTGCCTTTATACTTGCTTCCTATACTCTCTATTTTGTTGTATACAGCCAGCTTTTCTGCCGTAACGGCGCTTCTTAATGCGCAAAAGATACCTATTTCGTTTTCAAATGTACTGACGATCCCTATATTGTTGGATGTTTTTACCATATCAAGTTCGGTATCCATAGCTATAACGCCGTTTGGTATCTCTTTTACCGCATTTATAAAATTATATGCGGTTTCCCGGCTGAACGCTTTATCATATCTGTCCGTAGCCACAAAATTTATTTCAATATCCGGGTCGGTAAGAGCATATTCTTTTTTAATATGATCATTAACCGAGGATATCTTTTCATTAACGGTGTCAATATTGTCAAAACATATTACGGCGCTGCTTTCGCGGGGGATAGAGTTTTCCTTGGCACCACCGGAAACATTACATAAATAACAGTCCTTGCCAATAATATTCTCAAGTATTTGCTCCATTATCACATTGGCATTTGCCCTTCCCTTATTTATATCCAAACCTGAATGACCGCCAAAAAGTCCCGATACTGTAATTATACCGAAATTATCATAGGGCGGAACGATATATTCCGCAGCAATACGGACAGAGGGTTTTCTGCCGCCTGCGCAGCCTGCCGTAAATACGCCCTCTACCTCAGAATCTATATTTATAAGCCTTCTGCCCTTTATCTGTGAAGTATCAAGAGCGCTTGCGCCTGACATAGTGGTCTCTTCCTCGGTGGTAAAAATAACCTCAAGTGCAGGATGTTTGGCTGTATCGTCTGAGAGCAAAGCCATTGCCATTGCAACGGCAATACCGTCGTCGGCTCCAAGAGTAGTGCCCTCTGCGCGCATTGTATCCCCGTCATAAATAACGTTTATGGGATCTTTTTCAAAATCATGCTCAACATCCGGGTTTTTAACACATACCATATCCAGATGCCCTTGTATGATTACAGGCGCAGCATTCTCATAGCCTTCTGTCGCCGCTTTTTTTATAATAACATTATTATTTTTATCCTGTGTTACGTCAAGACCAAGGGATCTTGCAAAATCAACTGTGTGATCGCTTACAGCCTTTTCATTCCCCGAGCCTCTCGGTATCTTATTAAGCTGCTCAAAATAATACAAAATTTTATTATCCATAAATACCTCCATAAAAACACTTAAAAATAGCATGATCCCGCCGAAGCGGGATATTGCCTTCCCTTATTAATTTTTAAAGCTGTGTATGGGAGCGGGTATCCTACCGCCTCTCTTTATAAACGCCTCACATCCAAAGCTGTTTACAGGCATGACGGGAGCATAGCCGAGAAGACCTCCGAATTCAACGGTATCTCCTACCTTAGCGCCTATTACCGGGATTATCCTTACAGCGGTGGTCTTGTTATTTATCATACCTATTGCCATTTCATCGGCAATAATGCCCGAAATGGTTTCTGCAGAAGTATCTCCTGGTATTGCTATCATATCAAGACCCACAGAGCATACGCAAGTCATTGCTTCAAGCTTTTCAAGGGTAAGAGCGCCAAGATTTACAGCGTCTATCATTCCGTGATCCTCGCTTACGGGAATAAATGCGCCTGAAAGTCCGCCTACATATGAGCTTGCCATTACGCCGCCCTTTTTCACATTGTCATTAAGTATTGCAAGAGCAGCCGTTGTTCCCGGAGCGCCTGCCTGCTCAAGTCCCATTTCGTTAAAGATCTCGGCAATGCTGTCTCCCACAGCAGGAGTCGGCGCAAGGGATAAGTCTATAATACCAAAGGGTATACCCATTCTCTTGCTTGCTTCCTGAGCTACGAGCTGTCCTACTCTTGTTATCTTAAACGCCGTTTTCTTAACTGTCTCGCACAGTGTTTCAAAATCGGCGCCTCTGACGCCCTCAAGCGCCCTCTTTACAACGCCGGGTCCGCTTACGCCAACGTTTATGACAAGATCCTTTTCGCCTACGCCGTGGAAAGCGCCTGCCATAAAAGGATTATCCTCCACAGCATTGCAAAATACCACAAACTTTGCGCATGCCATAGAGCTGTTATCCCTTGTAAGAAATGCCATTTCCTTTATTATCTCGCCTATGCGCTTTACAGAATCCATATTTATGCCGCTGCGTGAGCTTCCGACATTTATGCTTGAGCATATCCTTTCCGTTTCGCTGAGCGCTTCGGGTATACTGTTTATAAGATCCTTATCGGACTTTGTTGCGCCTTTTTGAACAAGCGCCGAATATCCTCCTATAAAATTAACGCCTACCTCTTTTGCGGCTCTGTCCAAGGTTTTTGCTATTTCAACATAGGATGAAACTCCGCAGGCGCCTCCTATAAGGGATATAGGTGTGACCGATATCCTTTTGTTTACGATAGGCACTCCGAATTCTTTGCCTATCTCATCTCCTGTTTTAACAAGATCTGCGGCGCTTTTCGTTATCTTATCATATATTTTGGCTGTAAGCTTGTTTATATCCGTATCTATACAATCCAGAAGGTTTATACCCATAGTGATAGTCCTTACATCAAGGTTTGCCTCCTGTATCATTTTGTTGGTCTCCTGAACCTCAACTCTTGAAATCATAATAACCTCCGAATCAAATACGGTGCATTGAATTAAATATATCTTCTCTCTGAAGTCTTATATCCACACCTATTTCGCCGCCTAATTTATTGAGCTGATCCACAACCTCTTCAAATCTGTGACAGCAGGTGGACAGATCCACTACCATCATCATATTGAACCAGCCCGAAACTATCGTCTGGGAAATATCCAATATATTTATTCCATCCTGAGCAAGATAGGCGCATACTTTTGCTATTATACCTACCTGATCCTTGCCTACTACTGTAATTATACCCTTCATCAGTAATATCCTCCTATAACATATTGCATTTATAATAACATAATTAAAGGCATATTTCAATATAATTATTCTATCCTTTTACCGTTGACTATGATCCTGTATCGGTCGTTTGAAACATCACATGTCACAAGAGATACAACTGCGCCTCCGCCGCTGACTATATTGTCGGGAGCGGATATGGGGTACATGGATCTGTCGGCTATATCTCTTACAAGCTGCGCCCTTTTTGACGCATCGTCCTCATAAACAAGAACGGCATCATCGGGCTTATCCTTATATACGGAAAATATCTCGTATTTACGTCTGCCTTCGGCAGTATATATATAGAAAAAAGGATACCGCTTACAATGGTCGGCGTTTTTGTATTCCACAAGACGCCTGAACATGGAACCGTCGTTCATGCTGTGACCGTAAATTATGGTCTGATAATTATTGAAATAAGGCGTTCTGTAATCGGTAAATATACAGCCCGCTATATTTCTGCTGCCGTTGAATGTCCTTTTAAGATAATCGGAATTGTCATGGCTCTGCACTATGGGATAACTTATATTGCCGTCGCCGGCATAGAGCCAGCCCATAAAGTCGCCGTTTATTTTGCCGAGGCTGTCGTAGTCCACGGTAATAAGATCCTCTTTTTCCGTGTTGTCCGTATAATTATGCAGATCCGTGTATTCCGTTTTCGCCTCTTTATACTGTATATTTGCCCTTGCAATGTATATAGCGGCAATAACGATAACAGCCAATGCAATTATTCTTATAATATTTCTTTTCATACTTTCTCCTTAATAAAAAAGTCCCAAAGGGACTTTTTTATTATTCAACCTTTTCAATTTCATCGATAGACTGAGCTTCTGCATCTTCATCGGCTTCGTTTACCTCATCATATACAAGAGAGAATACAGCGTAAGCAGAACCCTTGTCAATTACAGTTTTGGGACTTACGTTGGGGATAGTGTCGCCCCACAGGTTCAAAAGAGCAGCATAGCTTTCCTTTGCATAAGGCTTTATATCCTCAGCCCTTCCGTAGCCTTCCAACACTGCCGTATCCTTATTCGGCTCAACACCTGCCGCCTTTAAGGCTCTTGCGGTAACGGTAACAAGCTCTTGCAGGCTTATTGACGCAAAGGGTTCGAAGTTGCCCTTGTCATCTCCCGTTACTATTCCCAATTTCTTAGCTGTGGCAATGGCAGTGGTGTCGGAGCTGAGTACATCTACATCGGGGAAGGTCTCGCCCATATTATCGGCATATTCTCCGCCTATTGCCCTAACTATACCATATGTAAAATCATATCTTGATATTTCGTCCGTAATGCCGCCGCTGAATGAAATGAGTTCTGATATATCGCTTTCGGTCTCCCTTAAGCCTCTTGCTATCAAATAAGCCACTGTACGAGCGCCGTAGTGGTTAAGGTGGGTATTGTCGTGACCCTTATCGCCCTTTGTTACGTCCTTATATATAGCGTGGAAGGCAGCGGTACCATCCAAGCCCTCGTCATTGTAAAGCTCTGCCGTAAGCTTTGTAGCGTCTACACAGGGTATATTAAGCTCCTGCGCAAGCTCTCTTACATCGTCATCATAGAGACCGTGAGTATCCTTGACTGTACCGTCTTCGTTAAAAGAGCGTCTTGATATGGGAGTGATAAGTATAGGCTCAGCGCCCCTCTCTATTGCCGGCACAATGTAATTTTTATAAAGGGAATTCTTAAATGAACCCTCGGTATCCTTATCCCCCTCGGGATCCGTATATCTTGTCTGAAGATCCTCCTCGCTTGACTTTTTGGCATCGTTGTGACCAAACTGTATCAGAAGATGATCTCCCTTGCTCAAATCATTGAGCAGGGTTTGATATTCTTCTTCAACCGTAAGGCTTTTAGAGCTTCTTCCGGACTTGGCAAGATCAATGACCTCTGTTCCCGGAGTAAATTCGCCTAAATACATTCCCCAACCTGCTCTGGGTACCGCATAGTTATCATCGCTTCCGTATTCGCAGGCTGTAGAATCGCCTACTATGTAAATTTTGCTTTTTTCATTTGCCATTACGCTCATTGCTCCCATACCTGTAGTAATAATTAAGCCGGACA
The DNA here is from genome assembly GCA_947624015.1 of uncultured Clostridia bacterium. Classification (GTDB taxonomy): domain Bacteria; phylum Bacillota; class Clostridia; order Lachnospirales; family CAG-274; genus CANPXH01. The sequence goes on from CANQIA010000005.1 coordinate 72,774, forward strand.
ATATGACCGCTGTTATTTTCTTAAAATTCATAATATACCCCCTTTAAAACAAGGGCTGCAAATAACAGCCCTTAGATCTTTATTTCTCGCCTTTTTCCTCAGGATAGCTTTCATCAAAGTCCTCTGAATCATAATCGTCAAAGTCCTCATAATCATAGTCCTCATAGTCCATATCATCAAGCTCTGACCAATCGTCATATGCAAAGTCGTCTGTCCTATCCTTAAGCTTTATAACGATAATGACGATCGCCAATACTATGACCGCAATACCAATACCCGCAAAAATAAGGGTCTTGATCTTGTTATCCTTTTCCACTCTTTTAAGAAGCTGTTTCATTTCCTCAATAGCGTATTCCGCCTTCATAAAAATCCCTCCTAAAAATTATTGAATTTCTTTGATCTTTTTTCTTTGTTCCTATACTCGTTGTATTCCACAAAGGCTCGCCTCATCATCTGTTTTTCATCGTGAAATTTAAGCAGATAATAGGCCTCATGTTGCTTATAAAAGCCGGCATCCACAAAAAATTCTTCTGCTTGAGGTTTACAATAAAATGAATCGGTAATCATAAGATACCAGTGTACCGTCTTATTGACCATATCGTTGGTCCCTCTGAATGTATACTGAGTTTTGCCGATATATTTTATTATTTCCGCATCTGAATCAGTTTCCTCCTTTACTTCTCTTAGGGCTGTCTGTTTATATGTCTCGCCGCTTTCTACCGTACCCTTAGGCAAGACCCATCCCATATATCTTCCATTTTGGTTTTTATAAAGCAACAGAACCTTACCATTATGAATTACCACGCCGCCGCAGCTAACAGCATCAATCATGATAATTACCTCCGATTCTGCCGGGGAGACCCCAACCAACTATAATTGTATATAGTATAACATAATCGGTATGTAATTTCAATAGATAATAATATCTTTGACAAAAAATCTTATTTTTATATAAAAGCTTATACTATTTTAACCTAAGATCCTCGCCTATAAATTCATAAATTTTAAAATTTCCTGTTATCCTTGAAAATATTCTCTCGGAATATTTTTTATTGATATCCGAAAGGCTCAAATTTGTGGAAATAATTATTGATTTTTTATTGAGAAGTCTTGTATTTATAATATCGAAAAGCTCGGATATGGTACCGGCATTTACTCCCTCCGTTCCCAGATCATCCACTATAAGAAGATCGCAGTCATTAAGGAGCATTATTGCCTCCGCCTCGCTCTCGTCCTCCCGACCGAATCTGAAACGTGTCAGATAGGAAAAGAGCTTGTATGCGCTCATATATACCACAAAATATCCCCTGTCGATAAGGCTTTTTGCAATACAACTGCACATAAATGTCTTGCCCAGCCCTGAATTACCGTAAAAGAGCATATATATAGGATCCTCGTCGAAATTGTCAACGGCTCCCGTAGTCTCCATAACGATATTGAGCATATTTTCATAGGGAGATATACCGTCGGCGCCCTTCTTCTTTGAAAATCTGTCATATTTAAAGTTGTCAAAATTATCGCTTTCAAGGACTTCGCTTATATTGGAAAGATCGTAAAGCTTATCCGCAAGCCTTATGTTAAAGCACTCGCATCTTTTAGAGCCTACGACACCGGTATCCTTACATATATCGCATTTATACTGAGGTTCAAGAGCTTTTAACTCATACCCCATATCTTTTAATATTTTTTCCTTCTCACTGTTAAGAGCGTTTATTTTTGCTCTGAAGCCCATATCCTTTTCTCCCAATATGGCGCTTTTAAAAAGCTTAACGCCTTCCTGCATTATTTCGCTGTCTATTTCCCCAAGGCGAGGCATTTTGCCATACAGCTTTTTCTTAAGCGAGCGTGCTTTGCTTTCGGCATATTCTCTGTCTTGTTCATATTCATCAAAAACAGCGGAATATATTTCATCTCTATTCATGTTTATTTGCCTTCTTCCTTGCAAGAATATCTTTGATCTCCTCATCGGAATATATTTTTTGATCGTAATCGGTAAAAGAATTGTTTCTTCTTGCAGCGCCGTTTCCAGGCGGTTCAGCCTTGGCGGTAAATTCGCTGTCCGCCTTTTTCACTGCCGTTACGGTATTAATATTGTTCTTATGCCAGTTCTCAATTATCTTATCGGTATATGATAAAGCTGCCTTGCCTGTGTTTTCTATGGTTTTGTTGCAGGCTATCTCTATTACGTCAATGGGCATCTTATAGTCGAGTATCCATTTATCCATGTACTTTTTGTCATTGGATGTGGGCGCTCTGTCCGTTATGCCGTAAAATCTGAGTATTTTGCCATAGCTTGTAAATATGCTCAGATAGTCGGCAGCCGCTTCGCTTGTGGCTATACCTCTTTCCGCCCAGTCCATTGCGGTCTTTTCCATATATCTTATGGGCTTATTATTGTTTGAGCAGTAAGTTACAAGCACAATTATAACATCCATAGGCAACCCCATAAGATCGTACATTTCCATTAATATCTCGCTTTCTTTGGGAGTAAGAGGTCTTGCCATGAGCTTTTCGGAAATTGCAAGCAATTCCCTTGCCGCCTTATCATTTTCAAGTATTTCCGCTATATCCCTGGGAGAATATCCCGACTTTGTATCAGCGATCTTTAAAGGTATTGATTTTTCTTGTGTTTGCTTTGGTTCATTTTCTATATTCAAAAATTCCACCACAGGCTCATCCTTGTTTCCGCTCAGCTTTACAAGTCCCTTATCTTTCCAATACTTCCAAGCCTTTATTACATCGCTTTCAAGTATACCAAGCTTCTTGGCAATATGAGAATTATCCACTGATATGCCTTCGCTTCCGCATCTGAGGGCATATATATACACAAGAGAATATACCCATGAAGGTACATCTGCCATATAATCATCTATAAACCTGTTATCAAGTACCGTATGATCTCTTTTAATATTGAATTTAATATTGCTCACAGATATCCTCCTTTCTCTTTTTATATAATACCACACTAATATTTAAAAATCAAACAATGCTTATGCCATTTCTCTCCTGAGCCTCGGTCTTATAACGGCAAAGAAAACTGCAAGTGTAAAAATCGAGCCGACTATATCCGAGATCGCTCCGACATAAAATATATTATCGATATCCGTTATCATAGGCAGCATCAGAACACACAGAATATATAAAACCTTTCTGAAAAATGAAACGGGAAAGGCGTATCGGATCTTTCCCATTGCCGTAAGCCCGTCTACAAAGGCATATTGCACGGCAACTCCCGGTATGCCCATAGTGTATTTTGAAAGAAAAGATGCTGCCAACGCTATGGTTTCACTGTTTCTGCTGAATACTCTTACAAATACGCTTGGTATCGTCTGCGAAAGTACAAGAAGTATCCCCAAATATGCCCCGCAAAGAAGTAATACATACTTAAAGCTTTCCATGACCTTTTTATAATTTCCCGCTCCGCAGTGGAAGCTGAAAAGTGTGCCGCAGCCTGTGGTAATACCCTGCCCAGGATTGTTTACAAGTATCATAAAGCTCTGTATAATAGCTGCGCAGGCTATGTATTTATCGCCCGTGACCTCGCCTGCATAGCGTCTTAATTGAATATTCAGCAATACGATCATAAAGTTATCCAAAAGCGTTATAAGAAACGACATAATGCCTATGGCAAATATCCTTCTTATTATCCTAAGACTGTATCCGCCTATACCCATATTTATCGTAAGCCTTTTGAATATAAGCAATCTCAGAACATATACCATAGAGCATATCTGGGAAATGACCGTTGCAACGGCTGCGCCCTTTACTCCCATGTGAAATACATATATGAATACGGGATCCAATATAACATTGACTGCCGCTCCCAGCATTACGGAAAGCATACCGTCTCTTGCACAGCCCTGCGCCAGAATAAACTGGTTCATGCCCATTCCCATAAGGGATGCAAATGTTCCCAGTATATAAATCGTAAAATAATCGGAAGCAAGAGGATATATGTTGTCGCTTGCGCCCAGCATATATAATATTTCCTTCTTAAAAAGCAAGGCAATAAAAGTGACTGCAATACTTATAAACACAAGCATAAGCACAGAATTGTTCATCGCCTTCTGAGCCTCTGATCTGTCGCCTCTGCCTATGCTTATGCTCATAAGAGATGCACCGCCTATACCTACCATAAAAGCAAAAGCCGTAACAGCCGTAAGGGCAGGAGCGCATATGCCTATGGCGGCAAGAGATAATTCTCCCGTATTTTCTATATTTCCAACAAATATCCTATCGACTATACTGTAAAGAATATTGAAAAACTGCGCAAGCATAGCGGGTATGCCCAGCTTTAGCACCAGCTTGGCAATAGATGTTGTATTAAATTCCTTTTCCATATTACCACCTAAAAAAACGAAATCTGCCAACTTGTTTAAGTATAGCAGATTTCCACATCAATGTCCATTATTTATTTTCTGTAAAAATATCCTCCAATATTTCTTCCGGCGTCATAGAGCCATAGCCTTCCTCATCACTTAATACGCTCCATCTGAATTGATCGTAATGAGACAGATAGGACTCATTTCGTGAGCTGTCGGGGAATTTGTTGTACCAGTCGGGATAATATTTTTTCATATATTTCTCGGCAAGCTGTATTGCCTGTGAATTTTTATTACCTTCGGGCGTGTATGTACCTGTAAGCTGAACCCCCGGAGGACTGGAGTGCAGCAGAAGTATACTTCCGTCACCGCACTGACCCAAGCATATGAATACGTGCTTGCAGTCGTCACAGCCGCTTGCCATAATATCTCCCGCTTTGTAGTCGGTTATATCGCTGCGCTTTGTTATGGTGCCAAGTCCCATTTCAGCCAGCATATCGTCCATTTTATAGGAATTTGTAACATATCCTCTGCCGTCATTCATAACATTATATATTGCCCAACCAACAAAGCCAGAACAGTCCAGACCGTCATGTATGACCGATTTGTTTTTCTCGTAATCATATGCCTCATAATTATAGCTGCTGTCCTGCTTTGACGTAAAGTCTATCCAGCTTTGGGACAGACCGAGAGTAAGAGCCTCTACCCCTGCGCCGTCGTCTGCCTCGTTCCAGCCGCCGCCGTATATATACATTACCTTGCCAACAGGCTCAAATGCCGTTTTTACAAGGTTTTTAATGCTTTTGACTCCTCTTTCGCCTTTAACAACTGTATCAAAGGGATCATTATCCACAGTCCTTACCTCCCTGAGTTCAGGCTTTAATGCCTTGCATATAAGTATTGCGCTGTCCTCTCTTGTCAAGGTATCGTATGGAGAGAAATTGCCTTTTTCATCTCCCTGTACTATGCCCCATGAAAAAAGAGCGCTTATATCCTCAGCATATTCACTCTGTGATATAATATTCCAATCATTTATAATACTTGTGTCCGCCTTGTATTCTAAATTCTCACTGCTTAACTTCATAACAGAGCTGTAAAGCATATGTGCTGCCTCGGCTCTTGTTATGGGAGCATTCCATTCATCGCCTTTGTATTGCTTTGATAAACCTATCTTATAGGAATTCACAAGAATATCGTCAGCCGCACCGTTCCATACCTTGTCAAACTCATTTTCTTCAACTATTTTGCCGTATTCATATTCATCTGAGGATACTGCATCGCCTTTATAAAAGGAATTGTAGCACAAACTTAAAAATTCTGCTCTTGTGACCGTACCTTGGGGTTTAAATGTATTATCCGTATATCCCCTTATTCCGCCTTCTTTTACCAGCATTTCAACATAAGGTCTTGAATAGCTCTGTATATTACCGTCATCCTTAAATGTTGTTGCCGCAAGCGCAGAGGTACAGAATATTCCAAGTGCAGCAGTGAAAACAAACTTTTTGATAAAACTCATATTATTCCTCCATAATATTTTATTGATACAAAAATTAAAGGGCTGTGCTTAACAGCCCCTTAAAAATACTATCAGCTTAATCTTGCCTCTAATTCAGCCTTACGTTCTTCATAGCCGGGCTTTCCCAAAAGCGCAAACATATTCTTCTTATATGCTTCAACTCCCGGCTGATCAAATGGATTGACTCCCAGAAGATAGCCGCTTATAGCAAGTGCCTTTTCAAAGAAATACACTATCTGACCAAAATGATATTCATCGGTCTTTTCGATCTCAATGACCATAGTGGGAACTCCGCCGTCAACATGGGCTAAGAATGTTCCGCCGTATGCCTTTGAATTTACATACTGTATGCTCTTGCCTGCAACAAAGTTAAGACCGTCTACATTCTCGGGATCCTCCTGAATGATAAGATCCTTCTTTGTATTTTCTACCCAAAGAACGGTCTCAAAAAGGTTTCTGCTGCCGTCTTGTATAAACTGACCGATAGAATGAAGGTCTGTGGAGAAATTAGCGCTTACAGGGAATATACCCTTCTGATCTTTGCCCTCTGACTCGGCAAAAAGCTGCTTGTACCATTCGCCGAACATAGTAAGTGAAGGCTCGTAATTTGCCAATATCTCAATGCACTTGCCCTTTCTGAGAAGTATATTTCTCAATGCCGCATACTTAAGGCAGTCATTGTTCATAAGGTCGTCGTTTTTGTACATATTTGCAGCATCCTGTGCGCCCTTCATAACTGCGTCAATATCAATGCCTGCCGCAGCCATAAGCACAAGACCTACGGGAGTAAGTACTGAAAATCTGCCGCCTATGTCGTCGGTAATAACAAATGTCTCATAGCCCTCCTTATCGCAAAGAGCCTTAAGAGCGCCTCTTGCCTTATCCGTAGTGGCAAATATCCTGTCCTTGGCGCCTTCCTTACCGTACTTATCCTCTATCATCTTCTTGAATATCCTGAAAGCGATAGCAGGCTCTGTGGTAGTGCCTGATTTTGAAATAATATTAATAGAGAAATCTCTGTCGCCTATCATTTCAATAATATCGTTAAGATAATCTGAGCTTATGCTGTTGCCTACAAAATAAATATCGGGGAATCCCGGATGCTTTTTATTGTTGTAGTTATTGCCCTTGATAAAATCGAGAGCGGCACGTCCGCCAAGATATGAACCGCCTATACCTATAACTACAAGCACCTCTGAATTGGCTTGTATCTTCTTTGCGGCAGCCTTTATTCTCTCAAACTCATCCTTGTCATAGTCAAATGGAAGATCTACCCAGCCAATAAAATCATTGCCTGCGCCCTTTCCTGAGTACAAAAGATCGCTTGCCATTTTAACGGCAGGTTCTATTTTTGCAAGCTCATCCTCTCTCACAAAATCCTTTACGCCGTTTAATTTTAATTTAATGCCCATTTTTATTACCTCCTTATATTTTGTTGATTAAAGTTCGTCTAATGATTTAAAGCTGTAGCCCTGGGTTCTGAGTGAATCTATTATTCTGCCGAGAGCTTCTGTATTTGAGCTTGAAACTGCATGCAAAAGCATTATTTCTCCGTTATGATATCTTTTCATTACGGTATTATAGGTCGCCTCTGCACCGGGCTGCTGATCCGTGAGCCAGTCCTTATGAGCAAAGCTCCAGAATATTGACTTATAGCCCATATTGTGCGTAACAGCCAAAGTTCTTTCACTGTACTCGCCCATAGGCGGTCTGAAATACTTGGGCATATCCTTGCCTGTCACAGCCTTATATGCTTCGGCAGTGGAGTCAAGCTCTTGCTTTAGCTGGCTGTCCGTAAGTGTTGGAGAGCTTAAATGCTTGGCTGAATGGTTGCCGACTATATGCCCTTCGTCTGTCATGCGCTTTATAAGGGCAGGCTGACTTTCAATATAAGGCTTTGTAACAAAAAACGCCGCCTTTACGCCCTTTGACTTTAATACATCAAGTATTTTTGACGTATACCCGTTTTCATAACCCTCGTCAAAAGTCAGATATATTGTTTTTTCTGCTGTATTGCCCGTATAATATGCGCTGTATTTATTTAATTCAACAGCAAAATTGCCCGTAGGCACCTTGTGTTGGTCATTGGGCATATAATACCATGACTGCTTTGTATCAGACAGCTTTGACGTATCGTAAAGCTGAATGGTAGTGGCTTCGGTGGTAGTTTCCGTTGTAGTGACCGTAGTTGTCGAAGTAGTCTTTAGGTTCAGCTCAACTATTTCATTAACAATAAGGCTGTGCCGCATAAAAGGTCCATCGGCATAGCTTTCCGCACTGGCGGTACAAATACATATACTGCTTATGACTATTGCCAAAAGCGGTATTTTCAAAAGCTTCATAGCGCCACCTTATAATTCCTTAACAGACACTACATGGACATCCATATCGCTTTCAACAGAGTCTATATCGCACTTGACCGTAACCATAACATTGATACCTACAAGAAGACCGTCTTTGTACTCGGTTTTTGTATCATCATCGGTTGAAAGGGTAATAACGCTGCCCTGCTCGGTCTCGATGGTTATAGTATTCATGGAAGCGTCTGTCACAACTCCTGTAAGATTATAAAGATCGGGCTGCCCTGCGCTTACCGATTCATTCTTTATGACCTCTGCCGGATTTACTTCTTCAACAGCTTCAGTCTCAACATTTTTTTCAACAGCATTTGCTGAGCTTCCGCACGCAGAAGTAAATGCCAATAATGTTACCGTAAGCGCTAACACTAAAAATTTTTTCATCAAAAGACCTCCCTTATTTTTTGATCCTATAGGTATTATATCATAAAAAATTTACAATTACCACTACTTTTTTGTAAAATATGTAAAATAAAAAGAGAATGAATATCATTCTCCTCAGACTGTCGAAAAAACAATATTTCAACAGAGAATATACTCTTAAATGAAGAACTTTTTGTAAAAAGCGCTGGTCGCATTACTTCGTAATGCTGCTCGCCATGCATCCGGGTCGCAGACTTTAATCCGCAAGGTGGGCTTTGCCCGCCTGAGGAAAAAATTTGAGCTTAGAAAGCCATAAATTGGCTTTCGTAAAGCTCAATATTTTTATACCCGAATATCTGCAAGAAATGTCGTAAGGCATTTCTTGCAAGCGTGTCGATTTTATCAACACGCAAAGAGAATGAAGATCATTCTCCTTTAATAACGCTCTCTGCGCATTTTATGCCGTCTACCGCAGCAGACATTATGCCTCCCGCATAGCCGCAGCCCTCGCCGCAGGGAATTATGCCCTTTACGTTGACAGAATTAAGATCCTCTCCCCTGAGTATCCTAACAGGAGATGAAGAACGGCTCTCAACTGCCGTCATAACTGCGTCTTCACAGGCAAAGCCTTTTATTTTCTTGTCCATTTCATATAAAGCAAGCTGTAATGACTCATATATTTCTTTGGGAAATATATTTCTGAAATCCCCGGGCGTAACGCCGGGCATATATGTGGGCTCTATATTTCCCAGCATTTTTGTAGCCCTGCCCTTAAGCAGATCTCCCGCTATCTGCACAGGCGCATTATAATTTCTTCCGCCTTCGATATAGGCTCTGTGTTCCAGTTCTCTTTGGAGAGCAACGCCTGCAAGCACGTGATCCGAGCCAAAATCCCGTGTATCTATACCTATCAGAAGTGCGGAATTTGCATTTTTCCCGTCTCTTTTGAAATAGCTCATGCCGTTTGTTACCACTCTTTCAGCTTCGGAAGACGCCCCAACCACATAACCTCCCGGACACATACAAAAGGTGTAGGCGCTTCTTCCGTTTGGAAGATGTGCCGCCAGCTTATAGTCCGCAGCAGGAAGAAATTTTGCAAATTTGCCATACTGAGCTGTATTTATCATATCCTGACTGTGTTCTATCCTTACTCCCATGGCAAAGGGCTTCTGCTCCATTGCAATGCCCTTATTACAAAGCATTTCAAAGGTATCTCTTGCCGAATGACCTATTGCAAGTATAAGAGCGTCTGTTTCTGTTTCGATATTGTCCGAAACTATGCTCTTTAATCTTCCCCCTGCAATATTTACATTTGTTACTTTACTGTCAAAGCGTATCTCTCCGCCCATAGAGATTATATCGTTTCTTATATTCCTGACAATATCCGTAAGCTTATCGGTGCCGATATGAGGCTTTGCCATATACAGTATTTCCTTGGGAGCGCCGTATTTAACAAGCTCTCTCAGCACAAAAGAGCATCTTATATCTTTTATGCCTGTTGTAAGTTTTCCGTCGGAAAAGGTACCTGCGCCTCCTTCTCCGAACTGTATATTTGAATCGGTATCCAGTACGCCTGTTTTGTGAAAAATATCCACAGCCTTCTGCCTTCGCTCGATCGATGAGCCTCTTTCAAGTATAAGAGGCTTAAGCCCTGCTCTTGCAAGTATAAGCCCGGCAAACATTCCTGCAGGTCCGAAGCCGACTATTACGATTTTTTTATTGTTATTTGCCTTTGGTATGATATAACATTTTCTTTCATATAAGCTTACATTTTTGATACGGGTATATTTTTCTTCATTTTCCATAGATACAATAAGGGCAATATTGTATATGACATTGTCCTTATCTCTTGCATCTACGGATAGCTTTGCGATCTCGGCGGATAATATCTTGTCTTCACTTACTCTCAGTATTTTAGCCGCCTTTTTAATAAGCGCAGACAATTCGGGCTTTGTACTTACAGGTATCTTTATATTGGATATTCTGAGCATATATATACTTCCTTTACATTAAAGCTTCCGCTGCGCTTTTTCCTGCAAGACGTCCGCTGGACCATGCCCATTGGAGATTATAGCCTCCGCAGTCGCCATATATATCCAAGACCTCGCCGCAGGCATAAAGACCCTTTACAAGCTTTGATTCCATTGTCTTCTCGTCAAAATCCGCCGTAAGCACACCGCCTGCCGTTACTTGAGCGTTGCCAAATCCTTTTGTACCCTTTATTTCAAGTCTGTAATCCTTTATAAGCGAAGCAATAGACCAGAGCAGCCTGTCATCAAGCATTTCCGCCTTGAAAGAAAGCTTATCTATGCCCGCTCTGCGCGCAATAAGATTGCCGACCCTTTTATTAAGCAATCCCGTAAAGAAATCTTCCATGGTAAGATGAGAAAGACAGCTACGCCTGTATTCCAGTATGTCGTATACTTCCTTAGGAGAATTATCGGGCATAAGATCTATTGAAGCGATTATATTTTTGCGAAACGGTATCCTTGCGGAAAGCTGGAAAACCGGCGGACCCGAGATGCCATAGTCGGTAAACAGTATCTCCCCTCTGTCCTCGGCTATATATCTGTCCTTTTGTATAAGCCTCAATACGCCGTTTACCTTTATACCTTGAAGGCTCCTGACCTCCTTGGGATCCGTTTTCATCTGTACAAGCGCCGGAGCAAGCTCCGATACACGGTGTCCCATTGATCTTAAAAGCTCAAAGCAGGAGCCGTCTGAGCCGAGAACAGGCGAAGCGCATCCGCCGCCTGCAACTATCAGCTTATCGGCATAAAGCACTCTTTTGTCGGCAGCCGTGATCTTAAAGGACTTTTTGCTTTTGCTTATCTCCTTTGCATAAAAGCCCGTTTCCATATGGATACCAAGTCTTTTGATCTCATTTCTCAAGCAATCCAGCACAGATGACGCCTGTCCCGAAAAAGGATATAGCTTGCCCTTATCCTCTTCCTTGGGAAATATTCCCAACTGATTAAAAAAGTTTACCGTATCATTTACGGTAAACCTTTTTAAACACCATGCCGTAAAATTACTGTCCTTGCCATAATAATTATCAACAGACGCATTAATATTGGAAAAATTACATCTGCCGTTGCCTGTTGCCAGTATTTTTTTCCCCGGTCTGTCAAGCTTTTCGGCTATTATAATATCCATATGTGCATTGGTATGCGCCGCTTCAATGGCAGCAGCCATACCCGATGCGCCTCCGCCTAATATGACAAGCTTCATTTTACTCACCTATACCTATTACAACAACAATATCATAATCCGATGCTACCGACGGATCCACAATGACCTCGGCATTATTGAACTCATCCGCTATTTCGTTGCCCATACCTTTCTTGCTTACATAAATACGGGTATTATCCGTCTTTGCATTCTGATATGTGCCTATGGAAACAACATTATAGCCAAGGTTTATAAGGCTGCTCTGTACCTGAGATGCCTTTCCGTTTGTATAACCGCCGTTAAGCACCTGTACGGAAAGGGTTTTATCATCAATATCCGTAGGAGTAGCGCCGTTTGCCTCGGAGGCCGACTGAGCCGCCTCCATTTCTCTCTCTGCCTTTATTTCGGAGGAAGGCTTCCTGAATATATCATAGCAAAAGCTTTCCGCCTGGGCTTCGTCCAAAACATAGCCGCCTGAAATATCGTACAGACTTCCCATATATCCCGGAATAGTGGCTGTATATATCTTTTCAGGATCAAAGTCTTTAAGCACAGACATATACTTTATTGCATCTGATATCCTTACATCGGTGTCGATATATCTGAATACAGCCGTTACATACTTTGTGGCATTTGAAAATATAGTGTCGGTATCCACAAGCTTCTTTATCAATACCTTGCAGAAATCCTGCTGTGTCTTTACTCTGTCTATATCTTGGTTGTCATAGCCGTATCTGAATCTTACAAGATGTACAGCCTGTTCTCCGTTAAGCTTTTGTAATCCCGGCTGAAGATCTATAAGAAGATCCTGACCCGGGTCTGAATAGTACATTCTCATAGGAACGTCGTATTCTATGCCTCCTATGGAATCCACAAGATATTCAAGGGCTTCGAATTTTACCTTGATATGGTAATCGATAGGCACGCCTATTATTTTTTCTATTTCCTTTTCAAGCAGGGGAACACCATATTTTTCTGCGCCATAGTGATGCACCGCATTTATCTTCATAGCGTGCTGACCCGGTTCGGGAAACTCCTCCTGCATCATGTTAAAGGTCTCATCGTCAACTCTTATTATGGTATCTCTCGGAATGGATATAATATTAAGCTCTCCAAGCACATCGTTATAACAGCATACCATGATCGTATCCGTTCTTGTGCCGTCCTCGTCTACGCCAAGCACAACAAAAGTCGTCCTTTCCTTTAATTTCGGCTTTACAATACTTGCAACAGGATTATCGGGTATACCGTCTTTATTAAAATCCAGCATATTGCCGCTTAAATAGTACTGCAATCCAAAGTATGACAGGGCGCCTATACAGTATACGCCCAATATTATAACAAGAACGGTAAAAAATCTTGCCTTAAGACTTTTTTTCTTTTTTCTCTTACGCTTATGCGTTGGTTTTGAAGACCTTGCTCTGTTTGCCGAAGAGCGTCTTCCCGATGAACCGGCAGATAAATTGTCATCATATAAATCATATCTGTCTCTACTCATTATACTACCTCCGCAAGCCCTATTTATTTGGCTTAAATGAACTCTTCAACGAAATAATACGATTGAATACAATATTTTCATCTGTACAATGTTTACTGTCAGCAATAAAGTAGCCGTTTCTCATAAACTGGAATCTGTCCATTTTCTTAACGCCCTTAACTGACGGTTCGGCATAAGCCCTTACTGTCTTTAAAGAATCGGGATTAAGTGAATAACCGTTATCAGAGCTTTCATCGGGTACAACAAGATTTTCATAAAGATTAACGCTTATCTCTACGGCGCTTTCGCAGCTTACCCAATGGATAGTTCCCTTTACCTTACGAGCCGTAAAATCCAAGCCGCTCTTTGTGGCAGGGTCATAGGTACAATGTATCTCCGTCACATTGCCTTGACTGTCCTTGACAAAATCGGTGCATTTTACAAAATATGCGCCCTTCAGTCTGACTTCCTTGCCCGGAGCAAGCCTAAAAAATTTTTTGGGAGGATCCTCCATAAAATCCTCTCTTTCTATATACAGTTCTCTTGAAAAGGGTACCTTTCTCTTTCCCATTTCCTCATTTTTGGGATGATTTTCTATTTCAAGCATCTCAGTCTGACCTTCGGGATAATTATCGATTATAAGCTTGATAGGATCCAGTACCGCCATTACCACAGGACACTTGGGCTGAAGATCTTCTCTTACGCAATACTCCAACTGAGCAAGATCTACTACCGAATTTGCCTTTGCCACGCCTACCATAGCGCAGAAATTTCTTATGGCTTCGGGAGTATAGCCTCTTCTCCTTATTCCCGAAAGAGTAATAAGTCTGGGATCGTCCCAACCGTCTACCTGGTTTGTTTCCACAAGATTTCTCAGATATCTTTTACCCATTATGGTGTTTTCCAGATTAAGCTTTGCAAACTCTATCTGTCTTGGTTTTACAGGGAAATCTATATTGTTTACCACCCAGTCATAAAGGGGTCTGTGATCTTCAAATTCCATGGTGCATATGGAATGAGTTACTCCCTCTATGGCATCTTCAACGGGATGAGCATAATCATACATAGGATAGATACACCATTTATCTCCCGTTGCGTGATGCGTTGCATGAGCGATCCTGTATATGACCGGATCCCTCATGTTTATATTGGGAGAAGCCATATCTATCTTGGCTCTGAGGGTCTTTTCTCCATCGGCAAATTCGCCGTTCTTCATTCTTTCAAAAAGATCCAGATTTTCCTCTATGCTTCTGTTCCTGTAGGGGCTTTCCGTACCCGGCTGTGTAAGAGTACCTCTTGAAAGCTTTACCTCCTCTGCGCTCATATCGCATACAAAGGCAAGTCCTTTCTTAATAAGTTCTACAGCGTACTCATACATTTTATCAAAATAGCTTGAAGCAAAATACAGTCTGTCGCCCCAGTCAAAGCCCAGCCACTTTATATCTTCCTGTATGGAATTAACAAACTCTATGTCCTCTTTAACGGGATTGGTATCGTCAAATCTCAGATTGCATATGCCGCCGTACTGTTTGGCAAGTCCAAAGTTAAGGCATACGCTTTTTGCATGACCGATATGAAGATAGCCGTTTGGCTCAGGCGGAAAACGAGTTACCACTTTCGAAGTATCCTCAAGATCCTCTTCTATAAATGTATTTATAAAATTACTGCCGTATATGGCATCCTTATCATTATTATCCATAGTTGACCTCCTAAAGTCCTTTTGAAGCAAAATCTCTGTGATAATAGCATTTACCGCAATAAGGACATATCCCAATGCGCAGTATATCATCGCCTATGTCTGAGGAAAAAGTATAGTCCATATAGACCTTAACATCTTCCTGTTTTTTTGGGCAGCGGTGAGTTTCAAAATAGTAATTTTTGCTCTCCGTGAAATCTCCGCACTCTGACAGTCTTCTTATTTCAGCAAGTAAATCCACATTTAACACCTCGTCTGCTGTAATTATTTTATTATAATATAAATATATAAAATATTCAAGGTGTGACACAATTATTAATAAAATTGTAAAATTTCCCTTTTCTCCTTAAACATATTAAAGAGTGCTGCACACAACAGCACTCTTTATCAGATCTCATTATTATATAAATTCCTGTGAACGGTCTTTACCACCGTAAGCAGATCGCCTGCCTCCATCTGACCGGGCGCAGACGCTTTTCTTGCTGAGCCGAATGTTACGGCAGAGCCGAATATCTCGCATGAAATACGGCTTACTATGCCCTTTCCGCCCATACTCATAGTTATAATGGGAATATTTGGATACTTTTCATGTATGGTATCGGTCACGTCCAAAAGCGCAAGGATATCCTTATTGCTGTTTGGCATTACCGCAAGTTTAGGTATATCCGCTCCCGTTTCTATCATTTTTTTCATTGTGTTTATCATATCGGATCTGCTTGGCGTTTTTTCAAAATCGTGGTTTGAAATTATAACCACCACATTATTTTTATGAGCGGTCTCCATTATAGAGCCAACCGTCTTTTCTCCGCTCATAAGCTCAATATCCACCATATCCACCAGACCGCTTTTTATGGCGTGCCTGTTAAGTGTGCCGTAATCTCTCGTGCTTATTTTCTGCACGCCCCCTTCTTCAATACGTCTGAATGTAAAAAGCAAGGGAATACTGCCTATAAGTTTTCTTATAAGCCTGAGCATTTCCATAAGATTTTCCCTTTCAAGCACATTGTCATACCAATCCGCGCGAAATTCTACGATATCGGGCTTTAAAGACGCAATCGTCATTGCCTGAGATGTGATCTCATACTGGGTATGACCTACTATCGGAAGACATATTTTAGGAATACCTTCTCCTATTCTTATATTTCTTACCTCTATGGGACACATATGGCGACCTCCATTAAAATTAACTGATTTTCGCTACTTATTATAGCAGTGAATTTTTAATTAGTCAAGAGAATAGACGTCCTTTTTCTATAATGCGGAAGCATAAGGCATATGCCCTGTACTCGATACTTTTATTGTTTGAAGCTTCATTGACACAGAGCAATTTCATTTAAAAAGCATATTTTATCATGATAGGTCGTATTTTGTCGTATTTTGCTGAGAGTATTTCACTGTCCCATTATTATGTTATCTCTTATTATTAGATTATAGACAACAAGGAGGTATGTTTTATGAAAAAAATCATTTCCCTTATATTGGCAATTTCCATGGCTGTAACGCCGGTACTTGCCCACAGCGGAAGAACAGACAAAAACGGTGGTCATAAGGATAAAAACAACGTAAGCGGTCTGGGCTATTATCACTATCACTGCGGAGGCTATCCTGCCCATAAGCATATAAACGGCGTATGCCCTTATGCAAGCAGTATAAGTTCTCCGGGATCCTATTCCTTTGAGCCTGCATCAAAACCATCGGCGCCAAAACCGGATCCAAACAAAAACAACATATATATAATGCATTGCGCTCCCCATATGTCCGTAGGCGAAAGCTTTAAGGCAGACGCAGTTTCAAACAACAGCTCCGCTCCCATAACATGGTCCTCAAGCAATTCGGATATTGCAGAGGTGGATCCCTCCACGGGAGTTGTTACTGCCAAGGGGATAGGCGACGCTGTAATAACGGCAACAAACGGTTACAAAAGCCGGTCCTATACGGTAAGCTGCAAGGGTTATATCTCCTACACCGATACGAAAGCCGAAATAAACGGATATCCCATACAAACATATAAATACAACAACGAGATATATGTAGTATGCAGCGATCTTAACAGCTATGGATTCAAGGCAAGCTTTTCAAGTGACGAGGCAGGCAGCAGAGTTGATATAGATAAGGGAGAAGGCTTTGCTACGCCTAAGAAAGTCGTAGATTATCCCGACGGAAAGATAGCCTATGAAGCTGTTCCCACATCTATACAGGTCATATGCGGTCTTAACAATGCAAAGTGCGTAAACGGCAACGGAATAATGTTTGTGGCATTTTCGGAGCTTTCGGCACTGGGCGCCGTTCATTACAGCGAACCCGAAAACAAATATACATTTACGGATTCCGAAGATACGATACTTTCATCGGAATATACCATAACATACCGATAAAATTAACATCCACCCTTATTTTATATGTAAGGGTGGATATTTATTTGGCACAATTAAATGCAAATTATATTATTTCTTGTCAAATATTACAAAATTGTTAAGCCGTTTGCCGTTTCATATTATTTTCTTGTCGCAATTAGTTGTGTAATTTGCATATTTTAACATTATATTTCTACTTAATTCGCAATAAATTTTATAAATTATTACCAAAAGCTTGACATTTTAGCTGTTTTGATGTATTATGGCAAGCGTAACATTTGCGTAACATTTTAGCAACAAGTTAAAATTTGCGCAACAATTAAGGAGTGATATATATGAATAAAATGAATAGCACAATGAAAACCATAGCGGCAACAATGATGTTATTATCGGTATTTGCTTCAAATGTATTTGCAGAGAGCAATACATTTATTACCGAAACCATAGCGGCTGAAAAGGATATATTTACACCTTACGGTGTTGTGGCAGCGAAGCCTACCAAAAATACCGATTCTACATTATATGTACAGGTAAACTGCGATAATCTGAACATGAGATCCGATTCCAATGAAAACTCAAGACTTATAAGGACTCTTCCCAATAAATACGCACTTTCTGTATTGGGCGCCGAATACGGCTGGGTACAGGTTCAGGACGACGAAGGCAGCAAGGGATATGTAAACGCTAAATATATTACATTTCACAGAGGCAAAAAGCCCAACAATAAGGCGCTTATTGAAAACGCAAAGGCAAAAGCCATAGTCGAGTTTTCAAAAAAATACATAGGTACGCCTTATGTATGGGGAGGCACAAGCCTTACATCGGGAGTTGACTGTTCGGGCTTTGTATACAGCGTATATAAAAACTTTGGTATTACGCTTAACAGAAGCTCAAGGGCAATGTACAGCGGAAACGGCATAGCTGTTTCAAAAGCATCTTTGAAAGATGGCGATCTTGTATTTTTCAACACATTCGGAAGCGGTGTATCTCACGTTGGTATGTATATAGGAAACGGTCAATACATCCATTCGGGAAACAGCGGTGTTCAGATATCAAGTCTTTCTGACGCATATTCTCTGAGGACCTATGTAGGCGCTAAAAGAATATTGGTTTGATCAATAAACGGCAAGCAACAGTAAACAAGGCAGTTGCTTGCCGTTTTTGTATATATTATTTATTTTTTTGTTATCCTTACGGAATTAAGCACTGCCAAAAGCGCCGTGCCTACATCGGCAAATACAGCCATCCACATATTGCTCTTTCCTGCCAACGCAAGAACAAGCACAATGATCTTGACTGCCAGTACAAAAATTACATTTTCTCGGCATATCTTCATTGTTGCTTCGGATAGCCTTACGGCAACAGGCACCTTTGCAAGAGAATCCTCCATTATGACCACATCGGCAGCCTCGATAGCGGCGTCTGAGCCTATGCCGCCCATGGCAATACCCACATCGGCTCTTGCCAGAACGGGAGCATCGTTTATACCGTCGCCTATGGCAGCTATTACACGGGAGCCTGTATTATACAAGTTCTCCAAAGTCTTTACCTTATCTCCCGGCAAAAGCTCGGAATAAACATTTTTTATCCCTGCTTCCAGCGCTACGTTTTCGGCAATTTCCTTCTTATCCCCTGTGACCATGGCAATATTCTTTATACCGAGAGAATAAAGGTCGGATACGGCAGTTTTGCTGTCCTCTTTGATTGTATCCTCCACGGCTATGGCGCCAATATATTTTCCGTCAACGGCTACGTATATATTATAGCCCTGCTCGCACTCTATTCCTTCTCTATCCATAAGCTTTTTGCTGCCCACAAGAATATTTTTGCCATTTATTACGCCTGAAATGCCAAAGCCTGATATTTCGGTCACGTTCTCCGCCTCGGAATATCTTCCTCTGTATTTTTTAACAACAGCGTTTCCCATAGGATGAGTTGAAAATCTCTCCAGACTTGCGGCATATCCGAGAGTCTCCTCTCCCGTCACCTTAGTCACTTCAAATTCGCCCTTTGTTATAGTGCCGGTCTTATCCATTACAAATGTGTCTGTTCGGCTCATAAGCTCCATAAAATTACTGCCCTTTACAAGCACGCCCTTTCTTGAAAGCGTACCTATGCCTGCAAAAAATGTAAGAGGTATTGATACCACAAGAGCGCAGGGACATGACGCCACAAGGAAAATAAGGGCTCTGTAAAGCCATGTTTTGAAATTCAAGCCCATAAGCGCAGGTATGATAACAACTGCTGCAGCTCCGAATACGACTATGGGCGTATATATTGCCGCAAAACGTGATATAAAGCTTTCCGTCTGTGATTTGCTCGATGAAGCATGCTCCACCATTTCCAGTATACCGGCAACGGTGGAATCGGCATATTTCTTTTCAGCCTTTACATATATAAGAGATGAATTATTGAGAGAACCGCTTATTACATTGTCTCCTTGGCTCTTTTCAACGGGAACGGATTCCCCTGTAAGAGATCTCATATCCAGTGTTGTCTCTCCCCGGACTATAATACCGTCTACAGGTATCTTTTCCCCGGGTCTTATAACGACAATATCGCCGATCTCCACATCTTCGGCTTCAACGGTCGCAATTTTTCCGTCTTTTAAAATATTAACATCGTCTATATTCAGTTCCATAAGATCCTTTATAGATCTTCTGGAGCGGTTTACCACTGTGTCCTGAAGGAATTCTCCTATCTGATAGAAAAGCATTACCGCAACGGCTTCGGTAAATTCTCCTATACCAAGAGCGCATACCGTGGCAAGGGACATAAGAAAATTCTCATCAAAAAGATGACCGTTCAATATGTTCTTGACCGCTCTTAAAACAACATCATAGCCAAATACGATATAAGATGCTATATAAAGCACGATGCTTATATATCCTTTCGTAAATATTGCAAGTCCGAGAAGCAAAAGTCCGAACACTATCCTAAAAAGACCTTTTCTTATGTAATTATCATCTTCCTCATGTTCATGACCGCAGCCGCAACAGCATCCGTCATGCTCATGGTGTTCATGGTGTTCATGGGTTTCATGGTGTTCATGGTGTTCATGTTCGTTTTTATTGCACATATTATTCCTCCTCATATCCGTTTTTATGTCTGATATGCTCTATACCCATTTCAAGAAGGGTTGCAACATGGCTGTCATCAAGAGAATACACTGCCGTCTTCCCCTCTTTTCTGAACTTAACAAGGTCGCTTTGCCTTAAAACTCTCAATTGGTGGGATATGGCTGACTGATTCATATCCAGCTCATTTACAAGCTCGCTTACGCACATTTCCCTCTGAAACAGAGCATAAAGTATCTTTATTCTTGTAGCATCATCGAAATTTTTGAAAAAATCGGCAAGATCATAGCACATTTCCTCAGAAAGGCTGTAATTTTTTTTATCCGACATATAAGCACCTCCATATATGCACATATATTCATATGAACATTATATAACTATTATTCCTTTATGTCAACAGAAATATTTATTTTTCCATAATTATTTGAAATATATCATTTTTTGTGTTATACTAGTTAAACATATTGTTTTTTAGGCAATACTTATAAGAACATTATAAACGGAAGTGAGTATATGAAGGCAATAATAGGACTAGGAAATCCCGGCGCAGATTATAAATGGACAAGACATAACGTAGGCTTTGAGGTTATAAATAAGCTGGCATATGATTATAATATTGATATGAACAGGGAAAAATTCAGAGCCGTTATAGGCGAAGGACACATTGGCTTTGAAAAAGTAATGCTTATAGAACCTCTTACTTTTATGAACCTTAGCGGCGAAAGCGTAAGAGAGATCGTTTCCTTCTACAAGCTTGGACCCGATGATATAATAGTCGTATGCGATGATATAAATCTTCCTACGGGAGGCATACGCATACGCACAAAAGGCAGTGACGGAGGTCAAAAAGGTCTTAGAAATATTATGTATCAGCTTGGCTACGACACCTTCACACGGGTAAGGGTAGGCATAGGTCATAAGCCAGACCGTTGGGATCTGGCAAAGTATGTGCTAAGCAAGTTTTCCGACGACGAGCATGATGATATTATAAAAGGTATCACAGACGCAGCAGACGCAGTAGCTATGATAGTCAAAAACAACGACGCTGCCGAAGCCATGAACCGATATAATAAAAAGGGTCAGGGAAAACAGATCGGGAAGGAAGAAGATATATGAAAAAATCTGTCATATACGTTCTTGCCTGTTATGTACTCTGGGGACTTTTGCCAATATTTTGGAAGCTTCTCAATGCCTTGGATCCTGTTTACATACTTTGTTCCAGGATCGTATGGGCGCTTGTTTTCTGCTTTATTATACTTTTATTCAAAAAAGAGACATATATTATCAAGGAAACAATTAAAAATACCGGGCTTTTTTTATACCTTGCAATGTGCGGTCTTTTCCTTAGCGTCAACTGGGGTTCATATATATGGGCTGTGAACAGCGATCACGTTCTCGACGCAAGTCTTGCTTATTTTATAAACCCTATTTTAAGCGTTATACTGGGCTTTTTTATATATAGGGAAAAGCTTACCCCATTACAGTGGCTTTCGGTGGCAATAGCCTTTATAGGCATAATGATACCCATAATAAGCGAGGGAACATTCCCTTATCTTGCCATTATAATAGGCGGTTCCTTTTCACTGTACTCAGCGGCAAAGAAAAAGGTCAGACTCAGCAGCGAAAGTTCAAATTTTATGGAGACTCTTGCAATAGCTCCCTTTGCCTTTATAGGCATAATTATATTTGAAGCAAGGGGTCTGGGCGCTGTCCATACACTTAGCGGTTTGGAATACATACTCCTGCCCATGTCGGGTATCGTGACCTCTATTCCCCTTCTGTTTTTTTCCGCAGGTGTAAAAAATATTCCCATGTCCTTATCGGGAATACTTATGTATATTAATCCTACACTTCAGTTTCTTGTGGGAATTCTTTTGTATAAAGAAAGCCTTACCGCCACAAATATAATTACATTTGCTTTTGTATGGCTTTCACTTGCAATATTTGTAATTTGCAGCAAAAAATCACAGAAAGACGGCATATAAAATGAATATTTTTTATGATTTTTTAAATAAAAACAAGGAATTCGGCGAACTTAAAAATAATATTGAAAACAATGTATCGCCTGTGCTTGCAACAGGTGTTATTGATGCGCAAAAATGCCATATTATATCGGCGCTTTTTGAAAAACTCGATAGCTCGGCTCTGGTTATAACAAATTCCGAACTAAGAGCCAAGGAAATATACAAGGATCTTAAATTCTTTTTAAAGGACAGGGTATATCTGTATCCTTCAAAAGATATTATATTTTACTGGGCGGACGTCAAAAGCCTTGATATAATAAAAAAGCGCTTTGAGATAATATCGGAGATAATAAAGGACAAAAAAATAGCCGTTGTGCTTTCGGTGGAAGCTCTTTTTGACAGACTTGTTCCCAAGGAGGTATTTGAGAGCTTTCTTATAAGCATTAAAACAGGAGATAAAATAGATATTCAGGAGCTTTGCAAACGTCTTGTCCTTATGGGCTATGAAAGATGCGACATGGTAGAGGGTCAGGGACAGTTTGCGCTTAGAGGCGGTATATTCGATATATATTCAGCCGTAAGTACCAACGCCGTAAGAATAGAGCTTTGGGATGACGAGGTAGATTCGGTAAGGATACTTGATACGATATCTCAAAGATCTATAGAAAATACCAAAGAGCTTACCATATATCCCATGCGTGAGCTTGTATACAACGACGAGGATATAGAAAAAGCCATTGAAAAAATAGAAAACGAGCTTTCCGAGTATAAAAATGCGCCGGATAAAATAAAACTGACCGTAAGCGAGACGATCGAAAAGCTAAGGGAAGAAAGAAGCTTTTCGGGAGTAGAAAAATATATACAGTACTTCTATGACGATACCGTAACGCTTACGGATTATTTTAAAAACACGGTGGTATATATTGACGAGCCTTCAAGAGTAAGGGATCACAGCAATTTTGTTATAAATGAATTTGCCGAAAGCATTGAAGGACGTATTGATAAAGGATATATGCTTCCGGGACAGATCAATATGGTATATACCTATGATGATATAATAAAGAGGCTGGACACAAAGCAAACGGTACTTTTGTCCTCTCTTGCTCATACTATTAAGGATTACAAACCAAAGGCGCTTGTAAGCTTTAATGTAAGAGCCTCTGCCCTTGTCAAAAACGATCTCGATATGATGGCTGAGGATATAGGGCGTATGTGTAAAAATGGTTACAGTATCATATTCCTCGGAGGCGGTCATACCAAGTGCGAAAGAATGCTCAGAGAACTTAGGGAAAGAGATATAAACGCCGTTTATTTTGAGGATATTGAAAGCGCTCGGCTCCTGCCCGGTATACTATGTATCTTAAGGGGTTCCCTTACACACGGTTTTGAATACGTCAAAGATAAATTTTTCGTTATTGCGGAAAACGATGTTTTAAGCGATGAAAAGAAAAAACACAGAAGACGAAAAAGAAGGAACGACGGCGATCCAATACAAAATATAGCCGATCTTAAGGTAGGCGACTATGTTGTCCATGAAAATCACGGCGTAGGCATATACAAGGGTATAGAGCAGATACTTACCGACGGCATAAGCAGAGATTATATGAAAATAGGCTATGCCAAGGAAGATGTGCTTTATGTGGCAATAAATCAAATGGATATGGTACAAAAATATATAGGAGGAGAGACTGCAAAGCCCAAGCTTAACAGACTGGGCGGCACAAGCTGGGAAAAGGCAAAGGCAAGAGCAAAGCAGGCTGCCCATATAGCCGCAGAAGATCTTGTTTCCCTTTATGCCAGTCGCCAAGAGGCAAAAGGCTTTATGTATTCTCCCGATACGCTGTGGCAAAGAGAGTTTGAAGAGGATTTTGAATACGAGGAAACAGAGGATCAGCTCAGCGCCATAGAAGATGTAAAGTCCGATATGGAAGCCGGTAAGGTCATGGACAGGCTTATATGCGGCGATGTTGGTTTCGGCAAGACCGAAGTTGCCATAAGAGCCGCATTCAAGACCGTACAGGACGGCAAGCAGGTGGCATATCTTGTGCCTACAACAATACTTGCAAGACAGCATTATTTAAACTTTAAGGACAGAATGGAGCCATATCCCGTTAATGTAAAAATGCTTTCCCGCTTTGTGAATACTGCCGAGCAGAAGAAGATAACAGCCGACTTAAAAAAAGGCGTTGTGGACATAGTTATAGGAACTCACAGGATACTGAGCAAAGACGTGGGATTTAAGGATCTGGGACTTGTTATAGTTGACGAAGAGCAAAGATTTGGCGTATCGCACAAGGAAAAGCTCAAGGAACTCCGTAAAAATGTGAATGTACTTACTCTTACAGCCACGCCTATCCCAAGAACGCTCCATATGAGCATGACGGGAATAAGAGATATGAGTATACTGGAAGAGCCGCCCCACGACAGGCTCCCCATTCAGACCTATGTAATGGAGTACGAACCCGAATCCGTAAGAGACGCTATACACAGAGAGCTGGCAAGGAACGGTCAGGTCTATTTTCTCTACAACAGAGTGCAGAATATTTCCAATATTACCAGGGAGCTTCAAGCTCTTGTACCCGAGGCTCGTTTTGCCTTTGCCCACGGTCAGATGAGCAAAAGAGAGCTGGAAGATATAATGATGGATTTTACGGAGGGCAATATAGATGTGCTTGTATGCACAACTATTATTGAAACGGGACTTGATATACCCAACGTAAATACCATCATAATCTCAAATGCGGATAAAATGGGCTTAAGTCAGCTATATCAGTTAAGAGGACGAGTCGGTCGCTCCAACAGAACGAGCTTTGCGTACCTTATGTATTCAAAGGATAAGGTGCTTCAGCTCGATGCGGAAAAAAGATTGCAGACCATAAAGGAGTTTACGGAATTCGGTTCGGGATTCAGAGTTGCCATGAAGGATCTGGAAATAAGAGGCGCAGGAAATCTGTTGGGCGCCGAGCAGCATGGACACATGGACAGCGTCGGTTATGAACTGTACTGTAAGCTGCTCAATGAAGCGGTAATGGAACTGAGAGGCATGAAAATTGACGAGGACTTTGAAACGGCTATCGATATCAAGCTCAATGCCTTTATTCCTTACAGCTATATACAAAATGAGGAACAAAAGCTTGAAATGTACAAGAAGATATCCCTTATAAACGGCAAAGAGGATTTCTACGACGTTCAGGAAGAGCTTGAGGATCGCTTCGGCACTATGCCAAAGTCTGTTTCAAACCTTATAGAAATAGCTTATGTAAAGGCGCTTGCCCATAATATCGGCTCGGATAATATTGTGCAAAAATCAAACAAGGTGCTTATATATTTCAGACCCGACGCAGGCGTAAATACGGAAAAGCTTATAAGTATAGTTGCCGCAAGCAGAGGAAGGATACTGTTTACAGCCAACGGCGGAGAGCCATACGTTACTTATACGGTTTGTGATGATAAAAATATACTAAACGAGCTTAAAGATTTTATATTACAAATAGCATGACTATTTCATCGTGTTCGATGAGTATATTATAGAGGCTGCTGCAATCACACATTTGCAGCAGCCTCTTATCATATCAGTATGGGCTGTATCTGTTTTCCTTCCACAGCGCATTTTATTGTATCTTCTATTTTACCGAAATCGGCAATCATAGAAAGAGGCTTCTTTTCGTAATTATCCTGTCCGAAGGGCACAAAATAGATATTCTTTCTTATCATCAGCCCTCCTATATTCTTAAGGCTTACGCCAAGAGCGTCATTTGTAGATATGGCAAGCACAAGCGGTCGGTTATTCCTGAGATGAGCCTTACATGCCATTGTAACGGGAGTATCTGTAATGCCGTTGTTAAGCTTGGCAAGAGTATTGCCTGTACAGGGAGCGACCACCATTACATCTATATATTTGCCCGGACCTATAGGCTCGGCTTCCTTGATGCTTGAAATTATCTTATTTCCTGTTATATCCATAATTTCGTTTCTGAAATGTTCGGCTGTCCCGAAGCGTGTATCCATGCTTTCGGCATTATAACTCATAATAGGATATATATTATATCCCCTTTCCTTTAAATTCCTTATCTCCTCAACAACCTGTGAGAATGTACAAAATGAGCCACACAAGCAAAGTCCTATATTCAATCCTTGCTTATACACAATAATCACCTCCATTGTATACTATGATACAAAATTTACATAGGTGATTTACAGACAATGCACAATATCAATGATAGCGGATCTAAGTATTTCCGCTGCCGTGTACGGAGCTATCCTTCCGGGAAGTCCCGGACAATACAGTGCCTTGATATTCAGATCTCTCGCATAGCTGTAGTCAACTCCGCCGGGAGCCTGCGCAAGATCTATTATCACACAGTCCTTTTTGATACGTTTTAGTAATTCCCTGTCAAGAACCATAGCAGGAGCCGTATTAAATATAAAATCATATTTATTCACATTACTGCTCATTTCTTTTATATCCACGGCAGTCATACCATAAGCGCTTATAAATGCTTTATCCGCTTTTTTTCTGAATGAGACCGAAACATCGGCGCCTATGCCCTTAAGCATAGAGGCAAGTACCTTTCCACAGCGTCCGTAGCCTATTATAAGGGCTTTGCTGCCGAAAAGCACTCGGCTGCTTTCCTGCATTGCCGTCATTATTGCTCCCTCTGCCGTAGGTACGGCATTTTGTATCGCCACCTCTTCCATGTCAAACAGGTCGTAGGCGGCTATATTGGAGGCAGAAAATTTTCTTCTCATGCTGCCGCTTATAACGCCGCATATAATATTTTTTATACCATATCTCATCATAACGTCTGTAAGCTCCTCGGCAGTAAGTCCGTTGCATCCTTCCATATATACATTGATATCGTCTTTTGAAAAGGGAATAGGCGCAATTACAACATCGGCATTTTTCATTGTATTTTCAAATCCGTCATCATTACAGTATTTATTACCGTATACATTTACTTCGTAGCCCTCATCCTTCAATATTTCGGAGAGAAATTTATACCTGTAATCTCCGCCTATTATTGCAAATTTGATCCTGCTCACAAAACCACCCCGCATATTTTAATTCTATGCGGTATGCGGCTTGTATGATTATAATTTCAGTTGATTATTTTTTATTGCTGCATAATGAATAAGGATCGCAGTGGCAGCCACCGTGATCCTTATTTACATTAAATATTTTATTTGTTACATTTTATATCCGGGCTTTATATAGAGATTTTCATTATTCTCCGTAAGCTCCTTGTCATATACCTGTTCCTTCCAGTTTTCTTCGGGTATGTCCTCAATCGCAACGGATATGGAGGAACGGTCTATACCGCCCTTCTCACTGAGAGCGTCAGCCAGTATTTCGGCAATATCCTTTTTGGTTTCCTCTGTCCTTCCCTTATACATTTTTACAACTATATGCGGCATAAATATCACTCCTTTTCTTAGGCATATTTTACCTCATAAGTACCGTCTGTGTCAAATGTTATGTTTACCTTATCCCCTTTATTGAAGGAATTATTTTCAATACCGAACTTTCTTGTGCCGCCCCTAAGCTGTACCGTTATTGAGTTTTCGCTTCTGTCTATGACCTCAACGCTGTTATATACTGCCATTCCCTCATTGTACGCCTTGACTGCAACTATTGTATTATCTCTCAGTATGGCGGATATATTTCTGTCTTTATAATTTCTGTTATCTCCCCTGTCAGAATATATAAGCCCAAGGCTTGTAAGCATGTAGCTGTCTCCCAGAGCTTTGTTCTCGTCTTTTGTAGCATAAACGCTTATATTTTCGCTTCTTAGCTTCGTTGTATCCATTGAGCGTTCAAAGGCTGCTATCCATACGCTCATGGGGATAGGCTTATCCTTGTCCTTTTCATCATACCGAAGCTTAAGCTTGTCATTACCCTTTATCTTGTTTATGAGAAACTGAGCCTGTCTAAGCGTAAGATATGAATCGGGAGCAAAACGGTTTTCATCGATACCCGCTATCAATCCTGCGGAATATGCGGCATTTATATATTTGTCATACCACTTATCAATGGAGGTGTCCTCAAATTTTATACTCCTGTCCATAGAGTTTATCTCATCTATGGAATATTTATCAAGAGCTGCCATAGCGCATGCCTCAGCCCTTGTCACAGGCTCATTTTCTCCAATGACGCCGGAAAGGGAGCTTTTTGCTCCTTTATCCGCAGAACCGCAGCCTGTAATAAAAATAAGTGCCAAAAAAAATAAAGTCCTTTTAAACATAGAGCTTCCTCCTTTGAATCATGCTTTTATTGATAATCTATGCCAAAGGACTTTATAATATTACTGTTTTTTTATAAATTGCCCGTTCCCGTTATATGTGGATACTCAATATTTTGATCACGCCGGCTTATCTTAAGATTTGTGATCTTATAAGTCACTTTTGAACCATCGAACAGCTCTGTTTCATAATAGCATTCTTCCCCTGCTTCCAAAAGCTCTTCCATGGTGGTCGTGTCGGTCTTAGGACCTCTCTGTTCAAGATACGAAGGCTTGTATTGAGTAAAGGGACTGTCCGGAAGCTTATAAAATCTGAAAAACTGTCCTACCATAAGTTCGTTTTCGAACAGGTGGGAAATGTATATATGAACATAGCTAAGACTGACCTTTACGTTGATCTCCGTTTCAAACCATTTATCGGTATGATCCTCGGGCTCTATTCTTATTTTCATTACGTTGAATTTCGGTATGGAAAGTCTGTAAAGCTTTTCGTATTCCTCCTTTTTGCCTCTTGCGAGTATGTCTATGACCTCATTCGGTTCAATAGTCTCAAAAATAACGCTTTCTTTAAAGGAGTCATTATCCTTAGTATCGTAAAGCTCCGCTCCCAACTCCGTAAGCCTGTAAAATGTACAGGGAGAATAAAGGGCAGGATCCATAGTGCCGCCGTGCTCCTGTACCTCTTTATGGACAGCCATAAAAAATTCCATTTCATCATAATAGGAAAAATTACACAGATAACACGGATCTATAAGCCTAAGATAATACCCGAAAGGCGTCAGAAACCACTTGTCAATATTAAGCCCAAGCATAAAAGAATCCGTATAAACAGTCCTTGACATCTGAGCAAAGTCATCTATTACCTCCGAGATATCGGGGATCTCCCGCCCATTGTAATAGTATTTGCTGAAAATTTCATCTACCGTCTTAGGCTCTGAAAGCCACAATGCGATATCAGCCCACTTTACGGTACAGTAGCTGCCCATAAAATAGCAGGAAAGCTGTTCTGCGGCTATATTCATTGCGGCATTTATTATATAGGCAAGCATATCCCTGTTGTTCATAGACAGATATTTATGCGCATTATCGCTAAGCTTGAGCGCCGTCACGCCCAAAGAAGGCATTTGCTCAAATATTCCGGCTTCAACGCCTATCATAAATATATAGTCCATATACTCCTTGTCGCAAATAGAGATACTGTCCTTAAGCTGAGCAAATATCCGGTCTGTTACCGTGCGATCTTCATTGAGCCTTACAACATCTCCCGTAAGCTCAGCCGCCTTTCTTATATCCCTTAAAAAGGGATGATCGTCTATGCCGTATTCCAGTATATTTATATCCGGCTTGTCATTGTTTACATAAAGCACGGGATAGACCGCCTTTTTATCCCCTCCTCCTTTGTTCACAAGGAAGGCAGGCGAAAGCTCGGTATTGTCAATAAGTGTAGAATAATACCATTTTTTGAAAAAGCAATTTATATACTTCAATATATATTCTCTGTTTTTTTTGTTATAATTACCATATAGATCGTTAAAGTTGTCGAAAAAGACCGAACAGAGCTTTTCTATATTCTTATATTTATTATCGATCATAATTTACATCTCCGTATATCAGTTTATATGTATTATATCAGATTATACTCTTTTCCACAAAAGAAAATTAAAAAAATATATATATTTTTCAAAAAAACTTGTATTTTTTTATTTACTAATCCACAAAAAGTTGTTATAATAATATCAGAATATTTTGCGGAGTGCATAAATATTTATACTCTGAGGGTCTGATTTCTTATATAAGCTGTCAACCTTATGTAAGACAAGCCCTACTCAATTAAAATAAGGAGGATTTAAAAATGGCAAAGATTATGCAAACTATGGATGGTAATCAGGCAGCCGCTACAGTGTCTTATGCATTTACCGAAGTTGCCGGTATTTACCCTATCACACCATCCTCACCTATGGCTGAATATGTTGACGAGTGGGCAGCCAGAGGTAAAAAGAATATTTTCGGTCAGACAGTAAAGGTTGTTGAAATGCAGTCCGAGGCAGGTGCTGCCGGTACTGTACACGGTTCATTGGCAGCCGGTGCTTTAACCACTACATATACTGCATCTCAGGGCTTACTTCTTATGATCCCCAATATGTATAAAATTGCAGGCGAATTGCTTCCATGTGTTCTTCACGTTAGCGCACGTTGTGTAGCCAGCCACGCACTTAACATTTTCGGCGATCATTCAGACGTTATGGCTTGTCGTCAGACCGGTTTTGCAATGCTTGCTTCTTCTTCTGTACAGGAAGTTATGGATCTGGGCGCTGTTGCTCATCTTTCCACTATCAAGTCTAAGGTTCCTTTCCTTCATTTCTTTGATGGTTTCAGAACTTCTCACGAGATCCAGAAGATCGAGGTTCTTGACTATGATGATCTGGCTAAGCTTGTAGATTGGGATAAGGTCAAGGAATTCAAGGAGCATGCTCTCAATCCTGAGCATCCATGTACAAGAGGTACTGCTCAGAATCCTGATATATTCTTCCAGGCAAGAGAGGCTTGCAATCCTTATTATGAGGCTGTTCCTGCTGTTGTTGATGAATATATGGCAGAGATAAGCAAGCTTACCGGCAGAGATTATAAGCCATTTAATTACTACGGCGCACCTGATGCAGACAGAGTTATAGTTGCTATGGGTTCTATCTGCGATACTATCATAGGTACTATCGACTATCTTGCAGCTAAGGGCGAAAAGGTCGGCGTTGTTAATGTTCACTTATACAGACCTTTTGTAGCAAGCAAGTTATTGGAGGCTATCCCTGCTACAGCTACTAAGATCGCTGTTCTTGACAGGACTAAGGAACCCGGTTCTTTAGCTGAGCCTTTATACCAGGATGTTGCAACAGCTTTCTTTAACAGCGACAGAAAGCCTCTTATCATCGGCGGTAGATTTGGTCTTGGTTCAAAGGATACTACTCCTGCCGACATTATTGCAGTTTATGACAATCTTGCATCAGCTACTCCGAAGCATCCGTTTACATTGGCTATCGATGACGATGTAACCAATCTTTCATTAAAGAGAGGTCCTGTTGTTGACGTTACTCCCGAAGGTACTTCCAACTGCTTATTCTGGGGTCTTGGCTCTGACGGTACCGTAGGCGCCAACAAGAACTCTATAAAGATCATAGGCGACCATACAGATATGTATGCTCAGGCTTATTTCGCATATGACTCAAAGAAGTCAGGCGGTATCACTAATTCTCACTTAAGATTCGGTAAGAAGCCTATACGTTCTCCTTACCTTATCGATACGGCAGACTTTGTTGCTTGTCATCAGCAGTCCTACTTGAATAAGTATGATATGACATCTAACTTAAAGGACGGCGGAAGCTTCCTTCTTAACACAATATGGTCTGATGAGGAATTAGACACTCACTTACCTGCAAATGTTAAGAGAGACCTTGCAGAAAAGCATATCAACTTCTATACTATAAACGCAGTTGAGATCGGTAAAGAGATCGGTCTTGGAAGCAAGTTTAACATGGTATTGCAGTCAGCCTTCTTTATGATCACTGAGATCATTCCCAAGGATGACGCTATCAAATATATGAAGGAATTTATCGTTAAGTCCTACGGCAAGAAGGGCGAAAAGATCGTCAACATGAACTATGCGGCTGTTGACAGAGGCGCAGAGGGCTTCCACAAGGTAGAGGTTCCCGCAAGCTGGGCTAACGCAGTTGACGAGGCTGCAGCAGCTACTGACAGACCTAAGTTCATTACCGATATAGTTGACGTTATGAATGCTCAGAAGGGCGACACTCTTCCTGTATCAGCATTCAAGGGTATCGAAGACGGTACATTCGAACACGGCACTGCCGCTTACGAGAAGAGAGGTATCGCTATCAATGTTCCCGTATGGGATCCTTCTACTTGTATTCAGTGTAATCAGTGTGCATTCGTTTGTCCTCACGCTTGTATAAGACCATTCCTTTTAACTGACGAAGAGGCTGCCAAGGCTCCCGCATCAGTTAAGGCTGTTCAGGGCAAGGGCAAAGAAGCTGCTTATAAGTATGTAATGCAGGTTAGTATCCTTGACTGTACAGGCTGCGGCAACTGTATCGCATCCTGTCCGTTAGCAGGCAAGTCCGATCCTCTTAAGATGGTTCCTATCGACGATGCAAGAGATCAGGTAGAAGCTTGGGATTACACTATCGCTCTTCCAAATAAGGAAAATCCCGAAGACAAGTACACAGTTAAGGGTTCTCAGTTCGAGCAGCCTTTACTTGAATTCTCAGGCTCATGCGGCGGCTGTGCAGAAACAGCTTATGCAAGACTTATAACTCAGTTATTCGGCGACAGAATGTATATTGCAAACGCAACAGGCTGTTCTTCAATCTGGGGCGGTTCCGCACCTTCTACTCCTTATACAACTAATGATAAGGGTCAGGGACCTGCTTGGTGCAACTCATTATTCGAGGATAATGCCGAGTTTGGTTACGGTATGTACACAGGCGTTAAGCAGCAGAGAGAATTACTTGCCGAGAAGGTAACAGCTATTGCTGAGGCTGACAGACCTAATGTAAGCGCTGCTGCAAAGGCTTGGTTAGACACTATGAACGACGGCGAAGAGTCCAAGGCAACATCTGCCGCTTTGGTAGCTGCTATCGAGGCAGCCGGCGCAGATTGTGATAACTGCAAGTATGTTCTTGCTCACAAGGATATGCTCGTTAAGAAGAGCCAGTGGATATTCGGTGGCGACGGTTGGGCATACGACATTGGTTTTGGCGGCGTTGACCATGTTCTCGCATCAGGCGAAGATGTAAACGTATTCGTATTCGATACAGAAGTTTACTCTAACACAGGCGGTCAGGCTTCTAAGGCTACTCCTACCGCTGCTATTGCAAAGTTTGCTGCTGCAGGTAAGAGAGTACGCAAGAAGGACTTAGGTATGATAGCTAAGAGCTATGGTTATGTATATGTTGCTCAGGTATGTATGGGCGCTGACAAGAACCAGTTGATAAAGGCTCTTAAGGAAGCAGAAGCTTACCACGGACCTTCATTGATCATTGCTTATGCTCCATGTATCAACCACGGTTTAAGAACTAACTTCCATACCGAAGCTAAGAAGGCTGTTGACTGCGGTTACTGGCAGTTATACAGATACAATCCTGAGAACGAAGTATTCTCATTAGACTCTAAGGAGCCTACGGCAGACTTTAAGGAATTCATAAAGGGCGAAGTTAGATATGCTTCACTTGCAAAGGCATTCCCCGATGTAGCTGATGAATTATTCGAAAAGTGCGCTGAAGACGCTAAGAGAAGACTTGCAGGCTACAAGAAGTTAGCTGAGGGTTGATCTTAAATATAAACACGATCGACAATTAACAAGCAATATAAAAGGCAGTGAATTTATTCACTGCCTTTTTATGTGTCTATTTTATCAACACCCTTGACAATACCGACCGTTTTTAATGTTTACAGTAAAGACAAAAATTGAGCGATGGTCTCCCATCGCTCAAAAAAGGAATTTATCTATAACTACCTGTTATGCCTTGAATATAGCGGTCTTAGTGTCGGCATCCCAGTCTACCTTTACTCCCAGAGCGTTGCCTAATGCTCTGAATGGTATGTACATTCTGCCGTCTTTTATTTCCGCCTTTACGCCGTTATCCATAGCCATAGGCTTTCCGTCTATTACCATGGTATTACTGCCTGCGGTAAATGAAACGGTCTTGTCCTTTGCCTTTACCGTTGCGGTCTTTGTAGCTGCATTCCAGTCTATTACAGAGCTGTTGTCGGCATTTTCAACACTTTCTCCGCTTATGGCAATTACAGCAAAGCGCAGAGGAATAAGTGTAGAACTGCTTTCGGTCTGTATGTAAGGCGCAGCGTCTACTGTAAACTTGTCGCTGCCTACGGATATAATATTGCTTCCTATGGAAACCCTTATCTCATTTGATATAGCATTATCCTCTTTTGTGGTCTTGGTTTCGGTTTTTGTAGTCTTTTCGTCTTTGTTTAAAATATCTTTTATTAAGGACTTGTCTGACTTAGTTGCCGTTGTGGTTTCCGTTAAAGCTTCCTTAGTTGTAACGGTAGCCTTACGTCTTATTGTACCGCCGCCACCGCCGCCACCGCCGGAGGAAGTAGTTCTTCTTGTAGTGGTCTCTGATGAAGTTTCAGTAATAGCTGCCGTTGTATTCTCGGTCTGAGCTTCTGTTGTAATAACAGGAGCATTGATCGTAGGTTGAGTTGCGGGAGCGTTGGTCGTTGCCTGTGAAGCAGGTGCTTTTGTTGTAGGTTGAGTTGTAGGCTCTGCCTTTGTTGTGGTTGTGGTAGTTGTAGTTGTAGTAGTTGTAGTAATTTCTTTTATTCCCGTAACACTGCCGTTTACTGAATCAGCAGGAACAAATTCCTCGTCATAATTAAGAATTGATATGATTCTTGGCTCTACAGTATACACACCTTCTTTAAGTATTTTAAACTTAATAGTGTATACATCCTCATTATTGGAATATACATGCGCTGCTATCCATGTGAACTTGACCATATCGTCGGCAGGATCTCTGTCTATCATAAGAGCTGAGTTGACTGCAGGGTCTGTGCTTTTAATCTCATATCCCGCATATTCAAGGGCTGTTTGATCATAATGATTCTCAACCTCTATACA
This sequence comes from uncultured Clostridia bacterium, assembly GCA_947624015.1. Classification (GTDB taxonomy): domain Bacteria; phylum Bacillota; class Clostridia; order Lachnospirales; family CAG-274; genus CANPXH01. The sequence goes on from CANQIA010000005.1 coordinate 107,965, forward strand.
TGCAACACCTGAATTATTGCTTACACTTACTTTAACCTCTACAGTTTCTCCTACCTTACCACTTACGCTTGATGCAGTAACGGTAAACTTGCCGTCTGCCGCAAGCACTGATACGCTGCAAGTCAGCACTAATGATAATATCAATGCCGTTATTTTTTTCAATAAATTCATAATATTTTTCCTCCTTATTAAATTTTATATTTAAATTTATTGTAAAACTACATTATCGCCTGCTATATATTTAAAGAGTCTTAAACTGTCCCTAGAGTCTAAAACATTGTCATTATTCAAATCTCCAATGTTAATATCCACCTGAATATTATCGCCTGCTATGTATTTAAATAATCTCAGGCTGTCCCTTGAATCGATAACACCGTCATTGTTTATGTCGCCTTTTTGATATGTGGGTATGTCATAGGATGCCTTCCAGCCGTGTTCTTTAGCCCATGTGTCAGCGTAGGAGCCTTTTTCTACATAAAAGGTAAGGTTATCCTTATTGCAGTTATAAAATGCATATTCATCTATTGATGTTACACTGCTCGGTATAGAAATTGCTTTAAGACTAATGCAATCTCCAAATGAAGAATCCTTAATTGTCGTTACTTTATTCGGTATATCAATAATTTCCAATTTTTTACATCCATTAAATGCAAAACTTTCAATTGATATTATATTACTTGACAAAGAAATCTTTTCTAGATTTGAGCAGCCAGAAAATGTATTTTCATCAATCTTATTTACATTTTCTGGTATAACTATATTTTTTAAACCTCTGCATCCCATAAACGCATATGATCTTATTTCTGTTACTGTATTAGGTAAAATGCAGTTCTCAACTCTATTTTCACTTGGACAAATTATAACTTCCGTTTTATTTTTGTTATATAGAATACCGTTATCAGTAGTAAAATACATATTGTTATTGTCAACATTTATTTCTTTTAAACACCCAATAATTTCGGTCCCATCATCTGATGAATAAAAAAATCCAAACATTGCTCTAAAGCCAATATAATTCACATTTTGCGGTATTGTAATGCTACTGAAAGGACATGCAAAAAATGCGCAGGAACCTATATTCTCAAGACTTTGAGGTAAATCAATATTTTTTAAATTAAAACAATGGGCAAATGCATCATCTCTAATTTCTTTAAGCCCTTCCGGTAAAATTACACTTGATAATGCCATACACCCAAAAAAAGCCTCATTTCCTATGTGGGTCACACCTCTAGGTATAACAATACTTTTAAGATTTGTACAATTTTCAAAAAAACCTGTTCCTACACCATCAACCATTAACTCAGGCATATTTATATTTTTTAGATTACTGCATCCACAAAAATCATAATTCCCTACGCGTATAATACTGTCTGGCAACGAAACTGTTTCAAGGCTTTCGCAATTTTCAAAGCAAGAATCATACAATCTTGTAACACTATTTGAAATTATCACTTTGTTAAGACTTGTACACCCCTTAAAGGCAGAATCACCTATAAACTTAGTACCATAAGGTATATCAATACTTTCAAGGCTTGTACAATTTTCAAAAAGGCTATAGCTTATGCTACTTAACCAATCAGGCATTGTTACAGTTCTGAGACCTGTACAATCTTTAAAAACGCATGGGTCTAATGCAACATTTGACAGATAGCCCAAGTTTATGCTTGTAAGAGATGAACAGCCACTGAAAGCGTAGTTATATATTTCTGTCACACTCGACGGAACGTATATATAATCAAGACTTGTACAACCATAAAAAGATTTTTCACCTATGAATTTAATACCATAAGGCAAATCTATATCTTTAAGGCTGCTGCAATTTTCAAAAAGGCTATAACTAATGCCACCTAAATTTAAATTAGCAAGAGACATAGATTCAAGGCTGCTGCAATCTTTAAATGCAGAACCACCGATACCTGTAATACTATCAGGAATATATATTTGTGTAAGATTTATACAGCCCTCAAAGGCATTGTTTTCTATACGCCAAGAGCCATCAGGAATTGCAACATAGGATAATGAAGTACAATCCATAAAAGCACTTTCGCCTATGTATCTTACTCTTGTTCCGCTTATGTATGTAGGAATATTAGCACTTGTTATCGTCTTATCAGCAGATATAACAGTATTTGTGTCAGTATTAAAATAAATATTACCTCCACCTACAGCATAGGTAACAATATTAGACGCATTCAAATCAACGACTTTGTTATCAGAAATATCTTTGTTATTCCTATATTCAAGCCCATTTTCTGTCACTTCAGGTTCGATATACAACGCAGAATCGGAAACAACTGTATCCTGCGATATTCTCTCCGAAATATTTTCTGGCATTTCATCGGCGTAGCTTACACTATAGCTTGACACAACCAAAAACAAAGCTATTGCCGATGAAACAATTCTTTTTAATTTCATTATGATTCCTCCTTTTTATTTTCTCATAACATTAATTACCATTTTTATTACATTTGATAGTTTTATATTCCCCACAACAGGAATAGTGCTTTCAAGTATCTTGCAGAGCATTAAAATACCATTATCTTTTAATATATCACCTATGTCTTTTTGCTCAAAATACTCCGTATCAATATTATTTTTTTTGCACTCTTTCTTAATTTGTTCCCTTACTTTTTTTCTTGCGTCATCATCCTCAGAAATATCAAGTATTAAATCTATAAAATATTCAGGTGAAACACATAACAATTTGCTATTTAGTTGAACATCTATATAACCTCCTTTAACTTCTATCGCATTTTTTATCTCATAATATAAATTCTTATCACGAATATCCAATTTTATTTTCCCTTTTTCGTACCGTATATTTTCACATAAGCGAAAGAATGACTTATGCCAATCAAAACCTTCATAAGGGTATTTTAATTCCTTTGATACCTTTAAATTACTTACTTTGCTTTGTGTAATACCAAGATATTTTGACAATATATAATCGCTATAGGAATTAACATCTTCTTCTGAAATATTCAATATTTTGTCTATATATAATGAAAACATTAATATATCCAAATCTGCTTTGCGCATTGTTCCAAAATTACAAAAATAATAGTTTTCAGCTATTTTATCAAATGCTTCTGCCTTAGCTTTATCTGAAAATAACTGTTCATATTTTTCTTTAAAGTTTATCATAGTCATAGGATCACCTCTATTTTTGAGTTGAAATCGGAAATCCGAAAAGGTACACTTTTCCGATT